>JAPOPW010000070.1 GCA_026712715.1 Immundisolibacterales bacterium | reverse complement strand
TACGCCGCGGCCATCGCGCAGCTCAAGGCCGAGGGGCGATGTCCGCCCCACACGAGGCACCGCCAGGTGAAATACCTCAACAACGTGGTCGAAGCCGACCACGGCAAGCTCAAGCTGTTGATCGGACCGGTGCGCGGATTCAAGACGCTGAAGACGGCCTACGCCACGATCAAGGGCTTCGAGGTGATGCGCGCGTTGCGCAAGGGTCAGGCTGGGGCGTTCGCCCTCGAAGGGGGCATCGTCGGCGAAGCCAAGCTCGTCGAGCGCGCCTTCGGCGTTGGTCCGTGCGCGCTGACCGTGGCTGTGGCATTGCTCCAGAACCATCTGGCCCATGCACAATCGTGACCTGAATCTGAACCCGACACCGTCTGGCTACACTCGTCCGTTCGCAGCGTTTGCAACAGAGCCTTCTAGGGCGACGAGCGCTCACGCGGATCCAGACCTTTGGGCACAAGACCGTCGAGCGCACCCAACCGCTTTGGAAGGCCGTTGACCCACCCCTTCCAGTCTAACCCCGCCACCTCCGACACCACGAAGGAGTCCAGTTCCGACCGCTCGATCAGGCCACTTGCGTCGTAGTCAAGATTCGCCATCAATATCCCCGACAGCACGGGACCTGCCAATACACCAATCGCGATCAGATCGGGTCCGCTCACGCCGTCCTCTGCTTCGCTCTCGCCAAGAAATGCGCCGAAGACGCGGAGGAAACGCACAATCTCCGCCGGGCTGAGTGCACTGTCCCCGGATACATCTGCGATATTCCATATCGGATCGATGCAAGCGGGAACCCATTCGACCGTCCCTGAGCCCATTCGTTCCGAGCAGGCTGCGGCCGCACCGAGCGCCCCGAGCAGCTCGAACTCGGCACGGGAGCCAGGGCGAGCAGGTGGCTCGGCCGCAAAGGCTTGGGGGAGGGGCAAAAGACCGAGGGTCAACACGAACAGCACGCCCCGAACAGTACACAACATCACGAGACTCAATACTAGCCAGTGGCTGAACGCGGGAAGCGTAACCTTACATTATTCCGGCGAGGCGGCGGGTCGTGCGAACGATATACACCCCTCTCCGCCGGCTCTCGGGTGCGGCCCGGGGATGCTGGCCTCGCGAGCCCTTCGACTGAATCGCTCTCTCGATCGCGCTCAGGTCCAGCTGCGAGACCACCGCCAGAACGAACCACGCCAAGTGATCCTCCGGGAGCCAGTCACGCAGCGACGGGAGGAGCAGATATGCTTGGTCCTGCGTCCACGACTGATACGTCTTGTTCATGAACCCGGTAGATCATGAACGTCGTTCGCACGACCTGCCGCCCAGTCTCAGCAACTTGGGCCCGTCGCACACAATCCGAGCCCATTCGCATTAGTTCCGAGCCGAAGCCGAATTTCGGTCTCAAATAATGTGAGCCGGAAATCGCGATGATCGCGCGCCCAAGCCCCGATAATCGCGAGTCGCTGCAGATTCGGGTGAATGCATGCTCAGGCTCGCGCGGGGGCGCGCCGGTCAGACGGACGGAGGCGCCGACCGCACTCTGCTCGCGGTCGGCCTGGTGCTGAGCGCGGCACTTTGCTCCATGGCCGCCAACGGTGCCACCAAGTACCTCTCGGCGGGCATGAGCGCCCAGCAGATCCTGTGGATCAGAGACGGGATGGTGCTCGCCATTCTGATTCCGCTGGTGTGGCGGGCGGGCGGGCGCCGTCGCCTGCGCACTCGACGGCCTTTCCTGCATGTCTTTCGGGGTCTGCTTCTGCTCGGAGCCGGGCTGCTCTTCGTGTCCGCCCTCGGGAGGCTTCCCCTCGAGCTGTGTACCGCGCTCACCTACGTAGCGCCGCTCTTCGTGACTGCCCTTTCGATCCCGGTGCTCCGCGAACGGGTCGGGGTGCGGCGCTGGGCCGCGGTCGGGGTCGGATTCCTCGGCGTGCTCGTCATCCTCCGGCCGGTCGGCGCCGGTTTCGTGTGGGTGATGCTTCTGCCGGTGCTCGCCGCCCTTTGCTGGTCGATGGTCCTCATTGTCACCCGCCTGATGCGTTTGAGCGAAGCGCCCCTGACCGTTCTGTTCTACTCGAGTGTGGTGGGATGGCTGGTGAACGGACCCCTGGCCTGGATGTCGTGGCGAACGCCGGGCGACACGGACTGGCTCTTGTTGATCGGGATCGGGCTGGGCTATGCGCTCGGGCAGTACCTCACCATCCGGGCCTTCATGTTCGCGCCGCCCTCGCTGCTCGCGCCATTTGCCTACAGCAGCATGATTTGGGCGGTGCTCATCGGCGCGACCGTCTTCGGCACTTTTCCGGACCTCGCCACGGTGGCCGGCACCGCGGTGCTCATCGGCGCCGGCCTCTATGTGTGGCACCGTGAGATCGTGCGCGGACGCGAGAGGGTGCGCCGGCCTCCGGAACAGTCCCCGCGCGCTCCTCCCTGAGCGACGCTTCGATGCCGCGCAACGCGCGGCGGGTCACGGGCGGTCTGCTCCAAGGGCATCAGCGGCGGCGCGCCGCGGGGGCGCGTCAGGTTCCCGCGACGAGATGCCGATAGCGGGCGAGCAGCACGTCGCGGGTCTCCACCCGGTCCGGATCGGTGATGATGCACTCGACCGGGCACACCTCCACGCACTGCGACGTCTCGAAGTGCCCGGCGCACTCGGTGCAGAGCGCGGGATCGATGACGTAGATCTCCTCGCCCATCGAGATCGCCCCGTTGGGGCACTCGGGCTCGCAAACGTCGCAGTTGATGCACTCGCCGGTGATGAGGAGCGCCATGGTGAATCGTCCCCTGCCCGAGGCGCCCGGTGCCATCCGGCAAAACGCGCGCGGGCGGTCGAGTCAATGTTGGACGGGCGATTGTAAGGCACGCCGGACGGTTGATTTTCGTTTCGGGTTCGGCGAAGAATGGTGCGATGGCGACACCGTGCCGGCGGGTCGCACGAACGCCGGCCGGCGCGGGACCGCACCGGGCCTGCCGCGAACGGCGGGTGCGCGTGGGTCCCGCACCGACCGAAGGTTCCTCCCGCGACAGACCGTGAAACCAATCGAGGAGACAGGTATGACCACCACCCCCAAGCAAGAAGGCACCACGATGAAGCGCCGGAGCTTCATGAAGAACGCGGCGGTGGGCGCCGCCGGCGTCGCGGGGGCCACCGTTGCCGCCCCGGCCATTACGCAGAGCCGCCAGGAGATCGTGATGGTCACCACGTGGCCGCGGGACTTTCCGGGCCTCGGCACCGGCGCGCAACGCTTCGCCCAGCACCTCACCGACATGACCGACGGCCGCCTGCAGGTCCAGTACTTTGCGGCCGGCGAGCGGGTAGGGGCGTTCGACTCGTTCGATGCGGTCGCCTCCGGCAACGCCCACATCTACCACGGCGCCGAGTACTACTGGAAGGGCAAGCACCCCGCCTTCTCCTACTTCGCCTCCGTCCCGTTCGGCATGATCGCGGTCGAGTCGTCGGCGTGGATCCGCTGGATGGGCGGGCAGGCGCTGTGGGACGAGCTCGGGGCCGAGTTCGGAGTCAAGGGCCTCATGGCCGGAAACGGCGGGGTGCAGATGGGCGGCTGGTTCAAGAAGGAGATCCACTCCGCGGACGACTTCAAGGGCCTCAAGTTCCGGATGCCCGGCCTCGGCGGCGACGTCCTCGCGAAGCTCGGCGCCTCCCCGGTGTCGCTCCCCGGCGGCCAGATCTACGAGAACCTGGTCTCCGGCGCGATCGACGGCACCGAGTGGGTCGGGCCGTGGAACGACAGCTTCCTCAAGTTCTACGAGGCGGCGAAGTTCTACTATTACCCGGGGATGCACGAGCCGGGCACGATCGTCAGCCTCGGCGTCAACAAGTCCTGGTGGGAGGGCCTTCCAAAGGCCGACCAGCTCATCATCGAGGCGGCGGCGACCGTTCTCCACGAGCTCATGTACTCGGAGTACAACGCGAAGAACGGCGAGTTCCTCGCCAAGCTCGTCAACGAGCAGGGCGTCGAGCTTCGCAAGTTCAGCGACGACGTGGCCGACGCGTTCGGCGAGGCGGCGGAGGAGGTCTTCGAGGAGACGCGTGCGCACAGCGACCTTGCCCGACGGATCGACGACAGCTACCGGCAGGCGCTCCGGACCGTCGGATCCTGGCTGACGATCGCGGACGGCGAGTACGCGATCCAGCGCAACCGCGTGCTCGGAATCTGATCGGCATCCACGACGGTTGACCCCGGGGACGCGGCGGCCGCCGCCGCCGCGTCCTCCAATCGATGCCTCCCGCCACCACCGCACACGCGGTCACGCCCGACCACCTGTCCCGCATTTTCGCGGGCGCGGTCGTGTGCATCACGGTCGCGTTCCTGTTCAATTTCGCTCTGACGTTCGTCGCGGGCTGGCCGGGTGTCCCGGCCCTCTTCTCGCATCTCGGACTGCTTGGGCCGGACACCCCGGCGAACCCGCTCGACGGGAGCGCGGCGGCACGGGGGTGGATCCAGCTTCTCCTCTACGTGGGCCCGATCGCCGGCGTCGTCGTGTGGGTCGGGCGGGGTCGGGGTCGAACCCTCGAGGCCGACGCCGCGGTCTGGTCCGCACTCGCGGCCTGGATTGTCCGCGTCGGGTTCTGGTCGGTGTTCCTCGTCGGCCTCGCCGACGCGATCATCTCGTTCCTGCGAGTGGAGGAGTTCCTTCCCGCCCTGGTGGGAAAGGAGCTCACCACGAAGCTCGGGCTCTCGAGGTTCCGCGGGCAGTACATTCACGTCCCCCTGATCGGCGCCGCCTGCGTCATCTCGCTCATTGCCCGTTCGCTCTCGGTGATCTGGCTCGCGCTCCTCATCGTGCTGGCCGAGTTCCTCATCGTGATCACCCGCTTCATCTTCTCGTACGAACAGGCGTTCATGGGTGACCTCGTCCGGTTCTGGTACGCCTCCCTCTTCCTCCTCGCCAGCGCATACAGCCTCGTCGAAGAGGGCCACGTGCGGGTCGACCTCTTCTATACCCGCTTCGGCCCGATTGGAAAGGCATGGACCAACGCCCTCGGCTCGATGCTCCTCGGGATCCCGCTTTGCTGGGTCATCCTCTCCATGGGGCTGTGGAGCAAGGGTTCGAGCCTCGCGAGCCCGCTCCTCAGCTTCGAGATTTCCCAGAGCGGGTTCGGGTTGTACGTGAAATACCTGATGGCGGGCTGCCTCATCGTCTTCGCGGCGTCCATGGCCGCGCAGTTCGCGAGCTACTTCCTGCAAAGCGTGGCCGTTATCCGCGGCGAACGGGCGCCCGACAAGCCGTCCGACTCCCCCGCCGGCGTCGGCGCGGTCTGACGAGATCCGGACCCCGTCATGGAGCTTCTCTTCCTCGCCCTGCTCGTCCTCCTCATGGTGGGCGCGCTCATGTCGGGCTTCCCGGTCGGATTCGCCCTGCCCGGCTCCGCGATCGCGTCCATCGCCATCGCGGCCCTTTGCGGCTGGCTCTTCGCGGGCGACACCGGCGCGTACTTCGCCCAGGGCGGTCCAATCGACTGGCTGACCGCCGGGGTCACGAACTTCCGAAGTCTGTACTGGGAGGTCGAACGCGACACCCTCATCGCGATCCCCCTCTTCATATTCATGGGCATCATGCTGCAGCGCTCGAGGATCGCGGAGGACCTGCTCGTCGCGATGGCCCAGCTCTTCGGGCCGATCCCGGGCGGCCTCGGCATCTCCGTCGTCTTCGTCGGCGCCCTCCTCGCCGCGACCACCGGCATCGTGGGCGCGACGGTGATCGCGATGGGGCTCATCTCCCTTCCCGCGATGCTCCGGAACAACTACTCGAAACCGCTCGCGACCGGGACGATCTGCGCCTCCGGTACCCTCGGGCAGATCATCCCTCCGTCGGTGGTGCTCATCATCCTCGCGGACCAGCTCGCGAGCGCGGCCGACATCGCGAGCACCTCGCGCAAGGCCGAGTACCGGGAGGCGACGGGCGAGATCACGATGCCGTCCGAGTTCGACGTGGTCTCCGCCAGCGCCGGCGACATGTTCATGGGCGCCTTCGTTCCCGGGCTCATCCTCGTCGGCATCTACATGATCTACATTCTCGGCCAGGCTTTCCTCCGGCCGAACACGGCGCCGCCCGTCCCCTACGACGGGAAGTACGACTGGAGCTTCGCCCTTCGGGTAGTGCTCGCCCTCGTGCCGCCGCTCACCCTCATCTTCGCGGTGCTCGGGTCGATCATCACCGGCATCGCCACCGTGAACCAGGCGGGCGCGATCGGCGCCATCGGCGCCCTCATCATGGGCGGCTACCGCCTCTCGGCCGGGCAACGGAACGCGTTCGCTCCCGCGATCATCGCGGTGCTCTCGCTCGCCGAGCTCCTCGTGGTGCTCAGCTTCTACGACATCAACGTCAAGAACATCACCGGCCCGGAGGACGTGCAGGGCATCGTCCTCGCCTCGATCGGCACCGTCGGGCTGGTCGTCGCGATCGGCTGGAGCCTGTGGCGGGCGTACCGGATCGAGGACACGCTCAAGGGGGTGATGGTCGAGACGGCCAAGACCACCTCCATGGTGTTCATCATCCTCATCGGCGCGGCCATGCTGACTTCGGCGTTCCGGGCGTTCGGAGGAGAAGAGCTGGTCCGGGAGAACCTGACGAGCCTCCCCGGCGGATTCTGGACCCAGTTCGTGGTGGTGATGGCGGTCATCTTCTTCCTCGGGTTCTTCCTCGACTTCATCGAGATCGCGGTCGTGGTGGTCCCCATCGTCGCCCCCATCCTGCTCGCGGACCCGTCCGCGAACATCACTGCGGTCTGGCTCGGGGTCATGATTGGAATCAACATCCAGACCTCGTTCCTGACCCCACCTTTCGGCTTCGCCCTGTTCTACCTGCGCGGGGTGGCGCCCGCCATCGTCAAGACCCTGCAAATCTATCGCGGCGCGGCGGTGTTCATCGTGCTGCAGCTCATCGGGCTCGCGATCGCGGGTGCGTTCCCGTCCCTCGTCAACTACCTGCCGAACCGGGTGTACCTGAGCTCGGAGACCGCGCCCCCGCCCATGAACCCGAAGCTCCAGCACTGCCTGGAGGAGCGCGTATTCGCCTACTACGACACGAACGGCGACAATCTCCGCGCCGCCATCGACCGGGCGGGCGGCCTCGACACGAGCTATCTTCCGGCCGATCTTCGCGACCGGCTCGGCAATGGTTTCGGCCAGGCACGGGCGAGCATGGACCTCGCGGACAGTGTGCGGACCGCGGACGCGGCGGTCGAGGCGTACCTTCCGGAGTACCGCCCGCTGCACGTCGAGGTACGGCGCAAGCAGGCCGACATTCGCCGTGTCGAAAAGGATCTGGAGCGCCTCTCCCGCGACCGGTCGCGGCTCGCCCACGACGAGCGCGCCTCCGACGCGGACCGGGCATTGACCGATCGGCGGTTCGCGGAGGCCGAGGCGCGCAAAGCCGAGATCGAGGATTCCATCCCCGCTGAATGGGACGATGCACGTGCGCGCTACGTCGAGCTCGCGGACGTGCAGGCGAAGGCCCGGCGCACCTACCGGCAAAACGCCGACAGCGCCTGGACCACCCTTGCGGACTTCCGGGCGGTGGTCGCCGACGCGGCCGCTTTCGAGGAATTCGGACCGGCGCTCGAGGACCTCGAGGGCGTGGTCGCGACCGAACCGCCCGCCGAGGCCATGGAAGCCATCAAGCAGGCGTCGCGCGAGCTCGGCCGGGTCGCGGGAAGCAGCAAGATCAAGTCACCGCTCACCAAGGCGCGGCGGGCGCTGCGCGGCGGCTCCCCCGACCGCGACAAGGCGTTGACCCTTGTCGCCGAAGCGCGCGACCTTCACGCTCGCGAGGTCGAGTGGCGCACCCGGGCGGCCCGCGAGCTTCTGCCCGACCTCGACGCGTACGCGGCGGCAATCGGGCAGAGCATCGGCCTGCGGGTGCAGGACCGCCTCACGAAGGAGCAGGCTCGCGATATCGCGGCCTGCCAGTCCGTGCACCGCGACATCTCCCTGCATTTCTGAGCGGCGCCCGGCCCGGCCGGACTGCCTGTCTCTCTCGGACTCGTTCCGGCCGGCGGCCGTTCCGTGGCACGATCCCGCCATGGCCACCTCACTCGCATCGGAGTCCCCCGCGATCCTCGTCCTCGCCGACGGATCGGTGTTCCGGGGCCGCGGGATCGGCGCCCGCGGCCGTGCGATCGGCGAAGTCTGCTTCAACACCGCGATGACCGGATACCAGGAGATCCTGACCGATCCGTCCTATGCCGGACAGATCATCGCGTTCACCTTTCCCCACATCGGCAACGTCGGCGCGAACGCGGAGGACGTCGAGGCCGACCTTCCGGCCGCCCGCGGCCTGGTTCTCCGGTCGGACGTGACCGGGCCTTCCAGCTTCCGGGCCCTCGAGCCCCTCGACGGCTGGCTCGAGGCGAACGGACTGGTCGGCATCACGGGAGTCGACACGCGCCGCCTCACCCGGCTCATCCGTTCCGAAGGGTTTCAGACCGCCGGAATCGACCACGGCACGGTGGACGTCGACACCCTCGCGGCCGAGGTCCGGGCCTGGCCGGGCCTCGAGGGCATGGATCTGGCGATGGAGGTCACCTGCCGCCGGCCCTACACCTGGGACGAGGCGAGGTGGCGGCCGGGAGCGGGCTACGAACGCCAGGCGCGCCCGCACCGCCGGGTGGTCGTGATCGACTACGGGGTGAAACGCAACATCCTGCGTTCCCTCGCGGACCTCGGCTGCCAGGTGACGGTGGTGCCGGCAGACACCGGTGCGGCGGAGATCGTGGACCACGGGCCGGACGGCATCGTTCTCTCGAACGGGCCCGGCGATCCGGCCGCGACCGGAGAGTACGCGGTACCGGTGATCCGGGAGCTGGTCGATATCGGGAAACCGGTCTTCGGCATCTGCCTCGGTCACCAGATGCTCGCCCTCGCCCTCGGCGCCCGTACGGTCAAGATGGCGAACGGGCACCGCGGCGCGAACCACCCGATCAAGAACCTCGACACCGGCCTCATCGAGATCACGAGCCAGAACCACGGCTTCGTGGTCGACCGCGACAGCCTCCCGGATTCGGTCGCGCCCACGCATGTGAGCCTGTTCGACGACACCCTGGCCGGGCTTCGGGTCAAGGAGAAGCCCGTCTTCTCGGTGCAGTTCCATCCGGAGGCGAGCCCCGGGCCGCAGGACAGCCACTACCTCTTCCGCGCGTTCGCGGAACGGATGGACGCCTCCGACTGACCCGCACGCGGACACGGCCCGGGAGGTACCGAGCAACTCGCTCCACCAGCTCCCTCTTTTCCGCTCTTGCATGGCCGGGTCATTCGTTTTCATGCAGTTAGCTTTGGACCGGCAGTCCTGTCGCCTGAATTTCCGGCCACATCTCGATGCGGGTGGTCACGGCGGCTCGGCTTGCTTCCTCGTGACGCTCTCGCCACACTTCGCCCCCGGATTGCGGGCTCGTCGCCCGCAGCACATGCAGCCATCGAGATGGGAGATCCTGCGATGAGAAAAGGGCTTCTTTTTGGCGCGGCGGTGCTCGCCGCGAGCACCTGGTCAGCCACCGCGCTGGCCGGCCGCGCCGACGACACGATGAACTGGGCGACGGATCGCGAGGTGGCGATCGTGGACCCCTACTACAACAACACCCGCGAGCTGGTCGTCATGGGACATCTCGGATGGGACGCCCTGCTCTTCCGGAACCTGGATTCGGGCGAGTTCGAGCCGCTGCTCGCGACCTCCTGGACCTGGGTCGACAACGTGACGATGGACCTCGTGCTGCGCGAAGGGGTGGTCTTCCACGACGGATCGGACTTCGGGGCCGAGGACGTCGCCTACACCATCAACCACGTCTCGAATCCGGACAGCGGCGTCCTCACCACGAGCAACGTGAGCTGGATGAAGCAGGCGGAGACCCTCGGCCCCTACAAGGTCCGGATTCACCTGCACAAGCCCTTCCCGGCCGCCCTCGCCTACCTGTCGAACGCGGTGTTCGTGGTTCCGGAAGGACACTACGACGGCGCCCCGACGGCCGCCGACGGCAAGAAGGACTACGGCGCGGTGGCCCCCGTCGGATCGGGACCCTACAGGTTCGTCGAGTCCAGGCCGGGCGAGTACGTGCTGTGGGAGAAGAACGAGAGCTACTTCGACGGCAGTCCCAAGGGGAAACCCGCCATCGGCAACATCCGGTTCCGCACCATCAAGGAGATGAACACCCAGATCGCGGAGCTCCTGACCGGGGGGCTCGACTGGATCTGGGACGTCCCGAAGGACCAGGCCGAACGGCTCTCCGACATGGGGTCGGTGACGGTGGAGAACGCGAAGACCATGCGGGTCTCGTACATCGCGTTCGACGTGGACGGCGACTCGGGCCAGACCTTCTTCACCGACAAGCGGGTTCGGGCGGCGGTCGCCCACGCAATCGACCGCGAGGCGCTCACCCGGAACATGGTCGGCCCCGCCTCGGTGGTCATTCATTCCGCCTGCCATCCGGACCAGTTCGCGTGCACTCAGGACGTGCCCCGCTGGGACTACGACCCCGATCGCGCGAAGCAGCTTCTCGCCGAGGCCGGCCATGCGGACGGCTTCGAGTTCGACATCTACGCGTACCGCCAGCGCGAATACACCGAGGCGGTCATCGGCGATCTCGCCAAGGTGGGAATCAAGGCCAAGCTCACGTACATGCAGTACCGGGCGCTCCGGGATCTCGTGTGGAAAGGCGAGACCCCGATCAACCACATGACCTGGGGCTCATCGTCGATTCCCGACGTATCGGCGATCACGAGCCACTTCTTCTCCGGCGGACGGGACGACCCGGCGAAGGATCCGGAAGTGGTCGCCTGGCTCGCGGAGGGTGACACGTCGACCGATCCGGAGGCTCGCAAGGCGGCCTACAAGAAGGCGCTCACCAGGATCTCCGGTGAGCTCTACTGGCTTCCGATGTTCACCTATGCGAAGTACTACGCGTTTTCGATGGACCTCGACTTCACCCCCACCTCGGACGAGATCCCGCGCTTCTACGCCGCGAAGTGGAAGTGATCGCGCTCTGCGACTAGACGACGGCGTCCGCTCCGCTTCCCAAGGGGGACGGGGCGGGCTGCGCCCACCGCGGCGCTGAGCGCCGCGCCGAGCGGAGGCGGAACCCGCCGCCATGCTGGCCTATCTCCTGAAACGGCTCGGCGTCGCAATCCTCGTGGCGCTGACCGTCTCGCTCATCACCTTCTCCATGATCTACCTGTCGGGAGACCCGGCGGTGGCGCTCGCCGGGGAGAGCGCGACGGAGGAAGACATCGAGAACATCCGTCGGTTCTACGGCTACGACCGGCCGATCCTCATCCAGTACCTCGACTGGCTCGCCCGTGCGGTGCAGGGCGATTTCGGCCAGTCGCACTACCTGAGGGAGCCGGTCGCGCGAATCATCTTCGAGCGGTTGCCGACGACGATGTGGCTGGGGTTCCTGGCCCTGACCTTTGCCTTGACCCTCTCGGTCCCGCTCGGAGTGCTCGCCGCAATCCGTCCGAACAGCCTCGTCGACCGGGCGGCGCTCACGATCGCGGTCGTCGGGCAGGCGATGCCGAGCTTCTGGTTCGCGCTGACCCTGATGCTCTGGCTCGGGATCTACTGGCGGCTGCTCCCGATCACCGGAACCGCGTCCTGGGCGAACTTCGTGATGCCGGCGGTCGCGCTCGGCTACTACGTCACTCCGGCGGTGATGCGACTCACCCGGGCGGGCATGCTGGAGGTGCTCGCGGCGGACTACATCCGCACCGCGCGGGCAAAGGGGCTCCGGCCGATGAGGGTCCTGTTCAAGCACGCCCTTCGAAACGCCATCATTCCGGTCGTTTCGCTCGCCGCCGTGCAGTTCGGCTTCATGCTCGGCGGCTCCATCGTCATCGAGACGATCTTCGCCATCAACGGCCTCGGCTTTCTCGCGTGGGAATCGATCCAGCGCGCGGACCTGCCCATGATGCAGGCGATCGTGCTCGTGCTGAGCGTGTTCTACATCGTCCTCACGTTTCTCGCGGACATGCTGAACGCGTGGCTGGACCCGCGAATCCGGGTGGTCTGAGGGAGCCCCCGGGGAATCATGGAAAAGGCCGCGACCATCGTCTCCCTCCCGGTCCTGGAACCGTCGCCGGGCGCACTCCTCAGACGGCGCGTCTTCGGGCACGCCGGGCTGCTCATCGGATGCACCGTGCTCTCCGTGATCATCCTGATCGCCCTGTTCGCGCCGTGGATCGCCCCGCACGACCCCTTCGATCAGGTGTTGGACAGGAAGCTGATTCCGCCGGTCTGGTCGGAGAGCGCCAAGGCGACCTGGATCCATCCCCTCGGAACCGACCACTTCGGGCGCGACTACCTCTCGCGCCTCATCTGGGGCGCGCGCATCTCCCTCGTCATCGGATTCTCAGCGATGCTGATCTCCGGCGTGATCGGGACCGTGCTCGGGGTGCTCGCGGGGTTCTTCGGGGGGCGGGTCGACATGGTCGCGAACTTCCTCATCACCACCCGGCTCTCCATGCCGGTGGTCCTGGTGGCGATCGCGGTCGTGAGCCTGGTCGGGTCCTCGCTCACCGTGGTCATATGGGTCCTCGGCCTCCTCATCTGGGACCGCTTCGCGGTCGTGATGCGAAGCGCGACGATGCAGGTGCGCAACCTCGACTTCGTGGCCGCGGCGCAGGCGCTCGGGTGCTCCACGTCGCGGATCGTGTTCACCGAGATCCTGCCCAACGTGGCCAACCACCTGATCGTCGTGGCGACGGTCGAGATGGCCCACGCCATACTTCTGGAGGCTGCGCTCTCCTTCCTCGGCCTCGGGGTCCAGCCGCCCGAGCCGAGCTGGGGACTGATGATCTCCGAGGCGAAGGGCCTCATGTTCTTCGACGGCTGGCTCATCGTGATTCCCGGTACGGCGCTCTTCGCGCTGGTCCTCGCCATCAACCTGCTCGGGGACGGCGTGCGTGACGTGACCGCCCCGGACGGGACGTAGGGAACGGCAGGGTCGGGGCGATGGCCGGTCCCATCCTCGAGGTCGAGAACCTCAGTGTCGACATCCCGGTGCCCGCCGGGCTCCTCCATCCTGTCCAGGAGGTCGACTTCCGCGTCGAGCGGGGCCGCACCCTCGCGATCGTCGGGGAATCGGGTTGCGGCAAGTCGCTGACCTCGCTCGCGCTCATGAACCTGCTGCCGCCGCGGGCACGGCGAACGGCGGGCCGGCTCGCCCTCGACGGCGAGGATCTCCTCGGGCTCTCGGAACGGGAGATGTCGAACCTCCGGGGGAACCGGATGAGCATGATCTTCCAGGAGCCGATGACTTCCCTGAACCCGGCCTATACCGTGGGCGACCAGCTCGTCGAGGCCGAGCGGCGACACCGGCGAACGAGCGCCTCCCAGGCCCGGGACCGCGCGACCTGGTTGCTCGAGAAAGTGGGCATGATCGGGGCGCAGGGGCGCCTGCGGCAATACCCGCACCAGCTCTCGGGCGGACTCCGGCAGCGGGTGATGATCGCGATGGCGCTCATGTGCGAGCCGGACCTCGTCATTGCGGACGAGCCGACCACCGCCCTCGACGTCACCATCCAGGCCCAGATCCTGCACCTCCTCTCCGACCTGCAGCGCGAGTTTTCGACCGGGCTCATCCTCATCACCCACGACCTCGGAGTCGTGGCGCGCCTCTGCGACCGGGTCGCGGTCATGTATGCGGGCCAGATCGTCGAGGAGGGCACGGCGCGGCAGATCTTCCGGACCCCCGCGCATCCCTACACCCGGGGACTCCTCGATTGCATCCCCATCCCCGGGAAGACGCGACGCGGGGAACATCTCGGCACGATTGCGGGAATCGTCCCCTCCCTCGTCGGCGCAATGAGGGGTTGCCACTTCGCCGATCGCTGCCCCCATGCGGAAGAGACCTGCCGCTCGGCACCCGTCGCGTTCCGCGATGGTGTCGAGACGGGGCACCGCTACCGGTGCATCCTCGCTCCGGATCACGGCCCGGACGCCAACGGGGAACGCAACCGGGCCAACGGTCGAACGAATCCCGAATGAACGGGCCCCCCCTCGTCGAAGCCCGGGAGGTGAGCTGCACCTTCACCGTCTCGGGCGGCTTCATGAAACGAAAGCGCACGCTCCAGGCGGTGAACCGGGTGAGCCTTCGTATCGAACGGGGGGAGGTCATGGCCCTCGTCGGCGAGTCGGGCTGCGGCAAGACGACCCTCGCGAAGATGATGATGGGCCTGATTGCGCCGAGCGAAGGGTCGATCGAGATCGATGGACGCCCGCTCTCGAGCCTCGACCGGATGGAGGTCGCCCGCAGCGTGCAGCCCATCTTCCAGGACCCCTACTCCTCGCTGAATCCGCGCCGCTCGATCGGCTCCATCGTCACCCAGCCCCTTCGCGTGCAGCGCGACCCGGACCCGGGGACCTGGAAGCGCCGGGCGCAAGAGATGATGGAGCTGGTCGGCCTGCCGCGACGACTCTTCAACCAGTATCCCGGCCAGCTCTCCGGCGGACAGCGCCAGCGGGTCGCGATCGCCCGGGCGCTGGTCAACCGTCCGCGAATGGTCATCTGCGACGAGCCGACCTCGGCCCTGGACGTGTCCGTCCAGTCCCAGATTCTCAACCTCATGCAGGATCTTCGCGCGGAGCTGGGGCTGACCTATCTCCTCATCAGCCACAATCTCGCGGCCGTCGAGCACATGGCGTCGCGGGTAGCGGTCATGTACCTCGGCCGGATCGTGGAGGAGGCGGACACGGCGAGCCTGTTCGACTCGCCCCGTCACCCGTACTCGCAGGCCCTGCTCGAGTCGGTGCTCACGCCGGACCCGACCCTCGGAATCCCCGACACCCACCTCGGGGTGAGCTACCCCGATCCCCTCGACGTTCCCCCGGGCTGTTCGTTTCACCCGCGCTGCGCCAAGGCGATGCCGGACTGCGCGCAAAGGATGCCGCGCCGGACGGAGCTGCCCGACGGCGCCGGGGTGGCCTGCCATCTTCACGCCGGAACACACGCCGCGCGCAGCGCACCGCCGGAAGGGAATCGCACCGCGCGAGCGCAGGACGGATAGCCGTCCGGCTTCCGGAGTCGCGACCCCCCCCCGCGCCCGGCGGTTCTTCCGGCGCCCGCAGGGAAATTCCGGGCTCCAATTCTTCCATTCCGTTCTACAATGCCCCGCAAGCCAGCGTTTGCGAGGCCATTGCGGAACCGCACGCCGCGACCGCGGCGAAGCGCGGACCCGATACCTCCAGGAGCAAGACCATGAATCGGAAACCAGGACCCTTCGCCCGCAAACTGCTCGCCGGGCTCCTCGTCGCCGGCCTCGGGGTGGCCGCGTCGGGGTGCGGCGGCATGGGCGATCACGAGACGGCCGGAACCATTCTCGGGGGCATCGCCGGCGCGGTCGTCGGCAACAAGTTCGGCAAGGGCGACGGCAAGACCGCGGCCACCGCAGTCGGTGCGGTCATCGGGGCCACCGTCGGGCGCAACGTCGGCAAGTCACTCGACGAGACCTCGCGCCAGCGCGCCAGCGCGGCGGCCGAGCAGGCCCTCGAAACCGCAGCGGTCGGGGAATCCATCGAATGGGAGAACCCGGACAACTCCGGCGGCCCGGCCTACGGGTCCGCCACGGTCACTCGCCAGGGCGCCGACAGCGAGGGGCGGACCTGCCGCGAGTTCCAGCAGACCGTCACGATTGGAGGCCGGCAGGAGCAGTCCTACGGCACCGCCTGCCGCGACGCAAACGGCGACTGGAAAATCGTTTCGAGCTGACCTTCGCCCGATCCGCAACATGACCACGCCGGGACGGGCCGGTCTCGACCGGCTCGTCCGCGAAACGGTTCGCGCGCCCGTGCACCGTCGCGGCGCCGGGCGCGGAGCAACGCGTGCCCCGGCGTAGCGACCTCTCCTCGATCCTGGTCATCGGGGCCGGCCCCATCGTCATCGGGCAGGCGTGCGAATTCGACTATTCCGGAACGCAGGCCGTCAAGGCACTCCGGGACGAGGGGTTCCGGGTGGTCCTGGTGAACTCCAACCCGGCGACCATCATGACCGACCCGGGGCTCGCGCACGCCACCTACGTGGAGCCGATCACGCCCGAGATGGTGGCGCGGGTGATAGCGCGCGAGCGGCCCGACGCCCTGCTCCCCACCATGGGCGGACAGACCGCCCTCAACACGGCGCGCGCGCTCGCCACCTCCGGGGTGCTGGACCGCTTCGGCACCGAGCTCATCGGGGCGACCCTCGAGGCCATCGACAAGGCCGAGGACCGCGAGCAGTTCCGCGATGCGATGGAGCGGATCGGCCTCGAGTGCGCTCGGGGCCTGGCCGTCCACAGCCTGGCCGAAGCCGGGGACGCGCTCGATCTGGTCGGCCTTCCCGCCATCATCCGCCCGAGCTTCACCCTCGGGGGCACGGGAGGAGGAATCGCCTACAACCGCGAGCAGTTCGAGGACGTCGTGCGGCGCGGGCTGGACGCGAGCCCGGTGACGGAGGTGCTGGTCGAGGAGTCGGTGCTCGGCTGGAAGGAGTACGAGATGGAGGTCGTGCGCGACCGCGCCGACAACTGCATCATCGTGTGCTCGATCGAGAACGTCGACCCGATGGGGGTGCATACGGGGGATTCGATCACCGTGGCGCCGGCGCTGACCCTGACGGACAAGGAATACCAGGTCATGCGCAACGCCACGTTCGCCGCAATCCGCGAGATCGGCGTCGACACGGGCGGGTCCAACGTGCAGTTCGCGGTCGACCCCGCGAGCGGCCGGATGGTGGTGATCGAGCTCAATCCGCGGGTCTCGCGCTCGTCCGCGCTCGCCTCGAAGGCGACCGGGTTCCCCATTGCGAAGGTGGCGGCGAAGCTCGCCGTCGGCTACACCCTGGACGAGGTCCGGAACGACCTCACCGGGGTGACCCCGGCCAGCTTCGAGCCCGCGATCGACTACGTGGTGACCAAGGTCCCGCGTTTCACGTTCGAGAAGTTTCCCGGCGCCGAGTCCCTGCTCACCACCTCGATGAAGTCGGTGGGGGAGGCGATGGCGATCGGGCGCACCTTCGCCGAATCGCTGCAGAAGGCGCTTCGCTCGATGGAGACCGGCCTCGCCGGTCTCGACCCGGTGCAGTTCGACGATGCCTCGAGAGACGGAATCGTCGCCCTCCTCGCGCGTCCGTCGCCGGATCGCATCCTCGTTATCGCGCAGGCGATGCGACACGGCTTCGACGACCGGGAGATCCACGCCATCACCCGCTACGACCCGTGGTATCTGGAACAGCTTCGCATGATCGTGGAGGCGGAAGAGGAGGTTCGGGCTACCGGGGTCCCGCGCCACCCCGGCAGGCTTCTCCGACTCAAGAAGCTGGGATTCTCCGACCGCCGCCTCGCCCGACTCGACACGGCCGCACGCGAGGACGGGCGAGGGGCCGAAGTCGGCGTGCCGGGCGGCACCGGCGGGCACGGGGACGAGGACGCGATGCGGACCGCGCGTGAAGGGTCCGGCATCCGGCCGGTGTTCAAGCGGGTCGACACCTGCGCGGCAGAGTTCCCGTCCGCCACCCCCTACCTCTATTCCTGCTACGAGGGCGACGGCTTCGATCCGCCCGAGGACGAGGCCGAACCGAGCGACGCGAAGAAGATCATCATCCTCGGAGGCGGACCGAACCGCATCGGACAGGGCATCGAGTTCGACTATTGCTGTGTCCATGCGTGCCTCGGCCTCAGGGAGGCCGGCTTCGAGACGATCATGGTCAACTGCAACCCCGAGACGGTCTCGACCGACTACGACACCTCCGACCGGCTCTACCTGGAGCCGCTTACGGTAGAGGACGTGATCGCCGTCGCCTCGACGGAGATGCGCCGGGGCGAGCTGCTGGGAGTCGTGGTGCAGCTCGGTGGCCAGACGCCGCTCAAGCTCGCCCCCGCGCTCGAACGCGCCGGAATCCCGGTCATCGGCACGTCGACCGATGCGATCGATCAGGCCGAGGATCGCGAACGGTTCCAGGCGCTTCTCGAAGAGCTCGGACTTCGCCAGCCGCCGAACGGGACCTGCCGGACGGTCGTGGAAGCGAAGGAGATTGCGGCGCGCATCGGCTACCCGGTGGTGGTACGCCCGAGCTATGTCCTCGGGGGGCGGGCGATGGAGATCGCGCACGGCGAGGACGCCCTGGAACGCTACGTGCTCGAGTCGGCCGAAGTGGCGGCCGGGACTCCGATCCTCATCGACCGGTTCCTGCAGGACGCCGTCGAGATCGATGTCGATGCGCTGTCGGACGGACGGGACGTGTTCATTGCCGGCGTCATGGAGCACATCGAGGAAGCCGGGGTCCACTCGGGGGATTCCGCGTGCTCGCTGCCGCCCTGCTCGCTCCCGGCCGGGATCGTGGAGGAAATCCGCCGCCAGACGCGAGCGCTCGCCCGGGCGCTGCAGGTGATCGGGCTCATGAATGTCCAGTTCGCGGTCAGCCGCGGGGGGGAGATTCACGTCCTGGAGGTCAATCCAAGGGCCAGTCGCACCGTGCCATTCGTCGCCAAGGCAATCGGCCTCCCCATCGCCCGGATCGCGGCGAGGGTCATGGCCGGCGAAGCGCTCGCCGACTTCGGCCTCGAGGAGCGCACCCTCGATCACGTGGCGGTGAAGGAAGCGGTGTTCCCCTTTGCCCGCTTTCCCGGGGTGGACGTGATCCTCGGGCCGGAAATGAAGTCGACAGGAGAGGTCATGGGCCTCGATCAGGACTTCGGGCGGGCCTTCGCGAAAGCCCAGCTCGCGGCCGGCGGCACGCTTCCGCAGGGCGGCCGGGCGTTCATCTCCGTGCGCGACCGGGACAAGCCGCAGGCCATCGAGCTCGGCCGCCGGCTCGCCGGGCTCGGCTTCTCCCTGGTCGCGACGCGCGGCACGGCGCATGCCCTGCGAGCGGGAGGGCTCGCGGCGCAGACCATCAACAAGCTGCTCGAAGGACCGCCGCACATCGTCGACGCCCTCAAGGACGACCGCATCGCCTTCGTGGTCAACACCACCGAAAGCGCCAAGTCCGTTGCGGACAGCTCCGGAATGCGCCGGACCGCGCTTCTCAGGAACGTCCCCTACGCGACCACCATCCCCGGGGCGAGCGCCATGCTGGATGCCATTTCGGCGTTGCGCGAGCAGAGCCTCGAGGTGGCTCCGCTCCAGTCCTACGGGCGGGAGACGGCTGCGGGGTGAATCGCCTGCCGCCGGCGGTTCGGCGCAAGACCGGGCCGACCGCGAATCAGCCCGCGCAGCGCCCTGCGAGGATGGCGAGCTTGCCGTCGAAAGCACGTGCCACGAGCGGGTCCACGAAGGGGCGGGGGTCCCCGTTCATCATCGCAATCTCGCGCACCAGGGTCGAGGACACGTAGCCGAACGCCTCGTCGGCGGGAAGGAACAGCGTCTCCAGCTTCTCGAACATCTTGTTGTTCATGTTGGCAAGCTGGAGCTCGTATTCGAAGTCGGACACCGCACGGAGCCCCCGCACGACGATGTGCGCCTTCCGGCGCGCCGCGAAGTGGACGAGCAGCCCCTCGAACGATTCGACGGAAACGTTGTCGAACTTCTCCAGCACCTCGGTCGCGAGGCCGACGCGTTCGCCCACCGTGAAGCATGGGTTCTTGCCCGCGCTCGCGGCGACCGCGACGATGACCCGGTCGAAGAGGCGCGACGCCCGCTGAATGAGGTCGGTGTGGCCGTTGTGGATGGGATCGAACGTGCCGGGGTATACCGCCACCTTTTCCATGATGTTCAAGGGTCCTTGTCCGCCGCGGAATCTGCTTCAGCGCAGGAGGCGAGATAATACCGCACGTCCCCCGCCCGACCCGACCTGAGGAGGGTCCACCCGGCCGGAAGATCGGGCGGCTCGCGACGGCGCACCAGCTCGAACCACACCTGCGCGCCCGGCGCCAGCCAGCCGTGGTCAGCGAGGCTGGCCGCGACCTCCGCGTGCACCTCGAGCCGGTGCGGCGGATCGACGAACGCGATATCGAAGGGGGGGAACGTCGCCGGACGCGCGAGCCATTCGAGCGCGTCCGCCTCGATCACGGTGACCGCCCGCGCCGCTTCGAGCCTTTCGCACTCTGCGCGGAGCCGGGTCCCCACCGCCCGGTTGCGATCGATCAACACTGCATGCTCGGCACCGCGGGAGATCGCCTCGAAGCCGAGCGCGCCGCTCCCCGCGAAGAGATCGAGGCACCTCGTTCCCGGAAGTTCGGGAGCGAGCCAGTTGAACAGCGTCTCGCGCACGCGATCGGGCGTGGGACGCACGTCGGGATCGTTCTCGACGACGAGCCGGCGCCCGCGCCAGCGCCCGGCGATGATTCGTACGCGCCCGCCCGCCATTCTTCGCCTACACTTCCCGCGCGTCTTCGATGCCCGCTCGGATCGCCGATTCCGCCTCGCTCACCCGGTCCGTACCGAGCACCCGGTCCGCCGCAACTGCCCTGACTGCTGCAAGCACCCGATCCCTTCCGCTCAACCGACCTGCCGCGAACATGCCGACTGACGACGAACGCCCCGCCACCCCCTCGCGAACCGGAATTCTCGGGCGCCTGCGCACCGCCCTCAAGCGGACCCGAGAGAACCTCTCGAGTGGCCTCGCGGACCTTTTCTCCCGGGGGCGGAAGATCGATGCCGCCCTCATCGACGAGGTGGAAGAGGTCCTTCTCGGGGCCGACGTCGGGGTGGACCTGACGGACATCATAGTGGCCGACCTCCGCGAGCGGCTCAAGCGGCGGCGGCTCGCGGACGGGTCGGCGGTGCTCGGGGCGCTCCGCGAGCACATGGTGCAGGCGCTCGAGCCGGTGGCATGCCGCTGCGAGGTCCCGCCTCCCGCGGCGCTGGAGCGGCCCTTCGTCGTGCTCGTGGTCGGCGTGAACGGGGTCGGGAAGACGACCACCATCGGCAAGCTCGCGCACCGGCTCGGAGCAGACGGATACTCGGTGATGCTGGCGGCGGGTGACACCTTCCGCGCCGCCGCGATCGACCAGATCAAGGTGTGGGGGGAGCGCAACGGTGTCCCCGTCATCGCCCAGCAGCCGGGCGCGGACTCGGCCGCGGTCGTCTTCGACGCGCTTCAGGCGGCCACCGCCCGATCGGCGAACGTCCTCATCGCCGACACCGCAGGACGACTCCACACCAAGACGGGGCTCATGGACGAGCTCGCGAAGGTGCGCCGCGTCCTCGGCCGGCTCGATCCCGCCGCTCCCCACGAGACCCTGCTCGTGCTGGACGCGACCACCGGACAGAACGGGCTCGCCCAGGCGCGTCGGTTCACCGAGGCGGTCCGGGTGAGCGGTCTCGCGGTCACCAAGCTCGACGGTACCGCGCGGGGCGGAGTGCTCTTCGCGATCGCCCGGGAGCTCGCCATCCCCATCCGGTACATCGGGGTGGGAGAAGGCATCGACGACCTCCGGGACTTCGTGCCGGAGGACTTCGTCGACGCCCTCCTCGCCCGTGCTCCGGGCGAGGGTTAGGCCCACTCCCCGGTGGAGCTTCCCATGTCCACTCGGTGGCTCTTCGGCTACGGCTCACTCATCTGGCGTCCCGACTTTCCGCACCACGAGTCGCGGGTCGCGCGGGTGGACGGATGGGTGCGGCGGTTCTGGCAGGGTTCGCACGACCACCGCGGGGTGCCCGGCGCGCCGGGCCGGGTGGTCACCCTGATTCCCGAGCCGGACGGCCACGTCGAGGGGCTCGCCTTCCGCATGGACGACGACGCGGGGGTCTTCGAGCGCCTGGACCATCGCGAGAAGAACGGCTACGGGCTGGCGGACGTCATCCTTCGGTTTCGCGACGGCAGCGCAACCGAGGGACACGTCTACATCGCGCCGAGGGACAATCACGCCTTCCTCGGGCCGGCGCCGCTCGAGGAGATGGCCGCCCGGATCGCACGCTCCGCCGGGCCGAGCGGAACCAACCTCGACTACGTGCTCCGCCTCGCCGAAGCGCTTCGCGCCCACGACATCGACGACCCCCACGTCTTCGAGCTCGAACACCGCGTCCGCGGCGCGGCGCCCGCGCAGCCCCGGCCGGTGAGCTCGCGAGCGGGGTGTCATCTTCCGTAACGGGGGCGAATTGGCACTCTCGACCCTAGAGTGCTAGACTTCGCTGCACGCACTCAGCAGACCAGAGGCAATTCAACGCCATGGGCAAGGCACTGGAACTATCGCTCGCAGTCCCTCCGTCGGGAGGAAGCCTTGAGGCGTACCTCCAGACGGTGCACACCATCCCCATGCTCTCCGAGGACGAAGAGCGGCATCTCGCCGAGCAGTATCGCAACCACGAAGATCTCGACGCGGCCCGCCGGCTGGTCCTCTCGCACCTTCGCTTCGTCGCCCGCGTCGCACGCGGATACTCCGGCTACGGCCTTCCGCAGGCGGACCTCATCCAGGAGGGAAGCGTCGGGCTCATGAAGGCGGTCAAGCGCTTCGACCCCTCGCTCGGCGTCCGTCTCGTCTCCTTCGCGGTGCACTGGATCCGGGCCGAGATCCACGAGTACATCCTGCGCAACTGGCGCATCGTCAAGGTCGCGACCACCAAGGCCCAGCGCAAGCTCTTCTTCAACCTGAGAAGCGCGAAGAAGCGACTCGGCTGGATGAACCACCGGGAGGTGGAGGAGATTGCGGCGGACCTCGGCGTGCCGTCGCGCACCGTGCTCGAGATGGAGCAGCGCCTGCATGCCCGCGACACCTCGTTCGACCTCCCGGTGGGTGCGGACGACGACATGCCCGCTCCGTCCGGGTGGATCGAGGACCGCCGCTTCGAACCGGAGCAGCAGGTCGCGGCCGAGGAGTGGGAATCGAGCATGTCCCGCTCGCTCCACGAGGCGATCGAGACTCTCGACGACCGCAGCCGGTCCATCGTGACCAGAAGGTGGCTCGACGAGACGAAGGCCACCCTCCAGGAACTCGCCGACGAGTACGGCGTGTCCGCGGAGCGGATCCGGCAGATCGAGAAGAACGCCATGAAGAAGCTGCGGGGCCGGATCGAAGCCTGAGTCCGGCACGGGACCGGTCGCGGCCGGGATCCGGGAAACCCTCGACGTTCAGAGTTGACGGGTAGCGATGTCGGACCCCCCGGCCCGGACTGGCCCCGGCCCCCGGCCCCCGGGCACGCGCCACCCGGGGCCCCCCAGGTCCCGCCGCAGCTTCCCGGCACCCGAGGAGGCCCGCCCGGGACACCGCCGCGGCACGGGCCCGGCCGTCACGGCCGGACAGCGGCTGACCGGTCGCTTGCGGCCATCGTCGCGATGACATAGAAAGGGGCGTTCTTCCCAGGGGCGCCTCGTCATGGCCAGCACCGCCCGCGACATCGCGATGAAGGGCGGCGGGTACTACTCCCGCGCGACAATCGGTGCCAAGCACGTCATCGATGGCGCAACCCCTCTCATTCTGCAGAGCCTCGAGGACATGAGCCCGCCCGACGACGGCTCGGTGTTCACGATGTCCGACATGGGCTGCGCCGACGCCGGCACGTCGATGACGATGGTGGGCACGGTGCTGAAGGAGGTGCGCCGGCGCGTGCCGTCGCGTCCGATCCAGATGGTCTACACCGACCTCCCCCGCAACGACTTCAGCCAGCTCTTCCGCAACGTTCTCGGACTCACCGACACCGCCTCGTACTACCACGAGGTCGACAACCTCCATGTCTTCGCCTCAGGCACTTCCTTCCACCGCTCCATCGTCCCTCCCGGCACCCTCCACCTCGGGTTCTCGGCCACCGCTTCGCACTATCTGAGCGACAAACCGGCAAAGATCGAAAATCACGTTCACATGGTCGGGGCGGCCGTCACGGAGCGCGCCGCGTATGCCGAGCAGGGCCGCCGCGACTGGGAGGCGATGCTGCTCCACCGAGCGCGCGAGCTCGCCCCCGGCGGGCGCCTCGCCCTGTTCAACTTCGGGGTTGACGAAGAGGGTCGGTATCTCGGGAACACGGGCGGGATCAGCATGTTCGACACCTTCAACGCGCTCTGGACGGAGTTGCGCGACGACGGGACCATTACCCCGAGAGAGTATTTCGACACCAACTTTCCCCAGCACTACCGCACGGTGGAGGAGTTCACGCGGCCGTTCCGGGACCCGGACAACCCGGTGCACCAGGCCGGGCTTCGCCTCGATCACGCGGAGACGCGGGTCGTTCGGTGTCCGTTCGCGGTCCACTTCGAGGAGCACGGCGATCCGGCCCGGTTCGCCCGCGAGTACATCCCTACCCTTCGCTCGTGGAGCGAATCCACCTTCGCGAGCGGGCTCTCGCCCGGCCGGCCGCCGAAGGAATGCGCGGCCATCCTCGATTGCTTCTACGATCGTTACGAGGCGCGGGTGCGCGACGCCCCCCACGGCCACGCCATGGACTACGTCCACTGCTACCTCATCGCTTCGAAGGTGCCGGCCTGAGAGGGGCCGCACTTCGGCCCATGTCCGCCTGCCGCGACGACGCGCCTCCTCCCCCGGCGCCGACGTGCTTCAGGCAGGCTCCGCGGCACGCCGCAGCTCCCTGACGTGAACGGTGCGTCCGACACGTCGGCGGTGCTTCGCCCCCCGCGCGAAGTGATGCGGCTGTCCCGCCTCGGCCGGTTCTACCCGACCCGCCTCAGCTTCGCCCGGATCCTCGTCCGCCGCATGGCGCGGGAAAGGTGGCGCATCCAGCCCGCCGTGCGCGAGCTCGACGACGACGGATTCGGCCGGGTCTCGTATCACGTCCACACCCCTTCCGGGGTGCTGGGGTTCGCGGCATTCTCCCACCAACTCGACCCCGCGGATCGGACCGACCGCGTGATCGCCGAACGCTGGGACGCGAGCTTCGCGCTCACCGTCGAGCCGCCGACACGGGCCGACCTCGACCGCCTCCACGAGAACGTGCCGCGGCAGGAGGCGGGGCGCTGCGGCGCGAGAGAGATCGTGCTGAGCCGCGCCAATCGGAGCGTACGGCTCTTCGACGAGGTGGTGGCCTCCCTCGCGGACGGTCGCCAGCCGTCCCTGGACGACGTCGGTCGCGTGGGCTACCTGATGCGGACCACCGCCGTCTACGGCAACGGGAAGTTCGGCCTCGCGGATTTCGAGCAGGTCCGGCGCAGGGGGATCCTCACCCTGCCCTTCCAGGCAGAGATGCTCACCGTATACCTGATCCGCCACTTCAGCCTGGAGCTGGTGGACCACCTCGCGGTCCGGCGCGGCGGGTTCCGTGCGGTGAGCCTCGACGGTCCGCGGCGGCGCGCGCTCGGGATCGGGAACGCGACCGGACTCGGGATGGCGCCCTTCCTCGTCAGCCACCCCCAGCTCATCGACCGCTGGGTCAGGATGCGCGAGACCGCCCTGGCCAGGGTGATGGAGGTCGAGCAGGCCTCCCCGGGGGAGCTCGCGCGGTTCCGGACCCTGCTCGCACGCGCCCGGACCCACGTCGCCGAGTGGCGGCCGCAGGTGGGCGATGCCGGGCTCGCCCGGCGGCTCGGGACCGTCGAGCGGCGCCTCGAAGAGCTCGAACGACTGGTCGCCGCGGAGGGTGACGGGGAGCTCCTCCTCGGCTTCCGGCCCTGGACCGCGCTCGCGGCCTGGGCCGGGGACGACACGGAGACGGCGGAGCTTCTGAACAGCATCCTCATCGAGCTGTATCCGGAACGGGTCGACGATCTGGAAACGACCGCCGGCTCCGACGAACGCGAGGAGACGGACCCGGCGATGCCGATCGGCGCCCTCCGCGAGACGATCGAGGCGCGCTACGGTTGGGCGCTCGAGGTCGAGTTCGACCGGCCCGAATCGCAGGGCCTCTTCTGGTACCACTCCGAGGAGAAGGAGGAGCCGAGGCTGGGCTTTCGCCACGAGGAGCCCGGAGCGGAGCGGGAGCTTCGCCTCGGGATCGCCCGTCAGGTGGCGCATCTGCACCGGACGCTCGACCGGGAGGACCCCGCCCGACCGACCGGCCGGTTTCTCCGGGAAAACCCCGGGTTCCGGAAGATCGTGCGGCGCATCCAGTCGCTCGAAGATTCGCCCTACGCAGAGATCCGCGACAACCTGCTCGACCGGAGCTGCGAGCCCGCGGACCTGCTGCGCGGGAAGCTGTCGATGCTGGGGGCGAGCCGATTCGATCCGAAGTCACTGCTTTGGACCCGGGTGACCTTCTTTCAGGGCGCACCTCTCGCGAACGAGCTCGAGCGCTCCGACGCGGACGACTGGGGTTTCGCGACGACCGCAGCGGCCGGCGTCGGGACGATCGCGTGAGATCAGACGGCGCGACCCGTGTCCACGTCTCCCTCGCGGAGCTTCGGGTGGCGGCAAGCCGCGCCCTCGAAGGCGCGGGGGCACCGGCCGGAACCGAGCGCGACGGCGCGCGCTCCGCGGTCTGGCTCGAGTCGCGCGGGCTCCGGGGGACGGCTGCGCTGCTGCTCGACCTTCACACCATCGCGGCCACGGAAGGCCGAACCCCGAGCATCGCCGGCCACCGGGCAGAGCTCGCGGGCTTCCCGATCCTCGTCTGGGGGAGCACTTTGGTCGAGCTCGCGATGCTGGAGGCCGGCACCTCCATCATGCTGCAGGACTGCCCCTCCCCGCGCGCGCTCCTTCCGGAAGCGGCAGCCCAGGCCGGGCGGGGCTGGTGCTTCCAGCTCGCGGCGGGGGAGGGTCGGGCATCGGTCGCGGGCGCAGAGCTGTACCTGGACGGGTCGTTCGCGGAACTCGATTCGGCCGACGTTCGCCTCGTCGCCACCGCCCTCCGTCCGGTCTCCGGCCTCCCGCCGGCGCCGTCCCGCGCATCGCTGACCGCGGCGGATCTCGAGGCGCGCCACGCCATCTCCCTCGCGAACGGGCTCCGCCTCGCGCCCTGCGACTGGAGCCGGATCCGCGTGGCCGCGGCCCGGATCCTGGTACCGGCGAGCGAGCGTTCGCGCTCTCGGGGGGCCGGCGCGGAAGTCGACGACAACGAGTAGCGCCGCTCCGCCTTCCGGTTTCCTTCCTGTGCACGGACCCGTCGTGCACCGCCGCCACGGCCCCACTCAGACCATTTTCACCTGGAAGTGGTGATCCACCAGAAGGCAGGCGAATATCCCGAACAGGTAGATGATCGAGTAGCCGAAGGTCCTCATCGGCAGGGACGCATCGTCCCGGAACATGAGGGCGAGCGCGTAGTACACGAAACCGGTCCCGAGGGCGATGGCGCCGGCGAGGTAGACGACGCCGCTCATTCGGGTGACGTACGGCAGCAGGCTCGCCACGAGGAGCAGAACGGTATAGAACAGGATCTGAAGTCGGGTGAACGCGACCCCGTGGGTTACCGGGAGCATGGGCACGTCGGCCGCCGCATACTCGTTGCGCCGATGGATTGCGAGGGCCCAGAAGTGGGGAGGGGTCCAGGCAAAGATGATGAGAAAGAGGAGGAGGGAGTGCGGGTCCACCGCTCCCGTCACGGCGGTCCATCCGATGACCGGCGGCATTGCGCCGGCCGCCCCTCCGATGACGATGTTCTGCGGGGTGGCGGGCTTGAGCCACACGGTATAGACCACCGCGTACGCAGTGGTCGAGATCAGGGTCAGGGCCGCCGTCAGCCAGTTGACCCACGTCAGGAGCACGGCGACCGACCCCGCCGCGAGGATGCAGGCGAACACCGTTACGGAGCCGGAGGCCAGCACCCCCGACACGACGGGGCGATTGCGGGTGCGGGCCATGACCGCGTCTATTCGGCGCTCCACGGCGTGGTTGAAGGCAGCGCCGGCGGCCGCTCCGAGACCGATCCCGGCCGTCGCGGCGAAAAGGATGTCGAGCGGCACCATCCCCGGGACGGCGAGGAACATGCCCACCACCGCGGTGAAGACGATTGCGGCCACCACCTTGGGCTTGCACACCTCCACGTAGGCCGCCAGGTGCCGGCCGAGCGCCCCCGCCGGTCCTGCCTGAGCCGTTTCGGCATTGGGCATGTTCACACCAGCGAGCTCCCTCACCCGGAAAAGAGTGCGGTGCCCGGCGCCGTCGGGCGGGAAGTGGCCGCACTCCCCGGCCCGGCGGCGACTGCGCGCGCGGCCCGGCCGCCGTCAAGGAGACGGTCGCCGGCGGCTGCGGTGAAGGCGTGCCGGTGTTGCGGAAGCCCGGTCATGATCGTCGGCCCGAACGGTGGTGCATCGTGATCAGCGCAAGGAGCAGAAGCGCCGCGCCCGCATTATGTGCGACGGCTACGCCAAGCGGCAATTGAAGCCACACGTTCGACACTCCGAGCACCGCCTGGACGATGAGCAGCACGAGCGCGGAACGGGTCGCGACCATGAGCCGCCGGTCCGGCCGGCCCCGCCTCATCGACGCCCCGCAGAGCGCCCCCAGGTACGCGACGGTCACGAGCGCCCCGATTCGATGCATGAAATGGATGGCGATGCGCGCATCGCCGGCAAGCACCCCCCCTTCGAATCCGGTGCGCGCCTCCTGCCACAGGCGGAAGCCGGTCGCATAGTTTCCCGCCGGCCACCAGTCTCCGTGGCAGGTGGGGAAGTCCGGGCACGCGAGCGCCGCATAGTTGGCGCTGGTCCAGCCCCCGAGCGCAATCTGAACGGCGAGGATCGCCACCCCGACCGCCGTGGCGGGCCTGAGCCACGCCGGAGGCGGCCGAGCCGACGTTGCGGGGGCTCCAAGGTGAATTCGCCACAACAGTCCGAGAACGGCCATTCCGCCGAGCAGGTGGGCCACCACGACCACGGGCTGCAGCCGCTGGGTGACCGTCCACGCCCCGAGCGCGGCCTGGAACGCGACCAGTCCCACGAGCACGACCGCGAGCGCGACCGACCCGCCCTCTGCCCTCTGCCGCCGGCTGTGAACCGCGGCGGCGGCGAGGATCAGGATCCCGATTCCGAGCATTCCAGCGGCGTACCGATGGACCATCTCGCGCCACGCCTTTCCCCCCTCGATGGCGGCGGCAAGCGAAGTTCCTTCCGGACCGATGACCATCCGCCCGTAGCAGCCGGGCCAATCCGGACACCCGAGCCCCGCGCCGGTGAGCCGCACCCAGGCGCCGAGCACCACCACCGCGAAGGCAAGCCCGGTCATCCAGAGCGCCAGGCGCCGAACGCTCCGCTCCCGCATCAGCCGGCACCTCGTCTGGAGAACCGGTGCAGGACGCTCCCGCTCCGACACCAGCGCCATTGAAGGCGGGCAGTAGCCCGGCGGAGTCGGCCTCCGAGCTCGCCCGCACATCTGCGGCGACGGACCGGCACCACGCCGGCGTTCCGTGGCCGCAATGCCGGCATCCACGGCGGCCGCATCCCTCGGGCTATCCCGTCTGCCACTTCGACAGCTTGAGGAGCCGGCTGAGGTCGCGCTCGATCATCCGCGGTCCGGCGCCGGCCGGAAAGCGCGAGATCACGAAGCGGCGCGGGTCCACGAGCCAGATTCCGGCCGTGCGCGTTCCCACCTTCCGGTCGGAGTCGCGAAGCACCCGGTCCCAGGCGGGAGTGACTCTCGCCACCGGATGATCGGCTTCGAAGGGAGGAGAAGACGCGGCCGGGAGAAGCAGCAACCGCTGCACGCGGGTCCGGTTCCTGCCGAGCGCGCGATGGGCGAGGCGCATCGCCTGGAGCGCCTCCTCGCATGTCGTGCCGCATCCGTCCCGGGCAAGAAGGACGATTGTCCACCGCCGCTCCAGGTGTTCGGCAGGAAGAACGTCTCCGTTTGCAAGAACAAGCGGGGCCCGTGGTGCAGGGCGGGGTGGGTCGAGCAGCGAGCCGCGACTCACCGTTCCGGGTTCGAACCACGAACCTGCGCCGGCGTAGAACACGAATGCGAGCAAGGGCGGTGCCACGAACACGGCAACGATCCCGAGGAACAGGAGCCTCGAGCGGGTCAGCACGCCCCGACGCCTCGCGCTCCGTCGGGCGAAGGGAGCAGCAAGCGCCTCCCTCGGGGCGGGCAATCGGAAGCCGCTGAACCGACGATGCACCTCGACTTCCCGATCGTCACGTTGGCGCACCACCGTCCGTCGCGGATCCGCCCATCGTTCACCATTCCCCGAAGCTGGTGGCCGATCATCGGTCCGAACGCTTCAGATTGACGGCCACCCAGATCGCGAATAGCGCCGTTGCGAGCGCAAACCATTGAAATGCATATCCTCGATGCCGATCCGGGGTGAGCCCGGGAGCGGCCTTCCACTCCCGCACGTAGCCGTTCGGCGAGGCGGGATCGAGGGCCACGAGCCAGTCGGCGAGGGGATAGCCGAGCGATCGCTTCATCGCGTCGAGCTCCACCCGCTGCACGACCCGCGGCCATCCCGGCGCCGAGTATCCGGTGTCCCCCAGCACGAACAGGTCTTCCCGCGGAAGGCGTACGGTCCCCTGCAGACGCACCGTGCCGCGTGGTGCGGCGATCTCGGGGAGAGCGCTCCGGACCGGCTCCGCCGGAACCCATCCCCGGTTGACCAGTACCGCGCCATGGCTCTCGGTGCGAAAGGGGGTGAGAACGTGGTAGCCGGAACGGCCCCGGTAGGTCCGATTGTCCTGAAGGAACTGGCGCGCGGGATCGTACCGCCCACCGAGGTCGACCCGGGCGAACTCGACGGGTTCGCGGCCAAGAGCGGTCTCGTCGAGCACCGTGGAGCGAGCCGCCTGGTACCGCGCCAGCGCCGCCTCCTTTCCCGCGGCCCGGTCGAGCTGCCAGAAACCGAGGGAGCACAGGAGAGCGAGCAACGCCGCCGCCGCCGCGGTCGGCACGATGGAAGGGGAGAACCGGAGTCCCGCCCGCTTCAAGGGAGACATGGAGGGGCTGGCGCGGACACCCCCGACTCCGGTGACTCGGAGCAAGTCAGCCGGGCCGACTTCCCGGCAAGGCGACTTCGGCTCCGCCAGCCGGAGCGCGCCCGCAACGGACGGGACGTTCCCGTCCATCCGCTACCGATCGCAAAGGCACTAGACTCCCTTCGGGTGACCATTGCCCGGAGCATGCCCCCGTGAACTTTGCAACCATCGTCATCATACTGATCTTCCTGGGAATACTTGCAAGCTTGGGCTCAGCTCTGGTCCATCTCGTCCGTGGCCGCGGACAATCGGACCGTACCGCCAAGGCCCTCACGTTCCGTATTGGGCTTTCCTTCGGTCTCTTCGCGCTCCTGTTCCTGCTCTACTGGGCGGGCCTCATCCAGCCGCACGGAATCTGACCGCGGTCGGCCGCCGTCAGAGCCAGTACACGAATATGAACAGCCCGAGCCACACCACGTCGACGAAGTGCCAGTACCAGGCCGCCGCCTCGAAAGCGAAATGGTTCTTCGAGTCGAAGTGCCCCCTCATCCCCCTCAACATGACCACGGTGAGCATGATCGCGCCGATGGTGACATGGGCGCCGTGGAACCCGGTGAGCATGAAGAAGGTCGATCCGTAAATTCCGGTCGACAGCTTGAGGTTCAGGTGGGCATAGGCCTCGTAGTATTCGTACGCCTGCAGGCCGACGAAAAGGAAGCCGAGCACGACCGTCAGCAGGAGCCCCCAGACGAACTGTGGGCGGTTGTCCTTGATGATGCCCCAGTGAGCCCAGGTCACCGTGCCCCCGCTCGAGAGCAGGATGATCGTGTTCAGGGCGGGGATCCCCCACGCTCCCATCACCTGGTACGCACCGCCCAAAGCCGCCGGCCCGTTGGTCGGCCACACCGAGTCGAAGGACGGCCACAGGAAGAGATTCGTCGCGACCCCGGTTCCTTCGCCCCCCAGCCAGGGCACCGAATAGACGCGAGCATAGAAGAGCGCGCCGAAGAAGGCGCCGAAGAAACACACCTCCGAGAAGATGAACCACCCCATTCCCCATCGGAAGGAGCGGTCGACCTGGTCGTTGTAGATGCGCGACTCGCTCTCGCGAACCACCTGGCCGAACCAGAGGAACATCATGGCCACGAGGATCACGAATCCAAGGACCATCACCAGCGACGCGACGCTCGCGCCATTGAGCAGCGCGGCGAATCCGCCGACGAGCGCGGTGAGGCCGATGGAGCCCATGATGGGCCACCGCGTTCCGTGGGGAACATAGTACTGTGCTTCAGCCATTGGCTCCGATTCCGTCACTGGCGGCGGCGCGCCGGGCCGCCGACGCGCTGGCGGGCTCCGCCTCGAAGAAGGTATATGCGAGGGTCAGCGTGCCGATCCGGCGCGGGATCTCCTTGCCGACCACGAAGCGCACCGGCATTGCGCGGGTTTCCCCGGGCTCGAGCCGTTGCCGCGTGAAGCAAAAGCACTCAATCTTGTTGAAGTGCGCCGCGGCGCCGACCGGAGTGACGCTCGGAACGGCCTGAGCGACGACCGGCCGCTTCGAACGGTTGGATGCCGAGAAGCTCGCCTCGTAGACCTTGCCGGGATGTACCTCGAGGGGTGTTTCCGGTCCCTCGAACTCCCAGCGCAATCCGCTGTTGACGGTGGCGACAAACTGGACCTTGACCACCCTCGACGCGTCCACCGCACGCGTCGTCGCGGTCGCCTCCGAGATGATCCCGGTGCGGCCGCCGATCCCGGTGAGGTCGCAGACGATGTCGTACAGGGGCACCAGGGCGTATCCGAAGCCGAACATCGCGGCGGTCACCGCGAGGAGCCGGAGGGTCAGCCGCCGGTTGGCCCGCGCAATCGGGGCGGCGGTCACCACCGGTACCACCCCGTGACGAACATGAGCACGTAGAAGCCGAGAGCCACCATCCCGATCACCAGCGCGAGACGAATGTTCGACCTGCGCTGCCGTTGCGCCTCACCGCGACCATCGGCCAAGGGAATGCCTATCGGACCGCCGGCGGAGTCTCGAACGTGTGGTACGGCGCGGGCGAGGGAACGGTCCACTCCAACCCGTCCGAACCGTCCCAGACCTCGGCGGTGGCCTGCTTTCCACCCCGGCAGCACTGCAGGACGATCCACGCGAACAGCAACTGCGACAGCCCGAAACCGAATCCGCCGATGCTCGACACCATGTTCCAGTCCGCGAACTGCACCGCGTAGTCCGGGACCCGCCGCGGCATTCCCGCCAGCCCCAGGAAGTGCTGCGGGAAGAAGAGGATGTTGACGAAGATGGTGGAGAGCCAGAAGTGCCACTTGCCGAGCCGCTCGTCGTACATGTTGCCGGTCCACTTCGGCAGCCAGTAGTAGACCCCGGCGAAGATCCCGAACAGCGAACCGGTGACCAGCACGTAGTGGAAGTGGGCGACCACGAAGTAGGTATCGTGGTACTGGAAGTCCGAGGGGACGATCGCGAGCATGAGGCCCGAGAATCCGCCGAGGGTGAACAGGATGACGAACGCGATGGCGTACAGCATCGGGGTTTCGAAGGTCATCGAGCCGCGCCACATGGTCGCCACCCAGTTGAACACCTTCACTCCGGTGGGGACCGCGATCAGCATCGTCGTGTACATGAAGAAGAGCTCGCCCGCGAGCGGCATTCCCACGGTGAACATGTGGTGCGCCCAGACGATGAACGAGAGGAACGCGATCGAGGCCGTGGCGTACACCATGGACTCGTAGCCGAAGAGCGGCTTGCGCGCGAAAGTGGGAATGACCTGGGACACGATCCCGAACGACGGCAGGATCATGATGTACACCTCGGGGTGCCCGAAGAACCAGAAGATGTGCTGGAAGAGCACGGGATCGCCGCCGCCCGCGGCGTCGAAGAACGAGGTCCCGAAGAACTTGTCGGTCAGCAGCATGGTGACCGCCCCGGCGAAGACCGGCATCGCCGCGACCAGCAGGAAGGCGGTGATGAGCCAGGTCCAGATGAACAGCGGCATCTTGAGCAATGTCATGCCCGGAGCGCGCATGTTCAGGATCGTCACGATGATGTTGATGGCGCCCATCACCGACGCGATGCCCATCAGGTGGATCGCGAAGATCGCGAACGGAAGGTTCGCGCCACCCTGGAGGACGAGCGGCGCATAGAGGGTCCAGCCGGCCGCCGGGGCGCCGCCCTCCATGAAGAACGTGGAGATCAGGAGCGCGAACGCGAACGGGAGAAGCCAGAAGCTCCAGTTGTTCAAGCGCGGAAGGGCCATGTCGGGGGCCCCGATCATCAACGGGACCATCCAGTTTGCGAAGCCCACGGTCGCCGGCATGATCGCGCCGAAGACCATGATCAGCGCGTGCATGGTCGTCAGCTGGTTGAAGAAGTCCGGCTCCACGAACTGAAGTCCGGGCGACCACAGCTCGGTGCGGATGCCGAGCGCGAGAAGCCCCCCGAGCAGGAGCATCAGGAACGAGAACACGAGGTAGAGCGTGCCGATGTCCTTGTGATTGGTGGTGTACACCCACCGCATGACACCCGGCTCGGGGCCGTGGTGGTGGTGGTCGTCGTGGTGCGCGTCGTCGTGCGCATCGCGCGTGGTTGCCGCGCTCATCTCCACAATCCTCCTGCCGTTGACTCGCGGTTCCGGTCGCCCGGACCGCTCACCTGGCCGCCCGGACGGCGGACGGCTGAACCGAGTCGCCGACCGCATTTCCGAGCGCGTTGCGCTGGTACGTGATGACCGCCGCGAGGTCGGAGTCGCCGAGCTGCTGCGCGAAGGCGGCCATCGCGGTTCCCGGCTTGCCGTTCATGACCCGGTCCAGGTGCGCGTCGAGCGGGCCGGTTGCGATCTCGCTTCCGGTGATCGCCGGGAACGACGGCGGCAGCCCCTGTCCGTTCTGCTGATGACAGGCCGCACAGGCGGTGATGTAGATCTCCCGGCCGCGAACCATCAGCTCCTCCACCGTCCAGTCCCGCAGGGCCTCCTGGGCGACCAGCTCCTGCGCCGCGTGGCGGTCGTCGACCCAGGCGACGTATTCCTCGTCCGGGACCGCCCGCACGACGATCGGCATGAAACCGTGGTCCTTTCCACACAGCTCCGCGCACTGTCCGCGGTAGATCCCCGGCTCGTCGATGCGCGTCCACAGCTCGTTGATGAAGCCCGGGATCGCATCTTTCTTCATTCCGAGCGCGGGCACCCACCATGCGTGGATCACGTCGTCGGCGGTGAGGAGAATTCGAACCTTCCGGCCGACGGGAAGCACCACCTCGTTGTCGACCTCGAGCAGATAATTGTCGGTGGCATACGGGTCCGAGTAGATCGCTTCCCGGCTCTCGGGCGCGAGCGAGCTGAAGAAGTCGACGTCGTCCTCGAGGTACTCGTAGCGCCACTTCCACTGGTGGCCGGTGACCTTGAGGGTCATGTCGGCCTCCGAGGTGTCCTCCATCACGATGAGGGCGCGGGTCGCCGGTATCGCCATCAGCACCAGGATCACCACCGGGATGACGGTCCACACGATTTCGGCAAAGGTATTGTGGTGGAAGTTCGCCGCGGCGTGCCCGGCGGCTCGACGATGCCGGAACATCGAGTAGAACATCGCGCCGAACACGACGACCCCGATGCCGACGCACCACCACAACATGAGCATGTGCTGGTCGTAGGCTTCGCGGCTGATCAGGGTCACCCCGCGCGGCATGTTGAGTTCCCATTCCGCGTAGGCCGCGCTCAACGGCGCCAGCGCGGCCAGCCCCGCCGCCGCCTGCGACGCGCGGTGAATCCACCGACGGAATAACCGACTGTCGAACGTCATCGACTCTCCGCTCACTTGCTGGCCTGTTTCGTGCTTCGCCTCATCGGCACCGACCGATTCGGGCCGCTTTCCGCCCTCCGGAGACGGCGTACGGCTTCAGCCGCGCCGGACCGAGCCGGCTGTCGCCGCGACATCCGGGAAGGGCCGCACCAGGGTCCGGTGCAGGAGCTTGGCCGCATGCCGCCGTTCATCCTCGGCAAGAAAGTCGCCCAGCGCGACTTCCTCGCCATGCATCGCGAGCACCAGCCTCGACGGATACCCGCGGACCGGGGACCGTCGCAGATGAACCCGCACCCATCCCCGGGGAAACTCCCGCTTCGAGGCGCGCAGCGGACCGCAGCCCTTCTCGACTGCCACGCAACCGCCCCGGACCGAGACGATCTCCATCCGGTGACCGCGCCGCTGCACCACGTACAGCGCGACGGCGAGCGCCAGCCATTCCGCCCCGGCCAGAGGCAGCACCGTCCAGAGTCCGACCACCGCGAATCCGGACGCGAGGCCCGCGAGCACGAGCGCCACGACCACGAGGAGCGCCTTGGCTTGCCGCCAGGAGAGAGACAGGTTCGGACGCAGAACCACGGTGTGGTCCGGCCCTTCGCCGCTCATCGACACCATGTCCGCGCTTCTCACTCCCGTACGCGGCGGAATCCAGTCCGTTCGAAGCGGCGGCATGGTACTAGAGCCCCTGACGGGCCGCAATACGAGGCCCGCCCTGCGCTCCCGGCAATCGGCGGGGGCGTCCCGGTACTCGTGACGCCTCGAGGTCACCTCGTCCGGGCGAATTCCTCGAACCGAACCTCAGCGCGCGCCTGCGGCTTCCAACCGTGACCGTGCACGAGCTCAACGGTCGCGGAAATCCGCCCGTCCGGCCTGTTCGCCTCGCAGGCTCGCGCGATGGCCGCGAGCCGACGGGGGGTAGTGAGGCCGGGCGGGCGGTCGGGCAGGGGATTCCCGGTTCCCAGACCGCGGAGGTCATGCAGCAAGGCGCGCGTGTCCGGCCAGGTGACGGTGATCCGCTCCGCATCCATGACCACATCCGCGAAGCCCGCCTTGACCATCGCATCGCCAATGTCGTGCATGTCGGCGAACTCGATGATATGTGGCCGCCCGTCCACCGCCTTCCAGCTTTGCCGCAGCTCTCCGAGCGTCCCGGGACCGAGGGTCGTGAAGGCAACGAGCCCGCCGGGACGAAGCACTCGCCACACCTCCTCGAGAACGGGTCGCAGGTCCGGGAACCAGATCAGCGAGAGATTCGAGGCCAGGAGGTCGACCGACGCCGAGGCAAGGGGCAGGCGCATCGGACTCGCCGCGACCCCGTGGTGACGGCCTCCCGGTTCCGAGGAGGAACGCACGAGCGCGCTCGGGAGATACCCGCAGCTCAGGACTCGCGCTCCCGGAAACCGGTCGGCCAACCGGTCGCGGACGCCGCACTGCATGGCGAGGTCGATTGCCCACCGGGGCTCGAGTCGGACCGGATCGAGGTGGTCGAACAAACGGGCGGCCGTCTCTTCGCACCATCGTTCAGCCACGCCCGGCTCGCCGCGACGGCGGGCCAACGGGGACCGCGCGAGGGCGGCGCGGATTCGCGCTTCGGAAGGAGTGGGAAGTCGGCCGTTCACGATCCGTTCTCGCCTGGACTCCTTGAGGGGCCCCGGTCTTTGCAGATGACTCCAGTTTGCAAAGCGGTTTCAGGAACGAAGCGTACGAGGCTGCGACCGCTGCGGTGCGGCGGGGTCTCGAACAAGCATGGATGGCTTCGAACAGGTCTCGTCGGTCCGAGGCGCAGCGTCGCTAGAATATTCGGGCGGTGGCCGGGCGAGAGAGCACCGTCGAACGTTTTCCGGGTCGACGTCCGGGCCGGTGGGCGGCGGGGTCCGGATACGCCCCGGGAGCGAGGGTCGGAGTGGAACAGGTGGTGCACGGACTGCGGAGCCGCATTTCGCCGAACCCCGTTCTCTCGTGGCTGTTCCCGCAGGCGTGCAGCCTCTGCGGCGAAGCAGGAGCCCCGCTCAATCCCTGCCGGGACTGCTGCCGCGCGCTCGATCCGTTGCTTCTGGGTTCCGTGTGTCCCCGATGTGCAACCCCGACCACTGCCGAGCACGAGGGCTTCCCCGCACCGATCGGGGACACGGCCGAACATTGTCCGGCCTGCCTCGTGAATCCTCCTCCATTCGACCGGGTAGTCGCTCCGTGGAGCTTCGGGCCGCCTCTCGCCAGTCTCGTTCACCGGATGAAGTACTCTCGGGATCTGGCGGCGGCGGCAGCCCTCGGACGACTTCTCGCGCGAGAGCTGGCGGTACGGACCCGACGCACCGTGCCAGAAGTGGTGATCGGGCTGCCGCTGTCCAGACGTCGCCTCCTCCAGCGTGGATTCAACCACGCCGAAGAGCTTGCGACCATGGTTCGACGCAACCTCGGCCTGCGACGCCCGGGGTCCGTACGCATCGTCCGGCACCACTCGCCGCCCCAGGCCAGGGCCCGCAACGCGGCGGAGAGATTTGCGAATGTCGAGAAGGCGTTCACGGTCCGCCGGTGGCCGGCCGGGACGAAACGAGTTGCGATTGTCGACGATGTGCTGACCACCGGCGCCACCGCATCCGCGCTGTCGCTGGCGCTCCGGGAGCGGGACGTGGAATGGATAGAAGTCTGGTGCTGCGCCAGAGCCACCCTCGACTAGTTTGCGGGCCATGGACTATTCTTTGCGGACTTGCGCCGTTGCAACCTGTCGCACGGGACCCCGGGGAGAGGATGTACATCCATGCGTGGCTTGGACCGGACGCCCGCGACGCATGTGCAAGTTACTGAAAAAATGGGCAAGATGCCGCATTTTCGGACAGTCCATCCGGCGCGGAAGCCGGTGAAGGTGAGCGAAATGATACGACGGGGAATCGCATGACTCCGAGACTCGAGGGTAAGGTTGCCTTCATTACCGGCGCAGGTACGGGAATCGGTCGCATCGCATCGGAGCTGTTTTCGGCGGAAGGGGCGCGCGTGGTCGTCGCCGAAATCGATCCGGCATCCGGCGCGGAAACACAGGACAGAGTCCGTGCCGCGGGCGGCGACGCTCTTTGGGTGGGCACGGACGTCACCGACACGGAGAGCGTACGGAATGCGATTTCCCGTGCAGTGGACCGATTCGGCCGACTCGATGTGCTCTACAACAACGCGGGCGGTTCGACACCATCTGACGGGCCGGTTACCGAGGCGCCCGAGGAAGAGTTCTGGCGGGCCATCAAGCTCGATCTCTTCGGGACTTTTCTTGTCTGCAAGTACGGCATCCCATGCCTGATCGAATCCGGGGGCGGCTCGGTCATCAACACCTCGTCCAACGTGGCCCTCATGGCGCTCCGCGGGCGCGACTGCTACACCGCGGCGAAGGGGGGGGTCGCCAGCATGACTCGTTCAATGGCGGCGGAGTACGCGCAGCACGGAGTCCGGGTGAACGCGATTGCGCCCGGGGCGACGCGCACTCCACGGGCCGCCGCGCTGGCCGAGTCGAACGAGCACATCGATCGAATGGTTCGTGGCAGTCAGCTTCTTGGCTGGTGCGAGCCGCGGGACATCGCCAACATGGCTCTCTATCTTGCCTCGGACGAGTCGCGGGTGACGACCGGGCAAGTTCTCTCGGTGGACGCCGGCGCGACGATCTGATCGGGCGCTCCGGTTCAATTCCGCCCGGGGCTCGATGCCCAGGATTTCAGGCGTCGATATTGGCGACGGAGAGCGCGTTCGACTCGATGAAGTACCGCCTCGGCTCGACCTGGTCTCCCATCAGGGTGGAGAACAGGTCGTCCGCGGCCACCGCGTCCTCGATCTGGATCCGGACCAGCCGCCGGCGCGCCGGGTCCATCGTCGTCTCCCAAAGCTGGTCGGGATTCATTTCTCCCAGCCCCTTGTACCGTTGGATGCTGAGGCCGCGACGCGCTTCGGTGGTCAGCCAGTCGAATGCGGACTTGAGATCCGGTACATGCTTGCTGCGGTCCCCGCGCGTCACGTTGGCGGCCTCGCCGAGCGGGGCAAGCAGGTCGCGCGACCTGCGGATCAGGGTTCTATAGTCGGACGAACGAAAGAACTCGCTCGATAGCTCCCGCTCCACCTCGACGCCGTGCAACCGGGCGTAGATCAAGGCGGTGAAGGCGTCTCCGTCATTTCGCTCGAATTCGACCCGGTAGGGCGTGGGTACATTCTCGAGCTGCCTCTCCAGTTGCGCGAACCACCCCTCGAGTGCCGCGACATCGCCCATGTCTTCGTTGGTGAGTTGCGGCATGCGTCCCAGCGCGTCCACGACGTCGGGAAAGAGGATCCGCCCCACGCGAGCACGAATCCCCGAGACCGCAAGGTACTCCGCGGCGAGCTCCCCCAAGCGGTCCCTCGGGAGAGGCACGAACGCCGCAGTGCCGGCCCCGTTTCCGGCAAAAACCCCATCCGCACCCGGCCCGGGGACGATCTCCGAGTCCGCCATGCCGACTTCCAGCAGGTATCGATCGAGCTCGTCATCGTCCTTCAGATATTGCTCGTGGCGCCCCGATTTCGCCTTGTAGAGAGGAGGTTGTGCGATGTAAACATGTTCGTTTTCAATAAGTTCCGGCATTTGCCGATACATGAAAGTGAGCAGCAGGGTACGAATGTGGGAACCATCGACATCCGCGTCGGTCATCAGGATCAGGCGGTGGTACCGCAACTTGGACAGGTCGAATTCCTCGCGCCCTATCCCGCATCCAAGGGCCGTTATCAGGGTTCCTACCTCTACCGAATTCAGCATTCTGTCGAAGCGCGCCTTCTCCACGTTCAGAATCTTTCCCTTGAGAGGAAGGATGGCCTGGTTCCGTCGGTCACGCCCCTGCTTGGCCGATCCGCCTGCCGAGTCGCCCTCCACCAGGAACAACTCGGACTTGGAGGGGTCCTTCTCCTGGCAATCGGCGAGCTTTCCCGGGAGTCCGGCAACGTCGAGCGCGGTCTTTCGCCGCGTCATCTCGCGGGCCTTGCGAGCCGCCTCCCGGGCACGTGCGGCTTCTACAATCTTCTGGGTGAGCAGACGCGCCTCCTGTGGACGTTCCAGAAGAAATTCGGCGAGTTTCTCGGCCACCGTCGATTCGACTATCGCCTTGACCTCCGAAGATACGAGCTTGTCCTTGGTCTGGGATGAAAACTTGGGGTCCGGTACCTTCACGGAGAGCACAGCGGCGAGACCCTCGCGCATGTCATCGCCGGTCAGCGTGACCTTCGCCTTTTCGGCCATTCCGGTGGAGTCCATGTACTGGTTGAAGGTGCGCGTGATTGCGGCCCGGAATCCGGCCAGGTGGGTCCCGCCATCGCGTTGCGGAATGTTGTTCGTGAAGCATAGAACGTGCTCCTGGTACGAGTCGTTCCATTGCAACGCTGCCTCGACTCCATATCCTCCCCGTTCCGAATCGATATGGCAGACGGAGGGATTGAGTCGTGTCTTGTGGCGATTCAGATACTCGACAAAGGCGCGGATTCCCCCGTCATACGCGAACACCTCCCGCTTGCCGGATCTTTCGTCATCGAGGATGATTCGGACCCCGGAGTTCAGAAAGGCGAGCTCCCGCAACCGGCGGGCGAGGAGGTCGTGGTGAAACTCGATATTGCCGAAAGTCGCGTCGCTCGGTGAAAACCACAGTTCGGTTCCGGTCCGGTCGGCGTCTCCGACAATGCGCAGATCGGTTACGGGGTCGCCATGACGATACTCTTGAAAATACGTTTTTCCGCTTCGCCAGATGCGGAGGCTGAGTTTTGACGAGAGCGCATTGACGACCGAGATTCCAACTCCATGAAGTCCGCCGGAGACCTTGTATGCGTTCTCGTCGAACTTACCTCCGGCGTGGAGCACGGTCATGATGACCTCGGCGGCCGAGCGTCCTTCTTCTTCATGGACGTCGACGGGTATTCCTCTTCCGTTGTCGGCAACCGTTACCGACTCGCCCTCATGGATGGTGACGCGGATTTCGGTGCAGTGACCGGCAAGCGCTTCATCGATGGAGTTGTCGACCGCCTCGAATACCATGTGGTGAAGGCCGGTTCCATCGTCGGTATCTCCGATGAACATCCCGGGTCGCTTTCTTACAGCTTCTAACCCTTTGAGTACTTTTATGTTTTCGGCGCTGTATTCCGCCGGATTGATGCCATCGGCCACCTTGTCAAGACTCCCCGTCGGTAAACCCCGATTATATCACTGCGCCTGGAGCACCCGCCCCTGTTCCACGTGAAACAACCGGGAGTCCGCGTTTGGTCGAACGAGTGTTACGACCGCATCCAACACGGAGGATATGAACACCTGCAGTCCCAGACTCTCAATTCGGGAGAGGAACCGCTGCATGCTGACGATGTCGAGCTCGGTGCTCAAGTCGTCCACCAGCAACACCGGCCGAAGAGCCTCAACCTTCTTTACGTAGCTGACTTGGGCAACCTCAAACGCCATGACGAGCAGGCGTCCCTGACCACGGGAAAGCTTGTCGCGCGCCATGCCTCGTGAGGCGCGCCATACGACATCTGCTCGATGCGCCCCTGCTGTCGTGTAGCCGGTCTCCACATCCCTCCGACGATTCTCGTTCAAGACCTCCTTCAGCGTCCTCTCCCGGTCCCAGCCACACCAATACTCCCAAGAAACCTCTTCCTTGAGCACACTGTCAATCGCCTCATGAGCTGTTTCCGCCATTGCATCAGAGTTCATATGACGACGTCGCATCTCGTCGAGGCGCTCGCCCAAGTCCGCTGTCTGTTCATCCCAAGCTTCTACCTCCCACTCGTTTGCTCCGCGGGCCAAGTTCCTGAGTGAAGCGTTCCGCTGGCGCAATGCGTAACCGTACCGCTGCAGCACATCAAGGTAGCTCGGTTCCACGTGAAACAGAGTCCAATCCAGAAGACGCCGGCGATGCTCGCTCCCCTCCAGGAGAGCCTTAAGACCCTCCGGCGCCACCACCATGACCGGGAGCTGACGCGCCAACGCGGACACGGACCGCACCTCCTGCCCGTCCACCCGAAGTCTTGTCGCTCTTTCCGACTTCTCGATACCGATTGTGCAAACGTCCTTCCCTTCCTCCCGCGAAACCTCGCCCACTACCCTCAGACTCTCGGCACCATGTCGAATCACCGCCCGAGTTCGTCTCGTACGGAACGAGCGACCGAGGCTAAGGATATGCACAGCCTCGAGAAAACTCGTCTTGCCGCTGCCATTGGGGCCAATGAGAACATTCACACCGGCACCAGGCGCGAGAGATACATTGGCGAGAGCCCGAACGCCCTGAATCTGTATGCCGACGATCTGCATCGACCGACTTCCCCCGAGTATTCTCGGTCGTTCGGAGAGCGGGCCACCCGACCGACACGAAGGCGTCCCCGCTCAGCGACGAGCGTCCACCGAACGACTCGCGACCGGGGCCAGTCTTATAGCCGCATCGGCATTACGACATACCTGCAGGACCCATCATCGTCCTTCGGTGTCAGGAGACAACTGCTGCCGGGATCGCTCAAGTGGAAGGTAACCGTTTCGGTTGGTAAAACGCCCAGCGCATCAATCAGATAACCCACATTAAAACCAATTTCGACCGAATCACCCGTATATTGTATGTCGACCTCGTCCTCCGCTTCCTCGTGATCCGGATTGTTTGCCGCAACATGGAGCGAGCCATCGGTAAACGAGAGCCTCACCGTACGATATTTCTCATTCGAGAGAATCGAAGCGCGCTGGAGACTGCGCCGCGCAAGCTCGCGATCGACATCCGCCTCCTTGTCGCATTGCTCCGGACGCGGAATGACCCGGTTGTAGTCGGGGAAACGACCTTCGATCAGCCTGCTCGTGAATGTCACATCTCCGAAGGCCATCTGCAGGCTCGCCTTTCCAACCACGACCTTCGCTGTGTCGTCAGAGTTCTGGATGAGGCGCATAAGCTCGTGTACACCCTTTCGCGGCAAGATGCACTGGTGTACCTCTTCACCGTCGGAGCTACCCTGCAGCTCGACCTCGGCCTGCGCCAGTCTATGCCCGTCCGTCGAAACGGCCCGAAGCCGGTTGCCACGAAACTCGAGCAAGAGCCCGTTGAGATAGTACCGAACATCCTGGTTAGCCATCGCGAACTGGGTTCTTTCGAACAGCTCCTTGAGATCACGCTGGCGGACCGAAACCTCAACTACCCCTTCGATAGCATCGGTCGTCGGAAAGTCGGACGATGGAAGCGTGTTCAACGTGAATCGACTCCGGCCCGCGCGCACGTTCGCGCGGCTCTCCACCGCCGAAAACTCCACCGCGGCGTCCTCCGGAAGTGTGCGACAGATGTCCACCAGCTTCCGCGCCGGAACCGTCACCTCACCCGCCACCCCGCCTGGCGCCGAAGTACGAGCAACCAGCTCAATTTCCATATCCGTTGCCGTCATCGAGATCGTTTCGTCCCCGAGCGCTACGAGAATATTACTCAATATCGGCAGCCTCTCCCGGCGCTCAACAACCCCGTGCACGACCTGAAGGCAGTTGAGAAGCGCTGATCTATCCAATTGAAACTTCATCTTGGTCCTTACTTGTGGTTATCGTAATTGACACGGTGCGTTTCAGTGGATAGTCCGAAAATCAACAAGATAAACAACACCTTGCCAACACCGAAGGCACTTCGATGGTGCCTGCCCAAAGAGTAGAAGACCTGTGGATGAACCCGACGCCCCGTTAGCGGCCAATCCTGTCCCCAGGTTGTCCAGCTCATGTTCGAAGGCGCCGAAGCAGATTACGATAGTCCGTATCCACGGAGCTGTCGGACTTCTGAAGCTCTTCCACCTTCCGGCACGCGTGCAGCACGGTCGTGTGATCCCGGTCTCCGAATGCTGCCCCAATCTCGGGGAAGCTCCGATTCGTGAGCTCGCGCGCAAGCGCCATCGCGACTTGTCGCGGCCTCACGATGGACCGATGACGACGCTTCGAATTGAGGTCGGATACACGGATCCGGAAATACTCTGCTACCGTCTTCTGTATGTTTTCGATGGTGACCAGCCGGTCCTGAATCGAGAACAGGTCGCCGAGAACATCGCGGCAATACCCAATCGTGATGGCTCGTCCCTGGAGCCTTGACCCCATGATGACCCGGCGCAGCGCGCCCTCGAGGTCGCGGACGTTCGACTTGAGCCGGTCGGCGAGGAACAACGCGACGTTCTCCGGAAGGTCGACATCAACCAAGGCCGCCTTCGAAGTCAGAATCGCGGCGCGTGTTTCCAGGTCCGGCGGTTCGATGGCATACGAAATTCCGGACTCGAAACGCGATGTGAGTCGCTCCGGGAGCGCGTCAACTTCTCGAGGATAGCGATCGCAGGTCAGCACGATCTGATGATCTCCCTGCAGGAGGGCGTCGAAAGCGTGGAAGAACTCTTCCTGCGACTTGGCCTTCCCCGCAAAGAACTGAATGTCGTCGACCAGCAGGGCGTCGAAGGAACGGTAATACTGGTTGAACTGTTCCATCTGGTTGTGCCGAAGGGAGCTCACCATGTTCCGCACGAAATCCATGGCCGGAAGGTAGGCCACGCGCGCCCCCGGGCGCTTGACGATTTCGTTTCCGATCGCATGCACGAGATGCGTCTTGCCAAGACCTACCGCGCCGTATATCAGAAGAGGGTTGTAGGCGATACCCGGGTTCTCCGCAACCTGCAAGGACGCGGCGAGGGCAAGTTGATTGGATTTTCCTTCGATGAACGTCGAGAACTGAAAGCGCGCCTGGAGCCCTACGACCAGGCGTCGACTGGCGGGATCGTCAACCTGTTGGATCAATGCCGCGGGCTCGGAAGATGACGCCGACCCGACCGCCACGGTGACGGAGTACGGATGTCCGCCGCCCACGCGCTCGAGCGTGTCGCGGATCTGTTCGCGGTAGTGCTGGTCCACCCAGTCCCGGACGTATTCGTTCGGTGCGAGAAGGCAGAGCCCGTCAGCGGTCACCTCCGCCTGCAGGGGTCGAAGCCAGGTATCGAACTGCTTCAGGGGAAGTACTGATTCCAGGTAGTCAAGGCTTTGTTTCCAAATGGATTCCAGCACCGTACCACCTCCCCTAGGACGCGGGTGGAGTTCGCTCCGAGGCCCGGGCGTCGAGGGTCCGTCTCCCGGCCGAATCCGGACCGTGCGCTGCGCGGGTCCGAGACGTATTAATACACCCTCGGTCGGCCCTGCGCCAACCGTCGGCGTGACCGCAAGTGGCGGTCAACCGATGCCGGCCGGCCATCAGCGGATGCGGCACGGCACCGAAACCGAATCGAGAATGGCGCGATGCGGTGTGCCAAGGGTGAACGGCGCCAGCGGCCCCGACGACAAGGGTTCCCGCAAGCGAGTTCGCGAACACGGTGCGCCGTGTTCGGAACGAAGGCCGGCGGCGAGCGATCTCGCCGCGGGGAACCGACGGACCCGGTCCCGGGCCGGTCGGCTCGCCGGGGGCAGCGGTTGACACCATGGTAGCCACGCTCGAACATGCCGGGCTCCGGCATACTTCGAGCGCCCGGCCATGACGCCAGAACAGGTCCTGAAAATCCCTCCCCGCGTTCTTGCCCAGTCGCAGCGCGAGTCCTACTTCGAAAACGGCTATCTCCTGGTCGAGCGCATTGTCGCGCCCCAACTCGTGCGGGCGATGCTCGAGGTCACCGCCCAGTGGGTGGAAAGGAGCAGGGCGGTCGAGAAATCCGACGCGATTTTCGATCTGGAGCCCGGGCACGGCCCGGACAATCCGCGGCTTCGGCGACTATCGAGTCCGGTGGAGCACGACGAGCGGTACTGGAAGTTCGCATCCGAGTCGCTCATTCCCGACATCGTTGCCGATCTCGTCGGTCCCGACGTCAAGTTCCACCACTCGAAGCTGAATTTCAAGTGGGCCGAGGGCGGCGAGGAAGTCAAGTGGCACCAGGATATCCAGTACTGGCCGCACACCAACTACAGTCCCCTGACGGTCGGCACGTACCTGCATGACGTGGGTTCCGACCAGGGTCCGCTTGGCGTGATTCCGGGCAGCCACAAGGGCGAGCTCTTTGACGAGTACAACGACAAGGGCCAGTGGGTCGGGTGCCTTTCGGAGCGAGATCTCCGCAAGGTGCCCCTCGACACGGCCCAGTACCTCATGGGCCCGGCCGGCTCGATCACGATCCACAACTGTCGGACAATCCACGGCTCGCGTCCGAACCTCTCCGGCCTCGGGCGCCCGCTTCTGCTCAACGTCTACTCCGCCGCGGACGCGTTCACGTATACCGCCAACCCTCTGCCGAGCCGCTTCGAAGGAACGATCGTCCGTGGTCGCCGTGCCCGCTACGCGCACCATGACCCTCGCCCGTGTCAGGTGCCGCCGGACTGGTCGGGCGGCTACACGTCACTGTTCGCTCTTCAGCAGGAAGAGGCGTGGGACGAGACCCAGATTGCGGCGGTGGCGGCGCAGACGCGCGATATCCGGGAAGCCGACATGCCGGCCGCGTCCTAGAAGCACGTCCGGTCGGCCGCGTTACGGCCCGTTCAACCGCACCGCCGACAGCGGATTTCCCGGAAAATCTCGTCCCAGTCGCCGTCCGTCGCCGCATAGTCAAGGAGACAGCGAAGCGCCTTGGACGGGTCGGGCAGCTCGTATCGTTCTGCAATCGACACAAGCATCTCATACGCGTCGGGGTGGATTTCGAAGGGGACCTTGACCTTGACTCCGGCCATGTCGGGTTCTCCACGTGTGGCGGCGAGTGGTGGGCGATGAACGACGGTACGCCAGCCGGGTACCTACGGCTATCGCTGGCATAGTGGACACCACACCGTCGAACGTTGGCCGATGGTCCGTCCGCGAAGCGCGGCGCGGCAACGAACGCACGCTTCGCCCGCGCGGTCGTATACCAGCAGACGTCCCTGATAGCGTCCCGGTTCACCGTCGGTCCGGACATAGTCTCGCAATGAGGTTCCCCCGGAGCCGATCGAGTGCGTGAGAATCCGCCGCACGGCGCACGCCAACCTGTGGTAGCGAGCGCGTGCAACCCGCCCGGCCGGCCGGGCAGGGTGAATCCCGGCGTGGAACAGCGCTTCGTTGGCGTAGATGTTGCCAACTCCGGCGACCGTCCGGCCATCCATCAGGAAGGACTTCACGGCTGCGCGGCGTCCCCTGGACCGTTCGTAGAGCCAGTTCCCATGAAAGGAATCGGAAAACGGCTCGGGACCGAGACGTGACAGAAGCGGGTGGCGGTCGGTCGGCCCGTCGCACCAGAGCATCGTGCCGAAGCGACGCGGGTCGCGGTAACGAAGGGCTTGCCCGTCCTCGAGATGCCAATCGACGTGGTCGTGCGGACCCGCTTCCTCGCCCATTGCAACCAACCGGAGGCTCCCGGACATTCCGAGATGAATGAGCGCGGTACCGGCCGCGTTGGACGCAAGGAGGTACTTGGCGCGTCGCCCCAGCCTCAGGATCCTTCGCCCCTCGAGACGGGAAACGAGCTCCGGCGGAATCGGCCAGCGAAGGCGCGGATTCCGGACGAGCACCCGGTCTACCCGCCGCCCGACCAGACGCGGTTCGAGCTCGCGCCGGGTCGTCTCGACCTCGGGCAGCTCAGGCATGCCCGGGGCGGACGTTCACCGTCATCAGGAACGTCCGGGCCGTTCGTCCATCAGTTCCTCGCGCCGCGCCTGCGCCCGCGCTGCATGGTAGTCGTCGATGGCGGGATCGGCGAGCGCGATTTCAAGCTGCCGGATGGCGGACTCGAGATCGCCGTTTCGATAGTGGTACTCGGCGAGCGCCACGTGGGATGCGGCTCGCCGGCCCGCTCGCTCGTGGGCCAGGCCGAGCAGTCGGTAGAGCGCCGGATCGGAATCGTGAGAGCGCTGGAAATGTCGAAGGTGGGCGGCGGCTTCGTCCGGGCGGCCCACTCGCACGAGCTCCCGGCCGTACCCGTAAACGAGGGCCCGATTGTCGGGGAACCACTCGAGGGAAGCGGCGAGCAGCTCGATCGCGCGGTCGCTCTCGCCGAGCGCCGAATAGCTCTGCGCTTCGGCCGCGCGGTGCGCCGGCCGATCGGGAAATTCCCGACGGAGCTCCTCGAGAATGACGCTCGCCTCCTCGTGCCGGCTGGCGCCCATCAGGGCGAGCGCGAGTCCGTAGCGGTCCGCTTCGGCGGAATCCCGGCCGGCCGCCGAGACCCTCGCCCGGAAATGTTCGACCATGGCACCGGGCTTGGTAGCGAGCCGGACCCGCATCTTCGCGCGAATCAACGGGTAATCGGCACTCTCCCGGTAGGTACGCGGCGCGAACTGCTCCGCACGTCCACGCGTATCGGCGATTCGCGAGAGTGTGACGGGGTGAGAGGAAAGGAACTCGGGCGGCGTGGAGGTGAACCGTTGCCAGTCCTGAAACCGCTCGAAAAAGGCAGGAACCGCGCGGGGGTCGAAACCGGCCTGATGGAGCAGGGCCATGCCGGTTCGATCCGCCTCCATCTCCTTCTCGCGTGAGAACCGGAGTGCGGACTGCTGCGCGCCGGCCGCGGTCGCCGCAATGGCGGCCTGCCCGGCTTCGGGGTTCTGGGTCGCGATCACGATGCTCGCGAACACGCTCGCAAGGGTGGCGAGCGAGGCAAGCCCTGAGCGCTCGATGAGTTGGGCGAGGTGTCGCTGGGTGACGTGGGCAATCTCGTGGGCGAGCACCGCCGCGAGCTCGCTCTCGGACTCCGTGATGACCACGAGACCCGCGTTCACGGCAATGACGCCGCCTGGTCCCGCAAACGCATTGACCGTCGGAGCGTCGACCACGAGGAACCGGTAGCGGCGCTCCGGGTCCGCGCGCGCGATCCGTTGCCCGAGCCCGTCGATGTAATCGCTTACTTCGGGATCGTCGACAAGACTGAGCCGCCGCCGGATCTGGCGAAGGAACGCTTGGCCGAGCCTATCCTCCGCCGACCGGTCGAGCGCTTCCCCGGCCGCGTCGCCGAGGTCGGGTAGCCGGTTCTCCGCCATCGCGCGGGGTGCGGCCGCAAACGTTCCAACAAGCACGAGCACGAGCACCAGTCGCCAATGGACGGATCTCGGCGTGCGGCGCGCGCGGGATGGACGGACCGGGGACAAGGGCCGCGCCTCGATTGTTGGGGATTCGAACGACAGGTGAATTCTAGCAGTCTCCCCCGGTAGGTACGGCTAGGATTCGGGAGGGGACGGCTGGCGGCAAGGTTTGAATTCGGCGTGATTCGGAGACTCGAAACGCGTTTCCTCTACAAGTCGAGGAGCCTGACGAGCGAAAGCGGACTGGAAGGAGAACGGACGCGATGGCGTTGCGATGAAGGAGCATGCGGTCCGCCGATGCGACGGCCGGCGCAATGGCCGCAGCGCAGGACCCTCGCGCCGGGGTTCGTCAACAGGCCCTTTGCGAGAGCAATCCGCCCGCCGATCCGCAACGAATGGGCGCGCGCGGGTCGCGGCGACCGCCGGCAATCGGAATCGGTAGCGCGCGTCTGCCCGCTTCGCTATTCTCCCGCGTCTTCGTGCAGCCGAGAGAAACGACCATGAGCGCCCGCAACGTCCTCTATGCCCAGTCCGGCGGGGTGACCGCGGTCATCAATGCGACGGCGGCGGGGGTCATCGAGACCGCACGCCGTCATCCGGAGGTCTTCGGCAAGGTCTATGCCGGCCGGGACGGCATCATCGGTGCACTGACCGAGGATCTCATCGATACCAGTCAGGAACCGGAGGAAGCAATCGCGTCCCTTCGCCACACCCCTTCCGGCGCGTTCGGATCGTGCCGCCACAAGCTCAAGGGACTCGAGGAGGCTCCCGCCGAGTACGAGCGGCTCATCGACGTCTTTCGGGCCCACGACATCGGCTACTTCTTCTACAACGGCGGCGGGGACTCCCAGGACACCTCGCACAAGGTGTCGCAGATCGGCGAGCGCATGGGATTCCCCATCACCTGCATCGGAATTCCCAAGACGGTCGACAACGACCTCCCCGTCACGGACAACTGCCCCGGCTTCGGTTCGGTCGCGAAGTACGTCGCGGTCTCCGTGCGCGAGGCGGCGTTCGACGTCCGATCGATGGCCCGGTCCTCGACCAAGGTCTTCATCCTGGAGGTGATGGGCCGGCATGCGGGCTGGATCGCGGCCGCCGGAGGGCTCGCCGCCGAGTTCGAGGGCGACGCCCCGCACATCATCATCTTTCCCGAGGTGGCCTTTGACGACGAGCGGTTTCTCGATCGGGTGCGTGAATGCGTGGACGCGCAGGGGTACTGCGTCGTGGTGGTCTCGGAGGGCGCGCGCTACTCGGACGGACGATTCCTCTCCGATTCCGGTACCCGGGACGCATTCGGCCACGCCCAACTCGGCGGGGTGGCCCCGGTCGTCGCGGCGATGATTCGGGCCCGCCATGGCTACAAGTTCCACTGGGCGGTGGCCGACTATCTCCAGCGTGCGGCCCGCCATATCGCCTCGGGCACGGACGTCGAGCAGGCCTACGCGATGGGGCGGGCCGCCGTCGAGCTCGCGCGCGCGGGCAAGAATGCCGTCATGCCGGTGATCGTGCGCGTCAGCGATGAGCCCTACGCCTGGGAGGTGGGCGAGGTCCCGCTTGCCGAGGTCGCCAACGTGGAGAAGAAGGTACCGCGCGCCTACATCACGGAAGACGGCTTCGGCATCACGGAGGCGTGCCGGAGATATCTTCGCCCGCTCATCGCCGGTGAGGACTTTCCCCCGTTCGAGGGCGGTCTTCCCGCCTACGTGCGGTTGAAGAACGCGCCGGTTCCGAAGAAGGTCGCCGCCGGGTTCGATATCTGAGCCCGAGCCCGAGCCCGAGCCCGAGCGCGGCCCGGGTCCGGATGGAGGAGAACAGGGAGACCGCGCCGATCCGGGCTCCTCCCCCGGGTCGCGTCGGCACCGTCTCAGGCGAGGAGCGGTGCGATGACCAGGCTCACCAGCGCCATCACGTTGATGAGAATGTTCATCGACGGACCGGAGGTGTCCTTGAACGGGTCGCCGACGGTGTCGCCGACCACCGTCGCCGCATGGGTGTCGGTGCCCTTCCCGCCGAGGTTCCCCTTCTCGACGAACTTCTTGGCGTTGTCCCAGGCGCCGCCCGCGTTCGCCATGGTGAGAGCCAGGAGCACGCACCCGAGAAGCGCGCCGGCGAGGACCCCTCCCAGGGTCTCCGGCCCGATGCCGAACCCGACGACCCAGGGCACCGCCACCGCGATGACCCCGGGCGGGATCATCCGCTTGATCGCCGCGGCGGTGGCGATGTCGACGCAGCGCGCCGTGTCGGGCTTCGCGCGGCCCTCGAGGAGGCCGGGGATCTCCCGGAACTGGCGGCGGATCTCGTTGATCATTTCGTAGGCGGCATCGCCTACCGCGGTCATCGTGAGCGAGGCGATTAAGAAGGGCAGGATACCCCCGATGAAGAGCCCGACGAGCACCTTGGGATCGCTGATCGCGAGGACGAAGTCGGGTTTCGCAGCGGAGATCGTTTCCACGTAGGCGGCGATGATCGCGAGGGCGGCGAGGGCGGCCGCGCCGATTGCGAACCCCTTGCCGATGGCTGCGGTGGTGTTGCCGACTTCGTCGAGCGAGTCGGTGATGGCACGGGTCTCCTCGCCGAGTCCGCTCATCTCCGCAATCCCGCCCGCGTTGTCCGCGACGGGTCCGTAGGCGTCGATGGCCATGGTCATGCCGACGGTGGCGAGCATCCCCACCGCCGCGAGCCCCACCCCGTAGAGCCCGGCCAGCAGGCTCGACACGGTGATGATGACGCACAGGGTGAGCACCGGGATGGTTACCGACTCCATGCCCTTGGCGAAGCCGGTGATGATCACGGTTGCGGGTCCCGTCTCGCCGGCGCGCGCAATCCGCTCCACCGGGCCGCTCGAGGTGTAGTACTCGGTGACGAGGCCAATCACGATCCCGCCGATGGCGCCGGCGAGCACCGCCAGCCAGATCTTGTAGCTGACCTCCACCCACTGGATGACGACGAATGCGAGCGCGATGAAGATCACCGCCGAACCGATGGTTCCGATACGAAGCGCCAACCCCGGTTCCCGCGCCGCGAAAGCGCGCACCAGCACGATCCCGATGATGGAGCAGACGAGCCCGGTGGAGGCCAGGGCGAGGGGCAGGAACATGAGGGCCGTTCGCTCTCCGAGCGGGTCCATCACGTCGATGACCATGGTGGAGGCGATCGCGATGGAGGCGATCATCGACCCGCAATAGGACTCGAAGATGTCCGAGCCCATGCCCGCCACGTCGCCCACGTTGTCGCCCACGTTGTCGGCGATGACCCCGGGGTTGCGCGGATCGTCCTCGGGGATGCCGGCTTCGACCTTGCCGACCAGATCCGCCCCGATATCCGCGCTCTTGGTGAAGATCCCGCCGCCGACCCTCGAGAACAGGGCGACGCTGGAGGCGCCCATGCCGAATCCGTGGATCGAGTGCGCGGTTTCCGGATCGCCGCCGAAGAAAAGGTAGAGGGTGCCGAGTCCCAGCAGCCCCAGGGAGGCGACGGCGAGGCCCATGATCGAGCCTCCGAAGAAAGCGACGGCGAGCGCCTCGTCGCGGCCTTCGTTGTGCGCGGCGACCGTGGTGCGCACGTTCGCGCGGGTGGCCGTGCGCATGCCGATGAGGCCGGCCGCGGCCGAGGCGACCGCCCCGGCGATGAACGAGAGAGCGGTCTTGTATCCGAGGAAGTACCACAGCAGCACGACGAGCACGAGGCAGAACCAGGCCAGCATGGTGTATTCGCGGCGCATGAAGACCATCGCCCCGAGATGGATCTGATCGCCGATCTCGGCCACCTTCGCGTCGCCGGTCGGATACCTGCGGACCCGCTGGTAGATGATCATCGCGGCGATGAGGCCGACGACTCCGAACAAAGTCGGAATCAAGGCATTCGTGCTCATATGGGAAACTCCGAACGTGGCGCCCGCTAATTCGGTGGACCCCCGCCGAGTACGAAGGCCGCAGGCCCTGGCGCACTCCGCCATCGTCCGGTTGGAATCGAGCGTGGCGGGAACTGCGGTGCGAAACGAACTCGCGCCGGGGCGCGCGAATGCTAACAAATCACGGAAATTTGTCCAATAATTACTTGCGGGGATGTTCGTTCGCGTCAGGGACTTCCGGCTTCAGGCCTCGGTCGCGAGCGGCGGCGGCCTTCGCGGGGGCACCGCTCCTGGCGCGCGGTGTACCCGTGCGTCGGATACCGGGGCGTGCCGTCACGGAGGAGGCTCTCGGCGGCGGCCGGAGTCCGTCGCGGCGTATCGCGGCATGCCGCCGGCTCTCGGGCGTTCTTGAGAGAGACCAGATCTCCCGCCAGCCCGCGTGACCTTCCTCCGTCTCGTCCCCGACTCGGACAGGGCAGGGACGAAGTCCGTGCAGCTCTCGTCGTTGCAGGGACGGACGGGCTTGCCGCATCCGGCCGCCGATTGTGCGTACCGCGCGCCCGTTCCGCACGTTGGAAGCGATCACGGTGCCGTGGCCGGTACGGCTCAAGCCAGGCCTAACGCCGGTCCGCGAGCTCGAGGCCTTGCCGCGACAGGCCGGTGAGACGGGGCATGAGGCCAAGGAGGTGGCGGGTGTAGTCGTGCTCGGGGTTCTCGAACAGCGCCTCGGTCTCCTTCACCTCGCACAGACGCCCCGCCAGCATGACGCCGACCCGGTCGCACATCTGACGGATCACGGGGAGATCGTGGCTGATGAACAGCATCGTCAGGCCGAGGAGCTCCTGGAGGTCCTTCAGAAGGTTCAGCACCTGCGCCTGGATGGAGACGTCGAGCGAGGAGGTCGGCTCGTCGCAGATCAGGAACCGCGGGCGGGTCGCGAGGGCGCGGGCGATGGAGATGCGCTGGCGCTGGCCGCCCGAGAACTCGTGCGGATAGCGGTTGGCCGCATGCGCCCCGAGTCCGACCTGCTCCAGGAGGTCCGAGACGATCCGTTCGACCTCCCGACGGCTTCCCGCGAGCCGGTGGAAGCGGATGGGCTCGGCGACGATGTCGAGCACCCGCATGCGCGGATTGAGCGAGGAGAACGGGTCCTGGAAGATCATCTGCATTTGGCGTCGGAAGGGGTCCAGGTCGGCCTCCCGGCGCAGCGCGGTCAGGTCCGTGCCCGCGAAACGGATGGCGCCCGCCACCGGAACATGGAGGCCGCAGATCATCCGCGCGACGGTCGATTTTCCCGAGCCCGATTCGCCGACCAGGCCGAAGACCTCGCCCTCGCCGATGTCGAACGAGACGTCCTTCACCGCGTCCAGGTAGGCGCGGTTGCGGCGAAAGACCGAGCGCCGGGTGACGAAGCGCATGTGCAGCGAGTCGAGCGAGACGAGGGGGCCACCCGCCGCTCCCCCGAAGTCGCGGGCCTCGCCGAGCCAATGGCGGCTGATGTCGATGTTCCGTGGCGTCTCGTTCGCATCCTCGATATAGGTCACCAGCGGAAAGCGGATGAGCTTCACGTCCGGCCTCGGCACCGCGGCGACGAGGCTCCGGGTATACGCGTGGTCCGGACTTCCGAGGATCCTCTCCGTCGCGCCCTGCTCGACCAGCCGTCCCCGGTACATCACCGCGACCCGGTCCGTGATGTCGGCGATGACCCCCATGTCGTGGGTGATGATCAACATCGCCACGTCCCGCTCCCGGCACAGGGTCCGCATCAGGTCGAGGATCTGGGCCTGGATCGACACGTCGAGGGCGGTCGTCGGCTCGTCCGCGATGATCACGTCGGGCTCCGCGCAGACCGCCAGCGCGATGACCACCCGCTGGCGCATGCCCCCGGAGAACTGGTGCGGGTACTGCTTCACCCGGAGCCCGGGCTCCGGGATGCCGACCTGGCGCAGGAGGTCCACCGCCCGCCGCCTCGCCGCCGCCTCCCCGGTCGAGAGATGAAGGTCGATGGTCTCGACGAGTTGCCGCTCGATGGTCTGCAACGGATTCAGGCTGGTCAGCGGGTCCTGGAAGATCATCCCGATCCGCTTGCCCCGGAGCTTGCGCTTCTCGCTGTCGGGCAGGTTGTCGATCCGCCGCCCGGCGAGATGGACCTCCCCGGCGCTCATCTCTCCCGGCGGCTCGAGGAGGCCGATGACCGCGTTCCCCACGGTGGACTTGCCGGCCCCCGATTCGCCCACCACGCCCAGGATGTCGCCGGGCTCCACGGCGAGCGACACGTCGTCGACCGCGACCACCCTGCCCCGGCGGCTCGGAAATTCCACCCGGAGGTTCCTGATTTCGAGATGCGCCATCGCCGCGACCTTAGCGCAGCTTCGGGTTGAGTGCGTCGCGGAGCCAGTCGCCGAGCAGGTTCACGGCGAGCACCAGCACCACCAGCGCGAGGCCCGGGAAGATGGTGATCCACCAATCGCCCGAGAACAGGAAGTCGTTCCCGACGCGGATGAGGGTGCCGAGCGAAGGGGTCGTCGGAGGCACCCCGACCCCGAGGAAGCTGAGCGTCGCCTCGGTGATGATCGCGACGGCGAGATGGATGGTCGCGATGACCAGCACGGGCCCCGTCACGTTCGGCAGGATGTGCCGAAGCAGGATGGTGCTCCGCCGGATGCCGATGACGCGAGCCGCCTGCACGTATTCCTTGTTCTTCTCGACCAGGGTGGAGCCTCGCACGGTGCGCGCGTACTGCACCCAGCCGGAGACTCCGATCGCGAAGACGAGGACGTAGAACGCCAGCTCGTCGTGGTGGTCGCGGGGGAGCACGGAACGGGCTACCCCGTCGATCAGGAGCGCGATCAGGATCGCCGGGAACGAAAGCTGCACGTCCGCGACCCGCATGATGAAGGCGTCGAGCCGGCCGCCGGCGTAGCCGCTGACGAGACCGAGCCCGACTCCGAGCACGAGGGAGAAGAGCACCGACGCGAACCCGACGACGAGCGAGATTCGGGCGCCGAACATGATCGTGGAGAAGACGTCGCGTCCCTGGTCGTCGGTCCCGAGCAGGAACCGCGGATCGCCGTCCGTCATCCAGGCCGGCGGCAGGCTCGCATCCAGGAGGTCGATGCTGGCGAGGTCGAAGGGATCGTGCGGGGCGATCCACGGTGCGAACAGCGCCGCAAGGAATGCGATCGCGGTGACCGCCGCCGACAGCATGGTGACCGGCGAGCGGGTGAAGCTGAACCAGATGTCGCTCTCGATCGCGCGACGCAGGCGATCGCCGACTCGGTTCGAGCCCGCGGGTTGGATTTCCGCCATGGACCGTCGCCGCTCCCTACTGCCCGTTCGCGGTTGCCTTGTCCGCGCGAAGGCGCGGGTCGACGACGAAATAGAGGACGTCGACGACGAGGTTGATGGCCACGAAGAAGAACGCGATGAGGACCAGGTAGGCGGCCATCACCGGAATGTCGACCTCGCCGATGGCCTGGATGAAGAGCAGGCCCATGCCCGGCCACTGGAACACGCTCTCGGTGATGATGGCGAACGCGATGATGGAGCCGAGCTGCAGACCGGTGATGGTGATCACCGGCACCATCGTGTTCTTGAGCGCGTGGCGGAAGTGCACGGAACGGGCGGGAAGCCCGCGGGCATGGGCGAACTTGATGAAGTCGGTCCGGAGCACCTCCAGCATCTCCGCCCGGATGAGCCGCATGATGAGGGTCATCTGGAAGAGGGCGAGGGTGATCGACGGCATGACGAGGGACTTGAGGCCCGAAGCGGTCAGGAATCCCGTGGTCCACCAGCCGAGGGCGACGACTTCGCCGCGGCCGAACGTCGGCAGCCAGCGCAGGATTACCCCGAAGAAGAGGATGAGCAGGATGCCGATGAGGAAGGTCGGCAGCGAGATTCCGATGAGGGAAAGGGTCATGAAGCCGCGGGAAACGAATCCGCGCCGGCGAAGCGCCGTGTAGACCCCCATGGGGGCTCCCACGAGGAGGGCGAGCAGGGCGGAGACCAGGGAGAGCTCGAGGGTCGCCGGCAGCCGTTCGGCCACCAGCTCCCTTACCGGACGGCGGTGCTGGTAGGAGAACCCGAACTCGCCGATCGAGACGTCGCGGACGAAGCGGCCGAACTGGACGATGAAGGCGTCGTTGAGCCCGAGGCGCTCGCGGAGCTCGTCACGTTCCTCGAGGGTCGTGTCCTGTCCGACGAGGTTGTTGATCGGGTCGCCGACGTAGCGGAAGAGGCCGAACGCGATCAGGGCCACGGTCAGCATGACCACGATCGACTGAAGGAATCGACGAAGGAGGAAGGCGGGCATTCAGCGAGACCCCCGAGGGTCCGGGACGGGCGGGTTGCTCGAGACGTCGTCCCACCGGAGTATCCGCGCGCAGCGCTTTCGCTCGGTCGGCGCGAGGGTCGGGGGGTGGCGAAGGGGCCGGGCGCCGGGTCCGTGCCGCCGATCGGTCGCGCCGGGACGGTTCGCTCTCCTCCCGGTCGTGGGCCGCGCCGTTGCGCGGCGGTCCGGTGCCGTCCGGCGCGCCGCGGGGGTCCCGCATCGCGAGGGAACGGCCGCGGTCGATCGAGGGGGCTCCGGAGCGGTTCGGGAGGGGGCGACGGCCCCCTCCCATCCCACGGTCATCGCACGGTGACGTAGCGAAGGTCGAGCACGTTGTCCGGGCGCTGGACCAGATCCACCTGCTCCGACACGCCCCAGGAAAGGGGCTGCTGGTGGAGCGGGATGTGGCCCACCTCGTCCCGGTGGATGCCGAACGCCTCGTCGATCATGGCCTGGCGCTTCGTCTGGTCCGTCTCCGACTGGATCATTGCCGCGAGCTCGTTGATCCGCGGGTTGCAGTAGCCGCCCAGGTTGAACGCGCCGATCTTGTCCTCGCCGCCCCGGCACGCCATCAGCGCCGAGATGGGGTTGTGGCTGTCGAATGTGGAGGGGGTCCACCCGAGCAGGTAGAAGCTCGTGTCGTAGTCGTTCTGGGCGAGCACCTTGCCGAAGTACTTCGACTTGGTCTGCGCGAGGAGGGTCACCTTCACCCCGATCTTCGCGAGCATCGACGCGACCGCCTGACAGATCCGTTCGTCGTTGACGTAGCGGTCGTTGGGGCAGTCCATGGTGATCTCGAAGCCGTCCGGCCAGCCGGCTTCCGCGAGCAGCTCCTTCGCCTTCGCGACGTCGTGGGGCGGCCGGTCGTTCAGCGCCTCGGTGAACCCGTTGATCTGCGGCGCGACCATCAGGCCCGCGGGCACGCTCGCGCCGCGCATGACCTTTTTCCGGATCGCCTCGATGTCGATGGCCTGGATGAACGCCTGGCGGACCCTGAGGTCCTTGATCGGGTTCTCGCCCTTGACGTTCGAGTACAGGAGCTCGTCGCGGATCTGGTCGAAGCCGAGGAAGATGGTGCGCGCCTCGGGGCCCGTGAGCGGCTTCACGCCGTCCGCGTCCGCAAGACGCTGCCAGTCCTGCACGGGCACGGGGTAGGCCATGTGGACGTTGCCGGAGATGAGGGCCGCGACCCGGGTCGCGTCCTGGGAGATGGGGGTGAACACCGCCTCGGTGACATTGCCCTTCATCTCGCCCCAGTAGTCGGGGTTGGCGGCGAGCACCGTCTTCACCCCGGACTGCCGCGACTCGAGGATGAAGGGCCCGGTGCCGTTGGCGTTGAGGTTCGCGTAGTTGCCCTCGTCGCCGCCCTTGACGTTGGTCACTTCCGAGGCGTTGTTCCGCTCCGCCCACCCTCGGTCCATGATGTAGAAGATCTCGAGCTGGAGCGGAAGGATCGGGTTCGGGGCGGGGGTGATGAGGTCGATGGTGTGGTCGTCGATGATCCGCGTTGCGCGGATGAGCTGGGCAACGACCTTGAGGTCCGAACCCTCGGAGCCGATCCGTTCGACGGAGAACGCCACGTCGTCGGCCGCGAAGTCCGACCCGTCGTGGAACTTGATGCCCTTGCGGAGGTGGAAGCGCCACGTGTCGGGCTCTACGTTCTCCCACCGCTCCGCGAGGGCGCCGACGACCTTCATGTCGTCGTCGCGCGCAACGAGGCCCTCGTAGATGCTGCGCTGGAAGCCGAGGGTCATCGTCTCGAAGAGACCGTGCGGGTCCATGGTCTGGACGTCGCCCTGGAACGCCCAGCGAAACGTTGCCGACTGGGAGGGGGCGGCGGCGAGGATGCCGCACAGAGCCGCGGCCGCAACCGCGGTGGCCTGCAAACGAGTCCGTATCATTTCTTTCTCCTTGACACTTCAGTCGATGGTGGCGCCGCCGTCGATGACGAGGTGGGCGCCGGTGATGAACGAGGCTTCGTCCGAGGCCAGAAAGAGAATGCCGTTGGCGATCTCGACCGGCTCTCCCATGCGCTTCAGCAGGGTCTCCTGTCCGAAGATGCGCCGCCCCTCCTCGCGGTCGATCCCGATGAAGTCCATGTGGCGCTCGCTCGCCTGCGTGTAGATCGGCCCCGGACAGACTCCGTTCACCCGGATGTTGTCCGCCGCGAGGTCCATGGCGAGGCAGCGGGTGAGCTGCATCACACCACCTTTCGATGTGTTGTACGGCACGAAGCCCGGCTGGGCGACGAATCCGCTCTGGGAGGCGACGTTGACGATGGCCCCTCCCCCGATCTCCCGCATGTGGGGCAGCACCCCCCGCACCGTGTGGGTGTAGCCGAGGATGTTCACCCCCAGGACCTTCGCCCAGTCCGCTGCCGAGACTTCCTCGACCCGGCCGAACACGAAGGCGGCCGCGTTGTTGACGAGGACGTTCACGGAGCCGAAGTCCGCCACCGCCTGCGCAACCATGCGCTCCACCGCCGCCGCGTCCGAGACGTCCGTCCGGCAGGACGACGCTTCGCCGCCCGCGCGCCGGATCTCTTCGGCGGTCTTGCGCCCGGACTCCTCGTCCTGGTCGGCGACCATCACCCGCGCTCCTTCCTCGGCGAGCCGCAGGGCGGTGGCGTGGCCGATTCCGGCTCCGGCTCCGGTGACGATCGCGTTCTTGCCCGTCAGTCGCATGGGATCTCTCCGAGTTGTGCCGGACCGGGTCTCGTGGCCATCGCGCATCCGGGCGTACGGCGGTGAATGTGAGGGTGCCGGGTCGTCGAGCCCCGCCGGGCGCGCATCAAGGGGACGGGTGCTCGGGAGCCCGATAGGCCCGTCGAGCGTTGTCCGCGAACAGGCGCTGCCGGTCGGATTCGTCGAAGCGTGAGACAAGGCCCCGAAATGCGGCGTACAGGCGATCGACCGGCCACCCGACGTGCTTCTCGACCGGGAAGTTCGACGCGAACATGCACCGGTCCACGCCGAAGAGCTCGAGGGCCCGATGCACCGATTCGCGCACGAGCGGGTTCCGATCCCATTGCGGATCCGGGTACGAGAGCATCGAGATTTTGAGATACGCCTGCTCGAGGTCGGCGAGGGCCTCGAGTCCGTCCCAATACCCCCTCCCTTCGCGGAGGTCATCGAGGGTGGGGCTTCCCAGGTGGCCGATGACGACGGGGATCCCGGGATGGCGGGCGAGCAGACGGGCGGCCTTGCGGAACTGGTGCGGGTTCAGCTGGAGATCGAAGGAAAGTCCGAATTCCTCGAGCCGCGCGAGTCCGCCCTGCCAGGCCGGGCGATCGAGAAGGTCGCCGCGCCGCTCGTTGCGTGGCCAGGACGGCTCGTGGTTCACGATTTGCCGAATTCCTCGAATTCCCTCGCAGTCCGCGAGATCGCGAAGGATCGCGGGCAGCTCGGTATCCTCGAGCGCCGCGGAGGCGACGACGACATAGTCCAGGGGTGGCGGAGCGAGCTGCGAGGAGACCCAGCGCGCTTCGGCGACGCATGCCCGGGCGAAGCGCGGGCCGTCCACCTCGACGTGACAGACGCTGACCGCCTCGACGAGGGCGCCGCCGGTGAGCTCGAATCCCTCGACGGCCAGATCCGATTCGTAGCGCGCCCGGTCGTAGAGCGGGTCGCCATCGGCCGCGAAGAGCTGGCTCGGGTCGTGACCGGTGGTCGTCCCCGGTGACACGTCCCAGAGGTGGAAGTGCGGGTCCCAGAGCTTCATTCAGCTTGTCCCCACCGATGACCCGGGCCAGCGGAATTCCGGAAGCCGGCGGCACCCCGCCGCCGGCTTCCGGGGACCGGGACCGGGAGCGCGGCTCCCGGCCGGGCCGGGCCCTCAGCTCGCGTCCGCCTCCACGTTGTCCTTGTTGTAGACCGAGAACGGTCCCATCAGCACCCGCAGTCCGTTCTCGCGGGTCGGATCCTTGTGGATGGTGTACGTGCCCATGCGCCCGGCGTTGAAGGTCTCGCCCTCGACGCCCTCAATCTGCCCGGTGGCGATGAGGTAGGTCACGTAGTACGTGAGGTAGCCGAGGTCGACGAAGCTCCAGAGCGCGAACTCCGGGGCACAGCCGTTCAACGTGTAGCTCACCATCTCCGCCGGGAGGCCGAGCCCGCTCACCTTGATCTGGTCGCACAGGTCCTCGTCCTGAAGCGCCTTCGAGGCGGAGACGATGCCCACCGTCGTCGGGGCCATGATGAGCTTCATGTTCGGGTACTTGTCGATGAGGGCGAGGGCCTGGTTGTAGCTCTTCTCCGACTGGTCGTCACCGTAGACGATGTCGACGAGATTGAGCCCCGCGTACTTCTCCTCCTGGAGGGCGTTCTGCATGGCCGCATTCCAGGAGTTCTGGTTGGCGGCGTCCGGTGTCGCGGAGAGGATCGCGAAGTCGCCGCCTTCCTCCCCGAGGATGCTGAGCGCCATGTCGGCCATCACCACCCCGGTCTGATCGAAGTCGACCTGGGCCACGAACACCTGCTCGCCCTCGGCGGACGGGATCTGGGAGTCCCAGGTGACGAGGGTCAGCCCCTTCTCGCGCGCCGCCTTGGCGGCGGGGACGATCTGGTCCCCGGAGTTGTTCGAGAGCATGACGCCGTCCTGCCCCTGGGTGGTGGCGGTGGTCACGATCTCGATCTGTCCGGCGACGCTGTTCTCCGGAGTCGGCCCGATGAATTCCAGGGTGCCCGGGTTTCCGAGCTCCTCGTGCGCTTCCCGGGCGCCGTCGTGAGCCTGGTCGAACACCAGGATGCCGATGAACTTCGGCACGAGCACGAGGTTCGCCTTCTTGCCCTTCTCGGCCATGACCTCGGCGTGGGCGGGGCCTGCGCCGAGGGCTGCGACGACGGCTGACAGGGTCAGTAATTTATTGAATTTCACGTATTTCTCCTGAAATCTGGGCGGTGGCTACGCCGCTTCGACTGCGCAATGAATGTCCCGACCGTCCAACCGCAGGGGCGGCCGGAGAGACTAACGGAGGCGCCCCGGGCGGACCACATGGGCGAGAAAGCTCCGCACGTTCGGAATCATAGCCGACAGGATCAGCAGGACGCCAATGACCCCGGTCTGCAGGTGCCCGGTGATGTTGCTGAGCGACATCCCGTTGCGCAGGTACAGCACGATGAGGATCGACAGGATGACCCCGTAGACGGAACCGGCGCCCCCGAATATGCTCACCCCCCCGAGCAGCACGATGGTGATGATGTCGAGCTCGAAGCCAAGACCCATGTCGCCGCGGACCGTGCCGAGGCGGGCCGCGAAGAGGATGCCGGCGAGGGCGGAGAGAAAACCGGAGGTGGTGAAGAGCAGCATCTTGACCCGCGCGACGTTGATCCCGGAGTAGCGGGCCACCTCGAGGTTGATGCCGATGACGTAGACCTGCCGGCCGAATCCGCTGTACCGGAGCACCACCACCGCGAGCACCAGCAGGGCGAAGAAGATGATGAGGGAGAGCGGGAACGGTCCGACCAGGGGCTGCTGGCCGAGCGCCTCGAACCACGCCGGGAACTCCTTGATGGAGCGGTCCTCGACCAGCACCCGGGCGAGGCCCCGGAAGCCGATCAGCATCGCGAGGGTCACCACCAGGGACGGGAGGCCCACGACGGTGATCCAGAACCCGTTGAACGCGCCGCCGAGCATCCCGATGAAAAGGCAGGCCAGGATCGCGACCGGCATGGGAACGCCCTGCTGAACCAGCCAGCCGAGCGCGCAGGCGGAAAGTCCCATCATCGACGCCACGGAAAGGTCGATCTCCGCGTTCAGGATGACGAAGGTCATGATGAGGGCGACGATGACCTTTTCGATCGAGAGGGCGAAGAGGTTGACCTGATTCTCGGCGGTGAGGAAGGACGGGGAGGTGAGGGCGTTCATCGCGATGATGCACAGCAGCAGCACCGCGAGGAATCCTTCCCAGCTCCGCACCCGCGCCCCGAGGGCGGCGGCAAGCCGGGCGGCGGCGGGCGCGGGGCCTGCCCGGCTCGATTCCATTGGGTCGGGAGGGTTGGGGGAGCGGGACCCGCGTTCGTCCATGCGTGCGTTCACGGGGCGCGCCTCCCGCGGCCCCGGCCCCGGCCCCGGCTCACCGGTCCCGCCTTCGCCGCATGAGCACGCTGTCGACCGCGACCGCGGCCAGGATCAGCATCCCGAGCAGCGCGTCCCGCAGGAACTCGCTGATCTGGAGAGAGCGAATGAGGCTGTTCTCGAGGAGGTCGATGAGGCTTGCCCCCAGCACCGCGCCGAGGACGCTGCCCGAGCCGCCGAAGATGTTGATGCCGCCGACCACCACCGCCGCCACCGACTTGAGCTCCTGCCCGATTCCCGCGATCACCGTGATGTTGCCGAACCGGGCGAGGAAGAGGAACCCGGTGAGCCCCGCGAGCGCCCCGCACAGCACGAAGGCGGTGAACACCAGCCGCCGGGTGGGAAACCCGGCATTGCGGGCCGCTTCCGGGCTCGACCCGATCGCGTAGAGCCGGCGTCCGAACGAGGAATATCGAAGGAGAAGCTGAAAGAGCACCGCCACGCCGAGCATCACGGCCACCACCACCCGCAGATGCAGCCGCTCGTAGCTCACCACGTTGAGCCGCGGAAGGTCGATCAGCCACTGCGGAAGGTTGACGGTGAGGATGGTCTGCGCATCGGAGTACTCGACGAGGATTGTGCGAAAGAGGGCCAGGGTGCCGAGGGTGACGATGATCGCGGGCACCCGGCAAAATGCCACGAGCACGCCGTTGAACGCCCCGAGCGCGGCTCCCAGGCCGACCGCCATCAGCACCGCCACCAGGGGGTGGATGTCGTTGTCGAGCGAGAGCTGCTGGCCCACGAAGTAGGCCGTGAACCCGACGATGGAACCGACCGAGAGATCGATGTTGCGGGTCAGGACCACCAGGGTCTGACCGATGGCGAGAATCGCGAGAATCGCGACACTCGCCGAGACCCGGTTGAAGAGCCGCGCGCTCAGGTAGTTCTCGATGACGAGGGAGAAGCCGAACAGAACGAGCACGATGAGGAGAAGCAGCACGCCCTCGCGCCTCGTCTCCGCGCGAAGCCTCATGGGGCCGTCCCTTCCGCGATGCGGGCGCCCGTGGTTGCGCCGCCCCCCTCGTCCTCGCCGGTCGCGAGGGACATGACCGCCTCCTGGGAGGCTTCGCTGCGCTCCAGGATGCCCATCTGCCGCCCTTCGCGCATCACGAGGATGCGGTCGCTCATGGCGAGCACCTCCGGCAGATCGGAGGAGATGCACAGGATCGCCATCCCTTCCTCGGCGAGCTCGCGCACCATCGTGTGGACCTCGGCCTTGGCCCCGACGTCGATGCCCCGCGTCGGCTCGTCGAGGAGGAAGATCCTCGGCCGGGTGTTCAGCCACTTGCCGAACATCACCTTCTGCTGGTTGCCGCCGGAGAGCTTTTCGACGAGATGCAGCGCGGACGGAGCCTTGATGTCCAGTCGTTGCCGGAACCCTTCCGCGGCCGCCTCTTCCCGGGGGCGATGGATGAGGCCGAGCCGGGTGAGGTACCGGTGGAGCACGGGCAGGGTCACGTTCGCGGCGATCGAGAGCGGCATGGCGAGCCCGAGCTTGCGCCGGTCCTCGGTCATGTAGGCGATTCCGAGCTGCTGGGCGGCGCGGGGCGACGTGATCCGGACCGCCCGGCCGTCGATCTCGATGCGGCCGCGGTCCGCGGGCTGGATGCCGAACAGGGCGAGGGCGACGTCCGTCCGGCGCGATCCGACGAGCCCCGCGAAGCCGAGGACCTCGCCCTCGTGGAGGTCGAAGTCGATCCCGGAGAACACCCCCTCGCGGCCGAGGCCCTGGACGCGGCATACCTGCCGGCCGATGGTACGGGTCGTTCCCACCCCGTAGAACTGGTCCACCTCGCGGCCCACCATGTCGCGGATGAGGAGGTCCCGGGTCACGTCCGCGGCGGGGCGGGTGGAGATGTGTTCGCCGTCGCGGAGCACCGTGATCCGGTCCGCGATCTCGAAGACTTCTTCCAGCCGGTGGGTGATGAAGAGCACCGCCACCCCCCGGTCGCGAAGCTGGCGGGCCACCCGGAAGAGCTGCCGGACCTCGTGGTCGGAGAGCGAAGCGGTCGGCTCGTCCATGATGAGGACCTTCACTTCGAGCGAGATGGCCTTCGCGATCTCGACCGCCTGCTGCGCGGCAAGGGTGAGCCCCCGGGCCGACGCCCGCACGTCGAGCCGAACCCCGAGGCTCGCGAGAATGTCCTCGGCCTGCGCGTACATGCGCGGCCAGTTGACGAGCAGGTCCTGCTCGCGGTGGGTGATGAAGATGTTCTCGGCGACGTCGAGGTCCGGAAAAACCAGGGGTTCCTGATAGATCGCGGCGACCCCGCACGCCTGCGCCTCCTGCGCGTTGGCGAGGTGTACCGCCGCACCCTCGACCCGAACCTCTCCCGCGTCACTTTGCACGACGCCGGTCAGAATCTTGATGAGGGTCGACTTCCCGGCGCCGTTCTCCCCGACGAGGGCGTGGATCTCGCCAGCGTGAAGCGTGAGGGACACGTCGTCGAGCGCCTGCGTCATGTCGAAGCGCTTGGAGAGGCCGCGCACCTCCAGCACCGGGGCGCCGCCAGCGACCGTCTCGGCGGTGTGTGACGCTGCGGGGACGCCGTTCACTGCCGCGGGTCCGCCGGCGTGACCCTGGCGGGATTCAGTCTCCATGCCTCACCGATTGTATTCGCGGCGAGGTCGCCGAAACGTCGCGCCGTCGCGGCGCACGGACGAAACGACGTCGACGGCGGATCGGAGCCGCGACCGCGCCGTCTCGGCGGTCGCGGCGCGAGGAAGGCAGGAGTTGCGGGCCATTCATCGCCACGCTCAGTCCATGCTCCATTGGAGCGGCAGGAGAAAGGGGAAGTTGCGCGCCGGGTCGACCTCGATCTTCATCACCGGCGCCATGTACTCGGCCCATCGCCGATTGACGTCGCTTGTTCCGAGGCGGGCGATCGTCTCGTCCAGGTCGTCGGTCTCGAAGTAGCCGAACAGGGTGAGCCCGTGCCGGAAGATGGAATAGTTCCGGACCCCGGCCTCGCGCAGGGCATCGACCATCTCCGGCCAGATCTCGTCGTGCCGGCGCTTGTACTCCTCCTCGTAGCCGGGTCGCACTTCGAGCACCCACGCGTGCCGATGGCTCATGATCGGACCTCGTTCGAATGGAAGGCGGGGACCGAGCGAGGCAGGTCGCCCGGACGGGCGCGGCGCCGAACCGGGGTCGCGAACGCGTTCATGCCTGGCGCCCGTCCGTTCGCCCCCGAATGGGCCACCGGGCGTCGGGCCGCAAATTGCGCCCATCCGCATCCCGTCGCAGGGCGCGGCGGCTCATCCGCAAGCCACCGTCTCGCCGGACTGCGCGGACGCATGGAGAGCCTCCAGGACCTGAACGGTCCTGAGTCCCACGAGCTGGTCGCCGCAGTTGCGGGCCGGCGTGCCGCGGCAGATGTCGATGAACCGGTCCACCGCCGCGCGGGTGGTGTAGGAGCCGAACCCCTCGCCCCGACTCATCCGCCGCTCGTCCCCCGTGCCGTCGAATCGCTCGAGCGCGACCCGCTCCCGGCCTTCCTCGACGTCCACGAGGAGCATCCCGTCCTCCCCGTACACCCGGAGGTCGAGCTGGGGGGCGCCGTGCTTCGGCAGGCCGGCCGCCCCCGAGAGGGTGCCGATGGCCCCTTCCGTGAATCGAAGGACGGCCGCGTCGAAGTCGTCCACCCCGGTCTTCGAGCGGTGGACGGCGGCATGGACGCTCTCGGGCTCGAGCCCGGTGACGAAGAAGAGCGCGGCGAGCGCGTGCGAGAGCTGTCCCCATCCGTACCCGCCGGCGCGACCCGGGTCCGCCCACGTCGAGGGAGGCGGACGGTAGAGGTGGCCCTCCGTCTCGAGCATCGGCTCGCCGCCGAAGAGGTCGAGAAGTGCGGAAGACATGTGCACCATCACGTGGCGCACCGCCCCGATCCGCCCGGCCCGCACCCAGTCCGCCGCCCGTTCCATGTAGCCGGTGTGATTGAGGCCGTAGGGGGTCATGACGGTGCGGCCCGCATCGCCCGCGAGCCGGACGATCTCGCGCGCCTGTCCGGTGCCGGTGACCATCGGCTTCTCGACGAGCACGTGGCATCCCCGGGCGAGGGCCGCGGCGGCGTGCTCGAAGTGCGACACGTGCGGCGAGGCGACGATCACCCCGTCCGGACGGACGTCGTACACCTCGAGGTGGTTCTCGGTGACGTGGGGAAGGTCGAAATGGGCGCGCACATGCTCGAGGTCCGCCGCCCCCAGGCGGCAGGCCGAGACCAGGTCCGCATGGGGATTCTGCCGCACGTGCGGAATGTGGTGCTCGCAAGCCCACCACCCCGCACCGACCACCGCGATGCGTGCCTTCTTCTGGATTGCCGTCACCCGGAGACTCCGATTCCCGCCGGACAGTCTAGCCCGGAAAGATCGCCAATTTCCCGGCTGGCGCCCGCGAATTGCGGAGGGGAGGGTCCCGCGAATGCGCTAACCTGCCGCTCGGGCCGCCGACGGCGAAGCCGAAGCGGTGGTGGTACGGGAGGGCGTTCGAGAATGAAGTTCACGGTGATGGGCGCGGGGGGCGTGGGGGGGTACTTCGGCGCGCGGCTCGCGGCGGCGGGGCACGAGGTCGGCTTCGTCGCCCGCGGCCGGCATCTCGAGGCGCTGCGCGCGAACGGTCTCGCGGTCCGCAGCCAGCTCGGCGACATCGAGCTCCGGCCCGTCCGCGCGAGCGACGACCCGGCCGCGTTCGAAGCTCCCGATTGCGTGCTGTTCACGGTCAAGACCTACGACTGCGAGCGCGCGGCGGAGGCGGTGCGCCCGGCCCTGGGCGCGGATACGTGCGTGGTCCCGCTGCTGAACGGGATCGGCCACGTGGAGGTCCTTCGCCGGGTGCTCGGACCGGACCGCGTGCTCGGCGGGGTCGCCCACATCAGCGCGCTCATCGAGGCGCCCGGCGTCATCCGGCACTTCGACCGGTTGCAGATCCTTCGCATCGGCGAGATGGACAACTCCGCGACCGCGAGGGTCCTCGCCCTGCGCGAAGCCTGCGCGGCGGCCGGGATCGCGTGCCCGGCGCCGAAGGACATCGAGCGCGAGCTCTGGCAGAAGGTGGTGATGATCACCACCCTGGCCGGGGCCAACTGCCTGACCCGCCTGCCGCTCGGCGCGTGCCGGAGCAACCCCGCGACGCGCGCGATGATGGAGAATCTCGTCGCCGAATCGGTTGCCGTCGCGCGGGCGCGCGGCGTCTCGTTGCCGGACGATCAGGAAATCCGGACGATGGAGGTCCTGGACAAGCTGCCGGCCCCCATGAAGGCGTCCATGTTCGCGGCCCTCGAGCGCGGCGAACGGCTGGAGGCGTCGGCCCTAAACGGCGCGATCGACCGCCTCGGACGCGAGGCCCGGGTCGACACCCCGACCCACCGCGCCGTCTACGCCGCCCTCGCCCCGCACGAGAAAGGCGTCCCGGCCGGCTGAGTCGGTTTCTAAAGAGCGTCCTTGAAGAACCGTCCGCCCTTCATGATGGCGGGCATATGCGCGCCCTGGCCCGCGAGGAGGCCGATGTCGGCGAGCGGATCGCCGTCGACGACGACGAGATCGGCAAGCGCGCCCGCCCGCACCACCCCGAGCTCGCCCTCCATGCCGAGAATCTCCGCGTTCACCTCGGTCGCCTGCCGGATCGCCTCGTGGTTCCCGAGGATCTCCGCCTTGATGGCGAACTCGTCGGACTGATAGACCTGACACTCGCCGAGGAGATCGGACCCGTGCCCGATCCGGACCCCGGCGTCGCGTGCGATCTCGATCGCCCGCATGCCGACCTCGAGCACGTCGCCGAGCTTGCGCATCGAGACCTCGGGGAATCCGAATTCGCGGCCGTGCTCGTGAAGCGCACGGTAGGTCACGCTCGTCGGCACGAGGTACGCGCCGTGGTCCGCCATCACCTTCGCCGCCTCCGCGTCCAGCAGGTTGCCGTGCTCGATGGTCCGCACCCCGTTGGTGACTGCGCGGATGATCGCCTTCGGGATGTACGCATGCGCGAGCACGTAGGTTCGCCACGCCTCCGCCTCTTCGCAGATCGCCCGGATCTCGCCCGCGGAGTACTGGGTGTTCTGGATCGGGTCGGTCGGCGACGCCACCCCGCCCCCGGCCATGATCTTGATCTGGTGCGCGCCCTTGCGGAGCTCGTCGCGGGCCGCCCGGCGGCACTCGTCGATGCCGTCGGCGATGCGCCCGAGCTGCTCGGTCGAAGCCTGGCAGGCACAGGTGATCACGTTGGAGGACATGGTGCGGGGGCGCACGTCCCCGTGCCCGCCGGTCTGGCTGAGGGCGAGGCCGGAGACGAACAATCTCGGGCCGACGAGCAGGCCGTCCTCCACCGCGTCCGCCATCCCCCGATCGGCGCCGGCCGCGTCCCGCACGGAGGTGAAGCCCCGCATCAGCATCGCCTTCATGAGCTCGCCGGCCCGGGCGGTCAGGTAGGTGATCGGAACGTCGTTGATCGCGGCGACGTCGAGATGGGTGGCCTTGACGTGCACGTGGGCGTCGATGAGGCCAGGCAGCAGGGTGCGGCCGGCGAGGTCGATCTCGCGCTCCGCCGTGCCCGTCGAAATGGGCCGGTCGGATACTTCCTCGATGCGCTCCCCCTCGACGAGAACGTGGTGTCCTTCACGCCGCTGCGTCGACTGCCCGTCGAGGATGCTCGCATTCGCGAAGAGAATGCTGCCCATCGTCCTGCCCTCCCGAGTGTTACCGATGCCGTCCGCGCTACCGCAGCCCGTCGCCGACGCACGAGTATACGAGCGCCCATGCCGATGCTCCGCGGCAAGTTCGGCTCCGAGTCGACAGCTGTCATCATTCCTGTCGAAGTTCCGCGCTCATCCCGGTTGGTCGGGGCGCGGCGGCAGGAGGAGCTGATCGGGTGGATCTGTATCTTGCATCGCGGTCGCCGCGCCGGCGCGAGCTCCTCGCGGGGCTCGGCTACCGGTTCGAGGTGGTGGACACCGCAATCGACGAGAGCCGGCCGGGCGGGGAGACGCCGGCTCGCTACGTCGAACGCATGGCGCGGGAAAAGGCGCTCGCCGGGCTCGGCGCGGTCGTGCGCGAGGGACCCGGCGTTCGCCGCTCGTCCGCGGTGGTCCTCGGAGCGGACACGACCGTCGTCGTCGACGGCACGGTCCTCGGCAAGCCGCGCGACGATGCCGAGGTTCTGGACCACCTCGAACGCCTTTCCGGGCGCGACCATCTGGTGCTGTCGGCGGTGGCGGTGCTGTCGGGGGTGGCTGACCGCGCCGCGGTCGAGCTTCGCCTGTCCAGGAGCCGGGTGTGGTTCCGGCACCTCTCCGAGGAAGAGCGCCGACGCTACCTTGCGACCGGTGAGCCTGCCGACAAGGCGGGAAGCTATGCCATCCAGGGGTATGCCGCCGCCTTCGTCACTCGCCTGGAAGGGAGCTGGAGCGCGGTGGTCGGGCTTCCCGTCCACGAGACGGTGGAGCTCCTCGCCCGGGCCGGCGTGCCCTTCCTGCCGCCGCCGCGCGGCTCTTCGCCCGCCGGGGCGCCGGCATTCGAAGAGGATGGTTGAACGCGATTCCCCCGTTCCGCCGCGCCTCGAGAACGAGCCGGGTGCCGCTCCGGGACGGGCGCTTCCGGGCCATGCGTTTCTCCGATTTGGTCAAACCGGCTCCGACTGCGTTCCGAACGGACCGGCTTTCCGGCGCTACGCGGCGCCCGCGACCGAGAGCCCGCGCACGCCGTGGCGGTCGATGAGGCGTTGCACGAGACCGCTCGCCTTGGCCTCCTCGACGAACTCCGCGAGGAACGCCGCCCCGCGCTCGCGCGGGCGCGGGGTGCCCACCGCCTGCTGGACGGCGGTGAACCGTCCGTCGAGGATGCGCGCTCCGGGCAGTCGCCCGACGTCGGAGAGCAGGCGCGGTCTGAGCCCTGCGAGGGCATCGAGCTTCTGCTCGGCGAAGAGGTCGAAGGATCCGTCGAGCCCGCTCGCCCGCACGAGCTCCGCGCGCTCGAGGTTGCGGCTCAAGTAAAGGTCGTAGGCGCTGCCGCCGGCGACCGCGATGCGAACCCCTTCGCGATCCACGTCCTCGATGCGACCGAGCGGGGAGCCCGCGGGCACCAGGTACGTCGCTTCGATCTCGGTGTAGGCCGCGGTGAACGCGATGGTCTCGGCTCTGGCCGGTTCCGCCCCGATGAGCCCGATGTCCCACATGTCGTCGGTCGCCGCGTCCGCGAGCTCGGAAGGCGTGGCATACGGCACGTAGGCGATGGGCACGTCGAGCCGTTTCGCGATTGCCGCCGCCATGTCGGGGGCGACGCCTTCCGGATCGCCGCCGGGGCTGCGCCCGGTCACGAGCAGGAAGTTGGCGAGGTTGATCGCGGCGCGGAGCGTGCCGCTCGGCGCGAGCTCGGAACGAAGGTCCGGATTCATGCTGTGGTGCCCGGTTTGAAGGGAGACGCGATTCTACGCAAGCGCGCGTCCCCGGAGAGCCCTGGGTGGACGAGCTGCGGGAATCGGTCGCTCAGGCTCGGTGATAGGGGTGGCGGTTGAGGAGGGACCAGGCGCGCCAGACCTGCTCCGCCACGATGACCCGCACCAGTCCGTGCGGGAAGGTGAGGCGGGAGAGCGACCAGTTGAGGTCGGCGCGTTCCCGGCAGGCGGGTGCGAGACCGTCCGGACCGCCCGCGAGGAGGGCGGTGTCGCGCCCGTCCGCGAGCCACGACCCGAGTCGCTCGGCGAGGTCCCGGGTGGACCAGACGGTGCCTCGCTCATCGAGGGCGACGACCCGCGCGCCGGATGGCACGGCTCGAAGTAGGCCCTCGCCCTCGCGGCGAATGGAGGCGGCGGGGGCGCCGGCCCCCTTGCGTCCCGCCGCGCCGCGGTAGGCGGTCGGAACCTCCCGGAGCGTGAGCCGGCAGGCCGGGGGCAGGCGCTTCGCGTAGTCCTCGAACCCGGTGTCCACCCACCCCGGCATCCGGGTCCCGACCGCGGCCAGCACGATCTTCATATTCGTACCACTTCGTTCCCGGAGCCGTTGTCTGCGTTCTTCTCGCACCGCTCCGGTCGGAAACCAACGACCCCGCGCCCCGGGCGGTTGGTGGAACCGAGCCTCTCGCGCACCACCGCCGTCCCGTCCGCAAACGGGTCCGGAGCGACGGCGACGGCGACGGCGACAGCTGCGGCGATGGCCAGCTTCGGTCCGTCCGCCCCTGCCGGCTGCGGCGGTCCGGTCGTCTCTCCCGCTACGTGCCCCCGGACCGACGGGTCAGGGTGCCGGAGCCCCGGTCTGCTCGCGAAGGGCCACGACCGGCGACCACAGCTTCTCGAGCTGGTAGAGCTCGCGCGTCGCCGGCTGCATGACGTGGACAATCACGTCGCAGAGGTCGACGAGGACCCATTCTCCATCGCGGTCGCCCTCCACCCCGAGGGGCGGTGCGTCCCGATGCTTCGCCTCGACCACCATCTTCTCGGTGATCGCCCGCACATGGCGGCCGGTACGCCCGGTGACCACCACCATGTAGTCCGCCACGTCGGTGGGCTCGCGCACGTCGAGAACGGTGACGTGGTCTCCCTTGAGCTCTTCGATATCGGCCACCACGAGCCGGAGCAGCTCCTCGCCGCCCGGACCGTCCTGACCCCGTACGCTCCGTCTTGCATCACGTGCCATGAGAATAGAGCTTCTCCTGCTGGATGTACCGTTCCACCGCCTCGGGGACGAGCTCGCCGAGCCCGGCGCCGGCCGCGCACCGTGCCCGGATGTCGGTGGATGAGATGTCCACGGCCGGAAGGTCCATCATGAGAAGGGAGCCGGCCGGTCGCTCGTGAAGAGAGGACGAGTCCTTGCACCGTCGCGCCTTTGCCCAGCGGGAGGCTTCCTCCCCGCCGGGCCAGCCGGCGCCGTTTCGCCAGGCCACCACCAGGTGGGCGTAGTCGGTCAGCTCCCGCCAGCGCCTCCAGGTGTCGAGCACTTCGAGCTGATCGGCACCGATCAGGAGGCAAAGAGGGCGCTCTCCCGACTCCGCGCGGAAGGAGGCGAGGGTGTCGATGGTCCATCCGGGTCCGTCGCCGGAGAGCTCGCGGTCGTCCACGTACAGTCCCGGAAACCCGCTCACCGCCGCGGCCAGCATGTCCTTGCGCTGGTCGCCGGTCGCCCGCGCCGCGCGCCGGTGCACCGGAACACCGGCCGGAACCAGCGCCACCCGATCCAGTCCGACTTGCCGACGAGCTTCCTCCGCGAACCGCAGGTGGCCGTTGTGGACGGGGTCGAAGGTGCCGCCCAGGATACCGAGAGGTCCCGTCGTGCCCGCGGCCTCACCCTCCCTCGCGTGGCGGTTCGGGCACCTGGGCGGGATATCCCGGCACCGTCAGGGCAGTCTCCGGGCCTGCGGGCCGGTCGCCTCACGTTCGATCGTCCGGTTCGCGGTCGGCGGCCGCGATCGAGTCGGGCCGGTTCCGCCGTCCGGCGCGCCGCGGCCTGCCGCGGCCGCGGGCTTCCGTTCCCGGACCCCGCCCCGCAATGGCCGGCCGCATCTCACTGGCGGACGTGGCCGTCGCCGAGGACGATGAACTTCTGCGATGTGAGCCCCTCCAGGCCGACCGGGCCGCGCGCGTGCAGCTTGTCGGTGCTGATCCCGATCTCCGCCCCGAGGCCGTACTCGAATCCGTCCGCGAACCGGGTCGATGCGTTGACCATCACCGAGCTCGAATCCACCTCGCGGAGAAAGCGCTGCGCCCGCGACCAGTCTTCGGTGACGATCGCGTCGGTGTGGGCGGAGCCGTGCGCGGCGATGTGGTCGATCGCCTCGTCGAGGCCGTCCACCACCCGGATGGCGAGGATGGGCGCGAGGTACTCGGTATCCCAGTCCTCGGGGGTGGCCTTCGCGCAGTCGTCGACGAGCTGTCGCGTGACCGGACAGCCCCTCAGCTCCACTCCCGCCTCGATATATCGCTCGCTGAGCGGCGGCAGAACCTGCGCGGCGACGGCGCGGTCCACCAGCAGCGTCTCCATCGTGCAGCAGGTCCCGTAGCGTTGGGTCTTGGCGTTGTAGGCGACGCGAACCGCCTTGTCGAAGTCCGCCCGCTCGTCGATGAAGACGTGGCAGATCCCGTCCAGGTGCTTGATGACCGGGATCCGCGATTCGGTCATGACCCGCTCGATGAGCCCCTTGCCGCCGCGCGGAACGATGATGTCGACGAATTCGTCGAGTCGCAGCAACTCCCCGACCGCGCGCCGATCGGTCGTCGCGACCACCTGGACCGCATCGGCGGGAAGGCCGGCCTCCGCGAGCCCGGTGCGGATGCACCGCGCGATCGCCCGATTCGAGTGGATCGCCTCCGATCCGCCCCGCAGGATGACCGCGTTGCCGGCCTTGAGGCAGAGTCCGCCCGCGTCCGCGGTGACGTTGGGGCGCGACTCGTAGATGATGCCGACCACCCCGAGCGGCACCCGCATGCGTCCCACCTGGATGCCGGACGGCCGGTAGCCGACCTCCGTCACCTCCCCGATCGGGTCGGGCAGCGCGGCGATCTCCTCGAGCCCGAGGGCCATCGACTCGATCCTGGCGTCGGTCAGCTCCAGCCGGTCCGCGAGCGCGGCCTCGAGGTTCCGGCCGGCTTCGAGGTCGCGCCGGTTGGCTTCGGCCAGCTCCGCGCGCCGGGACCGGATCGCTTCCGACGTCGCGAGGAGCGCGCGGTTGCGGGCGGCGGTGCCCGAACGGGCGAGGTCGCGCGCCGCGGCGCGCGCCGCCTCTCCCAGCCCGCGCATGTAGCGGGCGATATCCGCCGTTTCCTCGATGCTGTCGACGGTGGCCGCCATTCCCCTTCTCCAGGGTCCGTTTCGTCCCCTCTTCGAGCGATTATACGGCCCGGGCCGGCACCACGCGCGGGCCGCAGAGGTCGAGCACGAGGCGGCGCAGGGCGTCCTGGACGTCGCCCGGGGCCGCCCCCTTCGAAATGGCGTCGAGGCGGGCGAGGGCGACGAGGCGTATTTGCCACGACCGGCTCCGCCTGCGTTCGAGTGCGGCGAGGACCTGGCGACGTCGGCGGCGCCACGCCGGGAACGGGCGCAGCGCATCGCCGATCGCGGCTCCCTGCTCGACATCGCGACCGATCCGCACCACCGTCCGGACCTCCCACGCAAGCGCGCCGATGATGGCCGGAGGCGCTTCGCCTTCCGCCGCAAGCCCGGCCAGCACCTGCAGCGCGCGCGGAGCGTCTCCCGCGAGGGTCGCGTCCACGAGGTCGAAGGAGGTGAATCGCGCTCCGTGGGCTGCCCCGTCGAGCACGTCGTCGAGCTCGATGCGCCCCCCGGAGACGAGGAGCGCGAGCCTCTCGATGGTCTGGGCTCCGTAGGCGAGGTTGCCTTCGCAGCGGTCGGCGAGCTCGTCGAGCGCGTCGGGCGCCGCGGTGAGCCCCCGGGCGGCGGCGCGGTCCCGGAGCCAGGCGGGAAGCGCGGGACGTTCCTTGGGCCAGACTTCGATGGTCGCGCCCGCCCGGTCGAGCGCCCGGAACCACTCCGAGCGCTTCGTTCGCGCGTCGAGCCGGCCCGTGCCGACGAGCAGCATGACATCTTCGCCCGGGGTGCCCGCGAACGCGGAGAGCGCCTTCGCGCCCTCCGTCCCCGGACGCCCGGTCGGGAGACGAAGCTCGATGAGGCGCCGCTCGGCGAACAGCGAGAGGCTCGCGCCGGCCTCGCCGAGCCTGGACCAGTCGAAGCCGGACTCCACGTCGAGAACGGTACGTTCTCCGAATCCCTGACGGCGTGCGGCGTTCCGTACGGCATCGAGGGACTCGTTGAACTGGAGCGGTTCGTCGCCGCTCACGAGGTAGATCGGTGCGAGTCCCCGCTCGAGATGGCCGGCGAGCTGTTCTGGCCGGACCTGCACGGGGAGTCGGCGCCGCTTCAGCGCCCGGAGCTGGCGTACAGCCGGCGCACGATGGCGGCGGCCGCTTCCCGGCGCATCTCGTCGTGCACGAGCGCGCGTTCCCGGGTCCGGCTCAACCGCTCCCCGCGATGCACGCGGTACTCGCGCAGCACGCTTACCTCGCCGGGCTCGAGGACCTGTCCCCCCTTGCGGTCGCGAACCCCATAGCGCACCAGGAATGCGACCTGGTACTCGCGCGCCTCTCCGCGCACCGGCTCCACCGAGAGCAGGCGCTCGTCGAAGCTCCCGGGCTGGAGGGCGAGCACGATATCCGCGCCATTCCCCGCGATTCGCACGCCGCTGCCCGCGAGCCTTGCCTCGAGGGCGCTGCGCAGCTCGTACGACCCTCCCTGCACCCGCACCGAGCCCGGCAGATCCAGCTCCCCGAGCGGCTGGAAGCCGCAGCCGGCGAGGACGAGGGCGAGGAGGGTGCCGGTCAGGCGGGACAGGATGTGCATGTCAACCCAGGAATTTCCCGGCGATGAAGCCGATCGTGAGGCACGATCGCGTATCGAGCCAGGGATCGAGCCCCGGAACGAAGCCGCAGCCGGCGAGTCCGACGGCGGAGGCGGCCCCGACGGCGCCGATGGTCCAGAGCGAGAAGCGCAGCACTTCCCACGTCACACTACGATGTTGAGGAGCCGGTCGGGCACCAGGATGACCTTCCGCGCCGACCTGCCTTCGAGGTGGCGGGCCACGTTGGGGTTCGCGCGCGCCGCCGCTTCCGCCTCGTCGCGTTCCGCGCCCGCCGGAACGTTCACCCGGCCCCGCAGCTTGCCGTTGATCTGGACCACGAGGGTTACGGTATCACGCTGGAGGGCGGTCGGGTCCGCCTCCGGCCAGCCCGCGTCCACCACCGGTCCTTCCCCGCCGAGCGCGGGCCACAGGGCGTGCGCGACATGCGGCACCACCGGCGCGAGCAGCAGGATTGCGGCGCGCAGGCCCTCGCGGTGGAGCGCGCGTCCCTGCGGCGTCGCGTCGTCGCGGGCACGAAGCGCGTTCAGCATCTCGATGACCGCCGCGATGGCGGTGTTGAAGGTGTAGCGTCGTCCCACGTCGTCGCCCGCCTTCGCGATCGTCTCGTGGATCTTCCGCCGCAGGGCGCGCTGGTCCGGGGTGAGCCGATCCGTGGCGAGGTCGGCGACCGGCCCCGCCGCGACGTGGTCCGCCACCATCCGCCACAATCGCCGCAGGAAGCGGAAGGCCCCCTCGACCGCCGCGTCGCTCCACTCGAGGGTCTGGTACGGCGGGCTCTGCATCATCATGTAGAGCCGGATCGTGTCCGCTCCGTAGCGCCCGACCATGTCCGCGGGATCGATGCCGTTGTTCTTGGACTTCGACATCTTCTCGAGCCGTCCCACCGTGACCGCCTCGCCGTCCGCGGTGAGCCGCGCTCCCGTCACGCGTCCCTTGTCGTCCCGCTCCATGTCCACATCCATCGGCGAGTAGTACGTCGCTCCGCCGTTCGGGTCGCCGCGGTAGAACGTCTCGTTGAGCACCATGCCCTGGGTGAGAAGGTTCGCGAACGGCTCGTCGCTCTCGATGAGGCCCTCGTCGCGCATGACCTTGTGGAAGAAGCGGGCGTACATGAGGTGCAGGATCGCGTGCTCGATCCCGCCGATGTAGAGGTCCACGGGCAGCCAGTAGTCCGCCCTCGCGTCGACCATCCCGGTGTCGCAGTCCGGGCTGGCGAAGCGGGCGTGGTACCACGAGGACTCCATGAACGTGTCGAAGGTGTCGGTGTCGCGCCGCGCCGGATCGCCGGTCTCGGGGTCCGTCGTCTCGACGAACTCGGGCAGGGTGGCGAGCGGGGAGCCGCCCCCCGAGACGTTCACGTCCTCCGGGAGCACGACCGGGAGACGCTCCGCGGGCACCGGCCGCTCGCCCCTCTTCTCGCTCGTGATGACGGGGACCGGGCAGCCCCAGTAGCGTTGCCGGGACACCCCCCAGTCGCGCAGCCGGTAGTTGACGGTGCGCCGGCCCTTTCCCGTGGTCTCCAGCCAGTCGGCGATCGCCTCGAACGCGGCGGCCGAGGTCATGCCGTCGAACTGCCCGGAGTTCATCACGATCCCCGGCTCGACGAACGCTCCGGCGGCGATGTCGAGGTCTTCGCCGTCCGCCGGGCGGATGACCTGGGTGACGGGCAGACCGTACTGCGTCGCGAACTCGTGGTCGCGGTGGTCGTGGCCCGGCACGGCCATGATCGCGCCCGTGCCGTAGCTCATCAGGACGAAGTTCGCGATCCAGATCGGGATCTCCTCGCCGGTCATCGGGTGGATCGCGTTGCGGCCGATGGCGATGCCCTGCTTGTCCATGGTCTCGAGCGACGCTTCGGAAGTCTCCATCCGCCGGCACTCCTCGATGAACGAGGCGACCGCCGGATCCGCCGCGGCCGCCTCCGCCGCGAGCGGGTGCCCGGTCGCGACGGCCATGTAGGTGGCGCCGAAGATGGTGTCGGGGCGGGTCGTGAACACGGTGACGGGCGCCCCCCCGCCGGCCGGCGCGAAGTCGAACTCGACGCCCTCCGAGCGCCCGATCCAGTTGCGCTGCATCGTCTTGACCGCATCCGGCCAGCCGATGCCGTCGAGCCCCGCGAGGAGCTCTTCGGCGTAGTCCGTGATCTTGAGGAACCAGTGGGGGATCTCGCGCCGTTCCACCGGGGCGCCCGAGCGCCAGCCGCGCCCGTCGATGACCTGCTCGTTGGCGAGCACGGTTCCCTCGACCGGGTCCCAGTTCACCTCCGCGTTGCGCTTGTAGGCGAGGCCCTTCTCGTACATCCGGGCGAACATCCACTGCTCCCACCGGTAGTAGTCGGGGGTGCAGGTGGCGAACTCGCGCGACCAGTCGTAGCCGAAGCCGAGCCGGCGGAGCTGCGCCTTCATGTCCGCGATGTTGCGGTAGGTCCACTTCGCGGGCGGAACCCGGTTCTCGATCGCAGCGTTCTCCGCGGGCAGCCCGAAGGCGTCCCAGCCCATCGGCTGGAGCACGTTCCTGCCGCGCATCCGCTGGTAGCGCGAGACGACGTCGCCGATCGTGTAGTTGCGGACGTGGCCCATGTGCAGGCGCCCGCTCGGGTACGGGAACATCGAGAGGCAGTAGAACTTCTCGCGCGACGGGTCCTCGGTGACCCGGAAGGTATCCGTCTCGTCCCAGAAGGCCTGCGCCGCCGTTTCGACCGCCGCGGGGTCGTAGCGCTCCGGGAGGGAGGGCGCGCTGCCGTTCCCCGCCGGGGGACGGGCGGATCCGGCGGCCGCGGTGCCGGCGTTCTCCCCGTGGTCCATCGCGCCGACGCCCTCTGCCGTGCCCTCAGCCATCGTGTCCGGTCTCGTATGCGTAGTCGAATGAATCGAAGTGGAGGTGCTCGAGGTCCAGCCCGAGCTCGGGAAAGATCTCCCGCGCTGCCGACACCATGGGAGGTGGGCCGCTCGCGTAGACCTCGTGTCCGGCGAGGTCCGGAAAGTCGGCGAGGATCGCCTCGTGGACCAGGCCGGTGCGTCCGGTCCACCCCGGATCGGGCTCCGAAAGCACCGGTACGAAGTGCAGCCTCGAGTGCGCATTTGCCCACTCCCGCGGCAGGTCGGGCAGGTACAGGTCCCGTTCGGTGCGGACTCCCCAGTAGAGGTGCATCTCGCGTCTCAATGGTGCCAGCAGCGCATTCTCGATGATGGCCTTGATCGGTGCAAAGCCGGTGCCCCCCGCAAGGAAGACGGCCGGGCGATCGGAGTCGGTGCGCAGGTGGAAGCTCCCGAGCGGGCCCTGCAGCCGAAGGAGGGCGCGCTCGCCGAGCGTCTCGAACACCTGTCCGGAGAAGGCGCCGCCCGGCACGTGGCGGATGTGGAGCACGAGGTGCGCGTCGTCCGCCGGGCAGTTGGCGAGGGAGAACGCGCGCCGGCGCCCGTCCCGCAGGAGGATGTCGACGTACTGCCCGGCTCGGTACTGGAGGCGTTCGGTGGGGGGAAGCTCGAGGCGGAGCTCCATCACGTCGTGGGCGAGCCGCGTTCTGGATGCGACTCGGGCGGGAAGGGTGCGAACGGCCGGCCCGGCGCCCTCCGCGAGCGAGGCGATGCGAAGGTCGGACGAGGCCCGCGCCTGGCATAGCAGGGTCCACCCGGCCCGGGTCTCGCGCTCGGTGAGGCCGCGCAGCTCCGCTTCATCCGGAAAGTGGACCTTTCCGTCGAGAATCCGTGCCCGGCACGCCCCGCACGCTCCGTTGCGGCAACCGTAGGGAAGAGGCACGCCCTGGCGCAGCGCCGCGTCGAGGACGGATTCGTCCGGCCCGGCCGAGAACACGGGTCCCTCGGGGTCCAGCGCGACGTCGAATACCGCGAGGTCGGCCGGTACGGGACGGCCGGGAAACGCGGCGGAGATGGAGCGGGAGTCGGGCATCCGTACCGGGCGGGCCGGGTGAACTGGGCGGTCCAGGCGCCGGAGTATAGCGGGCGGCACGCCGGGTGCCGCACACCGGCTCTCCGAGCCACCTCATCGACGGGAGACGAACGCAGGCACGGGCTTCGGGCGCGTACGACGACGAGTTTTCCGAACGATGTCGGGGTCTCGCGCTCAGCCAAGACCCACCATCTGGGACCGGGTCTGAGAACGCGCGGCGGGAGCTACGCCGGACAGATGCGGCCCAAGGGACGTCTTGTTGCGTATATGACTCAGTTGAAAGACGACTCACGGAAGTGGTCAATCAGGTACGCGGGCATCCGCGGCGTCGTGTCCACCGGACATTCGCGTCTGCAGGAGAATGACAACGAGCAGGAAGGCGCCCCTGATGACGAGCTGCCAATAGGCACTCAGGCTGATGGTGCCGCGCCCGTTCTCGAAGTTCAAGATGTTGAAAACAAGACCGAGCAGCAAGGCGCCGGCCACTGTTGCCGGGACTGATCCGAGACCGCCGGTCAACAGCGTTCCACCGACCACGACCGAGGCGATCGCCGCGAGTTCCCAGCCCAACCCTTCCAGCGGTTGCCCCGCCCCGAAACCCGAGGCAAGGAATACCCCCGCAAGGCCCGCACAGCCGCCGCTGAACAGATAGACGAACACCTTCGCACGGTTGACTCGAAGGCCCATCAGAGTCGAGGCTTCCTCGCTGTCGCCGATGGCTAGGACCGTGCGTCCGAGCGAGGTCCGCTCGAGCACGCACCAGGCCGTCAGGCCTACGCCCGCGACGATGACGATGGTCCACGGCAGCACGCCAAGAGCGTTTTCCATTCCGAGCTTGGTGAAGTTGCTGCCCCAATCGACGGCGATGGTCTTGGCGCCGCTCAACACCAGCGCTCCGCCCTTGGCGGCCAGCATGCCGGCAAGCGTGGTGATGAACGGGGGAACGCGCATGACGACAATTGCAAAGGCATGGACCGCGCCAAACCCGACGCCAGCCAGCACTCCGCCGGGCAGGGCGACTTCCAGTCCGTAGGGGCTGAGATAGGCCGCGACCACAGATGCGAACGCGGCTACCGAACCCACCGAAAGATCGATCCCGCCGGTCATGATCACGAAGCACATGCCAATCGCGATCAGGATGAACATCGAGTTGTAGTTGAGAAACGATGCAATGTTGTAGGCGCTGCCGAAGTTCTCGTACCGCAGCAGACCGAACACGATGAGCACCGCGAGCGCGAGCCACACACCGTTCGTCCGCGTGTTGCCGCGCAAGTACCTCCTGAGGTCGAAAGCGTCCGGTCCTGGCACCGCTGCTATTCCCTGCGTGTCTGCTGCAGATAGACCGCCAGCACGATGATGACCGCCTTGACGATCAGCGCGACTTCGTCCGCTACCCCGTTGGCGAGCAGGGTGTACTTGACCAACTGGATGATGACCGCTCCCAGGACCGCTCCGAAGATTGGAGCGCGGCCGCCCTGCAGGACCGCTCCGCCCACCACCGCTGCGGCGATGGCGTCCAGCTCCATCAGGTTCCCATTGCGAGCGGCATCCGAGGCGGAGTTGATCGCGACGACAATCAAACCGGCGATCCCCGCGAGGATTGCACAGATGACGTAGGCGCCGATCTTGACCGGACGCACCGGTGCGCCGGCAAGGCTGGCGGCGCGCTCGTTGCCCCCGATCGCGAGCAGGTAGCGCCCGAACACCGTTCGGGTCACCAGCCACGAGATCGCGGCAGCGAGCGCGAGCGTGAGCCAACCCTGGAATGGCAGCCCCAGGATCTTGCCCGTTCCCAGATAGCTGAAGGCCGGGTTGGAGAATGTCTGCAGGTTGCCGTTGGTCAAGACCTGTGCAATTCCACGCCCGGAGATGAACAGGATGAGGGTCGCGATGATCGGCTGGATCCCGAGGAAGCTGACCATCACCCCGTTGAACAGGCCGCAGGCAGCCGCGACCGTCAGTGGCAGCACGAATGCGGCCGTCAAACCGAGCACTGGATGCTCCACGCCAAACGTCGACATGAAGATGAGCGGTGCGAGCGCGCCTGCGAGGGCCATCACCGCGCCGACCGACAGATCGATGCCCTCGGTAGCGATGACGAGGGCCATCCCGGTGGCGACGATGGCGATCGTCGCTACCTGGCTGATGTTGACGAACAGGGTCTGCAGTTGAAGGAAATTCGGGGTTACGAGCGCGTTGAAGATCACCAACGCGAGGAGCGCTGCAACCGTGCCGTGTCGGCGAATCAACCGCAACCACGAAACGTCGGGGCTGGGCCGTCCGCGCGGGCTTGTCTCACTGCGGGTCCCGGTGCGCATGCTCACGAATCGTCGTGTTGGGCAATCGACCTCACCAGCGCATCTTGCGTGATGCCCGGGTTTTCGAGGACTGTCACGGAGCGGCCATCGCGCAGTACCACGATTCGGTCCGCGCCCTCGACAAGCTCCTCGAACTCCGACGAGATCAGGATGACGCCGAACCCCTTGTCCACGTACTGCCGCACTATGGACTGAATCTCGAGCTTTGCACCCACGTCGACGCCGCGGGTCGGTTCGTCCAGGATCAGCAGCTCGGGCTCCGTCGCCAGCCACCGCGCCAGGAGCACCTTCTGCTGGTTGCCTCCCGACAGCTCGCGGATCGGCTGGTCCAGGTCGGCGGTCTTGATGTCGAGGGCCCTGATGAATTCGGCAACAATCTCGAGCTCGTGGCCGCGCCGGATACGGCCGAGAAATCCCGTCAGCCTGGGCACAAGCGCCAGGGTCAGATTCTCGCGCACGGACATCTCGGGCACGATGCCCTCGGCCTTTCGGTCTTCGGTGAGATAGCCCAGGCCGGCCGCGATTGCGGCGGCGGGATTCTCCGGCGCGCCGCGGGTGCCCCGCAGGGTAATCGTGCCGGCGCTGAGCGCATCGACTCCGAACAGTGCCCGCGCGGCCTCGGTGCGCCCGGAGCCGAGGAGTCCGCCCAGGCCGACGATCTCACCCCGGCGAAGCGAAAGGTCGAGCTTTCTGAGGCGCCGGCCCGTGGCGATTGCGTTCGCCTCGAGCAAGATCTCTCCACGGGTGCGGTCACCTTCCCCGCCGCCGAGATCGGTCATCCCGGCGGCCGCGATGTCCTCGACGTCTCGGCCGAGCATGTCCGCGATCAGCTCGACCTTGTCCGTCTCCGCGATGGTCTTGCAGGCCACGGTCCGGCCATCGCGCATGACCGTCACCCGGTCGCAGATCTGGAACAGCTCGTCGAGGTGGTGCGAGATGTAGAGCACCGAGACGCCGGACTCCCTCAGCGTGCGCACGACCCCGAACAGCACATCGACCTCGTGATCGTCTAGCGAGGAGGTCGGCTCGTCCATGATGACCAGCTTGGCGTTCAGCGAGATGGCGCGCGCGATGGCGACGAGCTGCTGGATGGCGGTCGAGCAGGCGCCGAGCGGCGCCTTGACGTCGACATCGATACTGAAGCGCGAAAGAATTTCCCGTGTTCGCCGGTGCGCGTTGCCCCACTGGATGAACCCGCTTCGTCCGCGCGGCTCGTACCCCATCGTCACGTTCTCCGTGACGCTGCGAAGCGGGACCAGGTTCAGCTCCTGATAGATGGTCGAGATGCCGTTCTCCTGGGCCTCGCGCGGGCTTGAGATCCGGGAGGGTCGACCGTCGAACCGGATGTCGCCGTCGTCGCGCCGATAGACTCCGGTCAGAATCTTGACGAGTGTGGATTTACCGGCGCCGTTCTGTCCGATGAGGGCGTGCACTTCGCCGGGTGCGATCTCGAGGCTCGCCGAAGTGAGCGCGGCAACCCCGGAGAATGCCTTTTCGATACCCGACATCGACAGGAGCGGGGACATGGCACGACAGCTTGCCACGAGAGGGACGGGACCGCAGCCGTGGTCCCGTCCCCATCAGGCTTGGGGGGCGGAGATCAATACGCTTCGTCGATGTGATCCGCGGCGTTCGCCTTGGTGAAGATGCGGTCCTCGACCTTGACCCAGGGTTCGATGGTCTCGCCGTTCACGTAGCGCATCATGGTCTCGCAGGCGAGCGGCCCGAAGAAGGGCGAGGACTCGACCGTTACTCCCATCTTGCCGTCGATGATGGCCTGCAGCGCGTCACGGGTTCCGTCGATCGACACGACGAGCACGTCCCCGCCCGGCTTGCGGCCAGCGAGTTCCAGCGCCTGGATGGCGCCAATGGCCATCTCGTCGTTGTGGGCATAGACGATGTTCACCTCGGGGTGCGCCTGAAGCAGTGTCTCCATCACCTGACGCCCGAGGTCCCGCGCAAAGTCGCCGCTCTGGGATGCGACGATGGTCATGTTGTCGTGCATGGCCATCACGTCGTCGAAGCCTTTCTTTCGGTCGTTCGCTGGGGAGGAGCCGGTCGTTCCTTCCAGTTCGACGATGATGCCCGTGTCGCCTGGGAAGTTCTCCAGTGTCCATTCGGCGACACGCCGACCCTGATCGACGAAGTCCGAACCCAGGAATGCGACGAAGTGTGTTCCGGCCTTGACCACGTTGGGATCGACGGAGCGGTCGACCAGGAACGTGGGAATTCCCGCCGCCCTGGCCTTCATGACTGCCGGCACCAATGGCTTCTCTTCGCGGGGGGGCAGGAACAGCACGTCGATGCCCTGCGCAATCATCGAATCAACGTCTGCGACCTGCTTGGCCGCGGACCCCGCCGCATCGGTGGCAATGAGGTCCCAGCCGCACGTGTCGGCGGTGTCATGAAAGGATTTGGTCTCGGCGATTCGCCACGGATTGTTGCTCTCCATCTGCGCGAAGCCGACCTTGTAGCGATCCTTCTTGGCCAGGGGCGGCAGATCGGCGGCGAGTACACCTGACGCGAAGAGAGCCGCTCCGGCGGCTATCGCGATCGTTCGAGCGATTCGAGTCGTCATGGTCCTCTCCTGTTTCCCGGCGGCGCAGTCCGCCGCAGGTCGAGTAGACACGACGGTTTCAAGTTAGTCAATAAATATTTATTATCTTGTTCCGTGGTCAAGGGGTTTTCCCTCAGAGGTGTGAAATAATTCCGGTAGATCAATCACATTTCAAGAACAAGGGAGCAGGTGCGGTGGACGAACCGAAGTCACGAACGATTGGAGTGGGCCGGGTACGAGGTCGCCGCCGGGTGACCATGACCGATGTCGCGCGGGTCGCCGGCTGCTCCCAGTCGACCGTCTCCTTCGTTCTCAACAACAACGCGTCGGTCCAGGTCTCCGAGGCGACGAGGGAGCGGGTGAAGCGCGTCGCCGAAGAGCTCGGGTACGAGGGGGTCCCGGCCACCGCGCGTGCGGAAACCAATTTGGTGACGAAGAACGTCATCGCCTTCGTCGTGGACAGCCTGGCAACGAGCTGGGAATCTCCCGCGGCGTTCATGGGTGTTCGCCAAGCGGCTGCCGGCACCGGTGCGGTGGTCCTCGCTGCGGAGACCCAGAACGATCCGAGTATCGAACCGAAGACGCTCTCGCTCCTGATCGAGCAGGAAGTCGAGGCAATCATCTATGCCTGCGTCCACACCCGCGAGGTCATCCTTCCCGATTCATTGAAGGCGACCGACATCCCGGTCTATCTCCTCAATTGCCATTCCAAGGACAATGCTCGTCCAGCAGTCGTGCCGAGCGAGATCGCCGGTGGACAGCGCGCGACGAACGTTCTGCTTGATGCCGGGCACACGCGAATCGGCACCATCACGGGCGAGAGCTACATGGAGGCGAGCGGGGATCGGTTGACCGGTTACCGGAGGGCGCTGGCAACGGCAGACCTTCCCTTCGATCCTGGGCTGGTCATTGAAGGAGACTGGTCTGCCAGCGCCGGGTTCAACGGGACCATGAAGCTCCTGAAACTCGACCGGACGCCGACCGCGATTTTCTGCCAGAACGATCGCATGGCGATCGGCTGTTACGAGGCACTGAAGGAGTCCGGCTACTCAATCCCCGCCGACATGTCGGTTGTTGGTTACGACGACGAGGAGATCTCGCGGCATCTCTTCCCGCCCCTGACGACGATGAATCTCCCTCATCGGGCCATGGGGCGTTGGGTTGTCGAGCAACATTATCACCCGCCAGCGTTGCGCGATGGCCCTTTTCCGGTGACGAAGCTCGAGTGCGAATTGGTCGAGCGCAACTCTGTCGCCGCGTCAAGAAGGTAACTGCGTCCGATGGCCGCGACCGGGTTGGTGGCGGCACCACCGCTGCAGGGCGCGGAGTTGTTCCGAATCAGTAGACCGTCTCAGGTGGCCCTGCGCCGCGCGAGTGTCGCGCCGATCGCGGCTGCAAGTCCCGACCGGAACCACATGCTCACAACCTCCCGGCCTTCCCATTCACCCGGATCATGCCATTTCGGACCTGCGCCCGCCCTGCTTCCCCGACTGCGGCTCGATGGGCGCCGCGGCGGCTGATAGAGTGCGCGGAGCGAGAAGGCGGCACGGCCCGCGCGGCCGGATGGCGCCCTCGCTCGTTCCGCGAAGCCCCACACAAGGAGTCAGCCGTGGATTTCGGTCTGTTCACCATGCCTTCCCATCCCCCCGAGCGCGATCTCCGCGAGGGTCACGAGTGGGACCTGCAGACCCTGCGCTGGGCGGACGAGTACGGCTTCACGGAAGCCTGGATCGGGGAGCACCACACCGCGCCGTGGGAGCCGCATCCCTCGCCGGACTTGCTGGTCGCGCAGTCGCTCAAGGAGACGAAGAACATCCGGCTCGGTCCGGGCGGTTTCCTCCTCCCGTATCACCATCCGGCGGAGCTGGCGAACCGGGTCGCGATCCTCGATCACATTTCCGAAGGACGGCTCAACTTCGGGGTCGCCGCAAGCGGACTCCCGAGCGACTGGGCGATGTTCAACGTGGACGGGATGTCGGGTCAGAACCGGGAGATGACCCGCGAGGCGCTCGACATCATCCTCCGGCTGTGGACCGATCCGGAGCCCTTCGATCACAAGGGAAAATACTGGAACGTAAGCAAGACGGACGTGATGTTCGACTCGCTCCGGCCGCACCTTCGGCCCCTTCAGGACCCCCATCCTCCCATCGGGGTGGCGGGGCTCAGCAAGAACTCCGACACGCTCAAGATGGCTGGCGAGCACGGCTTCATCCCCATGAGCCTCAACCTCAACCCCGCCTACGTCGGCTCGCACTGGGAGGCGGTCGAGGAAGGGGCGGCGCGGGCGGGCCGCAGCGCGCACCGGGGCGAGTGGCGGCTCGTCCGCGAGGTCCTGGTGGCCGAGACCGACGAGGAGGCGATGCGCCTTTCCGCCGGGGACATGATGGGCCGGATGATGGGGGAGTACTTCCTGCCGCTTCTCGCGAACTTCGGTTTCACGGATTTCCTCAAGCACGATCCGAGCGTGCCGGACTCTGACGTGACCCCCGAATACTGCGCGCGCCGGAACTGGGTCGTCGGCTCGCCGGACACGGTGGTCGAGAAGCTCGAGCAGGTTTACGACGAGGTCGGGGGGGTCGGCACCTTGCTCGTCTTCTGCTTCGACTACGCCCATGCGCCGGAAGTGTGGCGCAACTCGTTCCGGCTGCTGATGGAGGAGGTCGCTCCCCGGGTGGCTCACCTCAAGCCCGCCGCCGCGTAGTACGGGAGAAGCGAGCAGCAGAGAAGGGTCCGGGAGGCATCGGGCGCGTCGGCCGTGCCTCCCGGGTCCAACCAACCACCGCGGGCACGCGAGGCCCGGCGCGTGCCTCCCGACCGGCCGCGCCGCGGGCGACCGTCGCGATTCCCGGCCTGTCCCGTGGTGCCGTTCCGATCGGTGCGGGGCGCCGCGGCCTCCGGCGGACTCGACGGGAACCGCGTGACGGGGCGGCGACCGCGGCCGGACGGCCCCGATCGCCCCTGGTGCCCCAGGTGTCTCGGGCGGCCCCGGTCAGCCCGGCCAGGCGCGGACTTCCTGCCGCTGCTCGCCGAGGCCTCCCACTCCGAGGCGCATCACGTCGCCCGCCTGCAGGAAGCGCTGGGGCTTCTGGCCTGCGCCCACCCCGGGCGGGGTGCCGGTCGGGATGACGTCGCCCGGCTCGAGGGTCATGTAGCAGCTCGCGAAGCTGACGATGGTCTTCACGTCGAAGATCATCGTCGACGTGTTCCCGTCCTGGAAGCGGTGGCCGTTCACCTCCAGCCAGAGCGGAAGGACCTGGGGGTCGGGAACCTCGTCCCTGGTGACCATCCAGGGCCCCATCGGCGCGAACGTGTCGCAGCTCTTCCCCTTGGTCCACTGTCCGCCCGGGCGCTCGATCTGGAACTCGCGCTCCGAAACGTCGTTGACCACGCAATAGCCGGCCACATGATCGAGCGCCTCGTCCTCCTCGACGTAGCTCGCCCGGCGCCCGATCACGATCCCGAGCTCCACCTCCCAGTCGAGCTTGGTCGAGCCGCGCGGAGCGATCACGGGGTCGTTCGGGCCGCCGATCGCGGTGGTAGCCTTCATGAAGAGGATGGGCTCGCTCGGGATCGGGGAGCCCGTCTCCGCGGCGTGATCGGAGTAGTTGAGGCCGATGCACAGCAGCTTGCCCACGTCAGCGACGCACGGGCCGATCCGAACGCCGGAATCGACCGCCGGCAGCGACGCCGGGTCGAGGCCGGCAAGGCGGGCCAGCGAGTCGGAAGCGAGCGCTTCCGGTCCGATGTCGTCGATTCTCCCCGAAAGATCGCGAATGGTTCCGCTCGCGTCGAGAAGCCCCGGCTTCTCGCTTCCCCGCTCGCCGAAACGAAGCAGCTTCATGTCGTTCTCCTGTTCTTCAGGGCCGTGACCCCGGCCGATCGGTCGCGGCCGCACCGCGCGGCCGTATTCTAATCGCGTCGGCGGCGAACGCGGTCGGGCGGGAAACCGAGAAACGTGCCGATTCCCTGGATGGCGGTCGCCGTCGCGGTGGCGATGAACTGCGTATGGGGCGGAAACCCGGTCGCGGTCAAGCTCTCGCTCGAAGCGTTCCCGCCGCTCTGGACCGCCTTCTTGCGCTTCTGCCTCGGGATCGCGTGCGTTGCGGTCTGGGCGCGACTGACCGGCATCCGCCTGTTTCCGACTCCCGACGAGTGGAGGCCCTATCTCGGACTCAGCATCCTCTTCGGGGTCCAGATCTGGATCATGAACGTCGGCTACGGCCTGACGTCGGGGATCATGGGCTCGGTGCTCATCTCGGTGTATCCGCTCGTCGCGGCCCTTCTCGGGCCGTGGGCGGTCGCCGGCGACCGGCTGGACGCGGTGCGGGCGCTCGGGCTCGTCTCCGCGTTCATCGGTACCGCGACGGTGCTCCTCGGCGAGTCCGAGACGGGACAGCTCGAGGTCTTCTCGACCGGCAACTGGCTCGTGCTCCTGAGCGGGACCCTGCTCGGCATCCGGCTCGTGATGTCGGCGCGGATCATGCGTGCGACGGACCCCGCCCGCGCCACGTTCTGGCAGATGGTGCTTGCCCAGCCCTGGTTCCTCGCCGGGGCGCTCGCCTCCGAGACCATCGCGTGGCATGCGATCGGATGGCGGCCCATCGCGGGCATCCTCTTCCAGGGGGTGATCATCGCGGGTCTGGGGTTCATGGTCATCGCCTACCTGCTGCGACGCTACCGGCCGAGCACGATGATCAGCCTCGGCTTCGTCACCCCCGTTTCCGGGGCCGCGCTCGCCGCCTGGATCCTCGGCGAAACGGTGTCCCAGAGCTTCGTGGTTGGGCTCATCGAGGTCGCCATCGGACTCGCGCTCGTGTTGCGCGAGCCGGCCCGGCGCGCCTGAGCGCGCGATCGCCCGCGGTGGCAACCGCGTCCGGCCGAGGGTAGCCTTGTCGCCGGTCGCGCCGGCCCCCCGTCGCCGGCGCGGTCACGCAGGGCAGCGGTACAGACGCAAGCATGAGCGCACTCGAGAATCCGGGCGAACGGCTGATCGTCGCCCTCGACTTCGACGGCCGCGATCCGGCCCGGCGTCTCGTCGACCGGCTCGGCGGGGCCGTGACCTTCTACAAGGTCGGCTGGCAGCTCTTCATCGGAGCCGGGTTCGCGTTCGTGCGCGAGCTCGGGGAACGGGGCAAGAAGGTCTTTCTCGACCTCAAGGTGGGCGACATCGACGCGACGGTGCAGGCCGCCGTGGCGAACATGAAGGAGGAGGTGGAGTTCCTGACCCTCCAGGGGACGGCCGCCACGGTGCGGGCGGCGCGGACCGGCCGGGCGGACCGGGCGCGCCCGCGGCTTCTGATGGTGACGGCGCTCTCGAGCGTCGACACGGCGGATGTGCGCGGCGTCAACGAGGGTCCGGGGCTCGATATCGACGACTACGCGGTCGCCAGCGCCCGCGCCGCCCTCGACGCGGGTTGCGACGGACTCATCGCGTCCGGAAGCTCGGTAGGGCGGATCCGGGCCGGGTTTCCGGACCGCGAGTTCGTGGTGGTGGTCCCCGGGATTCGTCCCGCGGGCGCGGGTGCGGACGACCACAAGCGCACCCTCGCGCCGATGGAAGCGACCCGGGACGGCGCCGACTACCTGGTGGTGGGGAGGCCGATCCGAAACGCCCCGGACCCGTCCGCGACCGTCGCGCGGATCGTCGACGACATCGCCCGCGGAGCGCAGATGCGGCCGCCGGCCGCCGGTTGAGCGAGAGCGACCATCAGGAGGCGCGCATGCCGGAACAGCCCCTCATGTCCCTCGACGAGATCCGGGACCGTCTCGACCTCGGCGACACGCAGATGCTCGAGTGGCTCGCGACCAGGGCGAGCCTGGTGCGCGAGGTGGCGCGAATCAAGGAGGCCAAGGGCGTGAGCCTTCAATCCGCGGACCGCGAGGCGTCGATGTTCGCGCGCAAGCAGATCCAGTGCCGGGTGCTCGGGCTCGACTTCCACTACGTGGCCGAGCTGGTCTCGCTCATGATCTGGCATTCCAAGCAGATCGAGTGCGACGAGCTTGGCCGCGACACCTTCCTGGACACGAATCCGGTTTCTCCCGAACGGCTCCACGAGCAGCTCCTCGAGCTCACTGCGGTCGAAGCGCCGCGCTATGACACGTACCTGCGGGGCGAGGGGGCGGACGCGGTGTCGTCCTACATCGACCGGGAGCTCGAATCGATCGAGTCGGCGGCCCGCGAGGCCCCAAACCGGGCCCTCGCCCTCGACCTCGGCTGCGCGACCGGTCAGGTGGCGGAGTTCCTGGAGTCGAGGTTCGAGCGGGTGCGGGGGTTCGACATCTCGCCGGCCATGATCGAGCACGCGCGGGCGCGCCGCGACTGGAGCGGGGGGGTCGAGCTCGAGGTCCGCGACCTCGACGACGGCATTCCCGCCGGGGACGGCACCGTGTCGTTCGCGGTCGCGAACTTCGGCGCCGCGTCCGAGCTGGCCGCGGATCTTCCTCGCGAGCTCGCCCGGGTGCTTCGCCCGGGCGGCACCGCGGTCCTTTCCTGGTACAACCGGGACGCCCTCGTGAACGAGTGGTTCTATCCCTGGCCGGCCACCGTCCACTCGCATCTCAATCCCCACAACGACACGCTCGAGGTGTGGTCGGGAGGGTCCGTCTACACCATCCGGGCGCGGGCGATGACCGTGGACGGCGCGCGGCGCGCCTGCGAGTCGGCGGGTCTCGAGTTCCGGCTCGCGGGGACGTATCCGACGCTCCAGCCGATCCTCCCCGCGTTCGTCGCGAGGAGCCCCCGTGCCCGCGCCCTCTACGACGCGTGCCGGCAGCTCGACGACCACCTTGCCGCCCCCGGCGTCGACCGGGGAAGCTGCATCATCGCCGTCGTCGCCCGTCCGAACGGCTAGGTGGAGCCGGTTCGGTCGGCGAGAACGAGGAAGCGATGCCGGCCCTTGCGAGCGACGAAATCGTCACCGTGGTCGATGGCGAGAACCGCCCGGTCGCCGAGCTTCCGCGCCACCGCGTCCGCAGCGAGAACCTCGCCCATCGGGCAACCTATATCTTCGTATTCGACCGGCGGGGACGGGTGCTCGTGCAGCGCCGCACCGCAATCAAGGACGTCTGCCCGGGCTGGTACGACGTCGCGGCGGGCGGGGGCGTCGCGGCCGGCGAATCATACGAGGAGTGCGCGGAGCGGGAGGCGGCGGAGGAGCTCGGGATCCGCGGGACGGCCCTCGAGCCGAAGTTCGACTTCTACCACGAGGACGAGCGCGTACGCTGCTTCGGCCGGGTGTTCACCTGCCGGCACGAAGGTCCGTTCACCCTTCAGCCCGAGGAGGTGGAGAGCGTGGCGTTCCATACCGTGGACGAGATCCGTGCCGGCCGCATTTTGCCCCTCACGCCCGATACCCTGGTCGCGCTGGAGCGCCTTCTCGCCCTCCGCCCGGCGGGTGGCAACCCGGAGAACGCCCCCCGAATCGACTGAATCCGGGGTCGCGCCGGCCCGCCCCGGCTTCCGCTCCGGCCCCGCAGCCTCGATGGCCTGACGCGCGTCGGCCCTCGCCGCGCGACCGCGGCCCAAGCGTTCGGGAGGGCAACGTCACGCCCGTCCGCCGCTCCGCGCGCGTGCCCGGTGCGGTCGGCATGTTCTGCCGCCGGACCCATGTGGTAGCCTCGCCGCGCGCAAATGCCGGCGGGAGGGCGACACGTGAAGATTGGATTCATCGGGGTCGGGAACATGGGCGGCCCGATGTGCCGCAACATGATCAAGAACTGCGGGCACGAGGTCCTCGTCTGCGACCGCGACGCGGTGGCGGTCGAGCGCTGCGTGGCGGTCGGGGGAACCGGTGCCGGCTCCATCGCGGAGGCGGTGGCCGAGTCCGACGTGGTGTTCACGTCGCTGCCGATGCCGAAGGACGTCGAGGCGGTGGCCCTCGGCGAGGGGGGAATCGCGGCGAGCGCCCGCCAGGGCACGGTCCACGTCGACCTCAGCACCAACGCGCCGGCCATGGTTCGCGGCATTGCCGCCGCGCTCGCGCCGAAGGGCATCAAGATGCTCGACGCGCCGGTGAGCGGCGGCACCAGCGGGGCCGAGAACGCGACGATCGCCATCATGGTGGGCGGCGACCGGGCGGTCTTCGACGAGCACCGGGCGCTCTTCGAGTCGTTCGGCAAGAACGTCATCTACGCCGGCGACCTCGGGGCCGGCAGTGTCGCCAAGATCGTCAACAACATGGTGGCGTTCTGCAACATGGCGAGCGCGGCGGAAGGGCTCATGCTGGGGGCGTCGGCGGGGATCGACCCGGACGTGCTGAACCAGGTGATCCGCAGCTCGAGCGGCGACGGATTCGGATATCGGGCGGTCGCCCACAAGGCCCTTCGCGGGGACTGGAGCCCGACGTTCGCGCTCGACCTTGCATACAAGGACATGCATCTCGCCCTCGAGCTCGCGGACGAGATCGGCATTCCGCTCCCCCTCGCGGCCCAGACCCACAACCTGATGCGCATGGCCCGAGGGTCCGGTTACGGCGGCGACGACACGACGGCCATGATGCGGGTCTACGAGGACACGCTGCAGCGCGAGGTGCGCGGCAAGCCCCGCGACGGTTAGGCCGAAAGACGACCGACTTTCGTCGCCGCTGGGCAAGAAGGTGGCGAATTCTTCCGGTTAGGCTTCCCGGACGTCAGGGAGGCCTGCGTACGGGAGATGAGCAGCTACTCCGTTCCGGATCCGAAGATTGGTCCCGGCCGGCGACCGGTCGGGGGGGTGGGGTCCGCGCGCCCGTCGAGGCGGCGGCCCGACGGGACTCCCGACGACGACGACCGGGTCGAGATCGGCCCGACCCCGCTCGCCTTTCGGGAGTGGGAGGAGGCCGGGGTGCGGGCGCCGGACCTCGAGGCGTTGCGCGCGTACCGGCTCGAGCGGCTGCGGGGCGAGCTTCGGCGCAACGACTGTGCGGGGTTGCTCCTCTTCGACCCGCTCAACATCCGCTACGCGACCGACACGACCAACATGCAGGTCTGGATCACCCACAACTCGTCGCGGGCCTGTTTCATCGCAACGGAGGGCCCGGTCGTCCTCTTCGAGTACCGCCAGGCCATGCACCTCGCCGATCACCTGCCGCTCGTAGACGAGGTGCGGCCCGCGATACCGTTCTTCTACTTCTCGTCCGCGGAGCGCACGGAAGAGATGGCCGGGCGCTTCGCGGTCGAGATCGACGAGCTGCTCCGCGCCCACGGCGGGGGCAACCGGCGCCTCGCGGTCGACAAGATGGAGATTGCCGGGGTGCGTGCGTTCGACCGGCTCGGGATCGACATCCGGAACGGACAGCGCGTCACCGAGCACGCCCGCAAGATCAAGGACGCGAACGAGGTCGACGCCATGCGCTGTGCCATGGTCGCCTGCGAGAACGCGATGCGCGAGATGCGGCGCCTGATGCGTCCGGGCATGACGGAGAACGATCTCTGGGCGGTCCTTCACGTAGAGAACGTGAGAAGGGGCGGGGAGTGGATCGAGACCCGGCTGCTCTCCTCCGGACCGCGCACGAATCCGTGGTTCCAGGAATGCGGGCCTCGGGTGATGAAGGAAGGCGACACGGTCGCGTTCGACACGGACCTCATCGGCCCGTACGGTTACTGCGTCGACGTCTCGCGCACCTGGATCTGCGGGGAGGGGCGGGCGACCGACGAGCAGCGCGAGCTGAACGAGGTCGCGCGCCGGCACATCGCCTTCAACCTCGAGCTGCTGCGCCCGGGCCTCGGCTTCGCGGAGCTGACCGAGAAGAGCCACCGGCTGCCCGAACGTTTCCGCGCCGGCCGCTACGGGGTCATCGCCCACGGCACGGGGCTCTGCGACGAGTATCCGAGCATCAAGTACCCCGAGGACTACGCGGGGTCCGGCTGGGATGGCGTCTTCGAGCCCGGAATGATGGTGAGCGTCGAGGCATACGTCGGGGCCGAAGGGGGTTCGTGCGGAGTGAAGCTCGAGGAGCAGGCCCTCGTCACCGAGACGGGGCACGAGCTCATTTCGAGCTATCCTCTGGAAGACTGGTAGCGCTGCGCGGCCCGCCAGCGGCCACGGCGGCGTATCCGGAGGCTGTGATAGGCTCGTTTCGAGGGGTGTCGCCGGGAAGCCGGCGGCGAGGCTTCCTGCGGCAGACTGCGACGGAAGGGTCGCGCGCGACGAGGTGGCAGCCGGGGCCCCGACGACCCACGACGAACGCACGCGAGGACGCCATGACCGGCAATCCGGTGATCGAGAAGTTGGGCCGGCGGCTCCGCCTTGGAGTCATCGGCGGAGGGCCCGGCAGCGTCATCGGCGAGGTCCATCGCACCGCGGCACGCCTCGACGACCGCTACGAGGTGGTCGGTGGCGTGCTGTCCTCCAATCCGGAACGGTCCCGTGCGGCGGGGCGGGCCCTCGGCTTCGCGCCCGAGCGCGCGTACGAGGACGTGGACGCGATGCTCGCGGCCGAGACGGCGCGCCCGGACGGGGTGGACGTGGTCGCGATCATGACCCCGAACGACGGCCACTACCCGCTCGCCTGCCGCTGGCTCGACGCAGGTCGCGACGTCATCTGCGACAAGCCGCTCACTACCAAACTGGACGACGCGCGCGACCTCGTCGCCCGGGTTCGGGCGAGCGGCCTCGTCTTCTGCACGACGTACAACTACTCCGGCTTTCCCATGGTGCGCCAGGCGCGGGCGATGGTGGCGGACGGCGAGATCGGGGAGCTCCGCCTCGGCCAGGTCGAGTACATCCAGCCGCAGCTCGCGGTGCGCCCCGATCTCGACGATCCCGACTATTGGCGTTTCCACGCGAGGCGTTCCGGGCCGTCGGCGATCCTCGGCGACATCGGCACCCACGCCTGGCACCTGCTGCACACGGTGACCCGGATGGAGCCGCAGGCGGTCGCGGCCGACATCGGCCCGGTCATGCCGGGGCGCCGGTTCGACGACACCGCCGGGGTGCTGATCCGCTACCCCAACGGCGCGCGCGGAATCCTGTGGGTCACCCAGGCCGCGGCGGGGGCCGAGCACGGGCTCAAGTTCCGGATCCACGGCGCCGAGGGCGGCCTCGAGTGGCACCAGGAAGACCCGACCTGGCTCGTGCACATGCAGCTCGAAGGGCCGCGCCGCATGCTCAGCCGCAACGGACCGGGGCTGAAGCCCGCGGCGGAGCGGGCAAGCCGCATCGCCGTCGGCCATCCGGAAGGCTTTCACGAAGCGTTCGCGAACCTCTACTCGGACGTCGCCGAGGCGGTCGCCGCTCGCCTGACCGGCACCCCGGCCGATCCCCTTGCCCTCGACTTCCCGACCGTGGAGGACGGAGCCCGCGGCATGGCGTTCATCGCCGCCGCCAAGGCTTCGTCGGACGCGGGGGGCGCCTGGACGGACTGCCGCCTCTCGCTCTAGCCCGGCCGCCCGGGCCCCGGGCTTCGACGGACATCTCGATGCGGAGCCGCGTCCTGCGGTCAGCCGAAGTCGTTGTCGTGGCGGTCGAGGTAGCGGACGATGCGGTGCAGGGCGGTCTCCAGGCGCTCGTGCGACTTCGCGAAGCAGATCCGGAAGTGGTCCTCGTTGCCGGGGCCGAACGTGTAGCCGGGGGCCACGCCGACGTCCTCCTCGGCCAGAAGGCCCTGGGCGAAGTCGAGGCTGTTGCGAAGGCCCTGAACGCGCGGGAAGGCATAGAACGCGCCCACCGGCTCGCTCAGGTCGATGCGCGGGTGCGGGGCCAGGATCTCCATCACCGCCCGCCGCCCGCCGCGGTAGTGCTCGCGCATCTCGCGCACGAACGGGTCTCCCCCGGCAAGGGCCGCGATCCCGGCGCTCTGGATGAAGTTCGGCGCTCCCGTGTTGCAGCATTCGGAGAAGGCATCCATCTGCTCCTCGAATCCGGCCGGGACGACCATCCATCCGAGCCGCCAGCCGGTCATCGCGTACGCCTTCGAGAACCCGTTGATGACGATGACCGGGTCGTTCGGGGCCGCGACGCTCAGGAACGACGGGGCGACCTCGCCTTCGAACACGTTCCGGTGATAGACCTCGTCCGCGATGATGACGATGCCGCGCTCGCGACAGAAGGCGAGGAGGCGCGACTGCTCCTCGCTCTTCATGACCCATCCGGTCGGGTTGCTGGGGCTGTTCAGGAAGATGGTCCTGGTGTTCGGCCGCACCGCCGCGAAGACATCCTCGAGCTCGAGGCGCCATCCGGACGCCTCGAGGCGCTGGCGGACGAAGTCGAAGCTGCCCCCCGTCATCTGGAACGAACGGTCGATGTTCGGCCACGCCGGGCCCACGATGATCCCGTGGTCCCCGGCGCCGAGCGTCATCCGCGCCGCCATGTAGATGCCGAGCATGGTGGAGCCCGGCACGACGATGCGGCCGGCCGCGAGGTCGGTGCCGTAGAGCCGATCGAGGTAAGTCTTGATTGCGCCGCGAAGGTCCGCCCGCCCGGCCGGGTGGTCGTAGAAGGTGAGCCCGTCGTCGAGCGCGCGTTTCGCCGCCTCCCGGATGAACTCCGGGGTCACCGCGTCGCCTTCTCCGAACCAGAGGGGGATGACCGTCGGGTCCGCGATCCGGGGAAGCGCGACGGCGGTGATTCCGTTCTGCTCGAGCGTCTCGAATTCCTGGCGCAGCATCCTCGTCGGCTCCCCGCGATTGCAAACGGCGAACTATAGCCCGCAATTGCGTCGGTTGCGGCACGGGGCCGCGAAACGCTCGCGGCCCGACCGTACGGTCCATCGCGGCGGGCCGAGGTTGATTTTCCCGCGAAACGGGGTGCACGCTTTCGTCCGAGCCGTTCGCATGCAAGCCACGGCCGGAGCGCGAGAGCGATCCCGCCCCCGAGGACCGTACCGATGAACTGGAACGCTTTCATTACCTGCGCGATCACCGGCGCCGGGGACACGGTGGACAAGCATCCCGCCATACCGGTCACGCCGGCTCAGATCGCCGACTCCGCGATCGAGGCGGCCCGGGCCGGCGCCGCGGTCGTCCACATCCACGTGCGCGATCCGCAGACCGGCCGCGGGGCACGCGACCCGGCGCTGTTTCGCGAGGCGGTGGAGCGCATCCGCGCGTCCGGCACGGACGTGGTCCTCAACCTCACCGCCGGGATGGGCGGCGACCTGACCCTCGGACCGGGGGAGAGCCCGCTCCCTCTCGATCCGGACGGGACCGACATGGCGGGTCCGCTCGAACGGCTCGCCCATGTCGAGGAGCTGCTCCCCGAGATCTGCACCCTCGACTGCGGCACCATGAACTTCGCCGAGGGCGACTACGTCATGACCAACACCCCGTCCGCGCTCCGGACGATGGCCCGGCGGGTGAAGGAGCTCGGGGTACGTCCGGAGCTTGAGGTCTTCGATACCGGGCACCTCGTGTTCGTCAAACGGATGGTGGACGAGGGCCTCATCGATTCTCCGCTCCTCGTGCAGCTTTGCATGGGCATTCCCTACGGCGCGCCGGACGATCCGGGCACCCTGCTCGCGATGGTCAACCAGCTTCCGCCCGGCACCCACTGGTCGGCCTTCTCGATCGGCCGCATGCAGCTCCCCTACGTCGCGATGGCGGTGCTCGCGGGCGGAAACGTGCGGGTCGGTCTCGAGGACAACCTCTACCTCGAACGGGGGGTCCATGCCTCGAATGCCGATCTCGTGGCCCGGGCCGCCGAGATCCTGCGCGCGATGAACGTGGGGGTCCTCGGTCCGGTCGAGGTCCGCGAGCGGCTCGCGCTGCGCGCCGCGGCCTGAGGACGCCGCCGTGAAAGTCACCGTCATCGGCACCGGCGAGGCGTTCGACTCGGGAATCGGGAACAACGCGTTCCTGCTCCACGGGCGGGGGCTGCCCACCCTTCTCGTCGACTGCGGCTACCAGATCCCCGAGAGGCTCTGGGCGACCGGACTCCATCGCAAGCTCGACGGGGTCTACCTCACCCACACCCACGCGGACCACTCCTTCGGCATCGTTCCTCTCATCGGACGCTACCTCGTCGAGCGCCGCGAGCGCCCGCTCCCCGTCATCGGTCACTCGGGGGTGGGGAGCTTCGTCAGGCGCGCGCTCGACCTCGGCTATCCCGGGATGCGGGAGCATCTTCCCTTCCCGCTCGAGTTCATCACCGTCTCGCCCTCTCGGCGCCTCGACTTCGAAGCGCTCTCGCTCGCGTGCGCCCGCTCCGACCATGGCGTGCTCAACCTGAGCGTGCGCTTCGAGGCGCAGGGAGCGTCGTGCGCGTTCAGCGGGGACGGGGCGCCGAGCGCAGCCACCGAGGCCCTTTACCGGGGGGTGGACGTCCTCTTCCACGAGCTCTACTCGATCCGCCGCAAGCTTCCCGGCCACTCGACCCTCGCCGAGCTCCGGGCGCTTGCGGCCAGGGCGGAGGTCTCGCGCGTCGTCGTTTCGCATCACTCCCGCGAGTACAAGGCGAAGCTTCATCGGGCGGTCGCGGCGCTCCGCGAGCCCGGGCGCGAGTGGATCACCGCCCGCCCGGGCCAGACCATCCGGATTTGAGCGGAGGGCTGGCCGAGTCCTGCGCGGGCGCATTCGCGCCCGTCCGTGAGAATCCGTCCCGAACGAGGTTCGCGGGCGATGTTCGATGCGGCAACGGACCCTCGATCCGGTCCCGGTCCGGACGCCGGCCAGCGTGTAATATCCGGTCCGCCGCCGCCGTGACCACCCGTTTCGCGTGGACGCGTCTCGGCCGTCGTGCTGCGCAACGGCGGTCAAGGGGCACCGGCGGCTCGTCCATCAACCGGCCGAGGGGGGGAGAAGATGCGAATTGGGGCGGTCTTTCCGCAGACCGAGATCGGGGCCGATCCGGCCGCAATCCGGGACTACGTGCAGGCGGTGGAGGGGCTCGGCTTCGATCACCTCACCGCGATCGACCACGTTCTGGGCGCGCGGACGCCGAGCGGCCCGCCCCACGCGAAGTTCTACACGCGCGATCGGATGTTCCACGAGCCGCTCCTGCTCTTCGCCCATCTCGCGGCGGTGACCGAGCGCATCGAGTTCACGACCGCGATCCTTATCCTGTCGCAGCGCCAGACCGCGCTCGTCGCCAAGCAGGCGGCCGAGCTTGACGTCCTGAACGGCGGTCGGACGCGCCTCGGTATCGGCATCGGCTGGAACGCGGTCGAGTTCGAGGCGCTGAACGAGAACTTCCGCGATCGTGGCCGGCGGGTCGGAGAGCAGGTCGAGGTCCTTCGCCGGCTCTGGAGCGAGGACCTCGTGACCTTCGAGGGCCGCTGGCACCGATTGAGCGACGTCGGCCTCAATCCACCCCCCGTGCAGCGACCCATCCCGGTGTGGTTCGGTGCCTTCGAGGCAGTCGCGATCCGGCGCGCCGCGCAGCTCGGCGACGGCTGGCTCATGAACCCGCGAACGCCCTGCGGCGACGAGGGTCGGGCGGCGATCGACGAGTTTCACGGCTTCGCGCGGGAGGCCGGGCGCGCCCCCGCGGAGATCGGGATCGACGCGACGGTGCACGCCCACGGCGACGATCCGGAGCGCTGGGCCGAGGACGCGCGGACCTGGGAGGCGAGCGGTGCGACCCACGTCACCTTCCGCACCATCGACTGCGGGTTCGCGGACCCGGACGCGCATCTCGACGCGCATCGCCGCTTCCTCGCGGCGCTCGGCGTCTGAACGGCGGATCCCCGTCGCGAGCGCGGCGGCGCGATGACGAAGCGGGATGACCATGAGCACGAACCCTGAATCGGACAAGGACCACGGCGAGGTCGGCGCGGCAACGTCCGCGGGCTGGGAGCCCGAGCTCGAGGAGCTTCGCCGGCGGCAGCGCTTCGTCGCCGAGATGGGCGGGCCGGAGAAGGTCGCGCGCCACCACGGCCAGGGAAAGCTCACCGTGCGCGAACGGGTGGACGGGCTCCTCGACCCCGGCACCTTCCACGAGATCGGCTCGGTCACCGGGGTCGCCACCTACGACGAGGACGGAGGCCTGACCGGGCTTCGTCCCGCCAACTTCATCTACGGTCGGGGGGACCTCGACGGGCGCCGGGTGGTGGTCGAAGGCGACGACTTCACAGTCCGGGGCGGGGCGGCGGACGCCTCGATCTGGGACAAGATGGTGGCGGCGGAGCAGATGGCGCGCGAGCTCAGGCTCCCCCTCGTGCGGCTCGTGGACGGCACCGGAGGAGGCGGCTCGGTCAAGACCATCGAGACCGAAGGCCGGACCTACGTGAGCCAGGCCATCGGCTGGCAGCACGCCGTCGCGAACCTCGCGACCGTGCCGGTCATCGGCCTCGGCCTCGGCTCGATTGCGGGACTCGGGTCCGCGCGGCTCGTGACCAGCCACTACTCGGTGCTGGTGCGCGGCACCTCCCAGGTGTTCGTGGCCGGGCCACCGGTCGTCGCCCGGATCGGGGAGACGGTCGACAAGGAGGAGCTCGGCCGCGCGGACATGCACGCCGGCATCGGAGCGGTGGACGCGGTCGTCGACTCGGAGGCGGACGCGTTCGCCCACGCGCGCCGCTTTCTCTCCTACTTGCCGCAGTCGGTGCACGAGCTCCCGCCGCGCGGCCCGGTCGACGACGATCCGGCACGGCGCGAGGACTGGCTCATCCGGGCGATCCCGCGCGACCGGCGCAAGGTCTACCGGATGCGTCCGATCATCGAGGCGGTGGTGGACCGGGGCTCGTTCTTCGAGATCGGCAAGGCGTGGGGGCGCTCGCTCATCACCGGGTTCGCGCGCCTGGACGGCTGGCCGGTCGCGGTCGTCGCGGCCGATCCTTACTTCTACGGCGGGGCGTGGACGGCCGATGCCTCCCTCAAGATGACCCGCTTCGCGGAGCTCGCCGAGACCTTCCACCTTCCGGTGGTGCACCTCGTGGACATCCCGGGCTTCCTCATCGGGACGCAGGCCGAGCGTTCGGGAACCATCCGGCACGGTGCGCGGGCGCTCGCGTCGGTGTTCCAGACCACCGTCCCCTGGTGCAGCATCATCGTGCGCAAGTGCTTCGGGGTGGCGGGGGCCGCCCACATGAACACCGATCGGCTCCGGTACCGCTACGCCTGGCCGTCCGCGGACTGGGGCTCGCTTCCCGTGGAAGGGGGGATAGAGGCCGCCTACAAGGCGGATCTCGAGGCGGCGGAGGACCGGGAGGCGGCCCTCAAGGACATCGAGGAGCGCCTGGAACTGGCACGCTCACCGTTCCGGACGGCGGAGACGTACTGGGTGGAGGAGATCATCGACCCGCGCGACACCCGAAGACTCCTTTGCGAGTTCGCGAACCTCGCCGCGCCGCTGCGCGAGTCGGGGCCGTCGCGCTTCACCTACCGACCGTAACGCCTCGGCGGTGTCGGGGTCCCGATTCTCCGGGACGCGCTGACCGGGACGGCACCCGCCGCATCCCCGTTCGCGGCCGGCATCGCTCGGGCAGGTTCCGGAGCCGGAGCGCAACCCCGGTCACACTCGCGGCCAAGCGCCGCCGAGCTTTTCGCGCACCCCGTTCAGCATGGCGTCGACGAGGGTTGGAAGGTCATATTCCGGCTTCCACCCCCAATCGCGGCGAGCCACCGAGTCGTCCATGGAGTCGGGCCAGGAATCGGCGATCGCCTGACGAAAGTCGGGCTCGAAGTCGCAGGTGAATCCATCGACGCGTCCGGACACTTCGGCGGCGAGCTCGCCGGCGGTGAAGCTCAACGCGGAGACGTTGTAGCTGGTCCGGACGCTGATCCGTGCGGCGTCCGCCGCCATGACCCCCACCGTCGCGCGGATGGCGTCGTCCATGTACATGAGGGGCAGTGCGGTGTCGGCATTGACGAAGCAGGTGTAGTGCCCCCGCTCGATGGCCGCGACGAAGATCTCGACCGAGTAATCCGAGGTCCCTCCGCCGGGGAACGTCTCGTGGCTGATGAGGCCCGGATAGCGAAGCCCGCGCACGTCGAGCCCGTACCGGGTGAAGTAGTAGTTGCACAGGTTCTCGCCCGCCACCTTGGTGACGCCGTACATGGTGGTGGGCTCGAGGATGGTTCGCTGCGGGGTATCGACCCGGGGGGTGGTGGGTCCGAACACGGCGATGGAGCTCGGCCAGAAGATCTGGTCCATCTCGAGCTCGACCCCCAGGTCGAGTACGTTCTTGAGACTGCCGAGGTTGACCCGCCACGCCCGCTCGGGGTCCTTCTCGCCGTCGGCGGAGAGAAGCGTCGCGAGGTGATAGATGACGCCGATATCGTGTTCCTGAAGCAAGGCTTTCAGGCCGTCCATGTCGGTGGCATCCACCGTGGTGTAGGGACCCGCATTCCGGAACCCTTCGCTCGGCTGCGTACGGTGTCCGGCGGCGATGACGTGCTCGGCACCGAAACGATCGCGAAGGGCCGGGACGAGCTCGGTACCCACCTGGCCCACGGCGCCGGTGACGAGGATCCTTCGGTTGCGGTTCGGCATGCTCCGTCCTTCCGGGCGAGCCGGACGACGACCCGTGGATGGTCGACCGGCGGCTTGAAAGTACCCACCATGGCGCATCATAGCCGACACGCAGAGCCCCCCGGAGCGAGCTCCGCAGACCGTTCGCGGCAGGGTGATCATCGCTCGTGAACCAGGCGGTTCGCGGGCCGCGGCCGCCACGCCGGAGAACATTTCGAACACGGCTCTTGTTTCCTTCGGTGCAACGGATCTTCGCGAGAAACGTCGCGATTTCGGGGATGAATGGCCGACCCGGAATGCTCACCGACCTCCTGGCCGGTTCAGCCGCTCGCGCAGAACATGACGGCGAATCTTGCCGCTCGGGGTCTTCGGGAGCTCGTCGACGAAGAACACCTCACGCGGATAGGCGTGCGCGGACAACCGGTTGCGGGTGTGCTCCTGGAGCTCCCGAACCAGGTCGGCCGAGCCGGGACGGTCCCGGTTCAGCACCACGAAGGCGACGACGATCTCTCCTCGCTCCGCGTCGGCCCTGCCGACGACGCCGGACTCGGCGACGGCGGGATGCTCGATGAGGCAGCTCTCGACGTCGAACGGACCGATGCGGTAGCCGGCCGACGAGATGATGTCGTCGTCGCGCCCCAGGAAGAAGAAGCATCCTTCCTCATTCACCTGCGCCATGTCGCCGGTGATGTAGTAGGGACCTTCGAGCGGGGAGCCTCGCCCTTCGTACCCGTGAAACCAGAAGAGCGGCGACTTCCGGGTGTCGATGGCGAGGCGGCCGGGGACGTCCGCGCCGAGCTCGCAGCATTGCTCGTCGACGATCACGGCGCGGATGCCCGGCGTCGGCACGCCCATCGAACCGGGTTGCCGGGGATGGTCGATGGCGTGGTGGTTGGTCACCACGATCCCGCCTTCGGTCTGGCCGTACTGGTCATGCACCGGGCAGCCGAGGTGATCGTTCACCCAATGGATCACTTCCGGATTGAGTGGCTCTCCGGCGCTGAATGCCACTCGGAGGGGGGCCCGGCACGCGTCGGCGGCCTCGCCGCCGCCCGCCATCAGCAGGCGGTACGCGGTGGGTGCGGAGCACAGCACGGTTATCCGGTACTTCTCGAGCATCCGGTAGGTGCTCTCGACGGAAAAACCTCCCTCGCAGAAGTGAGTGGCGCACCCCACCAGGGGCGCGCCGACGACGGCGTAGTACAGGCCGTAGGCCCAGCCGGGATCGCCCATGTTCCAGAACCGGTCTTCGGGCCTGAGGTCGATGGCGTGCTTCATGTACGCGACGAACGAGGGCAGCGCCTTGTGCGGGACCGCCACCCCTTTCGGGGCGCCGACCGTGCCCGAGGTGAACAGGAGAAGGAATGGATCGTCCGCACCACGCAGGACCGGCGCAAAGGTCGGCAGGTGCGAACGCATCCCATCGTGGAAATCGAGATCGCCCGGCCTGACGGCGTCATCCGGCTCGCGCGTGACCACCATGATCGGCGGCGGGGCCGGGACCTCGTCGAGCTTGTCCCGGTTCGCCGGATCGGTGAGGACGAGCTTGGCGTCGCTCTGCGCGAGGCGGTGCTCGATGGCCTTTGGACCGAACGCGGTGAAGAGAGGAGTGTAGACGGCGCCTGCCCGCCACACGCCCAGCGCCGCCACCATCAGCTCCGGAATGCGGGGCAGCATGACCGCAACCCGGTCGCCGGCGCGGATGCCGTGGGCGGCGAGGACGTTGGCAAAGCGAGCCGCCCGTTCCTGCAACTGCGTGAAGGTGAGGACCTCGCTGCTCCCGTCGATGCCCTCCCAGTAGAGCGCCGCACGTTCGGCCTCGGCCTCGGCGTGGCGGTCGCAGCATTCGATGCACGCGTTGATGCCGGTGGCCGGATCGCCCGAGAGGGACGCGACCAGATCCTCGGCGTGAAACGTCGCCATGAAGTCTTCATGAAACGGAGCGTCCTCCGCCGCGCGCTGCACTCCCCTCGTCCTTTCGGTCATCTTCGTCGCCTCCGGTCAAAAAACGTTCTCATGATCGGTCTCTTCCCCGGGACCCGCGGCCCGCACCTTCCGGGTCGAGGCCAGACGCCGGGCCACCTTCCGGTTGCGCCGCCCCCCCGTTCCGGGCATTGTTCGCGCATGCCATCGAGTCCCCGGTCCGCAGCCTCCCCAGACTCCTTGAGGGGCCCCAATCTTTGCAGATGAGTCAAGTTTGCAAAGCGGTTTCAGGAACGAAACGTTCGAGGCTGCTACCGGGAGAAATGCTTGCATTTCTCCCGGTACGGAGCGGCCGGGTCTCGAACCAGGATGGGTGGCATCGAACAGGTCTCGTCGGTCTGAGGCGCAGCCTCGCTAGACGTGCTCGCCGGGCGTTCGGATTGCGAAGGGGACGGTTCGTCTCGTCCTCCAGGTCGCGATGCTCGCGGCGACATGACGGGGCCGGCACGTGGCAGCTCGTTCAGCGAGCCGCCTCCCTCCTTTGCCTTCGGGAGCTGAAGACGTGGAAAAGCAAGCACTGGAAGAACTCGCCATCCGGTTCACGGACGCCTTCAACCGCGACGATCTCGATGGCGTCATGAGCTTCTTCGCCGAGGAATCGGTCTACGACGAGTTTCACGGCATGCGGCACGAGGGGCGAGACGCCATCCGCGCCGCCTTCGAGCCCCAGTTCCGGGGCGCGTACGGGGAGGTCCGATTCGACCAGGAGGATCTCTTCGCGGACGCCGAAGCGGGCAAGGTCCTCATAAGCTGGACCTGCACGATGACGACCCGCAAGGGGCCGGGCGGCTGGCGCGGTCTCGACATCCTCCACTTCGCCGACGGGAAGCTCGTCGAGAAGCAGACCTACGCCAAGGCCAAGGTTCCCCTCCTCAACCCCGTCGACCCCTGAATCCGGGGCATGCCACGCGTCGCCGACGCCGTTCCGGTCGGGGTGGAAGTGCGAATCGGAGGCCGGTTGCGGGAGCGCCATTCACCGCGCGAGAGGCGTCGGTTCAGGACGAAGGCGAGCGGCGTCGTGCCGGCACGGTGGTCATCGAGTGCCCGGTTGCGAAGGGGATCCGGCTGGACCAAGGTCAATTGACCAAGTTTGGGATGCCGTCGATGCGCACCGTCAACATGCACGAAGCGAAGACCCATCTCTCCCGCCTCGTCGAGGCCGCCGCCAACGGCGAGCCGTTCATCATCGCCCGCGCCGGCAAGCCCGTCGTCAAGGTCACGGCGGTAGACGCTGCGGACGTCGGTGCGGCCCGCCGGCTCGAATTCCTGGCGGGCCGATTCTCGGTGCCGGACGACTTCGACCGCCTCCTAGTCGCGCAGGCTCGGGTCGAGGGGATCACGCTCCTGACCGCGGACGCGCTGATCGCACGCTATCCGGGTCCTGTCCGCGCCGTCTGAAGCACGGTTCCGGATTGCTCGGAACGCGCTCTTTCCGCGCGGCGGGCGAGCCACTTGCGTGCCATGCGGAGCACCGATTCCCGTTCCGTCAGCGTGACGACTGCATCCGCCGGCACCCACGCGAGCGCACGTGACTCCTCGCTCACCCGGAACCGGTCGTTCGCGGCACGGACGAGGAAGCGCACGTCGAAATGGTGGTGGGCGGGCTCGTGCCCCCGGGCCGGAATCGGGTGGACGTCAAGGTCGAAGATGGACTCGTCGAGCGCCCGCACCTCGAGCCCGGTTTCTTCGCGCGCTTCACGCAGCGCCACCGCGAGGGGGTCGGGGTCGCCGTCGCAGTGTCCGCCGGGCTGGAGCCAAAGCCCGAGCTTTCGATGGTGGGTGAGAAGCGCCCGGTCGCCGCTTGCGTCCACGATCCACGCCGACCCGGTGACGTGGCCGGTCGGGCAGGCGCGGTGGAAACAATCGGGGTGCGCGTCGATGAAGGCATCGAAGCGCGCGACGGTCTCCGACTCGTGCGGCCACCGCACGCGGTAGGCGGCGAGGAGCTCCTTCAACTTCCGGCGATGCACTGGGTCCGGTCCGGCGAGGGGACTCGGCGCGTCGGCGGATCCGAAACGGCCGCGGTCAGGTGTCGTAGCCGTTCGAGATGGTGACGTCGAGCAGCCGGGGCATGCTGCTCGCGAGCGACTCGCGCACCGCGTCGCCGAGGTCCGCCGCCCGCTCGACCCGCCGGGCGGAGACCCCCATCGATTCGGCGAGCCCCACGAAGTCGATGCGCGGTGACTGGAAGTCCATGCCGATGAAGTTGTCGTCGCCGTGGAAGGCGACGAGCCGGTCCTTGAGGATGCGGTAGCTGCGGTTGTTCGCGATGACGTAGGTGATCGGCAGCTCGAGGTGGGCGGCGGTCCACAGGGCCTGCACGTTGTACATGGCGCTGCCGTCGCCGATGAGGGCGACGCAGGGACGGTCGGGGGTCGCCAGGTGGATGCCGATGGTGCCCGCCACCGCGAACCCGATCCCCCCGCTCGCGAGACCGAAGTAGCTGTTGGGGTCCCGGAACGGGTACTGCCCGAGCACCGTGTTCGAGGTCGTGAGCCCCTCGTCCACGAACACCGCATCCGCGGGCAGTGCGTCGACGAGGTGGCGAACCGCCGCCGCGGGCGCGATCGGGTCCTTCGCTTCCGCCGCTTCCGCCGCCGCCCGCAGGCGCGCGCGCTTCGCGGTCCAGTTGCGGTCCGCGATGGCGTCGAGCCGGGCGGCGGCCGCGCTCCGCCCGGCCTCGTCCCGGCCATTCTCGAGCACCGGAAGGAGGGCGCGCAGGGTCTCCTTCACGTCCGCCCGGACCGCGGTCTCGGCCGGGTAGTTCTTGCCGAGCTCCCAGTCGCGAAGGCCAATCTGCACCACCGGCAGATCGTCCGGAAGGGGCTCGACTTCGCTCCACACCGACATCCGGAGCACGTCGGAACCGAGAAACATCGCGAGGTCGTAGGGCTCGAGCGCCTCGCGCACCTGCTTCTGGACGCGCGTCAGGGCGCCGAGGAAGGCGGGATGCTCGGACGGGAAGTGCGCGCCGTACGGCACGGTCTGCTGGTAGACGGGGGCTCCCAGCACCTCCGCGAGGCGGGCCGCCTCCTCGAGGGCGTCGCTCGTCGCCACCTCGTGCCCGGTCACGATGACCGGCCGCTCGGCCCGGAGGAGCCGCTCGGCGAGCCGGGCGAGGGCCTCGTCGCCCGGCCGGCCGGCCGCGTCCACCCGGGTGGGTGCGCCGAGATCGATGGCCGCCGCCTGGTTGAGGATGTCGCCCGGAAGGGAGATGAAGACGGGTCCGGTGGGCGGGGTCAGCGCGACCTTCGCGGCGCGGCGGACGATGCGCGGCAGGTCCTCGAGCCGGTGCACCTCGACCGCCCACTTGACGAGCGGCTCCGCGATGGGGACGAGGGGGTCGTAGAGGAGGGGCTCGGTGAGGCCGTGCCCGATCTCCTGCTGCCCTGCGGTCACCAGCACCGGCGAGCCCCAGAACTTCGCGTTGTAGAGCGAGCCCATGGCGTTTCCGAGGCCGGGGGCGACGTGCACGTTGCAGGCGGCGAGCCGGCCGCTAGCCCGGGCGTAGCCGTCCGCCATCGCGACCACGATACCTTCCTGGAGGCCAAGCACGTAGCCCATGTCCGGCTCGCCGCTCAACGCGTGCATGATGGGGAGCTCGGTGGTGCCCGGGTTGCCGAACAGGCGGTCGACCCCCTCGTCGCGGAGCAGGGAGAGGAAGGCGGAACGCCCCGTGATGAGGTTTCCGCCCGCGGCGGCGGCATTGGAAGTTCCGGGCTTCATCAGTTTCCTCCGGGAACGGTGGGGCGGGCGCGCGCACGGTCGAGCGCGCGGGGCCGGACATTCCGGCGGCGGCCGGACGAGGTGGGCGCGCCCCACGTCGGTCGCGTCGGGGCGCGTGGCGACCGATTGTAGTCGTCCCGCCCGATCCGCGACTTCGAGCGCGTCGTGCGGACCCTGATTTGATGGCGATTGCTACAATGTAGATGTTGTTCTACATGTAATGAAAATCGATGGCATTGAACATCCGGAACCGGAGAACCGAGGAGTTGGCGGAGGCGCTGGCGAGGCTCACGGGAGAGTCCAAGACGGAGGCGGTCACCAGGGCATTGCACGACCGGCTCGAGCGAGTGCGGCGCGAACGCTCCGGGCGAAGCCTCGCCCGCGAGCTTGACGACATCGCCCGGCATTGCGCGTCCCTCCCGGTTCTCGACGATAGAGACGAGGACGACATTCTCGGGTACGACGAACGCGGACTGCCGGCCTGATGGTCATCGATACGTCGGCGCTCGTCGCCATCCTCAAGAATGAGCCCGAGCGAGGCTGGTTCAACCAGGCCATCGAAGCGGCGGAACGGCGTTCGATGTCGGTTGCCTCGTTCGTCGAGACATCCATGATCATCGAGTCGCGCTTCGGCCCGGAAGGAATTCGCGCTCTCGACCTGTTCATTGCGAAGGCCGCGATCGAGCTCGTTCCGGTCGATATCGACCAGGCACAGATCGCCCGAACCGCATTCCGAGACTACGGAAGGCGCCGCCACCCGGCCGGGCTCAGCTTCGGGGACTGCTTTGCGTACGCTCTCGCGAAGACGTTCGACGAGCCGTTGCTGTACAAGGGGACGGACTTCGCCCGGACCGACATCGTGGCCTGGCCGCCTTCTTGATGTCTCGCCCGTTCCCCGCCCGTGAACTCGTGGAACAGCTCGAACCGAGGCATGCGTCGGCTGGAGCTCGGCAGGTCTTTTTCGTCCTCCCTGCACCGGCGGCGCCCGTTCCCCGACAACGAACGGTGAGTGCGGCATGGGGAGAATCGTGGGCCGACGTCCATTGCCAGCCTAAGTTTTACATGCGTCTGAGCGAATCTTTCTATATCAGCTAGTTACGAGGCCCGAGACGGGCAAGTGGCACTACAAGTGGGTGCTGGGGGCGTTCTACACGATGGTCTTGCGGGTTCCTCCGGGCTCAGCGTTGATGCCCAATGCGTCGCAGGTCGCCCGCTGAGGCGGTTCGGCACGGGTGGGATTTCGCACGTGCACGGTTCGCCCGTCGGCCCGGGCGAAGGTGGCGGTGAAGCGTTGCTGCCCTTGCAGGATGCGCCGCAACGTGGTCCAGCCCGCGTTGTCACCCGCCGCCCGCAGCCGAGGGCGGATGACCTGTGCGAGCTGATACGCCAGGACGGTGATGAACAGATGCCCTTCGGCGCGAATGGGCTTGTGGTGATAGATGGGGCGTAGCCCGAGCTCGGATTTCAACGAGCGAAACACCGCTTCGAGGTCGGTGAGCATGAAGAAGGTGCGCCACAGGGTGGCCTCGTCCCAATCGGTTTCGTTGCTGCGCAGGCAGTACACGCCCGGATGGGTCATCATCGAGCCGGGGTGCGCTTGGCGGGTGAAGCGAACGGCGCTGGCGCGTTGGCGGCGGTTGTCGGTATCGAGCTCGTTGTCGTAGTGCTGGGCGATGCCGCGGCTTTTCTCCTTGATCCGACCGATACGCTGCCAGACCTTGTCGACACGTTTGTGGGTGCGGGGTCTGGACAGCCCTTCGGACAGCTCGATGAGCGCGGTCTCGAAGCGTTGGGCGAAGCGCTCGACGATGCCGCGTTCCTTGGCCGCACGCGCCTCGGAGAAGCAGTACAGACGAACCTCCTGACCGTCGTCGCGGAGCACCCTGTGCAGATGCACGCCGTGGTTCGATGCGGTCTCGATACGCAGTGCCGCCTCGGGGTCGAAATGCCGGGTGCGCTCGCGGCTGACCACCACATAGCGGTAGCCGTGCTCACGCCGCCACTGCACGCGGTCCTCGGTAGCGATGCCGCGGTCCATCACCACCCGGGCCCCGCGCGGGGCGTTGAGTGCATTGAGCATCTCGGCGAGCGTGTGGTGCTCGCGCACGTTGCCGGCGAACACCTGCGAACGGCGTACGAATCCGCTGCCATCGAGCACCAGCCCCAGGGTGAGCAGCGCGCAATCGGTACGCTTGTCCTTGGAGTGTCTGGGGTTAACCCGATCGTGTGGACGGTTGAGGGCTGTCGTCACCGGCACTGAGGTGAACGATAGCCGATGGAAGGGAATCTTTTTCGGAGACCGGTGTTGGGGGTCCCCTCCGAGGGTGGTTGTGGATCTCCGGCT
>JAPOPW010000035.1 GCA_026712715.1 Immundisolibacterales bacterium | reverse complement strand
TTGCGGCAGTTTGAAAACGAGAACGCTTCGTGGTTACATTCTGTCACCGTCTGGCTCCTGGTTAGATCCAGCTCAAGCAACTGAATTATAACCGGTTACGGGGCCAGACGGCCTCCTCTTCACGGGATTTCCGGGCTAGCGGCCGGTACACGGCCCTCACGTGCGACCACGCAAAGTCCCTGTCCCGGTCCGACACCTTGTACCCCATGCCCTTCTCAAGCGCATCGACGCGCGGCCGGCCATCCAGGGTCATCGGCAGATCGACGCCGGAGAGCATGTAGCGGCGGATATGCTCGCGTGGCCCCATGGGCGGGGCCGGGTCCGGGCGCACTTCGACACCACCACCGGCCAGCACGGAGATACCCTCGGGAGTGCGCGCCCATGCGAAGTAATCGGCATCCGCCACCGTGCCAGTTCGGTCAGTGGTGATTGGTAAACCCGCCACCTTGATCAAGTGACCCTTCCGGTTCGTTATCTGCATGGAAGTTCTCCAGTTCAACTACGGCCGCGTAGTGGCCCTCAACCAGTAGCGGAATGTAACTCTCCGCCGTGAGCTTGACGAGGCTTTCCTCGTAGAAGTGTTGCCGAAGCGCATCGAGCTTCTCCGCTTGTTCGTCCGTGAACACAATCTGAATCACGCGCATGGGGTTACTCCCTCGTTCGTCAACATGCCCTCCTCCATCCGCACCGCCGGCATTCGTCCCCGGGTTCGGTGAACGCAGCATCGCACCGCTCCGAGTCGCAAAAATCAATCGATCCGTTCTTTCCTGTTCCTGTGACATCCGATGTCACATTGGGAGATCCGAAAATGTCACATTGGGAATCGCCCGGGAAAGGCTCCGCGTAGGCGATCTGGTACTTGTTCGGAGCCCGTAGACTGCCGTGCATCCGCGTCCACCGGACCCGGCCCTTTCGGCGGATGGATTCCAGGTTGCGAATCACGGTCCGCCGGTCGCGGCCTATCTCTTCGCCGATTACTTCCTGCGACGGCCAAGCGCCCCCCGGGCCGTCGCGGTCGGCTATGCGCCCGAGCACCATCCGCTCGCTTGGTGTGAGGTCCGTCATCATCTGAACCGCCGCCATGCGGTCCGCTCGCTTGAGCTTCCCGCCCTCGACCACCGCGAGAAACCGACCGAGCGGAATTTGCCGGGATTCCTTGACACCGTTTTTCGAGAATCTACACTTGTCCATGTCGCTATCCCCTCAACCAACGCGACATCCCCGAGCCCGCCCGGTCTATCCCGCCGGACGGGCTCTTTTCTTATCTAGGTCATGCCGCGACTTCGAGAGCCGCGAGCCATTCGTCAACGGTTGATGCGCGCCATCGTGGCGCCTGTGGGGAGATATGAAACGGCGCGGGGAACGTGCCCGCGGAAATCATCTTGTAAAGGGTGGCCCGGTGGACCTTTAGCCGAGCGGATACCTCGGCAACGGTTAGCAGTTCCATGGCGGTTCCCCCGCTTCAATTTCCTCCTGCTCTCGACAATCGTGAATCGGCGCGACGTGTCGCCGCGCCTTTGATTCTGGCGCTCCTCGTCGAGATAGTCAACCAGCCCGCAGCTTGACCACCTTGCCGAGCTTCTCTCCGGTCACATAGGCCGCCCATCGGTCCATGATGGGGCGCCGCCGGTCGAGTAGGTCCGACCGAGCGTATGCGCCTTCGACGCCACGGACCACGTGAGCAAGCGCCGCTTCGGCCACTTCCCGATCAACCCCGGACTCGCCGCACCAATCGCGGAAGGTCGAGCGGAAGCCGTGAACCTTTGCAGCGACACCAGCAGACCGAACCAGCCTGCCGAGCGTGGTATCGGCCATCAGCCCCCCGCGCGTTGCCGGGAAGACGTAGCCCGATGTACCCCGGATGGCCTTGGCGGTTTCGAGGATGGCCCGTGCTGGCCCGGAGAGCGGAACCCTGTGGTCCCGGCCCGTCTTCGCCCGATCGGCCGGTATGGTCCACACGTCGCCGTCTATCTCTTCCCACTTCGCACCCCGGACTTCGCCCGACCGCGCCCCGGTCAGGATCAGGAACTCCAGTGCCAGCTTGGCACCCCGCCACCCGGCCGACTGTCGGATGGCGTCGAGCACTTCCCGGACCTCGGCATGGGGTACCGCCTCATGGTGGGAAGTCTTCGCCCCGCCTTTCGGGAGGGCCGCGCCGATCGCGTCGCCGGCAGGATTGTCCGCCCGGTATCCCTTCGCCACGGCCCACTGGAAGATGGTCGAGAGCCGTTGCCGCACCCGCGTCGCCGTCGCCCGCTTCGTGGTCCAGACCGGCGAAAGAACCCCGAGAACGTCACCTGTGGTCAGGGTGTCGATCGGCCGGTCCATGAAGCCCGCCGCGTGCGCGTCGAGAGTCTGGCGCCATCTCCGCTCCAAGTCGTCCCGGTCCTTCCACGTCGGGGAGTGCACCGCGATCACCGCTTCGAGCCCATCCGCAAACGTCGGGACGGTGCGGCGCCGGACAGCACTCGGCATCGTGGAGCCCGTCCGGGCGGCGCGCCGGTTCTCGTATGCCCGGTCCCGGGCTTCGGCCAGCGTCACGAACTCGACCGACCCGAGCCCAAGGTCCCGGCGCTTGCCATCGACCACGAGACGTTGAATCCACGACTTGCCGCCGGTCGGTTGAACCACCAGCAGGAGCCCGCCGCCGTCGGAGTACCGCTTGACCGTCGCGGCCGGCTTCACATTGGCCACAAACTTCACCGTCAACCCGTTCCGCTTCATTCTGCCTTACCCACATTCGATCCCACGATCGGGATGCTATATGCGGCTATTCGTGGCGTCAAGTCGCGACCGGTTAGCCGGTTATACGAAGTAAATTCCGCCAGTTACGACACGTCGCGATATCCGGCCGGTGTTCCGGCCGGAACGCGGCAAACTCCCAGAAGTCCTCTCCTCCGGTACCGACCCCGCGATGCAGCGCGAGCAGCTCGAATCCGAGCCAGGTGATCCAGCGCACGGCAATCCGGTTGTCGGCCGCGACGAAGTTGGTGAGCACGTCATGCCCTACCATCAGGACGTCTACCCAGTAGCGGCTTTCGCGCCGCACCAGGTCCCTGGCGCGCACGAAGTCGTCGGATGCGAGGAACCACACGGTCCCGATCCTCGGCGACCGCCGGCGCCCGACCCCGAACATCGCGACGGCCCGGTCCCCGGCGAGAACCGTCCAGCAGCGTCTCGCGTTACGGAAACCGGATCGGAGAATCGCCTCCGGCGGCCGACCGAAGGCCGCACGGATCTCCTGTCGATCCACCTCGCGAAGGCGCGGGCCGAGCTCCACGACGTGCGCCGCGACGGCGGGAGCTACCCGCGAGCGTTCGAGTTCCTGGTTCAAGGCGAGCACCTCCGTGTGGGTTCCGGAAATCGATCGACGAGGGGGCCGTCGGGGCCGCCTCCGGCCCGCAAGTTCCGCCGACTTCTCGGGCACGAGTGTCGGCGAGCCTCTCGGGATGGCGCCGGGTGTCGGTCAATTCACGTGTCGCGCGAGGAAGTCCACCATCGCGCGGTACGTCTTGATGACGTTCTCCGGTCGCGCGATCGAGTGACCCTCGCGGGGAAAGGCCACAACCTCGGCGGTCCGACCGCGTTCCCGGAGCTCGCTCGCGAGCACTGCTGCGTGTCGGGACTGCACCACACGGTCGGAATTTCCGGTGACGAAGAGCACCGGCGCCCGGATCCGTCCGGCCTCCTCGCGGGGCGACACTGCACGCAGAATCCGCTTCATCTCGGCGGGATCGCTGGTGTCGAGGTACTTTGCCCACAGGGCCCGGCCCTCGGCCGAGAACGTGTTCTCGTCGACCATGGCTTCGGAATCGACCACCCCGTTCAGGACCAGGCCGGCCCGAACCGGTAGCCGTCCGCGAATCATTGCGGTGAGGACACAGAATCCACCGAAGCTGTCACCGTACATCGCGAGCCGGTTGCGGTCCGCGTGCCCGGCGCCCACCGCCCATTCGAACGCGTCCTCGATATCCTCCTGGACGCGGCCCGCGAGCTCTCCGACCGCGGCTTCCCGAAAACGGCTCCCGAACCCCGCGGACCCTCGATAGTTCACCTTGAGCACCGCGTACCCGCGCGAAGCGAGGAGCTGGGCAAGCGGATCGAAGGTCCAACGGTAGAAGAGCCAGGGCCCGCCGTGCACCATGAGCACGAGTGGAGGCGGAACGGACCCCCTCGGTTCTCGCGGAATGGTGAGCAGACCTGGCAAGTCGAGCCCGTCCCGCGCCGGGATGCGCACGGCCCGGGTCGGCGAGAAGTCCTCCCCGAAGAGACGGCCCGCATCGCTCCGGTCGAACGCTTCGGCCGTTCCCTCCGGCAAGGCGACCAGATAGGCCACTCGGGCGCGAGCTTCGTCGAACACATCCACGACGAAACGGGTCAGGGCCGCATTCGCGCTCGTGACGTTGAGGAGGGCCGGGCCCGGATGGTGATCGCGCACGAGCTCGACCACCCGATCCACGGCCGGGTGCAGGGTGGTGGTCTTCGGGAATCCGGGAAACGAGAACGCCGCGAGGGGCTCGCCCGATGCCGAGAGCAGCGCGCCCTGGAGATCCGCGTTCGGCTCCGAGGCAACGACCTGCTCTTCGAGCGTGCGCACGTTCCAGCGGACGAGGCTCACCGTGTCCGTGCTGACGTTCGAGAGCGCCGTGCCCCAGCCCTCGGCGTCGACCGGCGTGAGGGGCGCGAAGGTCCGATCCACCGGGATCTCGCCGACGGTCTTCCAGTCCGCCCCGAAACGCGCCTGGAAGGTGAACGAGGTGCCGGCGAAGCGGTGCCACGCGGCCGCCCGGCCCGTCTCGTCGATGACGGAACGCCACGCGGCGCTGCCGCCTGGCGAGCGCGAAGCACTCGTGCAGCCGGAACCGTCGAGCTCGCAGTGCAGGATGTTTTCTCCGAGCCGGTCGTACGCCCAGAGGAGCAGGCGACCATCCTCCGCCGGGTGCCGACCCGCGCGCACCACCCGCCCGGAGATGCCAGGAAGGGGAATCTTCCGAGCGTGCGCGCCCCGATTCGCGGGATCGATCTCCAGGGCGACGAGCCTCTTTCCGCGCGATCCGATTCCGTGGAGCCGGCTGCCGTCGCGCGACCAGACGGGGAGCCAGATCCGGTGCCGCGAGAGATCGAACGACGCTCCCACCGCGCCGTTCCCGCTCACCGGGAATACCCTGAGATCCGTGGTGCCGAGGCGACGCCGCAGGAGGTGGCGCCCGTCCGGCGAGATCTCGTACTGAATGCTCGGGCTGAAACCCTTCACCAGCTCCTCCACGGGAATGGGCGCCGCCGCCGCGCCACCCGCGAGCCCGATGCCAAGCGGAATCCACGCGATGTGACGCATCGTGGACCGAAGGAAAGCCCGGACCGGAAGCCGCTTCATCGGGACGACATCCCGGGCAAGACGAGCCACCAGGCAGGCAGGCTGACGACGCCGGCGATCACAGCCTCGAAATACCGGCTATGGAGGCCCGGAGGCAGCGGAAGAGCGAATCTTCCGTGGAGCGTAATGACGGCGAACACGATCGCCACCGCGAGCAGGTTGCGTGAACCCTTCGACCGCAGTCGTTGCGCCAGGTTCTTCATGCCATGCACCTCAAGGAACCGTTCGGTGGCCGGGGCGAGACAAGGACTACCACGGGTTCATCGGGACGACTCGCCGCGATGGACGAGCCGCCAGGCCGCAGCGCCGACGGCGCCGACCACCAAGAACCGGATGAGCCCCGTGTCCAGACTCGGGAAGAAGGGAAGAACGAATCGTCGATAAAAAGATACGTCGCGACAAACACGATCGCGGCCGCAAACAGGATGCGCACGAGCGTCATTCCCGACCAATTCCTGACCAAGTTCACCAAAATCACCCATTCCGCCTTGAAAGAAGTTCCTGGACCGAAGCGCTGGAGACTCCTCCCGAGGGCCGAATGCGCCATGGGCTCGGTGTCGGAACCCGAGCGCCGAAGATCCGAACGGGGAGGAAGACGCGCCGGGAATGAGGCGCTCGTTTCAATCGTCGCGGCGGTCGCTGAACTCCGACCGGGTCCGGCCCGATCGGCGGACATCCTTGAGTCTGCGACTTGGACCACGAAACACCGCCCACCAGGCAACTCCGGCCGCCACCGCGGCCGCCAGTGCGTCAAGCAGCAACCCGTCCAGTGCGGGGTATCGCAGGTCCACAATGATGTTGTATGGAACCAACAACCCCATGATGATTCCGCCGACGAGCACACTGCGGTTCACCGTTCCGCGTTCGAGCCAGTTCGTGAACTTCATTTCCGGCACTCTCCCTTGGTCGTTGGCCACGTCGTCGGGCACCGTCGAATCGTGCCGCCCCGCCGGCCGGTTTCCCTTAGTACGGGCGGCCGGGAGACCCCGGCCGCGATGCACTTCCCTCCGGCATGTCGTCGGATGACGTGCGCTTATGGGTTCAACGCCGTTGCGACCGTCAGTAGGGACACTCCGAAGAGGACGAGGACGAAGAGGACGAGGAACAGGCATGATCCGCGAGGATCGAACCGAACACCGCTCCCGATACCGCCCCCGCGACGGTTCCGAACGGATTGCCGCCCGTCACCGCCGTTCCGAGCACGCCGCCAACCGCGGCCCCGGTCGCTTCGAAGGCAACTTCGCAGAGGTCACTGTCGCCGCCGCCTTCTCCTCCACCATCTCCACACATGTCCGTTTCTCCTTGTGGAATTTTTCGCGGATGGTCTCCGCACCACCGTCCCCCGGTGGCGAACGAAATGCTGCCACCCAAGTACTTTTCGCGCATCGGACACAATGCCCGATAGTAGTAGGAATATTGCCCGCACGAAACCGGAAATCCCCCCGTGAGATGGTCTCCGGCTTTCTGTCGAGGATCGTGATGTGCCTCGCAGGAAACTTCGCGCTCGTCCGACGCGGCAACGAGCCATGATCCGCATCCGCGTTCGAATTGAATCGGGGAATCAAAAAAATAGTTTTTACAATCAGTTATATCAACATTTTCTCATTCGAGCTATCACGAAGGGCTTGGTGACACCCCGCCCGCGGGTTGCCCGTCGCGTCAGTTCGAGTGCCCGAGCACCGCTTCGGCGTCGAGCCGGGCGCGCAGGTCGCGGCGAACCTCCTGCCACCGGAAGCGCACCGAGTTGCGGACAATTTCCTCGTCCAGCACCATCAGCTCCCGGACGATCGGTGCGTGAAGCACGAGCGCCTCCGGACTCGCGGTGAACACCGCCTCGTCGTCCGCGAGCGCAGGCCAGTCGCAGCGACGAAGACGTTCGCGCACCGCGCCCGCGCCCGCGGCGAACAGCGGTCCGGAATCGGCCGGCGTCCCGGTCCGCTCCAGAATCCCCTCCACCAGGCGCTGCACGAGCGCGCCGGCCGCCGCGTGACCGGCCCGCGAACGGTCGCCGAGCAGCGCTCCCGCATACACCGCGATGTCCGAGAGGCAGGCGAGCCACATCTGCCACTTGGCGTGGTTGATCGAGACGACGAACGCGTCGTCTTCGAAGAGCAACGGAAATCGGGTTCCGGCGCGCGTTCGCAGATAGCCGTAGAGCGTGGTCTGGGCGACGAGGCTCGCCCGCGTATCGAGAAAGTGCGAAAGCGCATCGACATCGGCGACCGCTCTGCTTCGGCCCTTCGCACCCGCCCCGAGATACTCCGTGAGCACCGACGCTCCCTTCCGGAGCCGCATCAGCATTGACTTGCTCATTCGAAGGCTATATTAGTACGCCGTCCCGGGGCAGGGAGATTTCCTTCAGACCGGCTCGGTCCGAGAGCTGCGAGGAGAATCGTCGAATCCGATGAATCGGGCGTACGGCGTCGTGTCGTATCGAACCGCGGGCGAAATGGACCCCGCCGGGTGACTTCCTGCGCGCACCCGGATCCGTCGTCCGAATACCCGAGACGACCCCTGCGCTTCTCGAAGCCCCATTCAGAATTTCGCGAAATCCGCGCCTCGCTTCGATCGGCCCCAATCGCCGGGCAAGCGTCGGCACGGACCCGTACGCGTCCACTTGCTTGCCAGCCGCCGTCCCTGCGCCGGGCGTTCACCAGCCAGGCGGAATCGGTGGCCCCTTGCATGCGAAGAGTCGGGAAGTTCCATCACTAGGGAGGACGGTAGATGAATGGTGAACAGACCACGCACTGGCAGCGTACCCGAAACTTGATGTGGATCACGCTCGCCATCTGGTTCGTGTTCTCGTTCGTCGTGCATTGGTTCGCCGATGCCCTGAACGGGACGAGCTTCCTTGGATTCCCGCTCGGCTTCTACATGGCCGCGCAAGGATCCCTGGTCGTGTTCGTCGTGTTGATCTTCTGGTTCGCGAGAGCCCAGGACAAGATCGACCGCGAATGCGGCGTGGCCGAAGAAGACTGAGGGACCGACGACCATGAAAATGCAAGGGAGCTTCATCGACAACCTTCCCAAGATCTACGGCATCTACACGGGCGGGTTCATCGTCTTCATCCTGCTCATGGCCGTCCTCGAGCAGATGGGGACGTCCGCCGACACGATCGGCATCCTGTTCGTGGGTTTCACCGTCCTCATCTACGCCGCCATCGGATGGCTGTCGCGCACGATGCAGGTCGACGCCTACTACGTGGCCGGACGCACCGTACCACCGGTCTTCAACGGCATGGCGACGGCGGCGGACTGGATGTCCGGCGCGTCGTTCGTGGCCATGGCGGGCGGCATCTACATGGGCGGTCACGCCTATCTCGCGTTCGTGGTCGGCTGGACCGGAGGCTACGTGCTGGTGGCGGCGCTCATGGCGCCCTACCTGCGCAAGTTCGGGTGCTACACCGTCCCCGACTTCATCGGCACGCGGTACGGCGGCAACACCGCCCGCTTCTGCGCGGTGCTCGTGCTGGTGATCGCCTCGTTCACCTACGTGACGGCGCAGATCAACGCGACGGGCACCATCGCCGCGCGGGCCCTTCACATTCCGTTCGGGGTGGGGGTGTGGTTCGGCCTCCTCGGCATTCTCCTGTGTTCGATGCTGGGCGGCATGCGGGCGGTGACCTGGACCCAGGTGGCCCAGTACATCGTGCTCATCATCGCCTACGTCGTGCCCGTGGTCTGGATGTCGAACAAGCAGGGCTTCGGCATCATTCCCCAGCTCGGCTACGGCGACGCGGTGATGCGGCTCGGCGAGCTCGAGACCATGCACCAGGTCGGGGCGCTCAAACCGGACGCGGCAGCGCTCGCGTCGATCAAGGAAGAGGGCCTGAGGGTGGTGGCGCTCACGAAGGCGCATGCGGCGGCCGGGACCTCCGCCCTCGACAGTTGGCGGTTCATCACCCTCGTGCTGTGCATGATGGCCGGCACCGCCTCGCTGCCGCACATCCTGATGCGTTACTTCACCACCCCGTCGGTGCGGGCGGCGCGGCAGTCCGTCGCGTGGTCGCTGCTCTTCATCTTCCTGCTGTACTTCACCGCCCCGGCGCTCGCGACGTTCACCAAGCTCCAGGTGCTCGACCCGAACCTCGCGACCGGCATCATCGGGAAGAGCATCGCGGACGTCACCTCGCTCGACTGGGTGCGAAACTGGAGCGAGGTCGGGTTCCTCAGGGTGATCGACTCGAACGGGGACGGCTTGCTGCAGATCAACGAGTTCTTCATGCGCGGCGACATCGTCGTGCTGGCGACTCCGGAAATCGCGGGCCTGCCCTACGTCATCTCGGGGCTGGTCGCGGCCGGCGGAATGGCCGCCGCGATGTCCACCGCGGACGGTCTGCTCCTCGCGATCGCCAACGCCCTTTCGCATGATCTCTACTACAAGATCATCGACCCGAAGGCGGAGACGCGCACACGGCTCATCGTGGCCCGGGTGCTCCTCATCGTCATCGGCGCGCTGGGCGCGTTCGTGGCGAGCTTCAAGCTCACGGGGATCCTCGGGGCGGTGGCCTGGGCGTTCGACTTCGCCTGCTCGGGGCTCTTCTTCCCGCTCGTCCTCGGCGTGTGGTGGAAGCGCGCCAACCGCCAGGGAGCGATCGCGGGAATGCTCGCGGGGCTCATCGCGGGGACGCTGTACCTCTACATGGTGCGGTGGGGCGGCATGGAGCCGTGGATCGGCATCGACCACCTGAGGTTCGGGATCATCGGCATGCCGGTGAGCCTCATCGCCATGGTGGTGGTCAGCCTGTTGACCCCGGAGCCGGACAAGGAGACGCAGGACATGGTCGACGCGACCCGGATTCCGAAGGGTGCGTCGGTCCTCGCCTCGTCGCACTGAGACCGGAGGTCGTCACTTTCGCCGGGGCGGAATTTCCGCCCCGGCGACTTCTCGTTCCACCGTCGCGGTCGCCGCGGAACCCGGCTCCTGCCGGGCCGCGGCGCGCGGCACTTCGGGCGGGCGGATGGATCTCGCCGCGGGACCCGCGGCGTTACACTTCCTCGCCGGCCGCGGTGAGTCGCCAGGATGATCGACGCTACGCCCCGTTCGCAAGCCAAGCGGTAGCTGGCTCCGTTCGAAGATGTACGCAGCGTTTCCGCTATGGGTGCTCGTAACCGACTACGTGCTCGGCGCGGTGATGTGGACGCTGGTCGGGCGTTTCGGCATGGGCCTGTTCCTGCCCGAAGACAGTCACTTCTTCTTCATGCGCTTCTTCGTCCACGTCACGAACCCGATTCTCAGGGTCTTCGCGCCGGTGACGCCGGGGTTCCTGATCCCTCCGATGGTGCCGCTCTTCGTCGCATGGTTCTTCTTCATGGTTCGCTTCTACCTCATGCCGTGGCTCCTCGGGTACTCGGTGATGGGCATGCTGTCGTTCCCGCTCGAGAGCGAGATCGGCCAGAGCGTCGCCCGCCTCGTCGGCATGCTCGTGAACTGACCGCCGTCCACGGACCGCATCCCTTCGACTCGACCGGAACCCGCGGCCCATGACGGCCCGGACCTGGCGCCCGGAGGACCCCGGCGCAGTCGCGATCGCGCTCGACACGCTGGTGGCCGACGTTCACTTCCGGGCGGACGTCGCGCCCCGTTCCCTCGGACACAAGGCACTCGCGGTCAACCTGAGCGACCTCGCCGCGATGGGGGCCCAGCCCCGACGCGCCCTCGTTCACGCCGCCCATCCCGCGCCTTCTCCCGCCTGGGAGGAAGCGTTCGCGGCGGGTATCGGGGAGTTGGCGGAGCGGTTCGCCGTCCGGATGGATCGCCGGCCGGTCCGCACGGGCCCCCTGCTCGTCTCGGTCGAGATCGCCGGCACGTTTCCGGGATCGGCACCGCCGCTGCTTCGCTCCGGCGCCCGCCCCGGGGATCTCATCTACGTCACCGGAACCCTGGGGGACGCGGCCGGCGCCCCCGGGGGCGCCGGCGGACTCGCCGCGCGGCTCGACCGCCCCGAGCCGCGCGTTGCGGCGGGTCTCGCCCTGCGGAGTATCGCGACGAGCGCCATCGACGTGTCGGACGGCCTCTGCGCCGACCTCGGGCACGTGCTCCGGGCGAGCGGAGCGGGCGCCACCCTCGAAGCCGCCCGTCTTCCGCTCTCCGGCGAGCTGTGCGCCGCGTTCGGCCGGAAACAGGCGACGGACCTCGCGCTCGCGGGCGGCGACGACTACGAGCTCGCCTTCACCGTGCCCCCGGGGCGGGAGAAGCTCCTCGCCGGGGCCGAGCTCGGAGTCGCGGTCTCGCGGATCGGGGTCGTCGAGCGGGGGCCGGGCCTTCGGTGTCTCGATGGGGATGGCCGGCCGCGCTCCGTCCCGGCCGGCTACGAGCACTTCGCGACGCCGAGGTCCACGGAGCCCCAAGAGTGAATCCCGCGCGTGCGCCCCGTCTCGCTCTACTCCTCGCGACCGGATTCGGCGCCGGGCAAGTGCCGGTGGCCCCCGGCACCGCGGGGAGTCTGGTCGGGCTCGGGTTCGCCTTCGTCCTCGCTTCCACTCCCCTCGATCCGCTCGCCGTTGCCGCGGTCACCGCCATCGTGTGCATCGCCGGGTTTCCCATCTGCGAGAGCGCCGCGCGCAGTCTCGGGGAGTCCGACCCCGCACCCGTCGTCTGGGACGAGATCGCGGGCACGATGGTCGCCCTCGTCGCGGTGCCGGCCGGCTGGCACTGGTGGGCGATCGCCTTCGTTCTCTTTCGCGTCTTCGACGTGCTCAAGCCCTGGCCCATCGGCTGGCTGGACCGGCGGGTGCGCGGCGGCGCCGGGATCATGCTCGACGATATCGTCGCCGGGGCGTTCGCCTGGGCTGGCGTCCAGGCCCTCGCCCGACTCGCGGGCGGCGGCGATTGAGTGCCCCGCAATTCGAGGGAAGCCCGGACTTGGCAGCGGAATTCGAACTCATCGCCCGCTTCTTCGCGGGCGCGACCGTCGAACGCGACGACGTCCTGACCGGAATCGGGGACGATGCCGCGCTCGTCGCGCCACCGGCCGGAAGCACGATCGTCTCGGTGAGCACCACCTTGCACGAAGGATTCGACTTCGCGCCCGATGTCCCGGCCGCCGCGCTCGGCCGGCGCGCGATCGAAGACGGCTTGCGGGAGCTGACCGAAAGCGCCGGGTACCGGGTTGCGCCGCGGCCGGCGTGGGCCCTCCTGGGCCTCACCCTGCCCGCTCCGGACGAGGACTGGACGCGGGAGTTCGCGGCGAGCTTCGCCGAAGCGTGCCGGGCGGCCGGGGTCACCCTCGTCGGCGGTGACACGACGCGCGGGCCACGCAGCATCGCGTGCGTGCTGCACGCCCTGCAATCGCGAAGCGGGTGATGCGTTCCCCGGCGAGCGAAACCGAGCTCCTGGAACGAGCCCGCGCCATCGCGGGCTCGACCCTCGCCGAGCTGGCCGCGGAGCTTCACTGGCCCGTCCCGCACGATCCGCGGAGATCGAAGGGATGGGCCGGACAGCTCGTGGAAGCGGCCCTCGGCGCGCGGTCGGGCGGCGCCCCGGGACCGGATTTCCCAGGGCTCGGGATCGAGCTCAAGACCATCCCGGTGAACCGGGCCGGCAAGCCGCTCGAGTCCACCTGGGTCGGCATCGCTCCCATGGAAGACGTCACGGGCCTCGAATGGGAGACGTCCCTGGTGCGTGCGAAGCTCGCCCGGGTGCTGTGGGTGCCGACCGTCGCCGTGGCGGGCGGCGAGCTGCGTTCGCGGCGCATCGGTGCCCCCTTCCTCTGGACCCCCTCGCGGGACGAAGAAGCGACCCTGCGGGCCGACTGGGAAGAGTTCATGGAGGACATCGCGCTCGGCCGCTTCGCGTCCATTACCGGGCGGCGGGGGACGGCGCTCCAGCTTCGCCCGAAAGCCGCGGATTCGCGCGAGCGTGACTGGACCACCGACGAGGACGGCCGTCGGGTGCTTGCGAACCCCCGGGGCTTCTATCTCCGGTCGAGCTTCACCGCCGCCCTCCTCGCCCGCCACTTCGGAGCCTGAATCCCTTTCGAGCGAGCCTGCGACCGCTCGCGCTTTCCGGTCCACCCGAGGAGGTGGCGAAGGCTCGCGGCACATGGAGCGCGGCGCCTCGGCGGCACCGTATCGTCGAAGGGCCCGGCCTCAGCCGGACTTCGGCTCGAGGCACTCCGGGCTGAGGACCCCGTGGGCGACGGCCGTGACCGCGCCCTCCATGCGCAGCGAGTAGTCATCGCGCACCGCGACGTCGATCTCGCCGCCCGGCATCGCGACGACAACCGGCGAGCGCACCCGCCCGAGCCGGCGGCAGACCGCGGCGGCCGCGCAACTGCTGGTGCCCGAGGCGAGGGTGTACCCGGCTCCCCGTTCCCAGATCTCGATCCGGATCCGATGCGGGCCGACGACCTCGACGAGCTGGACGTTGGTCCGATTGGGAAACGCGGGGTGGCGCTCGAGGAGCGGACCGAGCGAGCGTGCCTCCTCGGCCCGCGCGGTCTCCACCACGACGACGCAGTGCGGGTTCCCGACCGTGACCGCGGAGCATTCCACCTCGCGCCCCTCGACCTCGAGAGGCCGCAGGAGCACCTCTCCCCCCTCCCCGCCCGTCACCGGAATCGCGGCGGCGTCGAAGCTCGCCCGCCCCATCTCGGCCGCGACCCGCCGGCCGTCGGCGGATACCGAGCACGCCACGTCGCCACCGGCCGTCTTCACCGTGAACCACTCCGTCCCGCTCACCCGACCCCGGTCGCGGAGGTACCGCGCGAAGATGCGAAGCCCGTTGCCGCTCTTCTCCGCTTCCGAGCCGTCCGGATTGAAGATTCGAAGCGCCGCCCGAGGCCGTTCGGCGGCGCCCGAATCGGCGCCGCCAACGGCAACGGCGGCGACATCGGCACCGGCTTTCGCGCCCTCGCCGGCACCCGCGTCGAAATCGGCGCGGGCATCGGAATCGATGCCGCAGGGGACGTCCAGTAAGATCCCGTCCGCTCCGATACCGTGATGCCGGTCGCAGACGCGGCGCACGACCCGGCGGTCGGGCGGATCACCGAGGGCGGCGCCGCCGAGGACGACGTAGTCGTTTCCAAGCGCGTGATATTTCCGGAATTCCACTGCCAGTGAACACTCGTTTCGGACCGACCGGGTTGCAGCGTAGCACCGTTCCCCCCGAATCTCCGGCGACGATTCCAAGCGGAGAGATCCACGTGTGGCACGGCACCTTGGATGCGAGCCCGGAGGCCGTCACGCCGGCGGAAGAGGCGCGCGCCCGCGCGATGCGCTCCGCGCGCCGGCGGCACGAGTTCCTCGTGTGCCGGGGAGCGCTCAGACGCATTCTCGCCGGAGTGCTCGACGTCGACCCCCTCGCGATTGCCATCCTCGAGGGCGCGCACGGCAAGCCCCGCCTCGCGACCGGCCCCGCGGGGCCCCGCCGCCCGCCCGCGGTCGGATTCAACCTTTCACATTCGGGAGGGCGCTTCGTCGTTGCGGTCGCGCTCGGCATGGAGCCCGGGGTGGATGTGGAACGGGTCCGCCCTCGCCGGAACCTCGCACGTCTCGCGCGACGGTTCTTTTCACCGTCCGAGCGGCGCGCGGTCGGATCCGCTCCGGACCCGCTCGGCGCGTTCTTTCGGGTCTGGGCCCGCAAGGAGGCCGTAATCAAGGCGGACGGACGCGGCGTTTCCATCGGACTCGACCGCTTCGACGTGACCGAGGGCGAACCCGCGGCCCTGCTCGAAGCGCGCTGGGAAGGCGCGGCGCCCGACGAGGCGTCGCATTGGTCGCTGCACGCGCTGAAGAGCGGTCCGGACCACGCGGCCGCGGTCGCCGTGCGGAGCCGCTCCGCCGAAGTGGTCGTGCGCTCGGCGCTTCCCGGATCGAACCCGCCGTGTGCGCGGGTCCCCCTTCGAGCGGACCCGGTCGAAGAAGGCACACGGCCGCGCTCCGGCCGCGATGCGCCGAAGCGTCACGGGCGCGAGGTCGAAGCCGGCTTCCCCGGCCCGGACCCCGAAACGGGACCGTCTCCGATCGGTGCCCCGTCCTCCGCGGCCCGGAACGGGTAGTAGAATCCGCCGCGGACGATCCGTCCTGCCCCTCGCGATGCTGCCGTGCACCGACTGAGCCCGCTGCGGCCCCTGCTTCCACGCCGCTCCGGCGACCGCGTACATTGGGAGGGGCTCAAGGGCTCGAGCCGATCGCTCGCCATCGCGTCGGCCGCCCGCGATTTCTCCGGCCTGACCCTCGTCGTCGCCCCCGATGCGGCGGTGGCGGATGCCCTTCGCGGCGAGATCGCGTTCTTCGCCGGGCGCGGCGAACCGGGCACCGGGGTGGGTACCGACGGGGGCGCGGCGCGCGGCGGTGGCGGTGCTCCGGCGCCCGCCCGGTCTCCGGGCGGGCGGGACGAGCCGGCGCCGCCCTCCTCTCCCCGGGCGGTGGAGCCACCCGTTCCGCTCCTCCACCTCCCGGACTGGGAGACCCTCCCCTACGATGCCCTTTCTCCCCACCAGGACATCGTCTCCGAGCGGCTCGCCACCCTCAATGCGCTGCCCGGCTCACGCCGCGGCATCCTCATCGCCACCGCCGCCACCCTCATGGGAAGGGTCGCTCCGCGGGGGTTCGTGGAAGGCAACAGCCTGCAGCTCGCGGTGGGCGACCGGTTGGAGATCGAGGAGACCAGAAGACGGCTCGATCTCGGAGGCTATCGCTGCGTCAGCCAGGTGATGGAGCACGGCGAGTTCGCGGTGCGGGGCTCGCTCCTCGACCTGTTCCCGGCCGGCGCCGAGCGGCCGTACCGCATCGATCTCTTCGACGCGGAGATCGACACGATCCGCACCTTCGAGCCGGAGTCGCAGCGCTCGCTCGAGCGCGCGGACGCCATCCGCCTGCTTCCGGCCCGCGAATTCCCGCTCGACGCGCAGGCGATCGGCCGCTTCCGCGCCGCCTGGCGAGCCCGTTTCGAAGGCAACCCGAACGCGTGCCCGGTCTACCGCGACGTGAGCGAGGGCTTCTCCCCGGCCGGAATCGAGTACTGGCTGCCGCTGTTCTTCGACGGGACCGGGACCCTGTTCGACTACCTGCCCGATTCGGTGCTCGTCATCGAGCTGCCCCGGGTGCGCGCGCAGGCGGATGCATTCTGGCGCGACACCGCCGAGCGGCACGAGCAACGGCGGCACGACAGCGAGCGCCCGGTCCTCGCTCCCGGGGAGCTCTACCTTGCGCCGGACGAGCTCGGGGGCTCGATTGCCGCGTACCCGCGGGCGATCATCCACGAGGATCCCGCGGACCCGGGTCCGGGCGACCGGGCGCCTCCCGGACCCGACGGCGCGGGCGACGGTTCGAGCCCGAAGCCGGTCTTAGCCGCGTCGGGGCACGAGCCGTCCCCGGCGCCCGCCCCGGCGTCCGTCCATGCGCTCGCCCGCGGACGGGTCGAGTTCGGGACCGCCACCGCCCCCTCCCTCCCCGCCGACGCCCGCGCATCCGATCCCTTCGTTCTGTTCAAGGGGTTCCGCGAACGGTTCGCGGGCCGGATCCTGCTCCTCGTCGAGTCTCCGGGCCGGCAGGAGACCCTGTTGGAGACCCTGCGCCGCCACGACCTCAATCCCCACCGGGCCACGGACTGGGCCGAGTTCGTGCACGACCCGGACGAGAAGCGGTTCGGAATCGTCCTCTCGCAGGTCGAGTCCGGGGCGATTCTCGACGATCCGGCCATCGCCCTCCTGCCCGAGGCGCTACTCTTCGGACCCCGGGCCGCGACTCGGCGGCGGCGGCGGGCGCGGGCGCGGGATGCGGAGAGCGTCATTCGCGACCTCACCGAGCTCGCGGCCGGCGATCCGGTGGTGCACGAACACTACGGCGTGGGACGGTACCGGGGGCTCGCGACCCTGACCGCGGCCGGCGTGACCGGCGAGTACCTGAACATCGAGTATGCGGATCGCGATCAGCTCTACGTGCCGGTGCTGTCGCTGCACCTCGTCTCGCGCTACGCGGGCGCCGAGCACGCTCCGCTGCACAAGCTCGGCAGCCAGCAATGGCAGAAGGCGCGCAAGGCGGCGGCCGAGCGGGTGCGCGACGTCGCGGCCGAGCTCCTGGAGGTCCAGGCGCGGCGCGCCGCGCGGTCCGGGAACGAAATCGCGTTCGACGACGGGCAGTACGCCGCGTTCGCCGAGGGATTTCCCTTCGAGGAGACTCCGGATCAGGCAGCCGCGATCGTCGCCACCCTCGAAGACCTGCGCAGCGAACGCCCGATGGACCGGCTCGTTTGCGGGGACGTCGGATTCGGCAAGACGGAGGTTGCGATGCGGGCCGCGTTCGCGGCCGCGATGGAGGGCTGGCAGGTCGCGATCCTGGTGCCGACCACCCTCCTCGCGCAGCAGCACTACCAGACGTTCACCGATCGCTTCGCCGATTGGCCGGTACGCATCGAACAGCTCTCCCGGTTCAGGTCGAAACGCGACCGCGAAGAGATCACCCGCTCCCTCGCCGAGGGGCGGATCGAAATCGTGATCGGAACCCACCGCCTGCTTCAGGACGACGTCCGGTTCAAGCGGCTCGGGCTGGTGATCGTCGACGAGGAGCATCGTTTCGGCGTGCGTCACAAAGAGCGGTTGAAGACCCTGCGAGCGGAGGTCGACGTGCTCACCCTGACCGCTACCCCGATTCCGCGCACCCTGAACATGGCGCTTTCGTCGCTTCGCGACCTCTCGCTCATCGGCACCCCGCCGGAGCGGCGCCTCTCGATTCGGACCTTCGTCGGACAGTGGCGGCCCGAGATCATCCGCGAATCGGTCCTGCGCGAGATCCGGCGTGGCGGACAGGTCTACTTCGTGCACAATCGCGTGGAGGACATCGAGGAGGTCGCGGACAAGGTCGAGGCCATCGTCCCTGAAGCCAAGGTCCGGGTCGCGCACGGCCAGATGCGCGAGCGGGACCTCGAACAGGCGATGCTCGACTTCTACCATCGACGGTTCAACGTGCTCGTGTGCACCACCATCATCGAGTCCGGAATCGACGTGCCGACCGCGAACACCATCATCATCAATCGCGCGGATCGCTTCGGCCTCGCCCAGCTCCACCAGCTCCGAGGCCGGGTCGGCCGATCCCATCAGCGCGCCTACGCCTACCTGTTCGCCGCGGACCGCCGCTCGATGACCCCGGACGCGGCGAAAAGGATGGAGGCGATCGAGTCGCTGGACGACCTCGGGATCGGATTCAGCCTGGCGATGCACGATCTCGAGATCCGCGGCGCGGGAGAGCTGCTCGGTGAAGACCAGAGCGGCCAGATCGAGGCGATCGGGTATGCGTTGTACACACAGATGCTGGAGCGCGCCGTCATGGACCTGCGTGCCGGGCGCGACCCCGTCCTCGACCGTCCCCTCGACCACGGATCGGAAGTCGACCTGCACGTTCCAGCGCTCATCCCGGAAGATTATCTCCCCGACGTGCACGCACGACTCATCATGTACAAGCGGATCGCGGCCGAGGAGAGCGAGGCCGGGCTGCGCGAGCTGGAGGTCGAGATGATCGATCGCTTCGGTCCGCTTCCCGCGGCGGCGAAGACCCTTCTTCTCATCACGGCGCGAAAGCTGCGCGCCGCCCCCCTCGGTATCCGCAAGATCGATCTCGGGACGGGGGGAGGCCGGGTGACCTTCGGCGAGGCCGCGGCCGTCGATCCCGCACGGGTGGTGGCACTGCTGCAGTCGCATCCGCACCGCTTCCGGCTCGACGGGGAGCGCCGGATCAGGGTGCGGTGGGAGCTCCCCGATCTGCGGGCACGGCTCGACGCGGTCGACCATCTGGTCGCGGAACTCGGCGCGTCCCGGGAGGCGGCATGAAGACGCGGCGGGTGAAACCCGGCGCGTGGACGCGGCGGCCGAAGGGCGGCACATGGACGTGGCGGGCAACTCCCGGCGCGTGGGCGCGGCGGGTGAAACCCGGCGCGTGGGCGCGGCGGGCGAAGGGCGGCACATGGACGTTCCGGGCAACTCCCGGCGCGTGGATTCGTCGAGTGGGTCTCGAAGCCGTCCTTGCCGTGCTCGGGGCCCTTGCCCTGCTCGCTCCTCTCTCCGCCACGCGTGCGGACACTTCCTGGTACCAGGTCGAGGTCGTGGTCTTCGCCCAGGACGACGAAGCGGGATGGCAGCGGGGCAACTGGCGTGAGGAGGGGCCACCGCCCCTTGCGGGGAACACGGTCGAGCTGCTCGTCGGCTCGAGTCCCGGCACCGGCGCGGGAGGGTCGTCACGCCGGCACGCGTTCCGGACGCTCTCCGCCTCGGGGCTCGGCCTCGGGAACGCGGTGAGTCGTCTCGAACGCGCGGGCGACTACGGGATCCTGCTCCACGTCGGATGGCTGCAGCCGGGGTTCACGAAACGGGACGCGCCCGCGGTGCATCTGAGCGCCCCCCGGAGCTTCGCGACGGGCGGACGCTTCGACGGTTCCGCCGGTCAGGGTATCGACGGCACCGTGCGCCTCTGGCGGCGCCGGTTCCTGCACATGGATGTCGACATCTCATTCGGCGACATCGAAGGCTGGAGACAGCGGGTCGCGGACGAAGCCGGGCCCGCCGATCGTCCGAACGACCGCGCCGGTACGCCGCAAGTACCACGCGGGGGGCCGGGCCCGGACACGGCGGCACCCGATTCCGGCCGGGACCTCCGCTCCGCCGGGAGCGCGGTCGCGACGGTCGCGAGGGAGGTCGCGCCGGAAACCGAGGTGAAACCGGCCGCAGGCGAGCGGCTTCGGGTGGTGCGACTGGTCCGGAACCTGCGCCTGGACGCAGGCGCACTGCACTACGTCGACCATCCGCTCTTCGGGATCCTGGTGCTCGCGAAGCGGCTGGGCTGACGCGAACCCCGCCCGCCTCCGGTACCCTTCGGATCGCGCCGGTCGCGGGTTCCGGGTATTCGTGCCGCTGGGACGAATCGGGCCGGGATGCACGGATCGGCCCCCCGGTTCAGCCCTCGGTTCAGCCCGGACCCGCCGCGAGCCCCGCCGCGAGGACCCGCCGCACGCCCTCCATGCCGCGCTCGAGGTTCGCGTAGATCTCCTCCAGAGTGATCTCCGCCGCGCCGCGACCGGCGGCCGGATTGGCAACGACCGCGCAGGCGGCGTACTCCATGCCGAGCTCGCGGGCGAGAGCCGCCTCGGGCATCGCGGTCATGCCGACCAGCGTGCAGCCGTCGCGTTCCATGCGATCGATCTCCGCCGCGGTCTCGAAGCGCGGCCCCTCCGTGACTCCGTAGACGCCCCCGTCGTGCACCGCGACCCCGGCCGCTTCCGCCCCGCGCAGCAGCCGCTCGCGAAGCGCCGGCGTGTACGGATGAGTCATGTCGACGTGGACGACACGGCCCTCGTCGAAGAACGTACCGGCCCGGGACATCGTGTAGTCGACGATCTGGTGCGGGACCACGATGTCGGAGGAATCGAGGCCGGGCGCGATCCCCCCGACCGCGGCCACCGCGAAGATCCGCTCGACTCCGGCGTCGCGGAGCGCCCGGATGTTGGCGCGGTAGTTGATCCGATGGGGAGCGATGTCGTGGTCCGGACCGTGGCGCGAGAGAAACACGACGCCGTGCCCGCCGATCTCGCCGAACACGAGGGGGGCGGAGGGATCCCCGAAGACGGTGGTCATGCGCCGCTCGCCGGTGACCACGAGCCCCGGGTATGACTCGAGCCCCGTGCCACCGATGACCGCGGCGGCCGGCATCAATCCGTCTCGTCGAGCCACCGGCGCCTCGCCCGGTCCCGGGCGAACCGGCAGGCTCTCCGTCCGCCCCGTGACCCGCGGTCAAGCGCCCACCGGAGCGCCCGGGCGCGCCCCGTCTCCCATTGCGCCGCGCCGCGGTTCCCGATTCCGTTCCCGGAATCGTCGAGCGCCGCCACCCGGTGACGAACGATCGCGAGACAGTCGTCCTGGCTGAAGGGGTGGAACGAGAGCCGGAGGCCGAAGCGCTCGAGGGATTCGGGCTCCATCGCTTCAGGAGCTACCGCGCAGACTGCTGCACGAAACGCACGCGGTCAACGAAGGAAGAGGTCGTGCCGGCGGCCGCCGAGCCCGGCCCCGCCCGGATCGTGCAGAACCGACAGCAGGAGCTCCTGGCGGCGGTCCCTCTCGGAATACGGGCCGGAATACAGATCCTCGTCCTCATCGGACAGCTCACCGTCCAGTATCAGATGGTTTCGCCGCCGCCGGTAGGACTCGCGGGTGAACACGTAGGAATCGAGTGCGACCCGCTCCCGCATCTCGACCAGTCCGTTCACGTTCGCCCGGGTATTCACCGCCGCGAGGATTGCCACCGGAAGGGCAAGGCCGGAGAGGTCCGCCAGCGCGATGAGGCTGGTCTGCCACGCAACCGGAAAGTTCGAGACGTCGCGTACGGAGCTCGGACCCACGACGGGCAGCTCGAGATAGGCGACCTCCTTCAGGCCCCAGACCGCGAGCGTCTGGCCGAAGTCCTCGTCGTGCTTTTCGAGCCCGATGGCGGAGGCGAAATCGATGAATCCGACGAGCCCGAACGTCGTGTTCACGACGAAGCGCATGGAATCGGTCAGTCCCTGTTCGAACTTACCTTGGAGAAAATCATTCAGAATTACATTGGGATAGGTGATATTGTCGATAAAATTGGTTATTCCCGCACGAACGGGCGCCGGGGTCACGCGCACGTAGCCGCGCGCAATCGGTCCGAGCAGGACCCGATCGACGACCAGACTGAAACGATGCGACATCCGATTGACGGATTCCAACGGATCGCCCGGCTCGCGCTCCAGCCCCGAGCCGGCGGTTGAAGCGGCCGCCAGCACCACGGCGAACACGGCGGCCGCGGCGCGGGGGGTCGAGGTCCGGCGCATGATCGAATCCACCTTCGTCAATAGAACTCGGCATGGCAATCGTAGCTCCCGCACACCCGCCCCCGCAATCGCTCCGTGGCGCGAACTCCCGCCGAGCGATGCCGACCCGCGAACTCTTCGGGAGCGGGACGGCCCGCGCGCGATTCCCGGATCGGCGGTGGCGCCGCATGCACCCGACCGCCCGTCCGGTCGCCGCGTTCGGCTACATGTTGCCGATGATCGCGTCGGCGAACCCGCTGGTCGGAACTTCCGTCGCGCCCTCGGTCTGGCGTGCGAAGTCGTAGGTCACCGTCTTGCTCGCGATGGTCTTTTCGTAGGCGGCGGTGATCGTCCGTCCCACCTCCTCCCAACCGATGTAGTCGAACATCATCACCCCGCTGAACAGCAGCGAGCCCGGATTCACCTTGTCCTGATCCGCATACTTGGGGGCGGTGCCGTGGGTCGCCTCGAACACCGCGACGTGATCCGCCATGTTGGCCCCCGGAGCGATGCCGACCCCGCCGACCTCCGCCGCGACCGCATCGGAGAGGTAGTCGCCGTTCAGGTTGGAGGTCGCGATCACGTCGAACTCCGCGGGACGGAGCAGCATCATCTGGAACATGATGTCGGCGATGCGGTCCTTGATGACGATCTTGTCCTCGGGTTGCTTGCCGCCGTGCTCGTCCCAGAGCTCGTCCTCGGTGATCGTCAGATCCCCGAACTCGGTGCGGGCGAGCTCGTAGCCCCAGTTGCGGAACGCGCCCTCGGTGAACTTCATGATGTTGCCCTTGTGGACGAGGGTGACGCTCCGGCGGCCGTGGTCGACGGCGTACTGGATGGCCTTGCGAACGAGGCGGTTGGTCCCGAACGCACTGATGGGCTTTACCCCGAGGCCCGCCCCCTCGAAGAATCCGGCTCCCATCTCCTCGCGGAGGAAGCGCGCGAGTTTCTCATTCTCGGCGGTGCCCGCCTCGTACTCGATGCCCGCATAGACGTCCTCGGTGTTCTCGCGGAAGATGACCACGTCGACATCCTGGGGGCGACGAAGGGGCGACGGAACGCCCGCGTAGTACCGGACCGGCCGCACGCACGCGTAGAGGTCGAGCACCTGGCGCAGCCCCACGTTGAGCGACCGGAAGCCGCCGCCGACCGGAGTCGTCAGCGGCCCCTTGATCGAGACGACGAGATCGCGAAGGGCGTCGCGGGTCTCCTGCGGGAAGTAGTCGCCGTCGAAGATTCCGGCCGCCTTCTCGCCCATGTAGAGCTCCGCCCAGTGGACCTTGCGCCGACCACCGTAGGCACGCTCCACCGCCGCGTCCCAGATGCGAAGGCAGGCACGGGTGATGTCCGGGCCGATCCCGTCCCCTTCCACGTAGCCGAGGATGGGCTGATCGGTGACGGCAATGCGGTCGCCGGCGATTCGTATCTTGTCGCCGGTGTCGGGGATCCGGGTGTGCTGGTAGCTCATGACGCTCCCTTCTGGTGGGTCCTGGAAACGAGGCCCGCGGCCCCGAAGAAACGAAGCCGCGCAATATATCGCCCGCAGCCTTGCCGGTACAGCCGGAACGAGGCCCGGCCGAGCCTCCCTCGACGCGGTTGGCCTCATGAAAAGGTTTCGCTGTTCATGTTCACCGCGTTCTGCGCCACCATCTTCGCCGCGACCCAGGTGTTCGACACGAACACGGCGGACGCCGCGAAAGGGAACCTGAAGGAGCTCGAGGCGATCGCCGCCTCGGTCGTGGGAGGCGTGATCCTGTCCGGCGGTTTCGGGTCGATCGTCGGCGTCGTCTTCGGCGCGGTCATCTTCGGTCTCGTGCAGAACTCCGTGTTCTACATCTCCTGGATCGACGGTTCCTACTACCGGACGTTCCTCGGCACGGTGCTGCTCGTCGCCGCCCTGAGCAACGAGACCATCCGAAAACGGTTCACCGGGGGAATATGACGTGTCCGAACCGCTCATCCGGCTCGAGAACATCGTGAAGCGCTTCGGCAACTTCACCGCCCTCGATGGGGTCTCGATAGAGGTCCATCCCGGCGAGGTGCATGCTCTCCTCGGCGACAACGGGGCCGGAAAGTCGACGCTCATCAAGGTGCTGGCCGGGGTGCACCAACCGACCTCCGGCACGATTCTCGTCGACGGACGGCCCGTCGTCTTCCGGAACCCGCTCGCCGCCTCCGATGCGGGAATCGGCACCGTCTACCAGGACCTCGCGCTCAATCCGCTGACCTCGGTGACCCGAAACTTCTTCATGGGAAGGGAGATCACCAAGGGCACCCGACCCTTCGGAATCATGCAGACGACGGAGATGAACCGAATCACGCGCGAAGAGATGGCGAAGATCGGCATCAACATCGCCGACCCCGAGCAGGCCGTGGGAACGATGTCCGGGGGACAGAAGCAGACCCTCGCGATCGCCCGGGCCATCTTCTTCGGAGCCCGCGTGCTGATCCTCGACGAACCGACGTCCGCTCTCGGCCAGAAGCAGCAGCTCGAGGTGCTGAAGACCATCAAGCGCGTCCGCAGCCGCGGCGACATCGCGATCATTCTCATCACCCACAACGAGGTCCACGCGCAGCTCGTGGCGGACCGCTACACCTTCCTCAGCCTCGGACAGGTGATCGGGAATGGGGTCGCCAAGGAGATCGGGGGCGAGGACATCCGGCGGCTCATGGCCGGCGGGGCGCAGATGGCCGATCTCGAGGAAGAGCTCGCCACCATCCACTAGCCCGGCTGCGCCTTGGACCGGCGAGACATGTCCGAAGCCACCCCTCCCTGACGGTAGCAGCCCCATATGCTTCGTTCCCGAGACCGATTTGCAAACTTGACTCACCGGTAGGGATCGGGGCCCCTCAAGGAGTCTGGAATCGGGACGGGACGGCGGGGCGGCCTCCCGGAACGGAGGGCGCCCCGCCGTGACCCCTCAGGGAACGAGGACGGTCGAGCCGGTGGTGCGGCGGCCTTCGAGGGCGCGGTGCGCCTGCGCCGCCTCCGCGAGCGGGAACGTCTGGTTGGTCCGGATCCGGACCGCCCCCGACCCCACGACCTCGAAGAGGTCCTCCGCCATCGCGAGGAGGTCCGCGCGCCGCGCGGTGTAGGTCATCAGGGTGGGGCGCTGGAGAAACAGCGAGCCCTTCGCCCCCAGCATCGCGATATCGAACGGTGGAATCGGCCCCGACGCCTGCCCGAAGCTCACCATCGTGCCGGCCGGGCGGAGGCAGTCGAGGGAATCGGAGAACGTGTCGTTGCCCACGGAGTCGTAGACGACCGGCACCCCTGCGCCGCCGGTCAGCTCGCGGACGCGCTCGACCACGTTCTCCCGGGTGTACACGATGGGGTGCTCGCATCCGTGGGCGCGCGCGAGCTCCGCCTTCTCGTCGCTTCCGACGGTACCGATGACGGTGACCCCGAGATGCTTCGCCCACTGGCAGGCGATGAGCCCCACCCCTCCGGCCGCGGCGTGGAAGAGGACGGTGTCGCCGGCCTTGACCGGATAGCTGCTCTTGAGGAGGTACTGGACGGTCATCCCCTGGAGCATCATGGACGCGGCCGCGACGTCGCTCACCGCATCGGGGACGCGCCCCAGCCGGTCCGCGGGAATGATCCTCTCCTGCGCGTACGCCCCGAGCGAGCCCGCGTAGGCCACCCGGTCGCCGACCGCGAGGTCCGTCACTCCCTCGCCGAGCGCGAGAATCTCGCCGGCGCCCTCCATCCCGGGCGCGAACGGCAGCGACGGCGCCGGATAGAGCCCCATCCTGAAGTAGACATCGATGTAGTTGAGCCCGACGGCGGCGTGGCGGATGCGCGCTTCACCCGGCCCCGGATCGCCGGTCGAAACCTCTTCGAGACGCATGACGTCGGGACCTCCGGTCTCGTGCACCTGGATGGCATGGGGCATTCGCACTTCTCCCTATCGTTCATGGAAACTGAGCTTCGCCACCGCCCGGCGGCGAAGCGGACGTGAATGATCGCGCCTCGCCCCGGTCGAACGCAAACCGATGCGGCGCGACGGCGCGACCGCAATTGCAATTTCGCGGCGGATTCCAGTAGCGTAAGGGGAGGCCCCGGTTCGCTCTCGCGTCCCATCTCCTCGCCCTTTACTTCCGGAGTCCACGCATGACCCAGCGACCTGTCATCCGAGTCCGCGATCTCATGGCCGAACGATTCGGAACGATCGAGGGCAAGGCAACGGTCTCGGAGGCGCTCACGCTGATGAAGGGCCTCGGGACCGCGGTCCTCATCGTGGAGCCGCGGAACGAAGACGACGAACCGGGCATGCTCCTCGTCTCCGACATCGCTCGCGAAGTGCTCGCGAAGGACCGCTCCCCGCGGCGGGTAAACGTCTACGAGATCATGCGCAAGCCGGTGGTCTGCGTACATCCGGACATGGACATCCGCTACTGCTCACGGCTCTTCGTGCAGCACAGCCTGACCCGCGCCCCGGTGGTCGAGAACGGGAGCATCATCGGGATCATCAGCCCGAACCGGCTCGTTCTCGACGGCATGTACGCGCTGCTGGAAGAAGAGGGGTGAACCGCACCGCGGCGGTACCCGGCGTGGCGGACGGAAACGGGGCCGAAGCCCGAGCCGGAAGCCGCAGGTCCGAACGGAGCCCGGGCGCCGGAGCGCAGGGGCAAGCGGGTGCGACCGGGGCAACGCGCCGCGCTCCCGCGGTGCGGCGGCGGACCGGCCTTGCGTACGACCCGATCTGCCTCCGCCATGATCCCGGGCGCACCCACCCGGAGCGGAGCGCCCGCCTGACCGCCACCATGGAACGCCTCGCGCGCGAGCCCTGGTTCGCGGAGCTGGTGCCCGTCGCGGCCGCTCCGTGCCCCGCGGAACGGCTCGAGGCGGTCCACGCTCCCGACTACATCGCCCGTGCGGAGGAGGTATGCCGGTCCGGCGGGCCTTACCTGGACGTGCCAGACGTCGGAGTCAGCCGGGAGTCGTTCGACGTGGCGCGGATCGCGGCCGGCGCGGGCCTCGCGCTCGCGGACCGGGTCATGGCCGGCGAAATCGACAACGGGTTCAGCCTCGCCCGCCCGCCCGGCCACCATGCCGAGCGTTCGCTCGCCCTCGGCTTCTGCGTGTTCAACAACGCCGCGATCCTCGCCCGCTACCTTCAGCGCCGGCACGGGCTCGAGAAGGTCCTGATCCTCGACTGGGACGTTCACCACGGCAACGGCACCCAGCACGCGTTCGAGGAGGATCCGACCGTGCTCTATGCGAGCCTTCACCAGTATCCCTTCTACCCCGGGACCGGAGCGGCGAGCGAAGAGGGGATCGGACGGGGAACGGGAGCGACCGTCAACTGCCCGATGCCGGCGGGGGCGCGCGACGCGCTCTACGAGGAGGCGTTCCGCGCCCGGATCCTGCCCGCGATCGACCGCTTCAAGCCGGACGCGGTGCTGCTCTCGGCCGGATTCGACGCCCACGCGGAGGATCCCCTGGCCGCGGTCGAGCTCTCCACCGGCTGCTACCGCTGGATGAGCGAGCGGGTGCTGGAGGCGGCGGACCGGCATGCCGGCGGCCGGGTGGTGTCGCTCCTGGAGGGAGGGTACAGCCTCGATGCGCTGCCGGAGTGCGTGGCGGCGCACATCGAATGCCTTGCGGGCGCGGACCGCGACGCGCGGGCGGCGGGAACGCTCGAGGCCGGCGACGGATTGACGAAGGGGAACGAAGAAGAATGAACCAGAGAATCCGACGGGAGGCCGGCCAATCCCCCCAACGGGAACGGGCATGCACGAGGAAGGGTCCGCCGGGCGCGGAGCCGGGGCTCGCGCCGGGCGCGGCCCGGCACCAAGGCGCGCGTGCCGCGCGCGTTCGGCGCTCCGCCACCGGGGCGGGCGCCGCGCTCGCCCTGCTCGCGGGCGCGCTCCTCGCCGCCGCCCTTCCCGCCGGGGCGGAAAGCACCGTCAGCCACGCGACCTCCATCCGCGAGACCCCCAGGTACCCGGCCGACTTCGCGCACTACGACCACGTCAATCCGGACGCGCCAAAAGGGGGCACGGTGCGCCGGGCATCGGTCGGATCGACCTACGACAGCCTCAACCCCTTCATCGTCAAGGGCAATGCGGCGGCCGGGATCGGACTCCTCTTCGATACCCTGACGGAAGACTCGCCGGACGAGGCAACCGCCTCGTACGGACTCCTCGCGGAATGGATCGAGGTCGCCGACGACGGTTCCTGGACGACGTACTGGCTCCGACCGGAGGCCCGGTTTTCGGACGGGAGCGCGGTCACTCCGGACGACGTGGTGTTCTCGCTCGAGATCCTCAAGTCGAAGGGACATCCCTTCTACCGCGGGTACTACGGCAGCGTCGCCGCCGCCGAGCCGGTCGTCGGGGACACGCCCTCGGGTCCCCGCCGGGGGGTCCGGTTCCGCTTCACGGAGGGGATGAACCAGGAGCTCCCGAGCATCCTCGGCCAGCTTCCGGTGCTGTCCCGGGCCGACTGGGAAGGAAAGGACTTCAGCGCGACCACCCTCGTTCCGCCGCTCGGGAGCGGTCCGTACCTGGTCGAAGAGGGATCGATCGATCCCGGACGGTCGATCGCGTATCGCCGCAACCCCGACTACTGGGCGCGCGACCTGCCGGTGAACGTCGGGCGCCACAACTTCGACCGCATGCGCTACGACTACTATCGCGACGCGACCGTCGCGGTCGAGGCGATCAAGGCGGGCGAGTACGACCTCCGGCGCGAGAACAGCTCCAAGCGCTGGGCGACCGGCTACGACGGACCGGCCCTGGAAGCGGGCGTGCTCCGCCAGGAGCTCCTGTCGCACCGTCTCCCGGCCGGAATGCAGTCGTTCGTGTTCAATACCCGACGCGCGAAGTTCACCGACCCGCGGGTGCGCGAAGCGCTCGGCCACGCCTTCGACTTCGAGTGGACCAACCGCCACCTCTTCTACGGCCAGTACGAGCGCAGCCCGAGCTTCTTCTCCAATTCCGAGCTCGCCTCGTCGGGACCGCCGACGCAGGCCGAGCTCGCGATCCTGGAGCCGTTCCGGGGCCGGGTTCCCGAGCGGGTGTTCACCACCGGCTACGAGCCGCCCCGCACCGACGCGGGCGGCGGGATCCGGCAGAATCTCCGCCGCGCCGGCGCCCTGCTTCGCGAGGCCGGGTGGACGATCCGCGACGGCCGGCTCGTCGAGGAGTCGACCGGGACCGCGATGGAATTCGAGATGCTGCTCGTCAATCCCGACTTCGAACGGGTCGTCCTCCCGTTCGGCAAGAACCTCGAACGGCTCGGCGTGGAGATGTCCGTGCGCACCGTGGACCCCGCGCAGTACACGCGACGGATTTCCGACTTCGACTTCGACATGGTCGTGGGCTCGTTCGGAATCACCCTCTCGCCCGGCAACGAACAGCGGGACTATTGGGGCTCGGCCGCCGCCGACCTGCCGGGGAGCCGCAACCTCGCCGGCGCCCGCGACCCGGTGGTGGACGAGCTCGTGGAGCTCGTGATCTCGGCTCCCGATCGCAGGACCCTCGTGGACCGGTCGCGCGCGCTCGACCGCGTCCTCCTCTGGAGCCACTACGTCGTTCCCAACTGGCACCTCAACGCCTTTCGGGTCGCGTACTGGGACCTCTTCGGCCGCCCGGCGACACGGCCCGCCTACGGCCTCGGTTTCGACACCTGGTGGCTGGACGATGCGAAGTCGAAGCGGGTGCGGAACTGGCGGGAGAAACGTGCCGCGAGCCAGTGAGCGGCGGGGGACGGCCGCCCGCGCCTGACGGCGCTCGCGAGCCGGGGGCGGACGCTTCCCATGGCCGCCTACATCGTGCGCCGGGCGCTTTTCATGATCCCGACCCTGTTCGGGATCATGGTTCTCAACTTCGTCATCATCCATGTCGCCCCGGGCGGACCGGTGGAGCAGCTCCTCGCCGAGCTCGGCGAAGCCGACATGGGCGCCGGGGTGGACGTCACGGCGCGGATCTCGGGCACCGGCGGGGGGGACACGGTCACCGGTACGGGCGGCGATCTCACCGCGCGCTACCGGGGCGCCCGGGGGCTCGACCCCGAGTTCATCCGCGAGATCGAGCGGATGTACGGGTTCGACCGCCCTCCCGTCGAGCGCTTCTTCACGATGATGTGGAACTACCTGCGCTTCGATTTCGGGGAGAGCTACTTCCGCGACCGTTCGGTGGTTCTCCTCATCGTCGACAAGATGGATGTCTCGATCTCCCTCGGGCTGTGGACGACGCTCCTCGTGTACCTCGTCTCGATCCCGCTCGGAATCGCCAAGGCGGTGCGCGACGGCGCTCCCTTCGACGTCTGGACGAGCGCCGCAATCATCATCGGCTACGCAATCCCCGGCTTCCTTTTCGCGATCCTGCTCGTGGTGCTGTTCGCGGGCGGCAGCTTCCTCGACTGGTTCCCGCTCCGCGGCCTCACCTCCCGGGACTGGGAAACGCTCGGGTGGTTCGACCGAGTCGTCGACTACTTCTGGCACCTCGCCCTTCCCGTCACCTCGCTCGTGATCGGGGCGTTCGCGGGCCTCACCATGCTCACCAAGAACTCGTTCCTCGACGAGCTGGGGCGGCTCTACGTGACCGCGGCCCGTGCGCGGGGGGCGTCGGAGCATCGCGTGCGGTACGGACACGTGTTCCGCAACGCGATGCTCATCGTCGTGGCCGGGTTCCCGAGCGCGTTCGTGGGGATCCTGTTCACGGGCGCGCTTCTCGTCGAGGTCATCTTCTCCCTCGACGGACTCGGCCTGCTCGGCTTCGAGGCGGTGCTGCGCCGAGACTATCCGGTCATCTTCGGCACCCTGTACATGTTCTCCCTGCTCGGGCTCGTGATGCGTCTCGTCGGCGACCTCATGTACGTGGTCATCGATCCGCGGATCGACTTCGAGAGCCGCGAGACATGAGACCGACGATTTCCAGGGACCGACATCCACCTTGCGCCGGATGCACCTGAGCCCCGTCAACCGCCGCCGGATGGCGGGCTTCCGGGCGAACCGCCGTGCGTGGTGGTCCCTGTGGACGTTCCTCGCCCTCTTTGCGCTGACTCTCTTCGCGGAGATCATCGCGAACGACCGGCCACTCGTCGTCTCGTTCCGGGCCGAACTCCACTTCCCGATCGTGCGCGACTACCCGGAGACCCGGTTCGGGGGAGAATTCGAGACTGCGGCCGACTATCGCGATCCCTACGTTGCGGACCTCATCGAGTCGCAAGGGTGGATGCTCTGGCCCCCGATCCGGTTCAGCTTCGATACCGTGAACTACGACCTCCAGTCGCCGGCGCCGTCCCCGCCCTCCGCCGAGAACTGGCTCGGCACGGACGACCAGGGCCGCGACGTGCTCGCCCGAGCGATCTACGGCTTCCGGATTTCGGTTCTCTTCGGTCTCGCCCTCACCCTCGCGAGCACCGTGATCGGAGTGCTCGCCGGGGCGGTGCAGGGCTACTTCGGCGGGTGGCCGGACCTGCTCTTCCAGCGCTTCATCGAGATCTGGTCGAGCCTGCCCGAGCTTTACCTGCTCATGATCCTCGCGAGCGTGGTCGAGCCCAACTTCGGCTGGCTGCTCCTCATCATGCTGCTCTTCAGTTGGATGGCGCTCGTCGGAGTGGTTCGCGCGGAGTTCCTGCGGGCCCGAAATTTCGAGTACGTCCGAGCGGCGCGGGCCCTCGGGGTCGCCAACCTCACCATCATGTTCCGCCACGTGCTGCCCAACGCGATGGTGGCGTCGCTCACGTTCCTGCCCTTCATCCTCAACGGCTCGATCGTCACCCTCACTTCGCTCGACTTCCTGGGATTCGGAATGCCACCCGGATCGCCTTCGCTCGGGGAGCTCGTGGCGCAGGGCAAGGCCAACCTCCACGCGCCCTGGCTCGGCATCACCGCCTTCGCGGTGCTCGCGGTCCTCCTCTCCCTCCTCATATTCGTCTTCGAAGGTGTGCGCGATGCGTTCGATCCACGCAAGACCGGGCTCACCTGAACGACACGTCGCGATCGGATCCGGACGCGCCGCACCCGAGGAGGGCAACCGGCCCCGACAATTCCATGACGGAGATCAAGGTATATGTCACTTCTTGACAAATCATGCTCTCGGGCTGGCGATCTTTCCGCTGATGCTCGCACCGTTGCCCGGGCGACGGCATACCTGCCCCCGGATGCCCAACTGGACCTGGTCCCAACTTTTTCGATATAGTTTGGATATTGAATTTGAATTATTCGTTTATGTACCATCGAAGCTGCGGCGTTTGGTATCGTCATCGGTCAAGTCAATTGAACCACCGCCTGATCCTCAGCAGCCGGGAACGCCCGTACGCCAGACGACGTGTCGTGTCGCATGTATGACATTTGCATTCGAATGAGGCTTTCTTCCCGGGTTCCCTGCCCGATTGCTCCTGTCGCTTCTTCGCATCTCGGGAGCCGGCGGACATGAGCTCCGCCTCCCTCCCCGACCGCCCGCGCCGCGAAGCGGAGCTCCCGGAGTTCCGGACCGGCGACTACGCGGCCCCCGGCGCGGCATTTCATCGGCCCAGCCGAACCTTCCTCCCTGCTTTCGAGGTCGCGTTCCTCCTGGTGCCCGGATTCAACATCGTCTCGTTCGGGGCCGCCATGGGCCCGTTGCGTCAGGCAAACGACCTCAGCTCCTCGCCGCTCTACCGGTGGCGGCTGCTGAGCTTCGACGGCCGCCAGGTGGTCTCTTCGAGCGATGTACGGGTGGAGGTGGACGATGGCATCGAAGGCGCCTTCACGCCGGAGCTCGCGCTCGTTTGCAGCGGGCGTACCGTCCACGACCACCTCGACCCCGCTTCGCTTCGATGGGTGCGCTCGCTCGCCTCGAAGCGCGTCGCCCTCGGGGGAATCGACACCGGCGCGTACTTTCTGGCCAAGGCGGGAGTGCTGCGCGGCTACCGGTGCACCACGCACTGGGATCACCACGACACGATGACGGAAGAGTATCCCGACACGGTGGTCACCCCCGGGGTGTGTCTCATCGATCGGGATCGGCTCACCTGCGCGGGGGGCGATGCGCCGGCCGATCTGATGCTCAACTTCATCGCGAGCCAGCACGGGCACCCCTTCGCCGCATCCATCTCCGATCGGCTGGTCCACGACCGGATCCGCGACCGCCGCGACCGGCAGCGGAGACCGCTGGTACAGCTCATCGGCACCGGACAGCCCCGGCTGATCGATGCGGTGCAGCTCATGGAAGCGAACACGGAGGAGCCGTTGACGGTGGAACAGATTTCCCACCACGTGGGAGTGTCGCGCCGCCACCTCGAACGCCTGTTCCGGGAGCACCTGGGATGCGTCCCCAGCACCTACTACCTTCGGGTGCGGGTGACGAAGGCCCAGCACCTCCTGTGCCAGACCACCCAACCCATCATGGACGTGGCAATGGCCTGCGGGTTCGCGAGCCCGAGCCACTTCAGCAAGGTCTACAAGGACGTGTTCGGGCACTCCCCGCGAGACGAGCGGCGGCCGGCGCGGATCCGCGAGCGCTTCGCGGCCTGAACCCGTAACGTGCAATCTTCCGCCGGAACCTCCTGAAGCCCCGGATCCGCCCGGTCTCCCGGCTCCTCCGGAAGGACTTCCGAACGCTTTCGGGCGTTATCGGACGCCCCCCGGGCGCACGTGCGGCGCGCGGGCGCCGCACGTTTGAGCACGAGGGTCAGTGGCGATGATGGGCGCGCGGGTGGCCAAGCGGATGAACATGCCATGCGCCGTTGCCGTGCCGATGCCGGTCGGAAAGGGCACGCGGCGGCGCTCCATCGGCCCGCCGGTGATGCACGCGTGGCCCGGCCTGAAACCGGCGACCGACCCCCGAGTGCCGGTGGTGCACGTGCGGGTTGCGGTGGTGCCGATGCCGATGAGAATGCCGCGGAGGGCTCGGGACCACCGGCCCGTGCCAGTGGCGGCGATGGTGATGGCGCGGCGGATGGACGAGCGGCGCGGGGTCGGCATGCGCGACCGCGAGAAACGTGAAGAGGGATCCGAGCGCGAACCACGCGGCCCCATCCCCGCCCCCGTGCCGTTGATGATGCCTTCCTCCCGCCTCGGCGCTGCCCGCGACGGCGAGGGTCGCGGCGAGCGCAAGGGCCGAGATGCGAACCATCGCCCGGGTGCCTCGAAGACGATTTCCGGTCGGGCACCGAAAGTTGCTCGCGATGTCCATCACACGCTCCCGCATCCGGATTTCGCGCATTGTGGGCTTCTTGACGCGCGAGTCAAGCCCGCGCTGCCGCGCTGGCGCAGGGGAGGGTGACGAGCGCGAAGATCAGCCGCCGGTGAAGGCGGCGAGGCACCACCCGAGCAGCGCCCCGGGGAAAAGGCCGACGACGAGCACACTGAGGGCATTGACGCTGATGACGAGCCGGAGCGGGTTCGCGACCGCGAGAGCCGGCTCCCCCGGCTCGTCGAAGTACATCAGCTTGACGATACGCAGGTAGTAGAAAAGCCCCACGACGGAGAAGAGCACCGCCACCACCGCGAGCCAGACGAAGTCCGCCGCGACGACCTCCCGCAGCACCGACCACTTCGCCCAGAAGCCGACGAACGGCGGCACCCCGGCCATCGACAGCATCAGCACCAGCATCAGGAAGGCATGCCAGGGACTGCGCTCGTTGAGCCCCCGGAAGTCCTCGATCCGCTCCGCCTCGAAGCCCTCGCGCGAAAGCACGACGATCATGCCGAACGCGCCGAGCGACATGACCGCGTAGACGATCACGTAGAACATCGCCGCCGCGTAGCCTTCGCTCGTGCCGGGGATGATCCCGAGGAACAGGAACCCCATGTGGGCGATCGTCGAGTACGCGAGCATGCGCTTCAGGTTGGCCTGGGCGATCGCGATGACGTTGCCGAGGCCGATGGAAAGAACCGCGAGCACCACCAGCATGTCCTGCCATTCGCCGTGCAGGCCGAAGAGGCCGTCCGCGAGGAGCCGGACCGCCATCGCGAAGGCGGCAAGCTTGGGCGCGGTGCCGACGAACATGGTGACCGGGGTCTCCGATCCCTCGTAGACGTCGGGGATCCACATGTGGAACGGGGCCGCCCCGAGCTTGAACGCGATGCCGGTCACCAAGAACACGAGCCCGAGGACCAGGATGAGATCGCGGCCGTCCCGGGCCGCCTCGCCGATGCCCGCGAGCTCGAGCGTCCCCGTTGCGCCGTAGACCATCGACATCCCGTAGAGCAGCATCCCGGAGGCGAGCGCGCCGAGCACGAAGTACTTCATCGCGGCCTCGGCGGCCACCGGCGAGTCGCGGTCGAGGGCGACCATCGCGTAGAGGGACAGCGACAGCAGCTCGAGCCCGAGATACACCGTCAGCAGGCTCGCCGCCGACACGAGCACCATCATGCCGAGCAGCGCGAACAGGCCGAGGATGAAGTGCTCGCCGCTCCCGCGGCCTCGCTCCCGCAGGTACGCCTGCAGGTAGAAGAAGAGGAACCATCCGATGACGAGGGTCGCGATCTTGAGGATCGCGGCCATCGGATCGGCGACGAAGGTCCCCGAGAAGGCGACGACCGAGCCGTCCGGGAAATTGAGGGCGAGGACTATCGCGGTCAGCACCAGGGAAGCCTGCGCGAGCCGATAGGTGAGGTCCGCCGAGCGTCCGTAGACCTCGACCACGAGCACCGCGCACGCCGCCGCCGCGAGGACGATCTCCGGCGCGACCGGCGCAAGGTCGAGCGCGGCCATTCCGTTCACGACGCGCCCCCTCCTCCCGGAATCACAGCTTCGTCCTCGCCACGTGGTCCAGCAGGTTCTCGACGGACGGACCCATCACTTCAAGGAGCGGGGCGGGCCACAGCCCGAAGAGGAGCACCGCGACGGCGAGCGCCGCGAGGACGATGAACTCGCGCGGGTTCAGGTCGTCCAGGCCGGCGACGCCTTCGTTCGCGACCTCTCCGAACACGACCCGCTTGTACATCCAGAGGGTGTAGGCGGCCCCGAGGATCAGGGTGAGCCCGGCGAGCAGGGCAATCCAGAAGTTCGCCTGGAAGCTGCCGAGGATCACCAGGAACTCGCCCACGAATCCGGAAGTCCCCGGGAGGCCCGAGTTCGCGAGCGCGAACAGCATCATGAACGAAGCGAAGATCGGCATGGTGTTGGCGACGCCGCCGTAGTCCGCGATCCGGCGGCTGTGCAGGCGGTCGTACATCACTCCGACGCAAAGGAAGAGCGCCCCCGAGATGAATCCGTGGGAGACGAGCTGCACGAGCGCCCCCTCGAGCCCCAAGACCGCGCTCGTCCTCCCGTCCGGCGCCTCGAGCAGGGTGAAGGCGATGAACACCCCGAGGGTCGCGAAGCCCATGTGCGAGATCGACGAGTACGCAATGAGCTTCTTCATGTCCGGCTGCACGAGGGCGACGAAGCCGATGTAGACGATCGCGATGAGGGACAGGGCGATCATCAGCAGGTCGAGCTCGCCGCTCGCGTCGGGCGCGATCGGCAGGCTGAACCGGAAGAAACCGTAGGCGCCGAGCTTCAGCATGACGGCGGCGAGAACCACCGAGCCGCCGGTCGGCGCCTCGACGTGGGCGTCCGGGAGCCAGGTGTGCACCGGCCACATCGGCACCTTGACCGCGAAGGCGGCGAGGAACGCGAGGAAGATGAAGATCTGCGCGGTGAGCCCGAGCTTGACATCGTGGAAGTCGAGGATCCGGAAGCTGTCCGTCTGCGCGTAGAGGTACAGGAAGGCCACCAGCATCAGCACCGAGCCGAGGAAGGTGTAGAGGAAGAACTTGATGGTCGCGTAGACCCGGTTCTCCCCGCCCCAGATGCCGATGATGAGAAACATCGGAACGAGGAGCGCTTCCCAGAACACGTAGAACAGGATGGCGTCGAGGGCGGCGAAGGCCCCCACCATCAGCCCTTCGAGGATGAGGAACGAGGCCAGGTACTGCGACACGCGGTGCTCGATGACCTCCTGTCCCGCCACCACCACGAGCACGGTCGTGAAGGTCGTGAGAAGCACGAGCGGCAGCGAGATCCCGTCCACCCCGAGGTGGTAGAAGATGTTGAAGGCCGGGACCCACGGCGCGTGCTCCACGAACTGCATCGCCGCCGTGCCCGTGTCGAACCCGGCGTAGAGCGGAATCGAGAGGAGGAACGTCAACAGCGAAACGACGAGGGCCGCGAACCGGGCATTGCGGGCGCGATTGTCCTCGCCGAGGAACAGCACCCACACGCCGCCGAGGATCGGCACCCACACGACGAGGCTCAGGAAGGGGAAATCGGAGAACATCGCGGCGGCTCAGTCTGCGGGGAGGCCGTAGAGAATCCAGGTCATGAGCGCGAGCAGACCAATGATCATGGCGAACGCATAGTGGTAGAGAAGTCCGGTCTGAACGTGCCGGATGATGCTCGCGATCCGGCCGACGGCGCGCGCGGACCCGTTCACGAGCCAGCCGTCGATGACCCGCACGTCACCGAGCCGCCAGAGCAGGCCGCCCACCGCGCGCGTGCCGCCCGCGAAGAACGCCCCGTAGAAGTCGTCGAAGCCGTACTTGTTGACGAGCACGCGGTAGCCCACCCGGAACCGCTCCGCAACTCGCTCCGGGAGCTCCGGCTCGCGCAGGTAGAGGTACCAGGCGACGGCCGCCCCGGCCGCCGCGAGCCAGAACGGGAGCGCGACGAATCCGTGGGTCGCGAACGCCCCTGCGCCCTCGAATCCCTCCTTCACCCGCGCGAGGACGTCGTGCTCCGGGTGCACCACGATGGTAGCGCCGAAGTAGTCGCCGAACAGGGCCGGCTCCACCCACGGCCACCCGATGACCACCGAGAAGAACGCGAGCACCACGAGCGGCACGGTCACCACCGGCGGGCTCTCGTGCAGGTGCTCGCGCGCATGCTCGTCGACCCGCTCCTTGCCGTGAAAGACGAGAAAGTACATGCGGAAGCTGTAGAGGGCGGTGATGAACACCCCGAGGAGCACGGCCGGGTACGCGACCCAGGCGCCCGCGAGATCCGAATGGCCGACCGCTTCGATGATCCCGTCCTTGGAGAAGAAGCCGGAAAACCCGGGGAACCCGATGAGGGCGAGGGTGCCGACGAGCGAGCACAGCCAGGTAATCGGCATCCGGCGCCAGAGCCCGCCCATGCGACGCATGTCCTGCTCGTGGTGCAGGGCGATGATGACCGAGCCCGCCGCGAGGAAGAGCAGCGCCTTGAAGAAGGCGTGGGTGCCGAGATGGAAGATGGCCGCCGCGTACGCCGAGGCCCCGAGCGCCACCGTCATGTACCCGAGCTGCGACAGGGTCGAATAGGCCACCACCCTCTTGATGTCGTGCTGGACGATACCGAGAAGCCCCATGAAGAATGCGGTGATCGCGCCGATCACCATCACCACGTTGAGGGCGACCTCCGACAGCTCGAAGAGGGGTGACATCCGCGCCACCATGAAGATCCCCGCCGTCACCATCGTCGCCGCGTGGATGAGGGCCGAGATCGGGGTCGGACCCTCCATCGAGTCGGGCAGCCACACGTGCAGCGGCACCTGGGCCGACTTCCCCATCGCCCCGACGAAGAGGAGGAGGCAGATGACGGTCATCGCCGACCACTCGAAGCCACCGATGATGCTCATGGTGGCGTCCGCGTGGTCCGGAGCCGCCGCGAACACCTGCGCGTAGTCGAGGGTGCCGAAGACGAGGAGCACGGCCGCGATGCCGAGCAGGAACCCGAGATCCCCCACCCGGTTGACGAGAAACGCCTTGAGGTTCGCCTGGATCGCGCTCTCGCGCTTGAACCAGAAACCGATGAGGAGATACGAGACGACGCCGACCGCCTCCCAGCCGAAGAAGAGCTGGAGGAAGTTGTTGGACATCACCAGCATGAGCATGGAGAAGGTGAACAGCGAGATGTAGCTGAAGAAGCGCTGGTATCCCGGGTCCTGCGCCATGTAGCCGATCGTGTAGACGTGGATCATCAGGGAGACGAACGAGACCACCAGCATCATCGTCGCGCTCAGCTCGTCGATGAGGAAGCCGATCTCGAGGCGAAGGCCGCCCGCCTGGCCCCACACGTAGAGCGGCCCGTCGAACCCCTCGCCGCCGTCCAGCACCACCGCCTTGAACACGAAGAACGAGAGCACCGTGGAAACCGCCACCCCCGCGATCGTCACCGTGTGGGCACCGGAGCGTCCCACCGCGCGCCCGAACAGGCCCGCCACCACCGCGCCCGCGAGGGGGGCGAGGATGATCAGCAGCGAAAGGGTTGCAAGACTCACGGCGTCATCCCTTCATCGTGTCGATGTCGGCCACGTTGATCGTGTCGCGATTGCGGAACAGCACGACGAGGATGGCGAGGCCGATGGCCGCCTCCGCCGCGGCCACGGTGAGGATGAAGAACACGAAGACCTGGCCCCCGATGTCGTCGAGAAAACGCGAGAACGCGATGAAGTTGAGGTTGACCGCGAGCAGCATCAGCTCGATCGACATGAGCAGGATGATCACGTTCTTCCGGTTGAGGAAGATCCCGGCCATGCTGAGGCAGAAGAGGATCGCCCCGAGCACGAGGTAGTGCGTGAGCGGGATCATTCACCCGACTCCGGGGCGGACCCGTCCGAGGAGCCGCGCGCGGCGCCGCCCCCGGCGAGCGGCTCGCGCCGCACCGCGGGCATGCTCACCAGCCGCACGCGGTCCGCGCGGCGCACCCGCACCTGCTCTTCGGGGCGCTGCCCGCGGCGTCCCTCGCGCCGGCGAAGGGTGAGCGCGATGGCCGCGACGATCGCGACGAGCAGGATGACGGCGGCGATCTCGAACGGGTACACGTACACCGTGTAGAGCACCTCGCCGAGCTCGCGGGTGTTGCTGTAGCCGGCCGGGTGGGGCTCGGGCACCGGGAGCACGCCGAGCCGATCGCCCCCGAGGACGATGACGAGCTCGACGAGGACCACCGCCGCGATGCCGATCCCCACCGGCAGGTAGCGGATGAAGCCCTCCCGCAGGGGCACCAGGTTGATGTCGAGCATCATCACGACGAACAGGAACAGCACCATTACCGCCCCCACGTAGACCAGCACGAGGGCGATGGCGAGGAACTCCGCCTCGAGGAGCAGCCAGATGGCCGCGCTCGTGAAGAACGCGAGCACGAGGCAAAGGGCCGCATGCACCGGATTGCGGACCGTGATCACGAGGGCGCCGGCCACCACCAGCACGGTCGCGAAGAAGTAGAAGACGAACTGCTCGAACACGACGGCGCCCTTCTATCGGTACGCGGAATCCGCGGACCGGTCGCGGGCGATCTGCTCCTCGTAGCGGTCACCGATCGCGAGCAGCTTCTCCTTGGTCATCAGGAGGTCGCCCCGCTCCTCGCCGTGGTACTCGAAGATTCGGGTCTCCACAATCGAGTCGACCGGGCACGACTCCTCGCAGAAGCCGCAGAAGATGCACTTGGTCAGATCGATGTCGTAGCGGGTGGTGCGGCGCGTCCCGTCGTCCCGCGGCTCGGACTCGATGGTGATTGCAAGGGCCGGACACACCGCCTCGCAGAGCTTGCAGGCGATGCACCGCTCCTCCCCGTTCGGGTAGCGGCGAAGCGCGTGCAGACCCCGGAAGCGGGGCGACTGCGGCGTCTTCTCCTCGGGATACTGAACGGTGAACTTCCGGCGGAAGAGGTAGCGCCCGGTGACGCGCAACCCGCCGAGAAGCTCGACGAGGAAGAAGGTCCGGAGAAAACTTGCAATCGTTCGCATCGCCGGCTCCTCTCAGTCGAACCAGGGGGGGACCGCGAACACGACGCCGAGCCCGACCACCACGATCCACACGATCGTCACCGGAATGAAGACCTTCCAGCCAAGACGCATGATCTGGTCGTAGCGGTAGCGGGGGAACGTCGCCCGCATCCACAGGAACAGGAAACAGAACAGGGCCGTCTTGAACACGAACCAGTGGATCCCGGGGCCGAGCAGGGCCGCGGCCACGGGCGACCAACCGGCGAGGCGCTCGAGGTCCAGGACGCCTTCGAAGGGCGACAGCCACCCGCCGAGGAACATCACCGCGGCGAGGACCGCGATGAGGATCATGTTCGCGTACTCGGCGAGGAAGAAGAGCGCGAAGGTGATCCCGGAGTACTCGACGTGGAATCCGGCCACGATCTCGGACTCGCCCTCGGCGACGTCGAAGGGAGCGCGATTGGTTTCCGCGACCCCCGAGATCCAGTAGACGAGGAAAAGGGGCCACAGGGGCAGCCAGAACCAGTGCAGGGCCGAACCCTCCTGGGCAAGCACGATCTCGCGCAGGTTCAGACTCCCCGCCGCGACCAGCACCCCGACGAGCGCAAAGCCCATCGCGATCTCGTAGGCGACGATCTGGGCCGCCGAGCGCATCGCGCCGAGCAGCGCGTACTTCGAGTTCGAGGCCCAACCGGCGATGATGACCCCGTACACCCCGAGCGACGTCATCGCGAGGACGTAGAGCAGCCCCGCGTTCACGTCGGCGAGAACCAGGTGCTGGTCGAAGGGCACGACCGCCCACGCGCAAAGCGCGGTCACGAGGGCGAGGACGGGCGCCATCAGAAAGAGTCCGCGGTTCGCGCCGGCGGGGAGGATCACCTCCTTCAGGATCAGCTTGATGACGTCCGCGAACGGCTGGAAGAGTCCTCGCGGCCCCACCCGGTTCGGTCCGATCCGGACCTGGATGTAGCCGATTACCTTGCGCTCGGCGAGGGTGAAGTAGGCGACCGAGAGGACGAGCGGAATCATGATCGCGAGGATCTTGAGGACGGTCAGGATCGTGACCTGGAGCCCGTGGGGCAGCCAGGCGACCGCGCCGATGATGAACTCCGGCATCACGTGGAGACCGGCTCCACCGTGATCGGCCCCCACGACGGGTCGAGACCGGCCGAATGCGGCACCCCGGCGTGGAGGAGGACGCAGCCGCCCGGAACCGCCGGGTCCTCCTCGACCCCGAGCACGCGCTCGGCGCCGTTCTGGCGAACCGTCGCCATGCCCCCGGCGGCGACGCCGAGGGTGCGGGCGAGCGCGGGATTGATCCGAACCGCGGCCGCCGGAGCTTCCACGGTCTGCTGGAGGGCCCCGGCTCGCCGCACGATGGGGTCCACCGCATAGATCGGAACCTCGCCGATTCGCCACAGGGGAGAAGCGGCGCCTTCCGTCCCCTCCCCCGCCGCGGCCGCGGCCGGGTCGGACGCAGGGGCCGGCCCGGCGAGGTTGTCGGGCGGCGTGACCTCCCCGATCCTCGTCTGCGCCTCTGCCCGCACGTCGTCGATGCTCTCGTGGTCGAACCCTTCGATTCCGAGCCGGTTCGCGAGCACCCGCAGGATCCGCCACGCGGGACGCGCCTCGCCGGGCGGCTGCGATACCGCCTCGAAGCGCTGCCGTCGGCCCTCCGCGTTGTAGAAGGTCCCCGGCGTCTCGGTGAAGAGGCCGATGGGAAGGAGCACGCTCGCATACCCCTCCATCGCGGGCGACACGTACCCGGTGAGGGCCACCACCGTGCGCGCCGCCTCCAGGGCCGCGAGGGCGGCCCCGCCGTTCGCGCAGTCGAGCTCGGGCTCGGTACCGAGGAGGAGATAGCCCGGGAGCCGCGCATCCAGCATCGCGGCCGCGTCGAGGCCGGGCGATGCGGCCGGCGTGCCCCCCGGTCCCCGGTGCGGCAGCATTCCCGCAAGCGCCGCGCCCGCCGCGTTGGGCCCGTCGCTCAAGCATCCGAGCCGCGCGCCGGTCCGGCGGGCGAGGTCGCGGGCGAGCGCCCGCAGCTCCGCGGCGTGCGGGTGGGCAAGCGCGCCGCTTCCGAGGAGGATCACCCCGCGCCCGGCATTGGCGAGCGCCGCGGCGATCTCCCGATGCGGACCGCGCGAGCCGGCCTTCGATGCGCCTTCCCCGCCCGCATCGGGCGTCTGCGGTGCACCGGAAGCGGCCGCCACCGAGGCAGCCGCGGAAGCGACACTCGCGAGCTCGTCCACCATCTCGGCGGGCGAGACCACGATTCGCCCCGCGAGATCGAAATTGAACGCATGGTCGACGGGATTCAGGGCGAAGACGGACGCCCCCGCGAGCGCCGCCTTGCGCAGGCGAAGGCCCGCCAGGGGTTGCTCCTTGCGGACGTTGCTGCCGACGAGGAGGGCCGCGTCCCCCCCCTCGAGGTCCGCGAGCGCGAGGCCGAGCCACGGCCACGCGGGGGCCTCGTCCTGGTCGCTGAAATCCGACTCGCGCAGGCGATGGTCGACGTTCGTCCCCCCGAGGCCCCGCACCAGCGCCTGCAGGAGATAGTGCTCCTCGGTGGTCGCGGCGGGCGACGCGAGCGCGCCGAGCGCGCCCGGTCCGTCCGCGTCGACGACGGCGCGCAGCGCCCCCGCCGCCGCGTCGAGCGCGACGTCCCAATCGGTCTCGCGCCACTGCCCGTCGTCGCCGCGCACCCGCGGCGCGAGGAGCCGGTCCGGCGCGTAGAGCCCCTCGTAGCTGAACCGGGCGCGGTCGGGGCGCCAGACCTCGTTCACAGATCGGAA
>JAPOPW010000058.1 GCA_026712715.1 Immundisolibacterales bacterium | reverse complement strand
GATGGTCGCCCTTCTTCGAGGCCCGCGATCCGCGCGACTTCGACATGATGGCCGCGGCGCTCATCCCGCAGCAGAAGGACACCGTCGATCCGTTCTGGGTGACCGCCGCGCGCCAGCTCTTCTCGAACGGCGCAGGGGTGTTCTGGAAGCAGGGCGTCAAGGACAACAGGGTCCTGGTCGACCATTTGCTCAAGACCGAGCTGACCGCGCTCGCCGAAGCCATGGCGGGCACCGTCGCGCAGTCGATCGTCGACCCCGAGAACCCGAAGACCGCGCTCTCGGTCCGGGCCATGCTGACCGCCAACGTCTCGGCGCTGGAGCTCCTGCCGGATACCGGCAAGCCCTTCTCGATCCGGGAGTGGATATCGGACGAGGCGCGCGGCGGGTTCCTGTTCCTCACCTCGCGCGGCGACCAGCACGCATCCTTGCGCGGGCTCATCTCGACCTGGCTCGAGATTGCCGTGAACGCCATGCTCTCGCTCGCGCAAAGCGACGGCAGGCGCATCTGGGTCATCCTCGACGAGCTCCCCACCCTGCACCAGGTGCCGTCATTGCAGCCCGGTCTCGCCGAATCGCGCCAGTTCGGCGGCTGCTTCGTGCTCGGCGTGCAGGTCGCCTCGGCGCTTCGCGACCTCTACGGGCGAAACGGCGCCGAGACCATCTCGGGGCTTTGCGGCACCCGTGTGGTGCTCGCAGCGCCCGACCGCGACACCGCCCAGTGGTCGGCCGACAGCCTGGGCCGTAGCGAGATCGAGGAGGTGGCCGAGGGCTACTCCTACGGCGCCAATACCATCCGCGACGGTGTGTCGCTCACGCCCCGCCGCGAGCTCCGCGCGCTCGCGCTCCCCTCCGAGATCATGCGGCTGCCGAACCTCGAGGGCTATCTCAAGTTCCCCGGGCCCTTGCCCGTAGCCTCCATCCGCCTGAAGTACGTGAGCCGCCCGGCATCGGCCGAGCGGTTCGTCCCGCGCGACGGCGACGGGACCGGGACCGTGAACGAAGACGGGGTCGGCGAGGAGGGGCCTGCTGCGAACGGAGACGGGTCTGGCGCGCAGGCCGTGCCGCCGGACGTGCTTCCCGAGAAGCCGGAAGGCTGGTTCGGACAGGGTGAGCTCGATCTGGTCGCGCCGGCGCAAGCGGACCGCGAGGCGAAGACGGCCGCGGGGCCAGAGGCGCCCGCGGCCGTGCAGGAGCGTAAAGGCTCCGGGCCGGCGAACGAGACGGCGGCAGAATCCGGCGATGCACCGGGCCCGGTCCGCGCCGAGCGTGGCGATGATGCCGCGACGCCTGAAGGCGCGCCGGCGAAGGACAAGAGCGCCCCGGCCGCGCAGCCCGAACCCGCTCCGGCGCCCCCGGAGGCGCCGGCCCGGAGCGACGGTCTGACCCGCTACTGACATGGTCGCCTCGATCGGCGCCATCGCCTCGGCCACGCAAGGCGTCTCCTACTACGAAAAGGACGGCTACTACGCGAGCGACGATCCGGAGCACCGCGACGCGAGCGCCTGGTTCGGCCGGGGCGCGGGTGAGCTCGGCCTCGAAGGCGCCGTCGGTCCGGACGTCTTCCGGGCCGTGCTCGAGGGCAAGGTGCCCGACGGCTCGGGGCGCGAGCTCGGACGCCGGGACAAGGACGGCAAGCTCGTCCACCGTCCCGGGCGAGACGTCACCCTCTCGGCCCCCAAGTCGGTGTCGCTCGCCGCGCTGGTCGGCGGCGACGGGCGCGTCGTCGACGCCCACGACCGGGCGGTCGAGGCGACCCTTGCCTGGATCGAGCGCCACGCGGTCGAGACGCGGCTCAAGGACCAGAAGACCGGCGAATTGGTGCGCGAGGGCGACCAGAAGATGGTCGCGGCCACCTTCCGCCACGACACCTCGCGCAACCTCGACCCGCAGCTCCACACCCATGCCGTGATCGCCAACATGGTGCAGGGCGAGGACGGCAAGTGGCGCACCATGGCCAACGAGAAGCTCTACGAATCGAAGATGCTGATCGGGGCCATCTACCGCAGCGAGCTCGCGCGCGGGCTTGGGCGGCTCGGTTACGAAATCGAGAAGACCCATGCCGACGGGCGCTTCGAGATCGCGGGCGTCTCGCGCCAGATCGTCGAGGCGTTCTCCACGCGCCGCGCCGAGATCGAGGCGGGGATGGCGGAGCGCGGCATGGGAAGCCCCGCGGACAATTCGCGCCTCGCCGAGCGCGCGGCGCTGATGAGCCGGGCCGCGAAGCGCGACATCGATCGCGACGAGCTCGCGAACGTCTGGCAGCGCCAGGCCTCCGATCTCGGCTTCGACGCCCCGGTGCTGGTGGCGGCGGCGAAAGGCGTTGAGCATGAGCGTGCCGGCCCGGAGGCGGCGCCGGAAGCCGGGCAGCGTGAGATGGGCCGCGAGCCCGCGCTCGCGGATGGCGCGGCGATGGCGTCACCCGGCCGCGATCGGGACACGGAAGGCGGTTCAGCCTCCCCCGCCGCGCAGGCGGTGGACTGGGCGGTGGCGCATCTCTCGGAGCGCGAGGCCGTGTTCTCACGCACAGACCTGCTCACCGCCGCGCTCGCCTGGAACCCGGGCGAGGCAAATGTCGGCGGAGCCGAGGCGGCCGTCGCGCGGCTGGAGCGGAGCGGTGCGCTGCACGCGGCGCGCATGCCCCGCATGGACGGGCTGCTCACCACCGATCGGGCGGTCGCCGACGAGAAGGAGACGATCGCGCTGATGGCGGTGGGACAGGGTCGCGGGGGCGGTTCCGGGCGTCTTTCCGCGCCGATGCGCGCCCGAGCGGTCGACAAGGCGCTCCGCAACGGGCCGCTGACCGAGGGGCAGAAGTCGGCGGTGAAGCTGATACTCGCCTCCGACGACCGCACGGTCGGCGTCCAGGGCTATGCCGGCAGCGGCAAGACCACGATGCTGAACCGCGCCCGCGCGCTCCTTGAGAAACGCGGCTACGCGGTCCGGGGCCTCGCGCCCTCGGCGTCCGCCGCGCGCACGCTGGAGGCCGAGGCCGGGATCGGCGCCGAGACACTGCAGCGCTTCCTCGCCCGCTACGCTGGCGTCGCGGCCGGAAGGATGACCGCGAAGGGACAGCGCGAGATGCGCGCCGCGTTCGCGAAGACCGTGCTGGTCGTCGACGAGGGCTCGCTCGCCTCGACCGTCCAGGCGCGCGACCTGCTCCGGATCGCTGATGCGTTGCGCATCCCCCGCGTGGTGCTGGTGGGCGATGCGAAGCAGCTCGACGCGGTCGATGCCGGCAAGCCCTTCGACCAGTTGCAGCGGGCCGGCATGCGGACCGCGGTCATGGACGAGATCATGCGCCAGCGCGATCCGGCGCTGAAGGAAGCGGTCGAGGCGAGTCTCAAGGGCGACATCGGCAATGCGTTCGAGAAGCTCGGGGACAATGTCGCCGAGGTGAACCCCGACAATCTCGCGGGCGCCGCCGCCGCGCGCTGGCTGGCGCTGTCGCCGGAAGAGCGCGAGAACACCGGGCTGATGGCTCCAAGCCACGCCATCCGCGGCGAGATCAACGGGATCGTCCGCGAGCGCCTGATCCGCGACGGCGTCGTCCACGGTCCGGCGATGGAGACCGAACGCCTCGCCTCGCGGGGGTTCACCAATGCCGAGAAGGCGCTCGCCCGCAACTACACGGCGGGTGACGTCGTGGGGTTCCACCGCCCGTACAAGCGGCTCGGTGTCGAAAAGGGCGACGAGTTGCGCGTCGCCAGCGTCGACCAGAAGGCAGGTGTCGTGATGCTGAGCGGCGAGAACGGGAAGAGCGTCGCCTGGGAGCCGGACCGCCTCGCGGCCAGGGCCGGCGGCGTCGAGGTCTACAAATTGGAGACGATGGAGCTTCGCGCCGGGGACCGCATCCGATGGACTCGCAACGACGCGGGGCTGGGGCTCGTCAACAGCCAGACCGCCGAGGTGACGGCGGTTGGGAACGGAGGGGTTGCGTTCCGGCTCGAGGACGGGCGCATGCTCGACATGAACGGCGCAGACCCGCAGCTACGCCATATCGACCGTGCCTGGGCCTCGACCGTCCATGCGTTCCAGGGGCGCACCGTTGATACCGTGATCGCCGCACTCGAGGCGAACCACCCCAACCTGACCAATCAGAAGATGCTGTACGTCGAAATCAGCCGTGCGCGGGACCGCGCCGAGTTGGTGACCGACGACAAGGCCGCGCTCAGGGAGCAGCTCGTTGAGCTGACCGGGGAACGGATCGCGGCGCTGGAAGCGGTCGGGGACGAGAAGGCGAAGGCGCTGGAGGTCACACGTGGCGGTGGGAAGACGGCGGAACCTGCGGTTGGTAGGGACACGGGGAAGGACCGGGACGATCCGGCACCGCCGTCAAGGGATCGGGAAGGCCGCGGGATGCAGATCGGATTGTAGCGAACCGTTCGGACATCGCCGGACACCGGTATCGGGCGCCGTGTCGACGAAGGGCGGCCCGGCACAATGCCGACGTTGACCGCCGATGTTGTGCGCATTGGACAATTCGCATATAAGTATTGCAAAATGTAGAATGCAAGAATGTACGCGGAGGTTCGGATGACGACGCAACTGATCGGCAAACGGATCAAGGCGCTGCGGGAGGAACGTGGGCTCTCCCAGGAGAATCTGGCAGAGATATTCGGATTCAACGATCGGCAGACGGTGTCGGCCATAGAGACCGGCGCCAGGCGGGTCACTGCGCAAGAGCTGGTGCTCGCGGTCGAGCGGCTGGACACCCCGCTCGAGTACTTCACCGACCCCTTCCTGCTCGCCGGCGAAGGGCGTTTCTCGTGGCGTCAATCCGGCGTCGATGTGCAGCACCTTGAAGCCTACGAACGCAGGGCGGGCCGCTGGATTGCGATGTTCCGCACGCTGGCGCCGCAGGTCGGGCGCGAGACACCGCTCATGCGTCGCTCCCTCGGTCTGGTTCGGCGCTCCAGTTTCGAGGAGGCCATGCGGGCCGGGGAGCGGTTCGTCGCCGAGTTCGGTCTCGGCGAGGTGCCGGCGGTGCGCCTTGCGCATGTCATGGAAAGGGAGCTGGGAATCCTCGTTCTCATGGTGGACGCGCACCGGGGGATCTCAGGCGCGGCATGCCGTCTGCCGGAACTGGACTCGGTGCTGATTGCCCGTCACGAGGTCGCGGGGCGGCGTCATTTCGATCTGGCGCACGAGTTGTTTCATCTACTGACCTGGGACGCGATGCCGCCGGAGCACCTGGAGGAGGCGAGAGAGACGGGCGGCAACCGGGTGGAGCAACTCGCGAACAACTTTGCGGGCGCGGTGCTGATGCCGGCCGACACGGTGGCGCGGTTCGGTGACTGGGCGGGGGATGGGCAGGATGCGTTGATCGCACGCCTGAACGCGGCGGCGGACGCGTTGCATGTGACGGCGTCGGCACTGAAATGGCGGCTGGTTGCGCTTGGCGCCATGACCTCGGCGACGGCGCGTGCAATTCCGGACGCGGCATTGCGGTTCAACGGACGCGAGGATGCCGAGAATGTGCCGCCGGCGCTGTTCTCACGACCGTTCACGGAGATCATCGGACTTGCCGTCGGGGGCGGTCTCGTCTCGGTTCGGCGGGCTGCGTCAGGGCTTGAGCTGAGCGTCGACGATCTTTCGGACTTGTTCGCGGTGCACGGCGTCGCGCAGCCGGCCGAGATATGAGAGGAAATGGCTCGCCATCGCGGCACCGTGCTCGTGGACACGAATGTGATCCTGGAGGCGCACCGGACGGGTTCGTGGCGGGCGCTGACAGGGGGCTATGGCGTGGAGAGCGTGGAGGATTGCGTCACCGAGACTCAGACGGGGTTCCAGCGCCGGCGGCCCGAACGGCGGATCGACGAGGCGCGGCTGCGCGACAGGCTGGCCGGTGTTCATGCGGTCGGGGATCTGGAACGTGCGGTGCTCGCGATCCGCGCGGGCGAAATCGCGCTCGACAGGGGCGAAGCCTCGCTTTGGGCACACGCCCTGGGGCGCGACGATGACTGGATCCTGTGCGGACCGGACAAGGCGAGTCTGCGTTGCGGCGTGATGCTCGGATTGCGCGAGAGGCTCGTGTCGATGGAGAGGCTGCTCGAAGAGGTCGGGCATCGGCCGGGAACCGCTCTTCGCGAGGCGTATACGAGGCGGTGGCACGAGCGGACGCTCGGCGAGTTGGTGTTGGCGCAAGGATGCTGAACTCCGTGTGGGAGACGCCGCCGTTCGCTGTCGGCGCCCAAGACTCGGAGCCGGCCCGATGAACGGCGGTGCAGCGCAGGCGCTTGAAATCCGCATCGGCGATCTGGTGGGGCACGAGTCGGAACGCTCCGTATTGCGCGAGGTCGAGCGATTGCTCGCCGCCGACGGGCGCCGGGCCATCGTCTTTGCGAATTTCGAAATCGGGTCACGGCAGATCGACCTGCTGGTTGCCATGGACGGGCTCACTCTGGTCATCGAGGCGAAGGGATTCACGCGCCCGGTGCGTGGCGGCGAGAACGGGCCCTGGGGGGTCCATCTGTCCTCGGGGCAGTGGAAGGAGTTTCGGAATCCCTATCGGCAGGCACTCGATGCGGCACTTGAGGTTAAGAACGCCGCAGGCGATTTCGCCGGGACAGACCCTCCCTACATCGATGCGGCGGTCGTGTTCGCGCCCGAAATTCCATCGGAGTCGCAGGCCTTCCCGGGCAACCGCAAGGTTTCCATCATTGGACAGGACGGGCTGGGGGCGGAACTTGGCAAGCGGACGCGCCGCGCGTGGTCGGTCGATCGGTGGAGGAAGTTTGCAGATCATCTCGGACTGACTCGGGCGTCGTCCGTGTGTGCTGCTTGCGATCCCGCGTTGGCGGAGGCGGAAGATCGTCTTCGCCGATACACGGCGATGTTCTGCCGGACATACGGCGATGGGGAGATCCTGGTTCCGTTTTCGTGCGAATCGAACGGCGTGGCCGCTCCGACCTCGGAGGTCATGGGTGCGGTTCTGGAAGGGCGCGGGGGTGTGCTGCTCCACGGTCCATCGGGGTGCGGAAAGACGATGCTGGCATCGTCGTCGGGCGTTGCGTTCGGCGGGCGGGGCGGCGTGGCGATCAGCGTGCAGGGCAAGGATTTCGTCGGTGGCGCGAAGGAGCTGGTGGACCGCGAGGCGGGCCTGCTCGGAGCGCGGTCGGGAATGCAACTCATAGAAGACGCGCGTCGGCTGGGTCGGCCAATCCTGTTCATCGTGGATGGCTACAACGAGTGCAGCGAGGATCGCCAACGACTGCTCACGCGGGCCGTTGCGGCGCTGGCGTACAGGTACGAAGCCGGGATACTGGTGACCTCGCAGGTTCCGCTGACACGAGGCAGTCTCCTGGAACTTCAGAAGTTCGAGGTTCGGGCGCCGAACACCGAAACCAAGGCGGCGATTGCGATGCACGCGGGCGATGGCCGGGGTCCGTCGGACGCGATCGAATCCCTGCTGGGCGCCGTGTCGACCGGCCTGGAGGCGAGGCTCGTCGGAGAGGTGGGCGCGACTGTCGCTCCCGGGAGCAGCCGCTATGCCCTGTTCGATGCGTATGCGCGCAAGCGGTTGGGCGAGGCGGCGAGTGAGGGGATTCGCGTTCTCTCACAAGTGTCCGCCTGGCTGTTCGAGCGGTTCGCTTTCAGCATGAGCGTGCGCGATTTCGATCGGCTGATGGACGGCGGTGGCGTGTCGACCGAGTTCCGGAGGTTGGTGATCGACAGGGACTTGCTGACGCTGCGCGGAGACAGGGTGAGTTTTCCGCACGAGATGTTCCTGGATGCCTTCGCGGCCGAAGCTGTGGTCCGGCAAGCGGAGGGTTCGCCCGGACCGGTCCTGAAAGCGCTTGCGGCGCCCTTGCATGCCGGGCGCAAGGACCTGGTCATCGGGGCCATCGACGACGACAGCATGCTCGAACGGCTGCTGCCGAGGCTGGAGGACCATGCATCCATCAGGGCCTGCCTGCAGGGGCAGTGCGGGAGCCATGTCCGGGAATGGGCCGAGGAGCATTGCCGAAGCCTATGGGTTCGGCTCCGGGAGGAGGCGTGCAATGTCCGCTTCCGGATGCAAGGCGAGGATCCCGGCTATGTCCAGTTCGACGAGTCCTCACTGGCCCAGTGGGGCAACTGCGATCGGGCGTTCCTTGCCGTGCTTCCCGAAATGTTGGCGGCAGGACGGTATCTCGAGGAGGCGTACGACCTCGTCGGGATTCTGGACCGTCGGTTGGCGGACGAGTCGCTTCGGCTTCGCGAGGAAACCGGGATTGGAAGAGCCAATCTCGGAAGCGACTTGTTTGCGATTAGCTACGTGTTTCCGCAGCGGTCGCATGATGCTCCCGGGATTTCCACGATTTGTGCCGATCTGGATAGCGGCGTGTCCAAGGCGCGCAGCGGGCGCTTTGGAGGGCCTGACCGAGCCGAGGGTGCTTGGATCGGGCCGGACAGGGTGGGGTGTGAGCTGTCTGCGGGACAGGTCTATCTCTACCTGATGTTGTCCCGCTGGGACGGCATTCCGGCGTCGTTCATTTCGCGCACGATAGCGACGCATTGGAATAGTGCGCCGTACCACTTGTGCCTTTGGCTCATGGATGCCGCGGCGATGCGTTGTACCGTGCAGGACGACGCGGAGCGGGCCGAGTTGATCGAGAAGCTCGAAGGGCTGTTGGATGGGTGCCATCCGTGGTTCGCGTGGATTGTCATGGAAGCACTCAAACGTCTCGGCGCCCTCGATGACAGTGCGGAGGAGCACCGGAAGGTCGTCCTTGAACGTATCGGGAATTGTCTCGAGCGGCCGACGGACAGCGAATGCCAGGACGAAGCATGGGCCATCTACTCGGCGCAGTTCGATCATCCCTATTCGGACGCGTATTGCGAGGAGCTTTCCGGGCTTGCGGATCGCGAGAAGAAGACGCTTCTGGAGATGGCGTCGAGAAGTACGAAGGAGGGCGCGTCCTTTCCCGGGACGCTGCTTCTGGAACTCGCATCGTTCGGAGATCGGGACGTCGGCGAGAGCATCGCGCGGTGGATGAACCCGGCGCCGGCGGACAACCGGACGATGCCCCAGAGCGACATCCATGCCTTCGTCACGGCGCACATCGCGCTGGGCAGGTTGGGCTGTCCGCTACCGGTCTATCGAACGGCGGGCGAGACTCCGTCGGAGAGAGCGTTGAAGGCTTGCGGCACGATTCTGTACTGGTGCAATCGGATCGATCTTGACGAGGAAGGAAGGCGCGAGGCGTGCGCGGCGGCGGTCGCGGTTCTGATGCAGCCCGCAAACGGAGCGGCACTCGACGTCCTGCGCGAGTGCGAGGATGTGTGGCGGGACGGATGGGATCTGCTGCCGGGAGACGAGCCGGTCGTCCGTTCCGTCGTGGGACTCTTTCCGGCCGAAGCGACTGCTATCAGCCGGGATGCGCTCTCCGAACCCACGAGCCAGGTCGGATACTTTCGGACTTGGTCGCGTTTCGACAGTGAGCGGATCCTCTCATTCGGCATCAAAGTTCTGGAGAGCCATGGAACAAGGTCGGACCGTTGGCTTCTTCGCCGATATGCGGCGACCCAGGAATTCGGGGAGCAGGCGATTGCGGCATTGAGGGCGATCGAGGAGCGCCTGGGCACGTTGTCGGACAGCGCCGCATGACGGACGGTCTCGCTGGTGTAGGGAGCGGTCCGTAACCGGGCAATCTGAGCCGTACTTGTCGCCCGGCGCTCAGTGTGGTGGGTCGTGGTTGTGGTGCCCGAGTGGGGATGGCAAGGGGTCGTGAGCGAAGAGAGACTTCCACACTCGCGGGGTGAGTTCGCGCACGCGCTTG
>JAPOPW010000024.1 GCA_026712715.1 Immundisolibacterales bacterium | reverse complement strand
GCGCGCTCACCCTCTCGGGCGCCGCGGTGACGGCGGGCCGGTCGGTGCCGGCGGACGATCTCGGCAACCTCATCTTCACCCCGGCGGCGAACGCCAACGGCGCGAGCTATGCGAGCTTCACCTTCCGGGTCAGCGACGGCGAGGCGGAGAGCGGCGGGGCCTACACGATGACCATCGACGTGACGGCGGTGAACCATGCCCCGACCTCGGCGGACAACACGGTCACGACGAACGAGGACACGGCCTACGCCTTCGCTGCGACCGACTTCGCTTTCACCGACGTCGACACCGGTGACACGCTGCAGAGCGTGACGGTCGCGACATTGCCCGGCGCGGGCGCGCTCACCCTCTCGGGCGCCACGGTGACGGCGGGCCAGTCGGTGCCCGCGGGCGATCTCGGCAACCTCATCTTCACTCCGGCGGCGAACGCCAACGGCGCGAGCTATGCGAGCTTCACCTTCCGGGTCGGCGACGGCGAGGCGGAGAGCGGCGAGGCCTACACGATGACCATCGACGTGACGGCGGTGAACGATGCCCCGACGCTGGCCATAGGTCTCGAAGACCAGAGGGCGATTATCGGGGTTGCGTTCAGCTACCAGTTCCCCGAGAACGCATTTACCGACGTCGACAACGCGAACCTGACCTACAGCGCCGCTCAGAGCGACGGATCCGTCTTGCCCACATGGCTCTCGTTCGATGCTCACGACCGGAAATTCTCCGGCACGCCCGCCGCGGCCGACACCGGGGTGCTGACCGTCAAGGTGACGGCGAGCGATACGGTACTCACGGCCCAGGACGCCTTTACCATCACCGTCGGTGAGCCGCTGACGGTCACACTCAGCGTCGAGCCCGAAGCAGTCTCCGAAGGCGCGGGGGCAACGACGGTGTCGGTCACTGCGACACTCGAGAACGCCACCCGTTCAGATGCCACGCCCCTGACGGTCTCCGTCGCGGCCGACACCGCAACCGCCGGGACCGACTTCACCGACGTCGGCGATCTCGCGCTCTCCATCCCAGCCAATGCGTCATCCGCCACCGTCACGTTCACGTTCACGCCCACCCAGGACACGACAGACGAACCGGACGAGACCGTGACCGTGAGTGCAACGAGCACCGTGAGCAATCTCGGGATCACCGAAACGACGCTGCGGCTGACCGACGACGACAACGCCCCTCGGGTCATCCTGCATTTGGGAGCGAACACGATCGAAGAGGCCGACGACGCCGACACGACGGAGGTCCAGGAGAACCGAACTACGGTGACGGCGACGCTCTCCCACCCGTCAAGCGCGGAGACCACAATCGCGGTCACGTCCATCGACGACGTGGTGACCGCGAACGGCACGATCACGATCGCGGAGGGCGCGACATCGAGCGAAGACATGGCGACAGTCACAGCAATCGACAACGAAGTTCCGGTCCCACAGCCAGTGCTCGTGGGGGCCACGGCACAGAACACGCTGGGAGTTCAGGACGTCGAGCCCGTCCAACTCACAATCAACGACAACGACGGGCCGGCGCCCGGCACGCTGCGGCTCGAAAACGGCACCGTCGCGCACGAGGGTCGGCTCGAGATGTTCTACGGCGGCGACTGGGGCACCGTCTGCGACGACTACTGGGACCACGACAACAGCATGGTCGCCTGCCAGCAGATGGGTTACGAGAATGGCTCCGACGGAAGCGTGCTGCGCCGGGCGTTCTTCGGACGGGGAACCGGGCCCATCCACCTCGACGACGTGCTCTGCAAGGGAACCGAGGCAAGACTCGTCGACTGCCCGCGCGTACGGAACCGCCGGGTCGGATACAACAACTGCAGCCACGGCGAGGACGTGGGCGTGCGCTGCGTGCCGGACCGCCCGACGATCCCAGGAGCACCCACCCTGAGCGACGCGCCCGGGACCGACGGGCGGTGGGGACCGGGCGAGACGCTGCGGATCACACTGACATTCAGCGAGGCGGTGAACGTCACCACGGACGGCGGAAGTCCGGACCTCGAGGTTCGGTTCGGGGACACCGTGAAGGATCGGGCACAGTACGTCGAGGGCAGCGGGACCACGCAGGTCGTATTCGCCTACACGCTGGACGCGGACGACGGCACGCACGCAAGCGTCCACGCAACCGGCGACAGCCTGGCGCTCAACGGCGGCTTCATCCGAAGCACGGCCACCGAACAGGACGCCCAGCTCGACCACATGGGAGGAAGTCTTGCGGGCACGCCGTCGGCAATACCCGCACTGACGGCGGAATTCAGCAACGTACCGGAATCGCACCGGGGACCGCACTACCCCTTCACGTTCCACCTCACGTTCAGCCATGAAATCAAGATGAGCTACGTCAACGTGCGCGACGATCTGCTCTCCATACGGGCCGAGGTGACCAAGGCGCGGAGACTCGTCCAGGGAAGCAATATCGGATGGGAGATCACCGTGAAGCCCATTTCCGACGACGACATCGTTATCACGCTGCCCGCGACGGAGGATTGCGCAGCGGACGACGCCGTGTGCACCGCCGGAGGCGAGAAGCTCACACACGGAATATCCACCATCGTCCCGGGACTCCCGGCGGCGTCGATCGCCGATTCGCGGGTCCACGAAGGCCCGGGCGCCACGCTCGAGTTCTACGTAACGTTGAGCAGACCCGTCACCAAGGACGATGCGGTGCGCTACCGCACCGTCGACGGGACAGCCAAGGCAGGCGAGGACTACCAGGGGAAGTCCGGGTACATCTTCTTCGACACCGGAGTCACCACGCGATTTGTTTCGATCCCGGTAAACGACGATGCGATCGACGAGGGCGAAGAATCGATGACTGTGGAGCTCTTCCAGTTCTCGAACGGCGGCAGCTACAACATCCGGATCGAAGACGGGGTCGGCGTTGGAACCATCGTCAACACCGATCCGATGCCGAAGGCGTGGCTAGCACGCTTCGGACGCACCGTCGGGGAACAGGTGGTGGATACCGTCACACGGAGGCTGGGGACCGCCCCCGACCCAGGGCTGCAGATCAACGTCGCCGGTCGTAGTTTCGGAAGCACCGACGCCGCGAACGAAGAATGGGAAAAGAGCGAAGCGGAGCTGGCCCTGCGGGCACAGCGTCAGACCGAGATGGACGGGGAACATGTCTCGGGGCCGGAGCCCAAGTCGATGGCCGCCCGCGAGGCACTGGCGGGCGCCTCATTCGCATTCTCGGGCGGCTCGGCCGAGAGCGGACTGGCCTCGCTCTGGGCCGGCTCGACGGTATCGAGCTTCGAAGGCCGGCAAGACGACTTGACTCTCGACGGCAGGGTCACGAGCACCATGCTGGGCGGAGACTACGACACCGAACGGACAACGGCCGGGATTATTCTGTCGCACAGCGAAGGCCAGGGCAGCTACCTCGCCGACGCCGTCGGAGGAGAGATCTCTTCAACACTGACCGGGATGTACCCGTACGCGCGTTACCGGCTAACCGATCGCGTGTCGCTGTGGAGCGTCGTCGGCTACGGTGCCGGGGTGCTCACCCTAAAACCTGAGGACAGAGATCCGGTCGACGCCGACATTGGCCTGGCACTGGCGGCGCTGGGCGCGCGCGGAGAACTTCTGACTCTTGGCAACGGCTCAGACTTGGGCCTCACAATGAAATCCGACGGACTCGTCGTACGCACGCGCAGCGAAAGAGTCCCGGAGATGGCCGGGGCCCAAGCTCTCGTGTCGCGCTTGCGACTCGGGCTCGAGGCGACGCGGTCCATCGAGTTCGAGGGCGGATCGGCGCTGACGACGAGCGCCGAGATCGGAATCCGCCACGACGCGGGCGACGCAGAGACCGGGTTCGGTGTGGACGTCGGGGGCGGACTCGCCTGGCGCCACGATCCGCTCGGCATCAACGCGGGGCTTCGCGCAAGAGGGCTCCTGACCCACGAGTCGAAAGGCTTCCGGGAAACCGGAGTGTCGGGAAGCCTGGGTTGGGACCCTGCAGCAGACTATCGAGGGCCCATGCTCTCGCTCCGGCATTCCGTCGGTGCAGCATCCACCGGAGGCGCCGAGGCGCTCTTCGCACAAGGAGCGCAATCACGACTCCAACCGGTCGAGACGGGCACCGAAGCCGAACGCCCCGGACATCTGCTCGAGGCGAAGCTCGGGTATGGCATCGGATTTCTTGGCTCACGCTGGACAGCGGTCCCCAACGTAGGGTACACCCTCAACGACAGCACACGCGAAGTCCGCCTCGGGACACGGCTCGTCGAGCCGATGAGAGGCAGCCTGACGAACCTCGGCGTGGACTTCGCAGTGACGCGACGCGAGAACACCAGCGACAACGCCGCCGATCATGGGGTCGTCCTCGGCCTCTACGTGCGTGTGCGAACCACGCACGCTCCCGAGTGGAGACGTGCCACGGCGAACAATCTAGGCCTGCGTGTCGAGTTCAGCCGCCGGGAGTCGCGGAGTGCCGAACCGGAGCATGCGGTCCAGGCGGAGCTGCAGGCCCGCTGGTGAGGCATGCGCGGGAGCGTCCAACCGGAGGGGGCGAACTCGTCCTCAACCGGATGGCGACCCTGAATGAGGACGACTGACGGAGAAAGGAAATCACACCAATCCTGTCCCGTTTCACATACAAAGTAAGTCTGCTCGCCTGGACCGAAACACCACCGCCACCCCCAAGTGCGGGTCCAAATCCGGATCGTGCTCCACCGCCGCGGCCAGCGAATCATGGCCCTTGCGAAGATCGACCGGACGCGTCGCCACCACCGCCGCCGTCGCGGTGACGTTCATCCAAGGCCCTGCAGTGCCAAGGCGACATCGGCGATCCGCTCTGCCCCGTTCTCACCCTGCAGACGCACCGTCACCCCGCGCGCCTCGATCACCACCGACTCCATCGAACCCGCGCTCGCAGCCGCCTCCCCCTCGCAAGGGCGGGATTGCCGGACGCCTACAGTGAATCAGGTCCATCGCATCATGCAAAACGTCACCGGGTGACTTCCCGAGCGACTTGGCTGGTGGTTTGTCGAAGCAGGGGATGGCAGATCCCGTTGCAGTTTCCAGCCGCACGGACTGGCTCAATCTCGACAATCCACGACTTCTGTCTTCGTCGGAGCCTTATACTTGGAGCACAAGCTACAATGTCCTTCGTTCCGCCGCCGGGCCGGTTCTGTATCTGAGTAGGACCAGATCGACAGAAAACGAGCCAGCGATGCCGTTGCCGGAAGTCCGGTCAGTTGCGCATGCGCTCTCCATTGTGGTCGAAGAGCGCGGTCCGTTGCAGCCGCGCCCCGAGCCGGTTCCCGAGGAGCTCGATCTCCCACCCTTCGTCGGCATCCGCCCGCTCCTTCGGCACGTAGGCAAGCGCCACGGAGACCCCGGAGTGGTGGGCGAATCCCCCGGACGTCACCCACCCGCAGACCTCGCCGTGGTGCCACACCGGCTCGTCGCCGATGACGTCCGCGGTGGTCGCATCGACCACGAAGGTCCGAAGCCGCAGCGCGCCACCCGTCTCGCGCTCCTCGATGGCGGCCGCCTTGCCGATGAAGTCCGCTTCCTTGCCGTAGGCTACGAAGCGGTCGAGCCCGGCCTCGAGGGGGCCGTAGATCGGGCGGAAGTCGCGCATCCAGCTCCCGAACCCCTTCTCGAGCCGCAGGGAGTTGAGGGCGCGCGAGCCGAAGAGCCGGATGCCGTGCGACTCTCCTGCCTCGAGGAGGAGGCCGTGGAGGTAGCGCTGCCAGTCCGGCTCGCACCAGATCTCGTACCCGAGGTCCCCGGTGAAGGTGATGCGTCCGACCGTCGCGGGGGCCATGCCGAGGTCCATCTCGCGGATGTCCATGAACCGGAACGCGCCGGAAGAAACGTCGGCGCGGGTGACCGATTGGAGAACCTCGCGCGAGGCGGGGCCGGCGATCGAGAGCCCGCACCAGCCGGTCCCGAGGGCGCGGAGCGTTACCGAGCCGTCGTCCGGGAGGTGCCGGTGGAACCAGCGCAGGTGATACTCCTCCGCCGGCCCCGAGCCGGCGATGAACCAGCCCCGTGCCCCGAGGTTCGCGACGGTGAAGTCGCCGATGACCCTGCCGTCCTCCTTGAGCATCGGGGCGAGGACGATGCGTCCCTCGCGCGGCATGCGGCAGGCGAGCAGCCGGTCGAGCCAGTCACGGGCGCCGGGGCCGGTGACGAGGTACTTCGCGAACCCCGAGGTCTCGCTCAGACCCACCCCTTCGCGCACCGCCCGGCACTCCGCCGCGACGTGCTCGAAGTCGACCGAGCGATGCCAGGAGAACACGTCCTCGACCCCCGGCGGGGCGTACCAGAGCGGCACCTCGAGCCCCCAGGCGGCGCCGAACTGCGCGCCGGCATCGCGCAGCCGATCGTAGATCGGGGTCGTGCGGAGCGGACGCGCGGCGGGAAGCTCCTCGTTCGGGTAGCGGATGGAGAAGCGGCGCGAGTAGTTCTCCTTCACCTTGTCGTGGGTGTACGCCAGGGTCGCCCAGTCGCCGAAGCGGGCGACGTCCATCGCGAAGACGTCCGAGCCGGGGTCCCCGTCGATCATCCAGCTTGCGACCGAGAGGCCCACCCCGCCCCCCTGGGAGAAGCCGGCCATCACCCCGCACGCGACCCAGAACCCGTCGAGGCCCCGCACCGGCCCGATGAGCGGGTTGCCGTCCGGGGCAAACGTGAACGGGCCGTTCACGATCTGCTTGATGCCGGCGTTCTGGAACGCGGGGAAGTGCTCGAAGCCGACCTCGAGCGAGGGCGCGATGCGGTCGATGTCCTCGGGGAGGAGCTCGTGGCCGAAGTCCCACGGCGTCTCGTGGACCGACCAGGGCACGCACGCCTTTTCGTAGGTCCCCATGAGCATGCCGCCGCGCTCCTGCCGGAGGTAGAGCTCGCCGTCGAAGTCGACGACGTGAATGACTTCCTTGCCCGTCGACTCGTTGATCGCCGCGACCTCCGGCATGTCCTCGGTGATGAGGTACATGTGCTCCATCGCGAGCACGGGGAGCTCGAGACCGACCATGCGTCCCACCTCCCGCGCCCAGAGGCCGGCCGCGTTGACCACGTGCTCGGCGAGGATCTCGCCCCGGTTGGTGACCACCCGCCATTCGCCGCCCGCGGTGCGTGCGAGCGCCTCGACCTTCGTCTCGCGGTACACCTCGGCGCCGAGGACCCGCGCGGACCTCGCGAACGCGTGGGTGACCCCCGAAGGGTCGAGGTGGCCGTCGACGAAGGTCTGCATGCCCCCGACAAAGCACGAGGGGTCGAGGAGCGGCATCAGCGCATGCGCCTCCTCGGGGCCGATGATCTCCGCCTCGATGCCGAGGTATCGCCCCTTCGCGACGAGCCCCTTTATCCAGTCGAAGCGTTCCTTCGTCGCCGCGAGCATGACTCCGCCGGTCATGTGCAGGCCGGTCGACTGGCCCGACAGCGCCTCGATCTCCCCGTAGATGTCGATCGAGTACTTCTGGAGCTTCGCGACGTTCGGGTCCCCGTTGATGGTGTGCATGCCCCCCGCGGCGTGCCAGGTGGATCCGGAGGTGAGCTCCGATCGCTCGACGAGCACCACGTCGGTCCAGCCGTGCTTGGCGAGGTGGTAGAGGACGGAGCAGCCGATCCCCCCGCCCCCGATCACGACCACTCTTGCATGTGTCTTCATGCCAGTACCAATACCGAACCAATTCGAGCCAAAGAAGTACCGATTGTAACCCGATGGAGCCCCTTTCGAATTCGCGAAACGGCCTTGACAGGCAGGTTGCGGAGCGAAGATTCTGGCGGTGGACCGAGTTCACCGGAAACTGCGGAGGAGCCGCCACGCCATGACCCTGAGACGCGAAGACCTCGACGGCGGCATCGCCGTCCTCACCATCGACCGGCCGGAGGCACGCAACGCGCTCTCGCCGGAGACCAGAAGCGAAATCGCCGCGAGCTTCGAGGCCATGGCCGCGGACGATGCGGTCCGGGCAGTGGTGCTCACCGGCGCCGGAGAGCACTTCTGCGCAGGCGGCGATGTCAAGACGATGGGGAGCCGGGAGCCGTCCGCGATGGAGGATCGGGTCGCCGTGATGGTCCGGGTCGCCGAACTCCTCATCACCTTTCCGAAGCCCCTCGTCGCGGCGGTGCGCGGCCACGCCGCGGGGGCGGGAGCGAGCATCGCGTGCCTTGCCGACGTGGTCGTCGCGGCGGACAGCGCGAAGTTCACGGTGTCCTTTCTCAACATCGGACTCGTACCGGACTGGGGGCTCACCCACACCCTGCAGAGGCGGGTCGGACCGGCGGCGGCCCGCCGTCTCGCCCTCACCCGCGAGCGGGTCGACGCGGACGAGGCGCACCGTCTCGGGCTCGCCGACGTGCGCGCGCCGGACGGCGAGGTGATGGCGGTCGCCCTCGAGCGGGCGCGGGCCCTCGCCGCCTCCGCCCTCGGCGGCTACGCGGCCCTCAAGTCGATGATGGAGGACCGCGACGCGCTCCGGGCCGCCCTCCGGGCCGAGGCGCAGACCCAGATCGAACGCTCGAAGACCTGGGAGCACCGGGAAGGGGTGGCCGCATTTCGCGAGAAGCGACGCCCCGACTACGCCCGCGCCGCGACCGCCTGAGCCGGCCCGAAGCACGGATGCGGCCGTGCGCGACCGCTTCCCCTCGCGTCGATGCATGCCAATACCTTTGCACAGTGGTCCTGACCGGTTGAGACCGCGCAAATGAGACCATGGCGGCGCCCAAGAACTTGGTCTTCAATCAATCACAACCACTGTGCAAAGGTACTAGCGCCCGCGAACCTCGACCAGCCGCGGCCAGCGCATGTGGCAATGCGCTTGCGTCCCGACCGAACTCCGTTTGCCCAATGATGAACCGAGGCCAGAGAATGCACCTTGACCATCCCCCGAGCGCCGGCTGGCGCCCGCATCCCCGCTACCCCGATCCCGCGATCGAGTCGTTGGACCCCCGCTTCGACCGCTATCGCATCTTCAGCGCGGCGGTGGAACGCCTGCATACGGGCTGCCGCTGGTCGGAAGGGCCGGTGTGGTTCGGCGACGGGCGCCATCTCCTCTGGAGCGACATCCCGAACGACCGGGTCCTCAAGTGGGAGGAGGAAACCGGGGCGGTGAGCGTCTACCGGCGCCCGTCGAACTTCGCCAACGGCAACACCCGGGACCGGCGGGGCCGGCTCGTGACGTGCGAGCACGGAGGGCGGCGGGTCACCCGCACCGAGTACGACGGCAGGGTCACGGTGCTCGCGGACGCGGTGGATGGCCGGCGCCTCAACTCGCCGAACGACGTGGTGGTGAAATCGGACGGATCGGTCTGGTTCACCGATCCGCCCTTCGGCATCCTCGGCGACTACGAGGGACACCGGGCGGCGCCGGAACTGCCGGAATCGGTCTACCGCATCGACGCGGAGACCGGGGAGCTCACTTGCCTCGCGGACGACGTTCACGGTCCGAACGGGCTGTGCTTCTCCCCTGACGAGAAGCGGCTCTACGTGGTCGAGTCGCGCGGCGAGCCGCACCGCAAGATCCTCGCCTACGACGTCACCGCCGACGGCCGCGCCATCGCCAACAAGGAAGTGTTGATCGATGCCGGCCCGGGCGGCACCCCGGACGGCATGCGCTGCGACGTCGACGGCAACCTCTGGTGCGGATGGGGCATGGGCACCGAGGCGCTCGACGGTGTGCTCGTGTTCGCCCCGGACGGAACTCCGATCGGCCGAATCGCCCTCCCGGAACGCTGCGCCAACGTCTGCTTCGGCGGGCGCAAGGGCAACCGCCTCTTCATGGCCGCGAGCCAGTCCCTCTACGCGCTCTACGTCAATACCAGGGGCGTCCCCGGAGGTTGAGGGCGCCGGACCCCGGTACGAAGCGGCGCACGCAGGCGGAAGCAGGGTGAGACGCCCCGAAGCGCTCGAACGGGTTCTCGGCGCGGCCCGCGACTTCCTGGCGGCCCGCGTCGAGCCGGGGACCCCGCCCGGCGACGCGGCGGCGGACATCTTCGAAGCGCTCGCGGGCTCGACCGGCGACGTGGTGCCCGGCGAGGCGGCTCCCCCTCCGGCGTACCGTCACCTTTCCTCCGCGCTCGAACGGGCGCGCGTGGCACCGGATACGGCCCCCCTCGCGAGGGCGTTCGCCGGACTGGAGCCGACGCTCCATTGGGGCCGGCGGCCGGGCTCGAAAGCGCACGGCCGGACGTTTCACGACGGCCACGCCAACGCCGTCCTCGTCGGGCCCGCCGGACTTGAGCAGCGAAGCGACGTGCTGGTCGGCGCGAGCCTCGTCGCGCCGGGCGTTCGCTACATCGACCACCGGCACCCGCCCGAGGAGATCTACATCGTGATGAGCGAAGGTGAGTGGTACCGCGAGGACCGGGGCTGGCACACCCCCGGGATCGGCGGCATCGTCCACAACCCCTCCAACCTTCTCCACGCCATGCGCGCCGGCGGCACGCCCCTCCTCGCCCTCTGGCTCCTCCCGGTGGGCTAGCGGCCGCACCGGCCGACTCTCGGAATTCAAATGGACTCGCGACCCCTTGTCCCGCCCTTCGAAGAGGCGCGATGGGACCTGGTGCCCGGACGGACGGTCCTCGTGTGCATCGATCTGCAGAACGACTTCCTGCATCCGCAAGGCTGGTACGCGAGCCGCGGCATCGACATCGCGCACATGCGCCGGGTGGTCGAGCCCACCCGTCAGCTTCTCGCGGACGCTCGCGCGAAGAACGTCCCGGTGGTGTGGACCCGGCACGGCACGCGCGGGGTCGAGGACGCCGGACCGTTCTTCCGACTTCGCCCGTTTCTGCGCGACGGTGGACTGCGGCTCGGCACCTGGGGCTTCGGGATCCTCGACGACCTCGAGCCCCGGGAAGAAGACTGGTACGTCGACAAGTCCCGGTTGAGCGCCTTCTTCAACAGCAACCTGGAGGGGATCCTGCGGGCCCTCGATGCCGAGACGGTCCTCATCGCGGGCGTGCTGACCAATCAGTGCGTGGCCGCGACCTCGAAGGACGCGATGTTCCGGGACTTCAAGCCGATCGTCGTCGAGGAGTGCACCGGCACGACCCTGCCGCACCTGCACGCTCCGGCCATCGAGATGATGCGGGTCGGCTGGTGCGAGGTGCGGGACCTCGAGTCGACCTTGAGCGAGCTTCGGCAGATCGCGGCTCGGGGCTGACACCGGTGCCGCCGGCAGGGCCGGCGGGAGCGTCCGCCCGGCGAAGATCCGACCGTACTCCCGTTCACGTTGCCAGCCAGGAGAGACGACCATGCACGTAGTCGATCTGTCGGTTCCCGTTCGCGACGGGGACGGCCGCCTCGGGCTCGAGGTCCGCTTCGAGACCCCCTATCGCTTCGAGGACTGCGGCTGGCAAGGCTCGACGTTCTCGATGTTCTGCCACTACGCGACCCACGTGGACGCCCCCAACCACTTCATCGAGCACGGCTCCGGCATCGACCAGGCACCGCTCGCGAAGCTCATGGGTCCCGCCGCCCTCGTCGAGCTGTCCGACCACGGGGCGAACGCGGGGATCGGCGGCGACACCCTCGAGGACCGCGGTCGTCACGTGGTTCCGGGCGACATCGCGATCCTGCGCACCGGCTGGTCGGACCGCTGCTGGGGCGAACCGGCGTTCTGGAGCGAGGGGCCGTATCTTGGCGCCGACGGCGCCCGATGGCTGGTCGAGCGCGGCGTGAACGCGGTCGTCTACGACTTCAGCGAGGAGGAGGTGGTGCGCGGCGGCGCGTTCCGAGGCGAGGACTGCGTCGTCCACCATACCCTGCTCGGCGAGGACATCTACAACATCGAGTACGTGCATCGGCTGCCCGCAATCACCGCCGAGCGGCTCGCGATCGTTGCGCTGCCGGTGAAGCTCGCCGGCCTCGACGGCGCCCCGGCCAGAGTGCTCGCCATCGAAGGCTTCGACATTCCCCGGGAGTTCGAGGTCACCGCCTGAGGCCGGCCGTCGGTCCGGTCGGTGGTCCGTTCCGGGGACCACCGCCGCCCGACCGGTATGATCCCGGCCACGTCGACGCCCCCCCGCGATGCGCCGGCCACCTTGGACCGGCGCGGCCGCGACAACTTCCGGAAGGAGCCCCGATGGCCCGCATCAACATCCAGTTCACCCTGTTCTCGGCGTTCTACTCGCCGCTCATCGCGACGATGGCCGGGGGGTTCCTGCGCGAGGAGGGTCTCGAGCCCGAGTGGTCGGTCGCTCCGGCCGGGGTGAGCGCCCTCGCCGCCCTCGAGGACGGCTCCGCCGACGTCGTCCAGTCCGCCCTCAGCCAGGGCTTCGGCCCCCTCGAACGCGGCGAGACCCCGGCCACCACCCACTTTGCGCAGGTGAACGAGATGGACGGCTTCTTCCTCACCGCGCGCGAGCCGGACCCGGCATTCTCGTGGCGCAAGCTCGAAGGCGCGGACGTGGTCCTCTTCGGCGGTGGCCAGCCGCTCGCGATGTTCAAGTACGCATGCCACCGGGCCGGAATCGACTACTCCCGCATCAATGCGCTCCACCCCGGGGGCGCCGCCGCCATTGACGGCGCGTTCCGGGACGGTCAGGGCACCTACGTGCAGCAGCAGGGCCCCTTCCCGCAGCAGCTCGAGGCGGACGGGGTCGGACATGTGGTGTCGCAAGTCGGGCCGGTGATCGGAACGTGCGGCTTCTCGAGCCTCGCGGCGATGCCGACATGGCTGGAAACGGACATGGCGGCGGCATTCGTGCGCGCCTACCGCGAGACGCGACGCTACCTCGACGAAGCGCCCGCCGGGGAGATAGCGGCGGTCGAGAAGCCGTACTTCCCCGCCATCGACGAGGCGGTGCTCGCGAACTGCATCCGGACCTACCAGCAGCTCGGATGCTGGACCCCGCACGTCGAGATCACGCGCGCCGCCTACGAGGCGACCCTCGACATCTTCGCCTACAACGGCCTCGTCACGAAGCGCCATTCCTACGAGAGCGTGTGCACCCCGCCGCCGGCGGGATGAACGCGGCGGCTCGCGGCGGCTCGTCCGTCGACCGGCGCCGAGCTCAGTCTGCGGCGAATACGGTGATGCCGAGCGGCTTCGGTCGCCAGTCGTTGGTCGCGTTGCGATCCGCCGGACACGCGGAGACGGCCGCGAGCACGTCCATCTCCGCCCGGAGGTCGATGTAGTCGCCGGCCACCGCGGTCGGCGGGTGGATTTCGAACGTGCCGTCGGGGTGAACGTCGACGTTCATGAACACGTTGAAGACGTCGACGATATCGTCGCCCTCGATGCCCCACGGTGCGACCGCCTCGGTCAGGTTCTCCTGGCACGAGCGATGATCGGTGTCGCCGTCGCGCAGCTCGAGCAGGCGCCGGCTGCACCGCCCGCCCATGCTCGACCAGTGCGCGCCCACGGTGTCCTCGATCACCTCGAACATCACGTTCTCGCGTGGCGGCTTCGAATAGAAGTACTTGAAGCACTTGCCGTTGCCGTGGCCCAACATCACGTTCAGGGCCCAGCTCTGTCCGACGTGGAAGGCTTCCCGGCGGTCGTGCAGATTGAAGAACGCGCAGTCTCCAACCTGCTTGTCCTCGACGAGGTGAATGCGAAGGACCTGACCCTTCATCACCTCGACGGCGCGACCGGTGCGCGCGGGAATGACGAAGTCGTGGATCACGCGCCGCGTCATCGGTGTCTCTCCGAGCCCGACTGGGGCCGCAATCGTACAACGTCGGAGGGGAGAGCCGCTCCGGCGCCCGCGCCAGGCGGCAGGGAGACGGTCGAGGGACTCAGGGTCCGGGTGCCTCCACCACGTGGAAGGTCGCCGCCTCCATCGCCTCCCAGTCGACCCGAAGTCCGAGACCGGGGCGGTCGGGGGCGCTGACGAAGCCGTCCGGGCCGAGGCGGATCGCGTCGACCATCCCGTACTCGAACAGCTCGTACGGCATCGCCTGCTCGAAGTACGTGCAGTTCTCGAGCGCGAGCATCACGTGCAGGTTGGCCGCGGCCGCAAGGTTGTAGCCCCAGGACATGATCTCGCAGTCGAGTCCCGCGGACCGCGCCAGGGTCCCGGCTTGCAGAGCCGGGCCGACCCCACCCATCATGGTGACGTCGGTGCGCGCGGCGCCCCAGGTACGGGTTCGAAGCGCTTCTCGAAAGAGGGAGAGGTCCCGGACCCAGTTTCCCGAGGGCAGAACCGGGATGGAAAGCTCACGGGTGAGGGCGCGGTAACCCTCCAGATCGTGATCCGGCAGCGGCGCCTCGAACCAGCGGAAGCCGAGGTCGGCGAGCTCGCGCCCGGCCCGCATCGCTTCTTCGCGCGTGTAGTTGTTCTCCACGTCGAGCATGAATTCCACCCCGGCGCCGGTGTGCTCGCGGCGCACCGCGCGCGCGAGCTCGAGGTCGCGCGCGGGGTCGCACCAGGTGTGGAACTTGATCGCCCGAAAGCCGCGGGCCAGGCACTCGGCGACGAAGTCGAGGTAGGCGGGAACGCTCGCGAGCATGGGCGGGCTCGCGTAGGCGGGCAGGCGGTCGCGGGTGGCGCCGAGCAGGCGATGGAGAGGCTCGCCCGTCGCCTGCCCCGCGAGGTCGAAGAGCGCGACCTCGATGGCGGCGACGGCGCCGGGCGGTAACGGAAACACGCGCGGGCGAATCTCGCGGAGGATCTCCTCGCGCGCGAGCGGATCCTTTCCGATCAGAACCGGCAGGAGGTGGCGGGTCGCCTCCGCGGTGTACCGGTCGAATTCGAACGAGGTGGCGTTCCATACCGCCCCGACTCCTACCCGCCCGTCCTCGGTCGTCGCTCGGACCACGATGCAGGTCATGAACTGCGGCGGCAGATCGTGCGACCAGGTACGGCGTTCCACCGGCGGCCCGATGCACCTCGCCTCGACCCTTTCTATCCGACCCATGCCCATTCTTCCGCCCGCCCCTTCGGGGCAGCTCCAGCAGTGGGAGTTCCTTCTTCGAAACCTCCGTGCGGCACGGACTCCTAGCTCGACCCGTCAGCCGGGGCAGCTCCCGGCAGGTCGGCGTAGACCTCGAACTTCTCGGCGTCGAAGGCGAGCGGCTGCACGATTCCGCCCGCCGCCTCCAGCACCGCGGCCACCTCCGGAACGGCGATGGCGTTCTCCCATACCCGGGACAGGATGGGAAACTCCTCCGCGATGTCGATCCGGGCGAGGAGCGCGTTGCGGACCTGCGGCACCAGGAAGCACTCGGCCAGGGTGATCTCGTCGCCGACCGCGAAGCGCCCCGCGCTCCGCTCGAGGATCTTCTCGATCGCGCCGAACTCCCGGCGGATGAAGTGCAGGCGAAGCGGATGAAGTGCAGGCGAAGCGGATGAACGGCGGGAGGCGCCTTCACCATGCCCCATTCGCCGATCGCCTGGATGATGAACGGAATGTTCTGGTAGGGCTGGGTGTCCGCGGCGACGATCCAGGCGATACGGCGCGCTTCCGCCCGCAGCCAGGGGTCTCCGGGCAGCATCGGCGGGCCCTCGTGCGGCCCGATCGTGTCGTCGAGAAAGTCCACGATGGGACCGGACTGGGTCATCTTCCGGCCGTCGGGAAGGAGCAGCACCGGGACCCGCCCCTCCGGATTGAACGCGGTGATGGCGGTGGTGCCGAGCCTCACGGTCTCGGGGTCGCCCTCGGGCATCGTGAAGACGGGTATGCCGCGGTGGTCCGTCTCGAAGCCCGTGCTGACGAGCTCGACCGTCGAGGGCGGAATCCGGCGGCAGCCGAGGTAGAGGGTCACCCGCATCGAGGCGCTGCTCGCCGGGTGATGGAAGAGGCGCATCCCTTTGCCCTGCACGTTCGCGTCTGTCGTCATGTGAGATTCCGGGCTCGCTTCGATTTTGTACGATTTGCGTATCTTGCCATCATCGGCCGCCGATTCGCCGTGGTCGCGCTTCCCGTAAGCCGGCGGCCCGCGGGACGGGGGGATCGCGCGTCGTGCCGACTAGGCGGCGGGCGCCGCGCGTGCCGAGTCCGCGAAGAGGACGACCACCCCGGCAACCACGAGCGCCGCGCCGGCCAGCCGGACCCAGGTGACGGGCTCGCGGAGCACGAGCCAGGACACAACGAGGGTGAGGACGATGGCGCCGCTCACGACGACCGGAATCGCGACATTCGCCGCCATCGGCTCGCCACCGCCGACGCCGCGAAAGACGTAGAAGTAGCCGATCTCGGCCGCGCCGATGCAAAGTCCCGCCGCCACCGCCCAGGCGACCGCGGCCGGCGAGATCGCGAGCACGTGACCGCCGCGCGACACGAGGACGAGCGCGAATGCGGCCGATACGGTCACCGCCGCGACCTGCAGCGAAATGGTGGCGAGGATCGGCGTCGTCGCCGCGGCGGGAACGTGTCCGCTCGACACCTTGACGAGCAGGTTGTACCCCGCGTAAAGGACCGTGACGCCGAGCAGCAGGGCCAGGGAAAGGTACATCTTGGGAGGTCCTCCGCAACCCGGGGAGAGCGCGGCCGGCGTCTCAGCCCTCGGCCTCGCTCCGCCCCCAGTCGGGCTCGAAACCGAGAATGATGGAGTCGGCGGTCAGCATCGGGTTGAAAAGCAGGTTGTGCCAGAAGGTGGCCTCGCGGAGCGGATTGTGCTCCGAGAGACGCCGGACCGTGCACTGTACGCGGAAACGCTGGCCGAACTGCTCGAAATCGAGCCGGCACTCGCGGGCCGCCGCAAGACGCCCGGCAGTCGCGGAATCGGGCGGGAAGCATGCGGTCAGCCGGTCGGAGAACTCCTTCGCGGCCTGGTAATGGCGCTCGGCGAACAGCTTGAGGGCGCTCTCTCGCCGCTCGGCCGGATCGTGGGTGCGGCGGGCGAGGTGACGGAGCTCCATGGTGACCGAGTGCTCCGGAAGCTTGCAGAGCACGGTGACGATGCGCGCGACCGGCTCGTCCCCGGTTGCGACGACGGGGGTCATCCCGCTCGTCGGCCGGCCCTCATGGCGGCGCATCGCGATCTGTCGTACCCGGCACTGCCAGCGAAGGAACCGGTCGCGAAGCTCGGCGTTGGCTCCGTCGAGGCGCACCACGTTCGACTCGGGCCGCATCGTGAGTCAACCGGTCCGTCGAATCCGCGGCATGCTTCGGTCCGTCGTCACCTCCGCGCGTACCGGCCGGTCCTGCGGTCAGGCGGCGGCGCGGGGCCTCTCGGCGGGGGCCGCCGGAACGCGGAAGGGACGGTCGTGCTCGAGGCTCGGGATCCTCCCGCGCGCCTCGGCGACGCGGCCGACGTCCACCGTCTCGACGAGGAAGCCGACCCCCGACCCGCCGTCGGCGAGCACCTCGCCCCACGGCGAGACGATGAGGGAGTGGCCGTAGGCGGCGCCGCCGCCCGGAACCTCGCCCACCGCGCACGGGGCCACCACCACCGCGCCGTTCTCGATGGCCCGGGCCCGGTTGAGGACATGCCAGTGCGCCTCGCCGGTCACGCGGGTGAACGCGGCCGGCACGACGAGGATCTCCGCCCCGGCCTGCGCGAGCGCGCGGTAGAGCTGGGGAAAGCGCAGGTCATAGCAGATGGTCATGCCGAGGCGGCCCCAGGGAGTGTCCACGACGACCGCGTCGCCTCCCGGAGCAACCACCGCGGACTCGCGGTAGCGCAGGGTGGGCGAAAGGTCCACGTCGAAGAGGTGGACCTTGTCGTAGCGGGCCCGGACCCTTCCCCGGTCGTCGATCACGAAGCCCCGGTTGACGAGGCGATCGTCCGGGCCGTCGACGGCCACCGATCCGACCAGCATCCACACCCCCGCCTCGCCCGCGAAGCCGCGGAGCGCGGCGAGCACCGGGTGACGGTCCTCTGGCGCGCTCGGGGGCGCGAACAGCCCGCCCTCGCTCTTGAGCCCGCCGCAGTACTCGGGCAGGCACACGAGCTGCGCTCCGGCCGCCACCGCCTCGCGCGCGAGCCGCAGCGCTTCCTCCGTCGCCTCCCGGAAGGTGGCGAGCGGCCGCGTCTGCACGCAGCCGATCCGTACCTCGCGTGCCATGTTCGCCCTCCTCGTTTCGTCGGCCGGCGGTCTTCGTACCGACTCAGAACTTCTTGTACGCCTCGCGGAGCTGCACCATCGGGTGCCGCTCCGACATCTGGAACTTGACGAGCAGCTCGCGCGCGATCATGTCGCGGTCCTGCTGGTTGTCCGGCAGCTCGATGTCGTCCGGGACCCGGACCCAGCCGTTGATGTTCCGGTCGAACACCGCGGCGTTCCCTTCCTCGTAGCCCATGTGGACGTCTTCGAGCCAGTTGAGGTCGTCCCAGCCCATGAGCTCCATGTAGCGCCGGAGGAACGGGGTCACCCGATCGTAGTCCGGAACCAGGTTGACGTCGTAACGATAGCCGATGTGCTGGCCGATCTCCTTCTCGCGCTCCGAGTCGAGCCCGTCGCCCGAGATGAACTGATCGACACTCTTGATGTCGGATCCCTTGTAGCTGCTGCCTGCCATTGTGGTCTCCTGCCTCTTCTCCCGCGCGCGGCCGGCGGCCCGACCCCGGGTGCGCGGCAGCGTTCTGCCGAGCCCGTCCGGCGCCTCGGTCGGTCCGGGTGCGCTCCCCTACAGGTGGTGATAGTCCTCGATGCCGACCGTGTAGCCGGTGCCCGCGAGCGGAACCCCGGCCATCGCCGACGCCTCCATCGTGAGCGCGGCGAGGTCCTCGGGCTCGAGGCTGTGCACGTCGGTCTTCCCGCAGGCGCGCGCCATCATCTGCGCTTCGATGGTGAGGGTATGCAGGAAGTTGTACACCCGCTCGGCCGCGTCGTCCGGATCGAGCCGCGCCCGCAAGGCAGGGTCCTGCGTCGCCACCCCCACCGGGCAGCGACCGGTATGGCAGTGGTAGCAGTGCCCCGCCTCGACCCCGATCTCGGTCTCGAAGTCGGCTTCGGGGATGTCCTTGTTGCAGTTGAGGGCCATCAGGACCGAGTGGCCGATCGCGATCGCGTCGGCGCCGAGCGCGAGCGCCTTGGCGACGTCCCCGCCGTTGCGGATGCCGCCCGCGTAGACGAGGGAGATCTCGCCCCGCTTGCCGAGGTCGTCGATGGCCCGGCGCGCCTGGCGGATGGCGGCCATGCCCGGAACCCCCGTCTCCTCGGTTGCAAGGTGCGGCCCCGCGCCGGTGCCGCCCTCCATCCCGTCGATGTAGATGGAGTCCGGGTCGCACTTCACGGCCATGCGCACGTCGTCATAGACCCGGGCCGCCCCGAGCTTGAGCTGGATCGGGATCTGCCAGTCCGTCGCCTCCCGGATCTCGATGATCTTGAGCGCGAGGTCGTCCGGCCCGAGCCAGTCCGGGTGGCGGGCCGGGGAGCGCTGGTCGATGCCGGCCGGAAGGCTCCGCATCTCCGCGACCTGGTCCGTCACTTTCTGGCCCATGAGATGGCCGCCAAGCCCCACCTTGCATCCCTGGCCGATGAAGAACTCGCACGCGTCCGCGAGCACGAGGTGATGGGGGTTGAAGCCGTAGCGCGACTGGATGTTCTGGTAGAACCACTTGGTCGAGTAGCGGCGCTCGTCCGGGATCATGCCGCCCTCCCCGGAACAGGTCGCGGTGCCGGCCATGGTGGCGCCGCGGGCGAGCGCGGTCTTCGCCTCGTAGGAGAGCGCGCCGAAGCTCATGCCGGTGACGTAGACCGGGATGTCGAGCTCCAGCGGGCGCTTGGCGCGCGGCCCGATGACGGTCTTCGTGTCGCACTTCTCCCGGTAGCCCTCGATCACGAAGCGGGTCAGGGTGCCCGGAAGGAACGTGAGGTCGTCCCAGTGCGGGATCGGCTTGAACATCGAGAAGCCGCGCATCCGGTAGCGGCCGAGCTCGGACTTGATGTGGATGTCGTCGATCACCTCGCGGGTGAAGATTCGGCTCCGCCCGAGAATGCTCGTGTTGCGTTGGGGCTTCGCGCCCGGTTCCGGCCGCGGCGCAATCTCGCTCTTCGCCATTTTCGGTTTCTCTCCCGTGTCCGCCCGGGTCAGGTGGTCCCCGGAGCCGAATCGCGATGGGCCGACCCTCCTTCGCGAGGGTCGGATTCCCCGGACCGGCTTCAGAGGATCAGCTTCTTCTCCGCGGGCTCGAGGTTGTCGTAGTTCCAGAGCTGCTTGCCGGCGACGATCTTGGTGAAGTGGTCGACCCCGTGCGCCGGAAGCAGCTCGTACTGCCCGAGCTTGCGCGTGAGCCACGCCCGATCGAGGTCGGTGAGCTCGGCCGGGACCGCGTCAACCCCGAGGTCCCGGATCTCCCCGCCGACGTAGATCGTGCCGTCGTACATCGAGTCGCCGAGGTTCTTGCCCGCGTTCCCGCACACGACCATCCGGCCGCGCTGCATCATGAAGCCGGAGAACGCCCCGGTGTCCCCGCCGACGACGATCGTTCCGCCCTTCATGTCGATGCCGGTCCGCGAGCCCACCGAGCCCCGGCACACGAGGTCTCCGCCGCGCATCGCGGCGCCGAAGGTGGAGCCCGCGTTCTTTTCTATGAGAATCGTGCCGGCCATCATGTTCTCGCCGCACGACCACCCGACCCGGCCCCGGATGCGCACGTTCGGGCCGTCGATGAGACCAACCGCGAAATAGCCAAGGGAGCCCTCGAAGATGAGGTTCAGCCGATTGAGGATCCCCACCCCGAGCGAGTGCTTGCCGCGCGGGTTCCTCACCACGATGGAGCCGTAGCCCTCGTTCATGAGCTCGCGGAGCTTCGTGTTCACCTCCGTCGAGGTCAGCGAGTCCGCGTCGACCTCGGCCCGCCGGTTGTAGTCGACGTCCGGCGCCCAGGGGTACACAAACCGCTCTTCTTCCTCGGGACGGAAGAAGACCTGCTGGGTGCGCCCCGCGAGCTGCTCGGTGTGCAGCCCCATCTCGTAGGTGCGATCGTCCTGCGACTTCATGCCTGCCACACCCGAATCTCTTCGTCGTAGGGATCGTGGGTGTCGATCTCCTCGGGAAGGATGGCGCGGATCGCGACCTCCTCGGAGGCGAGCGCGATGAGATCGTCGCTCTCGTAGAGGACGAGGGGCTTCGCCGCCATCGTGTCCTTCGCCATCCCGAGCTGGTCGCGGGTCGCGACGAGATAGGTGAAGACCCCGTCGATCTCCCGGATCGAGCGCTCCAGCGACTCCTCGAGAGACACCCCGTGGGCGAGATTGTGCGCGGTGTAGACGGCGAGCAGCTCCGAGTCGCAGTCGGACATGAACCGGTGCCCCTTGCGCTCCATGTCCCGGCGCTTCATCCAGTAGTTCGTGAGCTGGCCGTTGTGGACCACCGAGATGTCGTTGTAGGGGAACGCCCAGTAGGGATGGGCGGAGCGGATGTCGACGTCGGACTCGGTCGCCATGCGGGTGTGCCCGATCGCGTGGGTCCCCTGAAAGCCGCCGAGCTCGTACTGCTCCGATACCACCGTCGCGTCGCCGAGGTCCTTGACGAGCTCGAGCGCCCCGCCGAGGGAGAGGATCTCGGTGCCCTCCACGTCCTCCACGTAGCGCGCGAGGTGCTCGAGGTCGCCATCGAACGAGATGACGTACCGCATGGCGTACTCGGTGGAGGCGGCCCGGTCCTTTACCACGACCCCGAGCTCGGCGAGCCGGCGGTCCACCTCCTGCGCCCGGGCGCGGATCTTGGCGTGGATGTCGAAGCCGGAGGACATGTCCTCCTGCTCTGCGACCTTGAGCCGCATCACGAAGTCGCCCTCGACGGGGGTGCCGTAGATGGCGAACCCGGTCGAGTCGGGGCCGCGGTGCCGGAGCGCCTGCAGCATCGAGGTCATCTCGGCGCCGATGCCGCTCAGTGCGCCCCGGTGAATCACTCCTGCTATTCCGCACATGTTCCTTCTTCCGTCAGTGGTTGGCGGGCCGGCGACCCCGGCGACGCGGGGATGGGCACGGGCGGCCCGCCTCCCGCGACCGTTTCCGCGTGCCGCAGCCGCTCCGGCCGGCGCGCCGCCCGGTGCGGACGCGGCCGCTCCCCCGCCGGGTCAGGGCAGGCAGTCGAGGTACGTCTGCATGTCCCACTCGGTGCTCGTGTGGAGGAAGCGTTCCCACTCGTCCCGCTTGTACTCGTCGAAGAGCCGGTACATCTCTCCCGGCATCGCCGAGCGGATGACGTCGTCGTTCTTCAGGGCCTCGAGCGAGTCGCCGAGGGTCATCGGCAGGCGCTTGACCTGCTTGCCCGCCTCCATCGCCTGGTAGATGTTCCGGTCCTCGGGCGGACCGGGGTCGATGTCGTTGCGGATGCCGTAGTCTGCCGCCTTGATGATGGCGCCGGCCATCAGGTGCGGATTGACCATCGAGTCGACCGCCCGGTACTCGAAACGCCCGGGGGCCGAGATGCGAAGGCCCGTCGTGCGGTTCTGGTAGCCCCAGTCCGCGAAGACCGGCGCCCAGAAGCCGGTGTCCCACAGACGCCGGTACGAGTTGACGGTGGAGCAGCCGATCGCGGTCAGCGCCCCGAGGTGGGTGACGATGCCGCCGACGACCTGCAATCCGACCTTTCCCGGCAACTGCACGTCGTCGGTGTCCGGCATGAAGGTGTTCTCGCCGCCGGACAGATACGTGAAGTTCTCGTCCATGCCGGGAAGCGGGGACGGGTCGTGTCCGAGCCGCTTGATGGACTCCTCCCCGCCTCGCCAGAAGCTGATGTTGTGATGGCAGCCCGAGGCGGAGACCCCCATGAACGGCTTCGACATGAAGCACGCGATGAGGTTGTTCTCGCGCGCGACCTGAGCGCAGATCTGGCGGTAGGTGGTGAGGCGGTCCGCGGTGCGCAGCGGATCGTCGAACGTGAAGTTGAGCTCGAGCTGGCCGGGCGCGTCCTCGTGGTCGCCCTGGATCATGTCGAGCCCCATCGCCCGCGAGTACTCGATGACCCGCAGGTACACCGGGCGCAGGCTCTCGAACTGGTCGATGTGGTAGCAGTAGGGGTTGGAGAAGCCGCCGTCCGGCTTGCCGTCGGGGCCGCGCTTGAGCCACATCATCTCGGGCTCGGTGCCGTGGCGCAGGTGCAGCCCGTCGTGCTCCGCCTTGAACTGGTCGTGGATGCGCCGCAGGTTCCCGCGGGAGTCCGAGGTCAGGAACGCTCCCGGCTCCCGGCGCTCCTCGCGGTTGCGGAACAGGGTGCACCACAGGCGCGCGACCCGCTTGTCCCAGGGGAGCTGGCAGAAGGTCTCCGGCTCCGGGATCCCCACCAGCTCCTTGTCCTGCGGGCCGTAGCCGAGGTATTCGCCGTGCCGGTTGAGAAAGAGGTTGACGGTTGCGCCGTACACGAGCTGGAAGCCTCGCTCGGCGATGCTCTCCCAGTGGTCGGCGGGGATCCCCTTGCCGCAGATGCGCCCGGTTATCGACACGAACTGCAGGTACAGGTAGTCGACGCCGAGGCGGTCGATCATCTCGCGAACCTGCCGGACCTGCTCCGCCCGTCCGGGCGCTTCCACGAAACCTTCGATGTCCATCGCCATTTTCTTCGTTCTCCTCGCTCTCTTGCGAATCGCCGTCGCCAGGCGCGGCGGGACCTTCCTTCGGCCCGTGGTGGAATCCGGCCGCCCCGGCCTCTTCCCGAGCCGATCGGCGCGCGGCTCGCGGGCGGTCGAATGACGTCGCTCGTCGCGTTCCGGGTCTGGTGGCAGAGACCGATAATGACCAGTTCAAAACCAAAACTCAACCAAAATCTCGTTATTGGTACCAGAATTGCGGCTTGACTGGTACGCTAGCCGGATGGTCGAACGGTTGGAACGGGAGTTTCGCGCCCGTGCCGGGGTCTCTCCCGGAGTCGGAGGACGGACCGCGACGGTGCCCCGGACGGCATGCCGAGTTCTCCGGTGGCGGCCGGTCGACGGGCTGGCGCTCGGACCGGAGTGATTCTGGAGGCAAGATGGAGATCGACTCGCATCCTCGACCGGAAGATCGCCCGTACCGGGTCGGGGCGGGCGACATCGCGGTTCAGGTCCGGCGCCGGATTACCGGCGGCGATCTGCTCAACGGCGAGAGGCTTCCGCCCGAGCGCGCGTTCGCCGAACAGTTCGGGGTCTCGCGCGGCACGGTCCGCGACGCGCTGCGTCGCCTCGAGGAAGGGGGGTTCGTCGAGAAGCGGCCGGGAAGCGGAACATATGTCTGTTTCTCCGAGGTCGAGACGTCCTCGATCGCCCGGTCGACGAGTCCGCTCGAGCTCATCGACACCCGCTTCGCCCTCGAGCCGCAGATCGTCCGCCTCGCGGTGCTCAACGCTACCGAACGGGCGCTTGCCAAGGCGGCACGTGCGCTCGAGGTGATGGAGCGGAACGAGGCGGACGCGGACGCCTTCGCCGCCGGCGACGAAACGTTCCACCTCGCCCTTGCGGAGTGCACGCGCAACGCGATGCTGGTCTGGATTACCGAGCGGGTGAGCGAGGTCCGGAACAACGCCGAGTGGGCCAGGATGCGTCAGATCACCCTGTCGCGGGCGATGATCCGGCGCTACAACGCGCAGCACCGGGCAGTCTTCGACGCGGTGCGCACGCGCAATGCGGAGCAGGCGGCGCGGGCGATGAAGGCCCATCTCGACCTGGCCCGGAAGTCTCTCGTCGATGCGGCATCTTCCTGAAGTCCGGGGCGGCCGCGGCACGCCGGAGGGAGTGCTCGACTCCCCTCCGAAACTGGAACGGATGCGATTCCCGAGACTGCGCCGTGCCCGGGAATCCGCCGCGATTCCAACCGCCTTCGGACTCCGTCGGCGATACGGCGCGGCCAGGTCGCCCGCATGCAACCGGGAGAGCCGCGGAACATGATCCTAGAAGCCCGTTCGACCATCGCGCGCACCGCAGCCCGGCGCGGACCGGTACGGATCCCCGGTCTTCCCGTTCTGCCCTCCAATGTCGAGCGGCACCCGGTTCCGGGCGGCGGCACACGCACCTTGACCCTGGATGCCGGCGACGAGCTCACCGTGATCGACCGCGAGGGACGCCAGCGGTGCGAGCTCGTCGTGTTCGACACGGGCGGGCGCCCGGACCCCGCCCTGCTCGGTGCGAAGGGTGCGGGAGCTCCCGCAGGGATCACGGATTCCCTCAAGCGCGAGATTCCGTCGGCGAGGCGCGTCCGGGAGACCCTCGCCTCCCGGGGTCTCGATCTCGGCCGGGCAACCGCAGTCGAGCTCTTCGGGGACGATTCACGCGCCGGCGAGTCCGCCTCGTTCACGGCCACCGCCGCGGCGACCCTGGTGGCCGGCGCCCCGGGACGCCCGATGCGCCCGGACGAGCAATGCCCGCCGACCGAGATCGTGCTCTATGTCCGGCGCGCGCGGCGGACCAATCTCAAGGCGGCGAACGGCCCGCCCCCGCCGCTCGCGGACACTCTCCTCGATCTCAACATCCAGCCGGGCACGGCCCGCAGCTACGAGGTCAGGGCAGGTCAGCTCATCCAGATCGTCGACGTGAAGGGTCGCGAGTGCACCGACTTCCAGGCATTCAGCCTGCGTGCTCTCGACTGGGGCTCGGAGCGCGAGATCGACCCCACCACGACCCGCTCCCTGATGGGTTCGCTCTATCCCGGACCCGGCCTGTATTCGAAGTACTACACCGTCGATCACGAGCCCCTGCTCGAGCTCGTCCAGGACACCTGCGGGCGCCATGACTCGTTCGGGCTCGCGTGCACCGCACGCTATTACGAGGACCTGGGGTATCCCGGCCACCTGAACTGCTCCGACAACATCAACGCCGAGGCGGCACGCTTCGACATCCGGCCCCGCGCCGGATGGCCGGCAATCAATTTCTTCTTCAACACCATGCTCGAGGACACGAACGCGATCGGGATGGACGACCCCTGGTCGCGCCCGGGCGACTTCGTTCTCATGCGCGCGCTCACCGATCTCGTCTGCTTCTCGACCGCCTGCCCCTGCGACGTCGACCCGGCGAACGGATGGAGCCCGACCGACATCCAGGTCCGGGTGTACGACCGGAACGAGGATTTCAAGCCAGCCACGGGGTTCCGCATGACCGCCGACGCCGACGTCCGGATGACGAAGAACACCGGTTTCCACGACTGTTTCGCCGCGCACACGCGAAACTTCGTCGAGTACAACGGATACTGGCTCGCGCAGGAGTTTCCGGGGCACGGCGCCATCGCCGAGTACTGGGCCTGCCGGGAACGCGCCGCGGTGATGGACCTCTCCCCGCTTCGCAAGTACGAGGTGCTCGGCCCGGACGCGGAAGCGCTGATGCAACGGTGCGTGACCCGCGACGTGCGGCGGCTCGCGGTCGGACAGGTGGTCTATACCGCGATGTGCTACGAGCACGGCGGCATGATCGACGACGGCACCGTATTTCGTCTCGGCGACAACAACTTCCGGTGGATCGGAGGCAACGACGCGTCGGGGCTGTGGCTGCGAGAGCAGGCCGAGCGGCGCGGGCTCGACGCGTGGGTGAAGACTTCCACCGACGAGCTCGCGAACATTGCGGTGCAGGGCCCGCGCAGCCGGGAGATCCTCGAGCGGATCCTCTGGACCGCACCCACCTGGCAGACCGTCGCCGAGCTCGGCTGGTTCCGGTTCGCGGTCGCCCGGCTCCACGACTTCCACGGCATGGCGCTCGTCGTGTCCCGGACCGGTTACACCGGGGAGCTCGGCTACGAGCTCTTCTGCCACCCGAAGGACGCCAAGACGCTGTTCGATGCGGTCATGGAGGCGGGAGAGCCGTTCGGAATCGCTCCGTTCGGCCTCGCCGCCCTGGACATGGTCCGCATCGAGGCGGGGCTCGTCTTCGCCGGCTGCGAGTTCTGCGACCAGACCGACCCGTTCGAGGCCGGCATCGGGTTCACCGTGCCCCTAAAGTCGAAGAGCGACGACTTCATCGGCCGGGAGGCGCTCGAGCGGCGCAAGGCGCATCCGGTCCGCCGGCTCGTCGGGCTCGACATCGAGGGCGGAATCGTCCCGACCACCGGCGACTGCGTGCGGATCGGACGCGCCCAGGTCGGGGAGATCACCTCGGCGGTGCGCTCGCCGATTCTCGGCCGGGTGATCGCGCTGTGCCGCATGGACGTCACCCACGCGGCGACCGGGACCGAGGCCGAGATCGGCCAGCTCGACGGCCACCAGAAACGGATCCCGGCCCGGGTCGTCCCGTTCCCGCACTTCGACCCCGAGAAGCGACGGGTGCGCGGCGACTACGCCTGACCCGGTTTCGTCCGTTCCGCCCGCACGACGCCGGCCACCGCCGTGACCATTCTCGAGATTCGCAACCTCACCCGCCGGTTTGGCGGACTGTTCGCGGTGTCCGACCTCTCGTTCGCGGTCGACGAAGGGGAGATCCGGGGGCTCATCGGACCCAATGGCGCGGGCAAGACCACCACGTTCAACGTGATTGGCGGCTTCTATCCTCCCAGCGACGGTCACGTGCTCTTTCGCGGAGAGGACATCTCGGGAATGCCCACGAATGCCATCGCGGCACGGGGGCTCGTCAGGACGTTCCAGGCGACGACCCTCTTCCAGGAGCTCAGCGTGCTCGAGAACGTGCTGGTGGGCTGCCACCTGCAGGCACGTGCGAACCCGCTACGCACCCTGCTCGGTACCAACCGGACGCGCGAGGATGCGGCGCACGCGAGAGCGCGCGAGATCCTGGATTTCTTCGGACTCGGGAAGCGGGCGGACGATCCGGGCATGAGCCTGCCGCATGGGCTCCAGCGGGCCCTCGGCATCGCGGTCGCGTTCGCCGCCGAGCCGAAGCTCCTCCTCCTCGACGAGCCCTTTACCGGCATGAACCCGGAAGAGACCCGCCGGATGATGGAGATCGTCCGCAGGGTTCGCGATCGGGGGGTCACGATCCTGCTGGTGGAGCACGACATGCAGGCCGTGATGGGGCTCTGCGACCGGATCACGGTGCTCAACTTCGGCCGGCTGCTCACCGAAGGAACCCCCGAGGACGTGCGCCGCCATCCGGACGTGATCGAGGCATATCTCGGAGCGGCGGCAAGTGTTGCTTGAAGTCCGGAACGCGACCGTGCACTACCGCAAGGTGGCGGCCCTGCGGGGGGTCAGCATGGACGTTCCCGACGGCGCGGTGGTCACCATCATCGGCGCCAACGGCGCCGGAAAGAGCACGCTGCTCCGGGCCATCTCGGGTCTTGAGTCACTGTCGGCCGGCGAAATCCGGTTCGGCGGCGGTCGCATCGACGGAGCTCCACCCGAGGCGGTGGTGGCGCTCGGCGTCGCCCAGGTGCCGGAAGGCCGGCGCGTCTTTCCGGACCTCACGGTCCTGGAGAACCTCAACACGGGAGCCTATCTCCGGCGCGACCGGGAGGGGGTGGCACGGGACCTCGACGGGGTGTTCGAGCACTTTCCGCGTCTCAAGGAGCGACGCCGGCAATGGGCCAAGACCCTGTCGGGCGGGGAGCAGCAGATGCTCGCCATCGGACGGGCCCTCATGTCGAACCCGAAGCTCCTGCTTCTCGACGAGCCCACCATCGGCCTGTCGCCGGTGCTGGTGCAGGAGATGGCGCGGATCATCCGGGAGATCCACGAACGGGGCGTGCCCGTGGTCCTCGTGGAGCAGAACGCCGAGCTGGCCCTCCAGCTTGCCGACTACGCGTACGTGCTGGAGATCGGCTCGGTGGCCCTGCACGGACCTGCCGCCGATCTCCACGAGAACGAGCACGTCCGCCGCGCCTACCTCGGCACCTGACCCCGCTCCGCCCGGCCCTGCCCTGCCCTGCGCCGCCGGCCGTGGACCGTCATGATGGCGCAGGGATCGTTCGCCGACGGCCGGTGCGTCTCGCGCCGGACGGTCGGACCCCGGGGCGCGGCCGTCGCGGAGCCGGACGTTGCCCGTCCTCCGGGGCGGGTCCTGCGCCGGTCGGGAATTCAGACCTGGGTGCGGGTGCGGGCGAAGGCGCCCTTCAGCTTCGGCCCCAGGCTCTCGAGGCCATCCGGAAGGAAGAGGATCGAGGCGATGAGAATCGCCCCGTAGAGGAGGGGACGGGCCTGGTCCATCCCCAGCTCGCGGAGCACGATCTCGTTGACCACCGTCAGCGTGACGACGCCGACGACGGGGCCGTAGATCGTGGCCGTACCGCCCACGATGACCCATACCAGCACGTAGACCATCGCCTCCACGTCGAACTGGTTCGGATTCACCGTCCCCAGGTAGTGCGCGAGGAGGGCGCCGGCGAGCCCGCCGAAGAACGAGGCGATGACGAAGGCGAGGGTCCGGTACCGGCGTGTGTCGCCCCCCACCGCTTCCGCGAGCTTGTCCTGCCAGTGGATCGCGTGGAACGTGAGCCCGATGCGGGAGTGTTCGAAGCGGTGCAGCAGCACCAGGGACACGGTGACGACGATGAGGCAGAAGTAGTAGTAGTTGACGGGATCGAAGAACGAGACGTCGACGAAGCCGATCTCGATGTCCGGAAAGGAGGGAACGAGCTTGATGCCCTTCGGTCCGCCGAAGGGTTCGCGGAACCGTTTCCAGCAGAGCCGGATGACCTCCCCGGCCGCGAACGACCCGATGAGGAAGTAGAACGCCTTCATCCGGAAGAGGGGAAAGCTGAGGACGTAGGCGGTGAGGGCGGCGACGACGGCGCCGAGCGGCATCGCGAGGGGAACCGGAATGCCCAAGCGTTTCGCGAGCAGCGTGCTCGCATAAGCGCCGACACCCACGATCACCATGTGCGCGAGCGACCATTCGCCCGTCAGGGTGAGGAGCCGGTAGCTCACCACCACCAGGACGTTGATGACGAGGAAGACCAGGACTTCCTTCTGCGAGAAGCTGAGCACGTGGGGCAGGACGATGAGCCCCACGAAGACCGCCGCAAGGGTGGCCCGATATCCCCAGCCGTTGCGTTCCTGCATCGATGAATCGCCTTCGGTCCGAAATCCGCTGCCTGCCTCGCCCGTGCCGCGTTCAGTCCCGCTCCCGGACTCCGAGGAGTCCGGTCGGGCGCAGGACGAGCACGAACAGCATGAGCAGCAAGCCGACGATGTCGGCGACGACGCCGTCGGAGAACGTCGTCACGAACGTGTGAACGAACCCGTAGAGAATCGCCGCCACGACGGCGCCCCCGAGGCTGCCGAGCCCGCCCACGATGGTGACGATGAAGGCGGTGACGATCACCGAGTGCCCCATGTACGGGTAGGTACGAACGAGGGGGGCCGCGAGGGCCCCCGCCACCCCCGCCATCGCCGCCGCGATGAACATCGCGAGCCGCGCCGTCCCGTTGATCGAGATCCCCTGCAGGGCGGCCGCCTCCGGGTCCTGCGCGCAGGCCCGAAGCGCCCAGCCGAAGCGAGTCCGGCGGAGGAACAACCAGAGCGAGACGAGCACGATCCCCGCCCCGACGATCACGTAGAGGCGCTGCAGGGCGACGACCACCCCGTCCAGGCCGAACAGGTGAAACGTCGCCTGGCTCGGCGGGGGGAGGTGCTCCATCCGCACCCCGAACCCCATGGCGATCGCGGCCTGCAGCATCAGCAACAGGCCGATGGAGGCGATGAGTCCCGCGAGCGGGTTGTCGCGCACCGGCCTGAACAGCGCCCGCTCCATCAGTATGCCGAGCCCTCCGACGAACACGAGCCCGATCATCACCGCGAGAAAGAAGGGGAACTCCCGGTCCGCGTACACGAACACGACGCAGTACGCCCCGAGCATGAACAGCTCGCCGTGGGCGAAGTTGACCACCCCCATTACCCCGAAGATGAGCATGAGGCCGACCGCGATCAGCGCCATGAAGCTCGCCGCGTAGACGGCGTTGACGCAGGTCTGCAGCAGAAGCTCGGTCATGGCTTCAGGGACGGTTCCGCTCGGCGGCGCGAAGCCTGCCCCACGCGCCCCCCGAAGTCGAGCGCGCGCGGACGGGGACGGGGGTTCGGACTCGTGGCCTGCCGTCGGACGGCGGGGAAGACGGGCGCTGCCCGCCTCCCCCGCCGATTCTCGATGGCGCGGCGGTTGCCGGCCGAAAGGCCGCAATCAGCCGCGCTGATGGTACATCTCGCCCATCTCGGTGAAGTGCTTGACCAGCAAGTTGCCGTGCATGGACCACCAGTCCGGGATGCTGCGGTATTCCTTGATGACCGCCTTGCCGTTCTCGATGACGACCACCGGCCAGTTGCCGACGAGGGCGTTGTCGATCCCGAACAGCTCCTTGCCCCACCAGCTCGCCTCGCCGAAGGCGTGCTTGCCGGTGCCGCCCTGCTTCATGCCGGCCAGCACGTCCTGCGGCTCCACGCTTCCCGCGCGCTGCGCACCCTGCACCCAGAGATCCATGATGGATGCGTACTCCCACGACACCGCGCTCCATTGGTCGGGCCATCGCTCGATGTACTCGGCGTAGAACTCGTTCGGCGCCGCGAAGTTGATTTGCGGCTCGTTGAGGGCCGGGTCGTCGAAGTCCGGGAACTGGAAGATGAACCCTTCCATGAACTCCTTCGAGGTCTTCTCGATGATCTGCTCGTAGTAGTCCGCGGTACAGGAGATGATCTTCCCCTTGAAGCCCTGCTGGTGCGCCTGCTCGCACAGGGGGTGCACGAAGTCCGCATACGCGGTGTCGAGGCACAGGATGTCCGGGTTGGACGACAGCAGCTTCGTCATTACCGGGGCGAAGTCGGTGGTCTCGAGACTGAAGAACACCGGGTCTTCGGACTGGATTCCGTGCGCTTCGAAGGCCGCGAGATAGGTGGCGACGGAAGGCCTCCCGAGGGCGTCGTCCTGGGCGCAGATCACCGCCGTCTTCAGTTCCGGCATGTTGTCGGCGAGCCACGAGACGCCGGTCACGTTGTAGATGGGATGCACCTCGCAGGGCGCGATGAGGTTCGGGGTGTCGGGCGACAGATCGCTCGGGAGCAGGGTCGACACCAGCATTCCCGATTCGTTGGAAATGCGCTGAACCCCCGGCCAGGTGTCGCCCCCGAGCATCATGATGAACTTGACGCCTTCATCGAACACGAGCTGAGAGGCACCGACCTTGGCCTTGTCGGTGGCGTACTCGTTGTCATAGGAGACGAACTCGACGTTGTAGGAATCGTCCCCGATCCGGACCCCGCCCGCCGCGTTGACCTGCTCGGCCCATATCCGGCAGCCGTACAGCCCGGGAAGCCCCCAGGCCGAGACCGGTCCGGTGAGGGGGGCGAGGAACCCGATCTTGACCGTCTTGTTCGCGGCGGAGAGCCTCGCCGGAGCGAGGCCGCCCGCCATGGCCGCGCCAGCGACCGTGGCGCCGAGAAACGTCCTCCTGCCGATCTTTCTCTGGTGCAGATTCTGTGACATTGGCTTCTCCCCTTGATTGCCGTCATCCCGCACGCCGTCCGGGCACGCATCCTTCGGTTCGCGGTTCAGGATTCTGTGAACCGGCACGGCTAACATACCACTTCTGTAACTGTTGGTAAAAATAAATGTACCAGTTATGTACCAGTTGTTAACCGCACATGACCAATCGCGGCCGCGCGACTATAATCCCGCCGGTCCGTGGCGTGCGGCGCGGCGGCGGGCGGGCGGCTGTCGAGCCACCCGGCTAAGCGCCCCGGCATCCGGCCGAGTGACCCGGTGCGGGGCGCGAGCCGACCCCGTGGCACATGGCCGGTCGGCCATGCGCGCCCGGGACCGGTCCGCTCGGCAGGAGGAACGCTCATCCGTGCTCGCCGGGAGTCCGTCCCGGCCGGATCGTGACGAAATATCTGGATGCGAGGAACCACACCATGAAGAAACGCGTTGCCATCATCGGGGCGGGCCCGTGCGGGCTTTCCCAGCTTCGCGCCTTCCAGCAGGCGCAAGCCCGAGGCGCGGAAGTCCCGGAGCTGGTCTGCTTCGAGCGGCAGTCCGACTGGGGCGGACTCTGGCACTACACCTGGCGCACGGGCCTCGACGAGCATGGCGAGCCGGTGCATTGCAGCATGTACCGGTACCTCTGGACCAACGGACCGAAGGAATCCCTCGAGTTCGGCGACTACTCCTTCGAGGAGCACTTCGGAAAGCCCATCCCCTCGTTTCCGCCCTACGCGGTCCTCAACAACTACATCCTGGGCCGCGCGGAGAAATCGGACGTGCGCAGGCACGTACGGTTCAACACGGCGGTGCGCCGTGTCGCCTGGTCGGCGGACACCGGCCGGTTCACGGTACGGACGACGGATCTCGCCGCCCAGGCGGACCGCGAAGAGGAGTTCGACCACGTCATCGTGGCGACCGGCCACTTCTCGGTACCGAACGTGCCGAGCTTCGAAGGGATCGACCGGTTCCCGGGGAGAGTCCTCCACGCCCACGATTTTCGCGATGCCCTCGAGTTCAAGGGCAAGCGGCTCCTGATCGTGGGGAGCAGCTACTCCGCCGAGGACATCGCGCTTCAGAACCTCAAGTACGGCGCCGCCTCCGTCACCTGCTCGTACCGGAGCGGGGCGATGGGCTTCAAGTGGCCGAAGGGGATCGAAGAGCTCCCGCTGGTGACGAAGTTCGAAGGCCGCACCGCGCACTTCAAGGACGGCAGCACCCGCGAGCTCGACGCAGTAATCCTGTGCACCGGATACCAGCACCACTTCCCGTTCATGGCCGACGATCTCCGCCTTCGCACCACCAACCGGCTGTGGCCGGGGGGCCTCTACAAGGGCGTCGTCTGGATGGACAACCCGAAGCTCGCCTATCTCGGCATGCAGGACCAGTACTACACCTTCAGCATGTTCGACGCGCAGGCGTGGTATGTCCGGGACGTCGTCATGGACCGGATCGAGCTCCCGTCCCGAGAGGACATGGAGGCGGACTGCGCCCGGTGGCGCGAGCGCGAGGAAGCGCTCGAGGATCCGATCCAGGACATCGACTTCCAGACCGACTACTGCAAGGAGGTCTCCGCCGCGACGGACTACGGGATCGACTGGGACGTGCAGTCGGACAACTTCAAGCACTGGGAGCACCACAAGGAGGAGAACATCGCGACCTACCGCGACCACGCGCACCGGTCGCCGGTCACCGGCAACCGGGCTCCGGACCACCACACGGCCTGGTGGGACGCTCTGGACGATTCCCTCGAAACGTTCATGGACACCCGGTAGGTTCCGGCGCGCAACGGGAGCCGGTGCGTCACGCCCCGGCTCCCGCCCCGGACGCGGCCGCGACGGCACGCAATCCTCGCGGCTTCCCGGGCGGGCGGATCGAGGCCGGGCGCGAGGCCCGGACGGCGCGGAACGAACGGCCGATCCCGAAATGCCGGGGACTTCCTCCCGGCGGCGCCGCGGTCATCGGATCCCGGGCAATCCGGGCGAGGGTCCGGGCGGCTACTGCCGATCGTCCCCCGCGACGAGGAGCACCGCAGCGAGCAGCCGGCGCCAGTCGTTGAAACCCGCCGGGCGCTCCTCCCGCCACCTCGCGAGCCGATCGTACGTATCCGGCCGGCCGTCGCGTCGGGCGGCAAGGACCGCCCTCCCCTCCCGCGCGAGCGACCGGAAGCGTTCGCGCGGGAATCGGTCGTAGGCGCCGGGATGCCTGGACTCGAGTCGCAGGTGGAACGTCGAGCTTCGCGCCCGCGCGGCGGGCACGAGCGCCTCGAGCCACTCCTCTCCCTCATCCCAGAGGCGCAGCGCTTCGTCGAGCCGGCGCACCGCCGCCGCCCGATCCCCCGCCCGGCGCGCCGCCACGCCCAGGTTCGCGGCGCTGGTGGCGAGCCGGAGATCCCGGGGATCGAGATGTTCGCAAGCGACGTCGAAGGCACCCCGCCAGAGCTCCACCGCCTCCGCCCGGTCGCCGGCCCGGTCGCACTCCTCCGCGGCCTGCTGAACCTGCTCCCAGATGACCTCCGCGTTCGTCCATCCCGCGCGTTCGAGCGCGTCCGGGTCATGGACCGGGGTCGAGACGGTCTCGGAAAACTGCTTGGGATCGTCGGTCATCGACTCGACTGTGCGTCCGTGGAGCCGGACGGAAGTCAACCCGTTCCGGGCCGGGGGGTCAATCCCGGCCGACGGCACGCCGGGCCGCGCCACTTCGAGGACCCGGAGCCGGAACCGTTGCGCGAACGCGGCGGATGTGCGATGGATTGCCCTCGAACGGAGCAACGCCGGAAGCGATGAACGTGCCTCGGCGCCCGCCGGGCGCGTCCCGAGCGGCCGGAGACCCGGTCTCTCCGACACGGAGCGAAACGTGCGAACGGTCAAGAACGAGATCCCCGTCTTTCCTCTCGGCACGGTCCTCTTTCCGGGGGGGCCGCTGCCCCTTCGGATATTCGAGCCACGCTACCTCGACATGGTGAGCGACTGCCTTCGCAGCGAACGACCGTTCGGAGTGTGCCTCATCCGCACCGGCAAGGAGGTCGGCGAGCCGGCGGAACCGCACCGGACCGGCACCCTCGCGCGCATCGCCGACTGGGGCAAGGACGACCGGGGAATCCTCACCATCGAAGCGGCGGGGGCGACCCGCTTCCGGCTGGTCGAGACGCGAATCGCCCCCGATCGACTGCTGCTCGGCACCTGCGAGCCCGTCGAAGAGGAACGGGCCGCGATTCCCGCCGCGTACCGGCCGCTCGCCCGTCTCGCCCGCACCCTGATCGGCCGCCTCGAGACCCGGTACCGGCACGTCCCCGCGCCACCGCCCGAAGACTCGCCGGACGCCGCCGCCTGGACCGGATTCCGGCTTGCGGAGCTGCTGCCGATTCCGATGCCGCACCGCCAGCATCTCCTCGAGCTCGACGATCCGGTGGCGCGCCTCCGGCGCATCGACCAGGTCGTCGCCCTGATGGCGGAGGCGGCGCGGAGCGACGAGTCCGAGTCGGGGTAAAGGCGCCCCGGCACGCGAGCGGAGTTGTGAGCGGAGCGTGGCCGCGTCGTGCGGACGCGGACCCCGGCGCCGCGCTTCATCCGGTCAGGGATTCAGAAGGAACCGGCGCCATCCGCCAGCGGTCCGTTCGTAGCAGTCGCGCTCGTTCAGACGGTGGTCGCCCGGGCGCCAGAACTCGATGCGGTCCGGTACGACGCGGTAGCCGCGCCAGTTCGGCGGCCGGGGAATCGGGCCGTCCGCATGGCGCTTTTCCTCCTCCGCGAACCGCGCGTTCAGCTCCTCGCGCGAGGCGAGGGGCGCCGACTGGTCCGACACGAGGGCTCCGATGCGGCTCTCGCGCCGGCGCGTCGCCCAATACGCATCCGCTTCCCCGTCCGACACCGGCTCGACCCGGCCCTCGACCTGGACCTGCTCGAACACCGATTGCCAGAAGAAGACGAGCGCACCGCGCGGGTTCTCGCGAAGGTCGCGACCCTTGCGGCTGTCGGCGTTGGTGTAGAACACGAACCCCCGCTCGTCCACGCCCTTGAGGAGCACGGTGCGGGCGGAAGGCCGGCCCTCCCCGTCCGCGGTCGCGAGGATCATCGCAGTCGGCTCGCTCGGCTCCATCTTGCCCGCGCGGGCGAACACCTCGTCGAAGCGGGCGAGCGCTTCCCGGTAGATTTCCGTCATGTCCAGACTCCTTGAAGCGTCGTCATCCGTGCAATCGAGCGAGTCTTGCAAGGTATTTTCTCCAAGTGGAGGTACGAGGCCTCTCCCGGTACGGCGCACCGAGTTCTCGAACGAGATCGGGTGACACCGAACATGTCTCGTCGGCCGGAAGCGCAGCCTCGCTAGTCGATGTCCCGATCGTTCATGCCGAGGAGGTACAGGATACCGTCGAGTCCGAAGTTCTCGAGGACGTGGTCCGCCCGGGCGCGCAGGACGGGTCGCGGCCGGAACGCGACCCCGAGCCCGGCCGCGCGCAGCATCTCGACGTCGTTCGCGCCGTCGCCGGCCGCGACGATCTGTTCTCGCACCATGCCTTCGCGCGCCGCGATCCGGCGTACGTACGCCGCCTTGGCTGCACCGTCGATGACGTCACCCGCAATCTCGCCCGTCAGCCGGCCATCCCGGACAACGAGCTCGTGGGCATGGACGCGGTCGATGCGAAGTCCGAAGCGAACCGCGATCCGGCGGGCAAACCATGCGAAACCTCCCGAGACCACCGCGATGCGGTAGCCGTGCCGGTCGAGCGCGGCGAGCAGCCTCCCCGCGCCCGGGGCGAGGGCGAGGCCGCCGGCAATCTCTTCCAGCGCCGCGACCGGGAGCCCGGCGATCCGGGCGAGGCGCGCCCGGAGCGCGCCGCGAAACTCGATCTCCCCGCGCATCGCCGCATCGGTGATCGCGGCGACCTCGCGTTCCGCCCCCGCCGCCCGCGCAAGCTCGTCGATGACCTCGGAATCAATCAGGGTCGAGTCCATGTCGAGGCACAAGAGCCGGCGCCGGCGCCGCCAGCCGTCGTCGCGCTGCACCGCGGAATCGACCCCTGCGCCGTCGAGCGCGGCCCGGACGGCCGCCCGGAGCGCGCCGATGTCCGAAAACGGACCGGAGGCGACGATCTCGAGGGCCCGGCACCCCCCCCGCGCCGTCGGCGACGACTCCGGACGTTCCGCCCCGGCCGGCAACCGGCCGGACAGGGCGAACGTTCGCTCCGTTCGAAGACCGAAACACGAGAGGACATCGCGGACGCACTCGAGATGACGGTCTTCAACGCTCGATCCGAGCAGGGTGACGATAGTCCGGGGAGTCTCCAAGCGGGTGCGCTCGCTCGGCGCGCGGGGCAGCCGGCGACTAACCCCTTGGCGCGCAGGGCGAGCGGCCGAAAAGCCGATGCGCGCTCGCGCAGGACGGCGCGCTCGTCCTTGCCCGCGCGCCCGGCCCGGTCGCCGTTCGCCCCGTCACGCGACGTTCACTCGCCGGCGGCCGCTTCGGGTCCGGGAGGAAGGGCAAAGAACGCGCGCGCCGTCGCGGTCGTCCGTGCCGCAAGGGCCTCCACCGTTTCGCCCGTCGCCGACGCCACCACCCGGGCGATGTGCGCGAGGCGGGACGGCTCGTTGCGGCGGGTGCGCGGGCGGGGACGCAGATCGCGCGGAAGGAGGTAGGGGGAATCGGTCTCCAGCATCAACCGGTCGGCCGGAATGCGTCCCGCGAGCTCACGAAGGTGCAGACCGCGTCGCTCGTCGCAGATCCACCCGGTGAAGCCGACGTGGAGATCGAGGTCGAGATAGGCGTCGAGATTGCGCCGGTCACCAGTGAAGCAATGAATCACGGCCCGCGCCAGCCGGTCCCGGTAGGGTCTCAGGATTTCGACGAACCGGAGGTGCGCGTCGCGCTCGTGCAGGAACACGGGAAGCCCGAGCCGGGAGGCGAGGTCGAGATGCGCCTCGAAGGCGCGTTCCTGATCCCCTCGTGGCGAGAAGTCGCGAAAGAAGTCGAGGCCCGTCTCGCCGATTGCGACCACCTCCTCGCGCGCCGCGAGCGCCTCGATGGTGGCCGCGGTCGCCCGGTCGAAGCTCTGCGCCACGTGCGGATGGACACCGGCGGTGGCGTGGAGTCGCCCGCGATGGCGGCGGGCGAGGGCCGCCGCGGCCTCGCTGTCGGCCCGGCTGGTGCCGGTCACGATGATCCGCTGGACACCGGCGCAAGCGGCTCGGTCGAGGACGGAGTCGAGATCGGGCGCGAACGACTCGTGGCAAAGATTCGCGCCGATGTCGATGAGCTCCATGGGCGGGCGAGGATATCATTCCGCCGGCGTGCCCGAATCGAGGCGGACTCGAATGCGGGTTGCGCCGGACCGCCGACCGCGGCCACGCCGGTCGCGTCGCGCGGAAGTTGACCCGCCGGCCGCGATTGCCGGCACATGAAGAGAACGCGGCCGACCAGGGAAATCATGATGTCCGACGCTCCGCCCCGCCCGCCGACCCTTCGGCAACGAGTCGCCGAGCTCGGCGCGCTTCGAATCGCCCTCCTCGCGGCGGTCGCGGTGCTCGTTGCGAGCGCCCCCTTTGCCTCCCTCTTCGGGGACGGCTCCGATGCGATCGACTTCTCGGCCGCTTTGACGGCCGGAAGCGAAGGCCTCGGGTCGAGCGGAACGGATTTCTCCCTCGGCCTCCTGTGGGCCACCCTCATCGCCCCGCCGCTCGCGGTGATGTTCGCCTTCGTGGTGCCGCTCGACATGCTGATGAGCCGGATCTACATGAGCGACAAGTCGGCCGCGGAGCGTGCGCGCTATCGCCGCATTCTCGCCGCCGAGGCCCTCGCCCTCGCGCTCCTGGCCGGGGTGTGGACCCCCTTCTTCGTGTCGCTCCTGTCCGTTTGAGACGGCCGGCCGGTGCCGGGACCCGAGCCCGGCCGGAGCGCGGCTTCAGTACTGCCCGGCCTTCCCTCGCCCAAGCACCTTCACGCGCTTGGTCTTGTTGAACGGCTCAGGGTCGACGACCTTGACGACCACCTGGTTGACCTTCAGCTTCCTGGTCTTCGTGAGATTGGTGTGCAGGCTCTCCGCGATCTCCGTCGCGACCGCCTTGACGTCCTTTCCGCGGTTCTTCTCGTTCAGGACGACCAGCATGTAGGGGCCCCGGTTGTCGAAGGTCTCGATCTGGAACGCGTCGATCTGCTTGTTACGCACCAGCCTCTTCATGTGGCGATCGATGGCGGGCCGGAGGATCTTGACGTCGGTCAGGTAGGAGAACACGAAGGCCTTGCCGACGATCTTGCTGACCTTGGCGAGCTCGATTTCGGAGATGTGGAGATCGAAGCCGGACCAAAGACGACCGCTCACCGATATGTCGGCGCGGGTTCGCTTCCTCGACTTCGAGAAGCCGGCGTCCGCCACGTACTCGGACCGGAAAAAAGCACTGTAGGGCATGACCAGACTGCCTACCGCGACACCCTCGATCTCCTTTTCCGCAAGCAGCACCCGGATCTCGGACTTGAGCGACTGATAGGTCCAGATATAGGAGACGAGGCAAAGGAGAACGACCGCGTACACCGCGCGCTTGAGCGTGAACACGCCAAGAAGCGCTTCGCGCGGCCGGTGCCGCAGATGAGCGATGTTGCCCGCGGTGGCATGGAGCTTGAGCAGTTGCGCACGGCGGTCGGGCGCGGTGACGAGGAGCACGACGAGGACGAGCAGCACGAAGCCGATGAGGGGAACGAAGGATTCGAGCGCCGGCATCGTCAATCCAGTCCCAGCAGTCGCCTTCGTTCGCGGGCCCAGCGGGTGACGAGGTGGTCGACCGCGAGGGCCATGAAGGAGACGCAAAGACCCAACACCACCCCCTTGCCGATGTTGGTTTCGGAAAGGGCCTTGAAGATCTGCTGACCGAGATCGATCGTTCCGACGAAGGCCGCGATGATGACCATCGAGAACGCGAACATGATGGTCTGGTTGACGCCGAGCATGATGTGGGGGATGGCGACCGGAAGCTGCAGGTGCACGAGCCGCTGCCGGGTGTTGCACCCGGCCATGGTCGCCGCCTCCTCGAGCTCCGGCGCGATGGACCGGATGCCCTCCACGGTGTAGCGGACCGCGGGAATGATCGCGTAGACGATGACCGCCATGATGGCGGAGAGATCGTTCACCTGGAACAGCATGATGACCGGGAGGATGTAGATGAACGACGGAAACGTCTGGAAGGTGTCGCACCAGAATAGCGCCGTCTTCGCCCGCCTCTCGCTTAGGGCGCTGAAGATGCCGACCGGAATCCCGATCACGATGCAGATGAAGGTTGCGAACACGACCATGTAGGCGGTGATCATCGCTCGGTCCCACCAGCCGGCGAGACCGATGAACACCAGGAACGCAAGGGTCAGCAAGGCGGAGTAGTACCCTCCGAGAAGCAATCCCAGTCCGGCGACGAGGAGCAGGACCGACGGGTACGGCATGTACAGCAGGGCGTCCCGGAGCGGGGCGAGGACGTTGACGATCAGGAAGTAACGGAAGTTGGTGAGGCCGTCCGACCAGTTGAGGACAATCCAGTCGACCAGGCCGTCCCAGGTCTTGGCGTAGGTGACGGTGAGGTCGCGCGGCACCTTCTCGAGAATGGGAAAGTACGGCGCCAGCAGGTAGGCGGCAGCCACCATGACCACCAGGAGAATCGGATACCGGAAGCGTCTGTGGAAAGGCAGGTCGGCGGCGTAGTCGCGTTTCTTCTCCGCCCAGGCCCGCGAAAGGCCGTCGAGCACCACCGCCAGCAGCACGATCGCCACCCCGATCTCGAGCGACTGACCGAGCTTGAGGGATTGCAGCTTGTGGAGCAGCCGGTAGCCGAGCCCCGACGCACCGATGAACGCCGCGATGACCACCATCGCGAGGCACTGCATGATGACCTGGTTGACGCCGAGCAGCAGCTCGTTCCGCGCGCTCGGAAGCTGCACCCGGAACAGGAGCTGGAGGTTGGTGCAGCCGCTCATCTTCCCCGCTTCCACGATTTCCGGCGCGACTCTCTGAAGCCCGAGCAGGGTCAGGCGCACCATCGGCGGCACGGCGAATATGATGGTCGCGATGACCCCCGTCTGGTGGCCGATGCCGAAGAACACCACCACCGGAATCAGATACGCGAAATGCGGCAGGGTCTGGGCCACGCTCAGGATCGGAAGAAGCGCCAGCTCGAGCCACTTCTTCCGGTAGGCGACGATACCGACCAGCAGACCGATGATGATCGAAATGGGCACCGCCGCCGCCAGCAGGGCGAGGGTTTCCATGGCGAACTTCCACAACCCGAATATGGCGAAGTACATGACCGTCCCGCCCGAGAGAAGGGCCAGCCTCCACCCCTTGAGCGAATACCCGAGTATGAATGCGATCACCAGCAGCGCGGTCCAGGGGGGTGCGCTGAGCCCAAGACCCTTTCTCCCGCCGCGCAGGATGTTGTCGAAGATGTCGATGAGCTCCTTGAGCCGCTTGGAGACGAACCGGGTGACGAGGGAGACGCCGAGCTCCTCGCGCATGAACTCGAACGTGTGATCCAGGATGAGGCCGAACGGCACCAGCTCCGTGTACGCCTCCTTGCCGGCGTCGCCCAGGGTGTCGATGCTGCTCTTCTCGAGGTGCAGCGGGAGCTCGTCGAGGAATGCCGGCAACAACCCCGCCGACTTGGCGAGGAGCAGCGCGAGCACGAGCGCTCCCAGCCACGCATACCCCTTCATGCGAAGCTCCGGGGGCAGGCCGTGGAGAAGAGCTCGCTTCATGGCTCGAATCGGGGCCCGAAACGGCGGTCTCAGGCGGGCTCGGACCGGGAGGGGAAGAGGACCTTCAGAACATGCGCCTGGTGCATGACCCCGACCACCGTGTCCCCGGAGTCGACCACCGGCACCGGCAGCCGCTGTCCCAGCACGTACTCGACCACGTTCTCGACGCGGTCGGTCACGTCGACCGCCCGGTCGGCCACCTCCTCGCCTTCGCTCGGCGGATTCATGACCGAACCGACCCGCAGCACCTTCTCGCGCGGGACGTCGCTCGTGAACCTGGACACGTAGTCCGTGGCGGGGTTCAGCACGATGTCCTCGGGCCTGCCGATCTGCTCGATGCGGCCGTTGAACATGATGGCGATGCGATCCGCGAGCTTGAGCGCCTCGTCGAAATCGTGGGTGATGAAGACGATGGTCTTGTTGAGGAGCGACTGAAGGCGCAGGAACTCGTCCTGCATCTCCTTGCGGATGAGCGGGTCGAGCGCGGAGAACGGCTCGTCGAGAAACCAGATATCGGGCTCGACGGCGAGCGATCGCGCGATTCCGACCCGTTGCTGCTGGCCGCCGGAAAGCTCCCGCGGGAAGTTGTTCTCCCGGCCCTCGAGGCCGACGAGAGCAATCATCCTGCGCGCCCGCTCCACATAGTCGCGGCGTTTCATGCCCCGCATCTGCAGCGGGAAGGCGATGTTCTCGAGCGCGGTGCGGTGGGGAAGCAGGGCAAAGTTCTGGAACACCATCCCCATCTTGCTGCGTCGCAGATCGATGAGCTCCCGGTCCCCCATCCCGAGAAGGTTCATGCCCTCGATCTCCACCGAGCCGGACGTGGGCTCGATGAGCCGCGAGAGGCATCGTACGAGAGTGGACTTGCCCGAACCGGACAAGCCCATCACGATCAGGAGCTCGCCGGGGCTTACGTCGAGGTTGACGTTGTCGACCGCGGTGACCGTGCCCTCGCGTTCGAGGATGGACGGCTCCACCACACCGTCCCCGTCGATGCGCAAGTCCGCCGGATTGAGTCCGAAGATCTTGTAAAGCGACCGGCAGCGGATGACGGGCTCGGACATGGCTCTGCTTCAATGCACCTGGCCGGCAGCCGCAGATGATACAAGAGTCGCGGGGAACCACCGCGAGAATCGAATCTCACCGTGGTTCCCCGCCAAACGGAACGGCCGGCGCCTACTGCGACGCGTACAGCCAGGGGCTCCAGACGTCCTCGTTCTCCTCGATCCACCGCGTCGCCGCCTCGTCGTGCTCCATCTCCTCGACGTCGACGAACATGGCCATCGTGCCCACGTGGTTGGTGGTGAAGTTGATGCGGGTGAGAGCCTTGTAGGCGGCCGGCCACGTGACCGGCATCATGTACCACGCCGCCTTCTTGAGATAGCCGCCGGCGGGGCTGCCGCAGTCGTTGGTGGCATCCGGATTGATGCCCCAGCTCGCGTCGGTCTTGCACTTCTCGTCGAACGCCGGGAACTCGATGAACGAGCCACCGTACAGCGCGTCGGTGAAGTTGGGCGACCAGTTGAACATGACGATCGGCTTGTTCTGCTTCGCCGCCGCCTCGAGCTCGGCCCACAGCGCCGCGGCGCCGCCGACGTTGATCTGAATGAAGTTCATGCCGAGCGCCTCGATTCGCGCCGGATCATGCAGCCACTCGACGGGACCGTCGACGTAGACGCCCTTGCCCCCGGAATCGGGGCGCGCGAACATCTCCGCGCAGGCGGCCAGGGCTTCCCAGTCCGGGAGTCCCGGGCAGTGCTCCTCGACGTAGGTCGGGTACCACCACTCCTCGCGGGTAACCGCGTCGTGGGTGCCCGCGTCGAGAATGCCGCCCTTGTCCAGGGCCGTGTTGAAGGACGTCGCGAAAGAGCCCTCCCAGACTTCGAGCTCGATGGTGGCGTCGCCGATGCGCACCGCCTCGTACACCGCCTGACTGTCGGTCGACGTGTACTCGACGTTGCAGCCAATCTTCTCGAACAACTGACCGACCACGTGGGACATCACGATCTGGCTCGACCAGTTGTGGGTCGGGATCACGATGGGATCCGACGAGCCGCAATCGGCGGTTGCAGTGCCGGAAATTCCCAGCCCGGCAAACAGGGCGGAAGCCACCGCTCGTTTCGAAAACAGTTTCATTGCGCCTTCTCCTCGCATGCGAGTATGTGTTGGAACCGGTTCTTCGTGACGCGCCGGTTTGCGCCGCATGTCAGACTACGAGTTGTTTGTGAATGGTGGTCAAACCGACAGTGAAGCGTATGTGGTAGATTGTTATAAATTGTGAAATAACATTGCCTTGATGTGAAATACATCAGTACTGAAATATGCTACAAACGTTGGACGTGCATGACCGGGACCTTCTGAAATTGGCGGGCGACTCGACCCATGTACTGATTGTCGAGGACGACGAAGTCGCCCGGACGAAGCTCGCGGGTTATCTGGAAACGGCCGGCCACCGGGTAAGCGAGGCGATTGATGGCGAAGGGCTGCGCGAGGTCATGCACCGCGACCCGGTGGATCTCGTGCTCCTCGACATCAACCTGCCGGGCGAGGACGGTCTGGACCTCACCCGGTTCATTCGTGCGCATTCCGATGTAGGCATCATCCTCGTGACCGGCCGCACCGATGATGTCGACCGGATCGTGGGGCTCGAGATCGGGGCCGACGACTACGTCACCAAGCCGTTCAATCCGCGCGAGCTCCTGGCCCGGGTCAAGACGCTGCTGCGCCGGACGACGGCCCGCACCCCGGCGACGTCCGAGTCGAAGGCGTTCGCAGGGTGGCGCTTCGACATCCGTTCGCGCCGGCTGGTGACCTCCAAGGGCGACCGGGTCGCGCTCACCCGGGCGGAGTTCGAGCTCCTGAATGCAATGATCGCACACCCGGGAACCGTACTGACCCGGGAGCGGCTGCTCGGTTGCATCACCCACCGTTCCTGGGACCCGGGAGACCGGACGGTGGACGTGCTGGTCCGAAGGCTGCGCCAGAAGCTGGAGACCGATCCGCAGTCGCCGGAGCTCATCATCACCGTTCACGGAGAAGGCTACATGTTCGCCGCCGAGGTCTCCGGGCGCTGAGCCTGCTGCGGTCCGTCCAGGGTCGTCCAATAGGCGCGCAGTTCCGCAATCGACGTTTCGAACAGGTCCATGAACGAGTCGAGATCGCGCGCGATCTCGGCACCCTCCTCCTGCCTCGCGCGCGCCTCGAGACCCTGGGCGCGATTCTCGAGCGCGCTCAGGCCCAGACTGGCCGCGCTGCCCTTCAGGTTGTGGGCGATGAAGGCGACCGTGGACCAGTCCCCGCTCGCCACCGCATGAGCGAGCTGCTCCACCTTGCGAACGGCTCCGTCGAAGAACGAGTCCACCATGCGGCCGGTCTTGTCCGGACCGAGAATCATGTAGTCGTCATCGAGAACACTGCGATTGAGCACGACGTGGCGGCCATCTTCGAGCACGTGCCCCACCGGCACGACGACCCCGCGCTTGCGGCGCAACACGACTTGCGCGAGCGCTTCGGCCAGACGTTCCGGAGACACCGGCTTGCCGACGAAGGCGTCCATCCCGGCATCGAGGACGTGGGAGATTTCATTCTGGAACACATGCGCCGACATGGCGATTATCGGCAGCTCGCGCAGGGCGGAACGGTCCAGGTTGCGAATGCGCCTGGTCGCTTCCACCCCGTCGATGCCCGGCAGGGAGATGTCCATCAGGACGACGTCGAACGACTCGCTCCCGATCGTCTCGACCGCCGCTTCTCCGCTGGCGACGGCCTTCACCTCGTGCCCCATGTGCTCGAGGAACCCTTCCACCACAATCGCGTTGATCTCGTTGTCCTCGACGACCAGCACGGACAGAACGCCCAGCTCGGGATGGCTGAATGGAAGCTCGAGCCCGGCCTCGGCGATGGCGCCCCCGTCTCCCTCGTCCATCCTCGCGTCGAAGAAGAAGCGGCTCCCCCTGCCCGGCTCGCTCGAGACCGAGAGCGTGCCGCCCATCGCCTCGACCAGCCGGTTCGAAATCGCGAGACCGAGACCCGTGCCGCCGTGCCCGCGGGATCTGCGCGGATCGACTTGATAGAAGGGCTCGAACAGTCGCGGTTGCTCGTCGAGGGGAATCCCCGGGCCGGTGTCCTCGATCTCGAAACGCAGGGTCACGTCTCCATCGGACAGCTCGCCCGCCTTCCCGATCGACAGTGCGACTCTCCCCTGCTCCGTGAACTTGAGCCCGTTGCCGATGAGATTCAGCAGAACCTGGCTGAGCTTGCCGGCGTCTCCCCTGACGAACTCGGGGACGTCGGCGGCGATCCGGGTCTCGAGCCTCAGTCCCTTCTCGTTGGCCCGGAACCGCATCAGCGCCTGAATGTCCTCGACGAGCTGACGCAGATCGAAATCCCGTGGCTCGAGGAGGATCTCCCCCGTCTCGATCTTCGAGTAGTCGAGAATGTCGTTGAGGATGCCGAGCAGCGTCTGGCTCGAAGACTGGATGACGGCGAGCCGGGCCCGCTGGTCGTCCGTGAGAGCGCTGTCGCCAACGATGCGCAGCATTCCGAGGATGCCGTTCATGGGGGTTCGGATCTCGTGGCTCATGGCCGCGAGGAACTCGCTCTTCGCCCGATTGGCGCTCTCGGCCCGTTCGCGGGCCCGCGCGTGGCTGTCCACCGCGATCCGCAGCCGGGCATTGGCATCGGAAAGCTGCGCCGTGCGTTCCGTGACCAGGACCTCGAGCTCGCTCTTGTGCCGCCGCAGCTCCGCTTCCGTGCGCTCGCGCTCGCGTTCGAGCTCGCGCTTGACGAGCCCTTGCTCCCGGAACACCTTGACCGTGTCCGCCATCTCCGACAGCTCGTCACGGCCGCTGGTCCGCACCTCCACGTCGAGGTCGCCCTGCGCGAGCTTGCGCATGACGAGCGCCAGGGACTCGAGCCGCGCGATGACGTTGCGCTGGACGTACAGCCAGAGGATGAGTCCCGCCACCGCGAGCACCACCACGGTCTGGAGGAGCAGGGTGAGGAGCCCCGCGTCCACTGCCTCGGTCGCTCCCTGCGCGGCCTTCTCGGCGAGCTGCTGCGACTCCTCGACCAGCTCCACGATGAAGTCGCCGAGCGATTCGGAGAGCGCGCGGTTGCTTGCGGTGAGGGTCTCGATTCCGGCGTCGAGCTCCAGCACCCTCCGCCGCAGGCCGAACACGTTGTCCGGACCGGCGGCATTGGAGCGCAGCAGCGTCTGCAGCAGACCCCGGGCCTGTCGCAGACGAACCGGATCGGAAATCCCGCGCACCCGACGCTCGAGTATCCGCAGGTTCCGGCCGAGCGCGTCCTCGATCCACGCTACTTCGTCGCCGGTCCCGGCCCGCGAGAGCTGGTTGAGCAGCAGGCCGACCTGGGACGCTCGCAGGCGCAGCTCGAACATGCGTTCCATCAGGAACACGTCCTCTTCGTACAGCCGATCGAGCGCGTCCAGGCTCTCCTCGATGCGGTCCTGGGATTCCACCAGCTCGTAGAGATTGGAAATCACCGCGGTGGTGCCGGCGGCCGCGTTGGAGACCAGGGTCTCGGACAGGTCGGACAGCCCCTGGGCCGCTTCGAGCGATTGTGCGACGGCGTGGGTCAGACGCCCGTCGGCGTCGATCCGGGCGGCCACCAGTGCGTTCTGTGCGCCCAGGTTTTCGCGCAGCCGCTCGGCGGTCGCTCGCAACGTCTCGAGCTCGGTGTCGGAATAGCCGTACTCGACATTGCGGTCGAGGGCCTGCCGGAGCCGTTCGGCAAGCTCGAACAGGGCAGCGGACTCGGTCTCGCGTTCCGTCTCCGTCGTCGCACTGGTGAGGCGGGGGCTGCGTGCGACAATGCGTCCGGCAATCTCCGCGGCCAGGCGGGCGTCGGACACCGCCGGCATGGCCCGCTCGACGATCGTCGTCTGAGCGGTTTCCACGTCGTTGAGAATCAACCATCCGACACCGCCGGAAGCCAGGGACAGCGCGGCGATCCCGGCAAAGGCGAGAAACAGTCTGGTGGCGATGCCTAGCTTCATCGAGACGACACCAAGGCTCGACGGCGAGTCTATCCCGTGTCGCGCCTGCGTTGGGAGGGCGGCACGACGACTCGCGACGTGGTTGGCGGCCGCGCTCGCCTGCATGGCCCCGGCATTCGGCGCCGGCGCGCAGGAGCCGGTCTGGGAGCTCGAGACCTGGGAGGTACCGTACGACTACTCGAGTCCGTCCCGTCCGGTGAGCTACGAACCTCTCGCAAGGGCGACGAAGAAGTGGCGGATATGCGCCTCCTATCCCCACCTCAAGGATTCGTACTGGCTGAGCGTCAACTACGGCATGGTGCTCGAGGCCGAACGCCTGGGGGTCGCGCTGCAGGTGGTGGAAGCCGGCGGGTATCCCAACCTCGCGCGCCAGAGCGCCCAGATCCGCGAATGCACCGCCTCCGGGACCGACATTCTCGTGGTCGGCACCGTGAGCTTCGAGGGTCTGACCCCGACGGTGCTCGAGATCGCCCGGCGCCTTCCGGTGACCGCGGTGGTCAACGACATCGCGGATCGCGGCATCAGCGCCAAGACCGGAGTCTCCTGGACGATCATGGGAAGCAGCATCGGGGAATACCTGGCGCGCCGGCACCCCGAGGGATCGGCGCCGGTCAAGGTCGCGTGGTTTCCCGGTCCCGAAGGGTCGGGCTGGGTGCCGTTCGTCGAAGCGGGCTTTCGAGAGGCCCTGCAGGAGAGCTCGGCCGAGATCGTCGTCACCAAGTACGGGGACACCGGTAGAGAAATCCAGCTCATCCTGCTGGAAGAGGCGATCGAGGAGAGGCCCGACGTGGACTACATCGTCGGCAGCGCGGTAACCGCCGAAATGGCGGTCAGCGCGCTTCGCGCCCGCGGACTGCTGGGTCGGATCCGGATCCTTGCCGACTACTTCACCCATGCGGTTTACCGCGGCATCAAGCGCCGCCGCATCCAGGCCGCCCCGACGGACTTTCCGGTCGTTCAGGGCCGCCTGGGCATCGAGCAGGCGGTTCGGCTGCTCGAAGGCAGGCTCGACCTCATTCATCTGGGACCCGCGATCAGGCTCGTGGACCTCGAGAACGTGGACGAGCTCGGCACCGGGACCTCCCTCGCTCCGGCCTGGTTCACGCCCAGGTTCATCGTCGAATAGGGTTCCCCGAGCCCGTCGCCACCGCGCCCGGCGACCGTGCGACGGGGCGTGAGGCACGTGTGCGCATGCGCGACATGCGCGTGCCCCGAGTCCTCGCCGGGCGGGGCGACTCCCGCGCTACTTCCGGTCGAGGAGCCAGCCGAGAAGCGCATCCTGGACCGCGGTCCCCCGCCCGCCCCGGTGGACCCCGCGATGCTCCTGGAGCGCAACCACCGCGAGGGTCCGTCCGCCCGCGGTGCGCACGAAGCCGGCCATGGACCGCACCCCGTCGAGCAGGCCGGTCTTGATCCGGGCTCGCGCCGCCATCGCGTTGCGGGAGAGCCGCGAGCGCATGGTTCCGTCCAGGGAGGCTAGCGGCAGCGATCCCGCGAACTCCGGCTGGAACGGACTGCGCTCTCCCGCGAGGAGGACCTGCCCGAGGGTGCGGGCGGAAATCCGGGTCTCGCGAGCGAGTCCGGAGCCGTTCACGAGGCGAACCCGCGACGCTTCGATCCCGCGTCGCCCGAGCCACGCGCCCACCGCGCGGCGGCCCTTCGCAGTCGTGCCGGGCGGACCGTAGCGCTCCGCCCCGAGGGTGAGCAGCAGGTTGCGCGCCATCACGTTGTTGCTGTACTTGTTGATTCCGCGCACGACGTACGCCAGCGAGGGGGAGCGGTGCCGGTGCCAGCGGACCGCCCCGGCGGGCAAGGGCTCGATCGCGAGCCCTCCTTCGATGCGCCCGCCCATCTGCGTCCACAGGGCGCGGAGCACGCCGTCCGCGAAGCGGACCGGGGGCAGGACCGAGCGCGGGAACGACCAGCGCCGGCATCCGCGCGGGAACCGGCCCGACACGGTGACGGCAGGCAACGCGACGTCGGGCGGCGCGTCGGCCGCCACGGGGCCGGACACCGCGAAGCGCAGCACGCGCCGCCCGCAACCGCCCGTCGTCGAAGCGATTCGATTCCGTACCGGGAGACCGGCGACGGCAGGCTCGGTCCACACGCGTGCTCCGCCTTCCCCCGGCTCGAAGACCATGTCGAGGGAGTTGAAGTTGACGAGGAGCGCGTCGGGCGGCGCGTTGTAGGCGCGGTACGGCTTGCCGTCGAATTCCCCCGGCGGCGGCTCGGCGTCCACCGAGAATCGGGTGTTGTCGATGACGAGACGGCCCGCGACCTCCTCCAGGCCCCGCGCCCGCACCGCCGCGAGCATCCGCCAGAGCTGCTCCACCACGAGCAAGGGGTCCCCGCTTCCGACAACCACGAGATCGCCCTCGAGCCGACCATCCCGGACCGGGCCGGTCACGTGGACATCGGTCTTCCACCGGTAGGCCGGGCCGAGCACCTCGAGCGCCGCGAGCGTGGTGAGGAGCTTGATCGTCGACGCCGGGTTGCGGGCGACGTCGGCGCGATGGTCGACGAGCGGCTCTTCCGCCGCGACGTCCCGCACCCAGACGCTGAGCGAATCCGCGGGCAGGCGATGGTGCTGCAGGGCCTCGACCACCGGCTTCGGCAACCCGCCCGCCACCGCCCCCGGCGCCGGGCCCGACAGGAACAGGGCCAGGAGCGCGGACCAGGCCCCGGGCCGCCTCCGGAGTCCGCCCACCCATGCGGCCCTCGCGCTCGGCGCGCGACGCATCGAACGGTTCCCGGCTCGAACGGACGCGCCGCGACGCACTAGACCGAACCGTCCACCAGGAGCTCGATGAGGCGAGGCGCTCCGCTTGCGAACGCCTCGCGCACGGCCGACCCGACCTCCTCGGGCTCGGACACCCGGCAACCCTCGATGCCGAATCCGCGCGCCACCGACACGTAGTCGATGTCCGGGTCGGTGAGGTCGAGGTGCCGGTACGAGCCGGCACGTCCCTCGACCCCCGCGACCGCCCGGAAGCGGTTCATGTTGTACTTGAGGATGCGGTAGACCCGGTTGTTGAGGATGACGAAGACCACCGCGACGCGATGATGGGCCGCGGTCCACAGGGCCTGGATGGTGTAGAGGGCGGAGCCGTCCCCGGACACGCAGAGCACCGGGCGGTCCGGCCGTGCGAGCTTGAGTCCGACGCCGGTCGGGAGCCCCTGCCCGATTCCGCCCCCCCGCGAGCCGATCGCATCCCCAGGAGCATGGAACTCGAAGCTCCGTCCAAGGTCGCTGTCCGCCGTGATCGCTTCGCGGGCGACGATCACCCCTTCGGGGGCGGCGTTCGCCAGCTCGTGCATGGCTCGCGCGGCCGACATTGGGCGGTTGCCGGCGCCGGCGCGTTCCACCCGGGCGCGGTGCGCCGCCGTCTCGCGCGCCTTGCGGTCCCGGATATCCTCCATGCGCGCGGCCGCCCGATCCCGGTACCCGGCGTCCGCTCCCGCCCGGACGGCATCGACGAGGGCGGCGAGCGCGAGCTTCGGATCCGCGAAGAGCCCGCAGTCGAGTCGATGGTTGCGACCGAGATTGCGCGCGGAAGGGTCAATCTGGATGACCGGCGCACCCTCCGGAAACGGCGCGTCCTCGACGTACCACACCTCCTCGAAGAACTCCCCGCCGACGAGGAGCACCAGATCCGCGTCGCCGGCCGCGGCCCGTACCTGGGCGTGATCCCCGAACCCGCGCGCACGTACGCAGGGGTGGCCCGAGGGCGCGTTCACCTGCACCGGCAGGACGTCGCCGAACACGTCCGCCCCGATCCGCTCGGCAAGCGCGACGAGCTCCTCCGCGGCACCGCTCTGCGCCACCCGGTCGCCGGCGAACACGACCGGGCGCTCGGCGGCGAGCACGAGGCGGGCGGCCTCCGCCACCCCTTCGGGATCCGGTCCCGCCCGGCGCCAGATGCGTGACGGCGGGATCGGCGCACGCGCCGTGCGCTCGTTCATCACGTTGAACGGCAGGGCCACGAACACCGGGCCGGTCGGCGGGTCCTGCGCGATCTTGAATGCCCGGTGCACGAGCTCGGGGAGCTCGACGGCCGATTCCGCCTGCACGCTCCACTTCGTGACCGGCGCGGCCATCGCGACCAGGTCGTGCCACAGCACGGGCTCGCGAAGGCGGTACCGGGTGTCCTGCTGGCCCGCGGTCACCACGAGGGGGGTCCGCCCTTCCCAGGCGTTGTAGAGCGAGCCCATGCCGTTCCCGAGACCGGGACCGACGTGGAGGTTGGCGACCCCCACCCGCCCCGTCGCCTGCGCCCAGGCATCGGCCATGGACACCGCAATCGCTTCCTGGAGGGTCAGGATGTACCGGATCGAGGGGTAGTCTTCCAGCGCGTCCATGAGCGGCAGCTCGGTCGTCCCGGGGTTGCCGAAGAGGTACTCGACTCCCTCGGCGACCAGGGTCTCCATCACGATCTCGCGTCCGCTCCAGGTCCGTGACGACATCGTCCGCGTCTCCTTCCCGCCCATCGAGTGCCAGATCCGCGATTATAGTTTTCGCCGGGATGCGCAATGGAACCGCGCGGGCGAGCCCGCACGAACGCCACGGGAGGGCCGGGGCGTCCGGCAGACCCGCCGCAACGTACTCTCGCGGCTCTCGGGCGCCGCCTGCGGGAGTCGCCCCCGCACGCAGACGAGCCCGGCCGAACCGTGCCCGTGAAGCCGGAGGGAGCGATTGGTGCGATGGAATCGACGGTGGAAGCGTTCCTGCTCACCCGCGACTGGCGGGACACCCCCCGCGGGCTCGAGATCGTGCTGTGGGCGTGCGGCGCGGCGGGTCCCGTCCGGGCGGTGCTCCGCGAGCAGGAGGCGATATGCTTCGTCCCGCGCCCGCAGGTCTCGCCCCCTTCGGTCCGGCGGCGGCAGGTCGCGCTCACCGCGCTGGACGGCCGCCCCGTCGATGCCCTGTACTTTCGGTCCCGGCGCGAGCTCGACGGATATCGTGACCGTCCCGGCATCGAGGTTCTCGAGTCCGACGTCAGACCGGCCGATCGCTTCCTGATGGAACGCTTCGTGACCGGACCGGTGACGTTCCATGGTCGCGCGCAGCGCCGGCCGGGATTCTTGGAGTACCTGGACCCGAAGGTACGACCGGGCGAGATGCGGCCGGACCTTCGGATCGTCTCCCTCGATATCGAGACCTCGGGCCTCGACGGCGAGGACCGCGAACAGCGGCTCTGGTCGATCGCGGTGAGCGCAGACGCGGCGCGGGCCGCCCCGGGCGAGGCCGCGCAGGTGACGCCCGGAGCTCCGGCGACGCCGCAATCGGGGGCCGGTGCCGGTCCAGGGGACCCTGCGCCGGCTGCGACGGCGGTCACGGGAACGGCGGGCCGTGCACTGCAGCGGCGGGCAGAAGCGGTGTTCGTGGTGGATCCGGATGCCGTGCGCGCGCCGCCCGGCTCCGTCCGGCTCCCGACCGGCGGCGAACCTTGCCCGGTCCACCGGCTCGCGGACGAGCCTGCCGTCCTTCGCGCCTTCCTCGAGTGGATGGCGCGGAACGACCCGGACATCGTCATCGGCTGGAACGTGACGGGGTTCGATCTGCGCTTCCTGGAGGCACGCTGCCGCCTCCACCGCATGAAGTTCGCGCTCGGCCGCGACGCCGGGCGGGCCCGCGTCCTCGACGGCGCGCTGGCCACCGCGCGGGTCCCCGGAAGGGTGGTGCTCGACGGCATCGAGGGGCACCGGGCCGCCTTCTGGGGATTCGAGGACGAGAGCCTCGGAGCGGTGGCCCGCGAGCTCCTCGGCCGGGGCAAGCTCATTGCGCCCGAACGGAACCGGGTCGAAGCGATCCGGGAGCTCTACGAGAACGACCGCCTCTCCCTGGCGGCCTACAACCTCGAGGACTGCCGCCTCGTGCGGGAGATCTTCGACCGTACGCGCCTGGTCGACTTCATGGTGGAGCGCAGCCGCATCACGGGCCTCGCCCTCGGCCGGACCGGCGGGGCGGTCGCCGCCTTCGACCATCTCTACCTGCCGCGCCTGCACCGGCGCGGGCGGGTCGCCCCGGACATCGGAGCCAGCCCTTCGACGGCCGGCGAGAGCCCGGGCGGCCACGTCCTCGAGTCGCGCCCGGGGCTGTACCGCAACGTCGCCCTGCTCGACTTCAAGAGCCTGTATCCGAGCATCGTCCGGACCTTCCGCATCGACCCCCTCGGCCTCGCCGAGCCCGGGGAGGACCCCGTGCCGGGGTTCGCGGGGGCGACCTACGCGCGCGAGGGCGGAATTCTCCCCGAGCTCATCTCCACCTTCTGGGAGCGCCGCGAGGAGGCGAAGCGCACCGGCGACCAGCCGTTCCAGCATGCGGTCAAGATCCTCATGAACTCGTTCTACGGCGTGCTCGGCGCCCGCGGCTGCCGGTTCTTCGATCCGCGGCTTGCGAGCAGCATCACGATGCGCGGGCACGAGATCATTCGCAGGAGCCGGGCGTTCATCGAGGACGCGGGCTTCGAGGTGATCTACGGCGACACCGACTCGCTCTTCGTGCTGCTTGGAACACGCGGGGGTGAGCGGGAGGCCGCCTCGGAGATCGCCGAGCGGCTGAACGGCTGGTGGGGCGCGACCCTCGCCCGCGAGCACCGCCTCGAGTCGTGCCTGGAGGTCGAGTTCGAGACCCTGTTCGAGCGGTTCCTCATGCCCACCCTGCGCGGAGCTTCCAGGGGGACCAAGAAGCGATACGCGGGCCTGGTCCGCGACCGTGACGGCGCCCCCGAGCTCGTATTCAAGGGCCTCGAGACGGTGCGCACCGACTGGACCCCGCTCGCCCGCCGGTTCCAGCGCGAGCTGTACCGGAAGGTGTTCGTCGACGAACCGTACGAAGACTACGTGCGGGCGACGCACGACGCGCTTCTCGCTGGCGAGCTCGACGGGGAGCTCGCCTACCGCAAGCGCCTGCGCCGCCCGATCGACGCCTACACCCGCAACATCCCGCCCCATGTCCAGGCCGCCCGCCGGCAGACGACTCCGGGCTCATGGGTAAGCTACGTCGTCACCGCCAACGGTCCACTGCCGCTCGACGCGCTCGACGCGAAGCCGGACTACGAACACTATCGGGACCGTCAGCTCGCGCCGGCCGCCGATGGGATACTGCATTTTCTCGGCACGAGCTTCGAGACGCTGACCACCGAGCAGCTCTTCTGAGCGGCGCGAGGCGGCGCCGGCGAGGCGGCGCCGGCGCGCCGGCGGCGGTGCGCTTCGGCCCGCGCCGGCCGAGGCCGCGAACCGCGCTCCGGCCCGCAAACCGGGCTGCCGTCTCCGCCCGAGCGCGGCGGGCGAAGGCGCCCGGTCCGCTCCCGGAGCCGGGGCGCGGCGCCCGGCATCGCGGCCGAAACGGCCCGGTTCGTGGCGCCGGGGGTCTGGACAAGCTCCCCGAGTTGGGAGAGTCTTGCACCGTCATGACCACCGTCGGATTCATCGGACTCGGAAACATGGGCCAGCCCATGGCGGAGAACCTTTCCGCGGCGGGGCACCGTCTGTGCGTCCATGACGCGGCCGGGACCGCGGAACGTGCTCCCGCAGGGACCAGTCCGGCCAATTCCGTGGTGCACGTCGCGGCCGTCGCCGATCCGGTGATACTCAGCCTTCCGGACGGCGCCGCGGTGCGCAAGGTCGTCGACGAGATCCGCGAAAGTCCCAACGCGGTCACCCACACCATCGTCGATACGTCCACCATCGGCATAGCGGCCGCAAGGAGCATCGGCCGAACGCTCGTCGACGACGGCTTCGAGTACGTGGACGCGCCGGTGTCCGGGGGCGTATCGGGTGCCCGTGCGGCCACCCTCGCGGTCATGTTCGCGGGCTCCTCGTCCGCGCACAACCGGCTGGCCCCTCTCCTCGGAGCCCTGTGCCGGCACCTCGTCTACGTCGGACGCCGCCCCGGACAGGGGCAGGCCATGAAGGTCCTCAACAATTTCCTCTCGGCGACCGCGATGGCGGCCACCAGCGAGGCGATCGCGTTCGGTCTCCGGCAGGGTCTCGAAATGAGCACCATGCTGGACGTCCTGAACGCATCCTCCGGAATGAACACCGCCACCGCCGACAAGTTTCCGAACCGCGTGCTTACGGAGTCGTACGACGCGGGATTCGCGACCCGGCTCCTGCGCAAGGACGTTTCGCTCTACGTCGAGGCCGCCGCCGATGCCGGGGTGCGCGCAGGAGTCGCGGAGGCGGTGTCCGCCCTCTGGGACGAGTACGCCACCGAACACGGCGACGAGGATTTCACCCGCGTCTTCCCCTTTGTCCGGGGGAGCGAGGAGGAGTAGCGCAACGTGCGCGGGGGAGGGACGGCGATGGGCGGCCCGGGGCTATAATCGCCCGCCCGGCACAGGATGGCCCGATGGAGCTGAAACCGGATACTCCCCGTCCCCCGACCCAGGACGACGTGGCGTTCGACCTCGAGTCGGCGCTGGGCTCGGTTCTCGCGTTGCGGTCGCACATCCCCGAGGACGCCATGACCGCGTCCATCCTCGGCACCGAGCGCGCCGGGCACGGAGTCGCGATCAACGATTCCGGGCTGGTGCTGACGATTGGCTATCTCATCACCGAGGCCGAGTCGGTCTGGCTCGTGGACAATGCGAGCAACACCGTCCCGGCCTATGTCGTCGCATACGATCAGGAGACGGGGTTCGGCCTCGTGCAGGCCCTCCAGCGCCTCTCGGTCCCGGGGCTCCCTCTCGGCTCGTCGGATTCGCTGGCCCGGGGCGACTACGTGGTGTTCGCCGGACACGGGGGAGTGTCGCAGGCGGTCGCCGCCGAAGTGGTCCTCAAGCGCGAGTTCGCGGGATACTGGGAGTACCTCCTCGAGGAGGCGATCTTCACCGCGCCCGCTCATCCCAACTGGGGCGGCGCGGCGATTATCGGACGCGACGGCACGCTCCGCGGAATCGGCTCGCTCCTCGTTCAGCACATGCGCGGCGACGAGGAGGCGTTCAACGCGAACATGGTCGTGCCCATCGATCTGCTGAAGCCCATCCTGGAGGAGCTCCTGACGTACGGGCGCCGGAACAAGCCCGGCCGGCCGTGGCTCGGCATGATGACCACGGAGTACGAGGGACATCTCGTGGTGGCGGGGGTGACGAACGGCGGTCCGGCAGACAAGGCGGGGGTCGAGACCGGTGACGTGGTGATCGAGGTGAATGGCGAGAGCGTCTCCGGGCTTGCGACGATGTTCCGACGGATCTGGCGGCTCGGGGACGCCGGGGTGTCGGTGCCGCTCACCGTCTACCGCAGCGATTCGACGCGCGAGATCGTGATCGAATCGGTGAACCGGGACCAGCGGCTCAAGCGCCCTGCCCTCCACTGAGGACCTGCAATCCCGCTTCGCGGGGCGCGGCCCCGATCAGGCCGCCGGGGGCGAGCCTGCGAGCGCGTCCCAGCGGTTGACGATCCGGCAGAAGATCTCCGCCGTCATCTCCGCGTCGTAGATGGCGGAGTGCGCCTCGCGCGCATCCCACTCGAGCCCCGCCGCCGCCGCCATCTTCGCGAGCACCGTCTGCCCGTAGGCGAGACCGCCGAGGGTCGCGGTATCGAACACCGTGAACGCGTGGAAGGGGTTGCGCCGGTACTTCGCGCGCTCGGCCGCCGCGCGCACGAAGGAAAGGTCGAAGGCCGGGTTGTGTCCGACCAGCACCGCCCGGGTGCAGCCGGTCTCCTTGAGCTGCGCCCGGATCGGGTCGCACACGTGCTTCAGCGCCTCGCGCTCGGGCTTCGCGGCACGCAGGGGATGGTCGGGGATGATCCGGTTGAACTCGAGCGCCTTCGCCTCGATGTTCGCCCCGGGGAACGGCTGCACGTGGCACGAACGGGTCTCGCGCCGCGACCAGGTGCCCGACTCGTCACGGTAGAGGAGCACCACCGCAATCTCCAGCAGGGCGTCGGTCTCGGGGCGGAACCCCCCGGTCTCGACGTCCACCACCACCGGCAGGAATCCCCGGAACCGTCGGGCGATCGGGTGTCCTCGTGCCTGCATTCGTGCCTCCGTGGCGCATGCGGACCCTGGTGTCGGCCCGCGCGGCGCTTACCATACCCCGCCGATGTTGATAGAGTCCCGGCCGGAACCCAGGCTGGCCGAACGGCGGCCGCACACGGGAGCGCCAATGGTCGCACGCATTCAGCCGCAAACCGGTCACGACGTCGATCCGGCGGAGACCGAGGAGTGGCTGGAGTCGCTCGAGGCGGTGCTGGAACGCGACGGGGTACCGCGCGCCCACTTCATCATCGAGAACCTCATCGCGGAGGCGCGCCGCGCCGGCGCCAACCTCCCCTACTCCGCCAATACCGCCTACATCAACACGATACCGGAGTCGCGGGAGCGCCACACCCCGGGCGATCCCGCGCTCGAGTGGCGCATCCGCTCGCTCGTGCGCTGGAACGCGATGGCGATGGTCGTGCAGGCGAACCGCGAGAGCTCCGAGCTCGGCGGTCACATCGCGAGCTTCGCGTCCGCCGCGACCCTGTACGAGGTCGGGTTCAACCACTTCTGGCACGCGCCGACCGAGGAGCACGGCGGCGACCTCGTCTACATCCAGGGGCACTCCGCCCCGGGGATCTACGCGCGGGCGTTCCTCGAGGGCCGTCTCCAGGAGGAGGACCTCCACCGCTTCCGCCAGGAGGCGGACGGCAACGGGCTCTCGTCCTATCCGCACCCGTGGCTCATGCCCTCGTTCTGGCAGTTCCCCACCGTCTCCATGGGACTCGGTCCCATCCAGGCGATCTACCACGCCCGGTTCATGCGCTACCTCGACAACCGCGGTCTCCTCGGGACCGAGGGACGCAAGGTCTGGTGCTTCGTCGGGGACGGAGAGATGGACGAGCCCGAGTCGCTCGGCGCGATCACCCTCGCCGCCCGCGAGCAGCTCGACAACCTCGTCTTCGTCGTCAACTGCAACCTGCAGCGCCTCGACGGCCCGGTTCGCGGCAACGGCAAGATCATCCAGGAGCTCGAGGCGGCGTTTCGCGGAGCGGGCTGGAACGTCATCAAGGTGATCTGGGGCTCGTATTGGGACGCGCTCCTCATGCGCGACACCAAGGGACTGCTCCGCCGGCGGATGGAGGAGGCGGTCGACGGCGAGTACCAGAACTTCAAGGCGAAGGGCGGGGGGTACACGCGCGAGCACTTCTTCGGAAAGTACCCCGAGCTCAAGCAGATGGTCGCCAACATGAGCGACGACGACGTGTGGCGCCTCAACCGGGGCGGGCACGACCCGCACAAGGTCTACGCCGCCTACGCCCAGGCGGTCGCCCACCGTGGCCAGCCCACCGTCATCCTCGCGAAGACGGTCAAGGGCTACGGGATGGGCGACGCCGGCGAAGGACAGAACGTCACCCACCAGCAGAAGAAGATGGGGGAAGAAGCCCTCCGGGCGTTCCGCGACCGGTTCCAGATTCCGCTCACCGACGACCAGATTGCGGATGCGCCGTTCTATCGTCCCCCGCCCGACAGCCCGGAGATCCGCTACCTTCAGGAACGCCGCCGGGCGCTCGGCGGCCATCTCCCCGCGCGCGCGGACCGCGCCGCGCCGCTCCGGGTGCCGGACATCGACATCTTCGAGAGCCAGACCGGGGGTTCCGGGGGCCGCGAGGTTTCGACCACGATGGCCTTCGTGCGGCTCCTTACCGCCCTCCTGCGCGACAGGACGATCGGTCCGCGGGTGGTGCCCATCGTCCCCGACGAGGCCCGCACGTTCGGGATGGAGGGGCTGTTCCGGCAGCTCGGCATCTACTCGTCCAAGGGCCAGCTCTACGAGCCCCAGGACGCCGACCAGCTCATGTACTACCGCGAGGACGTCAAGGGGCAGATCCTCGAGGAAGGGATCACCGAGGCGGGCGCGTTCTCCTCCTGGGTCGCCGCCGCCACCTCGTATGCCAACCACGGCCTGACGACGATCCCGTTCTACATCTTCTACTCGATGTTCGGTTTCCAGCGGGTCGGGGACCTCGCCTGGGCGGCGGGAGACCTCCAGGCGCGCGGCTTCCTCCTCGGCGCGACGGCGGGCCGGACGACCCTCGGCGGGGAAGGCCTTCAGCACTGCGACGGCCACAGCCACATCCTCGCCTCGAACATCCCGAACTGCGTGTCCTACGACCCCACGTTCGGCTACGAGCTCGCGGTGATCCTGCACGCGGGCCTGAAGCGCATGGTTGAGGCGAAGGAGAACGTCTTTTTCTACATCACGGTGATGAACGAGAACTACGCCCATCCCGCGCTGCCGGAAGGGTGCGCGGAGGGAATTCTGAAGGGACTCTACCGTCTGCCCGACCGGTCCCCCGACGGGCGCCGCGAGCGCGCGGGGAGGGTGCGCCTGCTCGGGTCCGGAGCGATCCTTCGAGAGGTGATCGCGGCGGCGGACCTGCTGGACGAAGACTACGGCGTCGAGAGCGAGGTGTTCGGCGCGACGAGCTTCACCGAGCTCCGGCGCGACGGTCTCGACGCGGTCCGCTGGAACCTTCTCCATCCGGGCGAGACCCCGCGGAAGAGCCACGTCGAACGATGTCTCGGGCGGGACGATTCTCCGGTAGTGGCCGCGACGGACTACGTCAAGCTCTACGCGGATCAGATCCGGGAGTTCGTCCCTGCACGCTACGTCGCGCTCGGGACGGACGGGTTCGGCCGAAGCGACGTGCGTGCGGCGCTCCGGCGCTACTTCGAGGTGGACCGGCACTTCATCGCGGTCGCCGCGCTCAAGGCGCTCGCCGACGACGGGCGCCTGCCCGCCGACACGGTCCTCGACGCCATCCAACGCTACGGCATCGACCCCGATCGCCCGCCCCCGGCAAGCCGGTAGCGCGAGCCGGACGAAGGGAGACGAAAGGGCGATGACGAGACGGATCGAGGTCACGGTTCCCGACATCGGGGACTTCTCCGGCATCCCGGTAATCGAGCTGCTCGTTGCGGCCGGCGACCGGGTGGAGCTCGACGATCCGCTCCTCACCCTGGAGAGCGACAAGGCGACGATGGACATCCCCGCACCGGCGGCGGGAGTGGTCGCCGAGTTCCGGGTCGATCTCGGCGACGAGGTCTCGCAGGGCGACGTACTGCTCGTGCTCGATTCGCAGGAAGGGTCGGTCGAAGGGGGGGATGCACCGACCGACGACGCGGATCGGGCGCCCGCCGGGCCGGATGCGGCGGAAATGGACGCCGCTGCGGTCGATACGGCTCCCGCCACCGGTGCGGGCAGCCCCGGCTCCCCGGAGGCGTCCGCACCGTACGCAGCATCAACCGCCGGCCCGGACGCGGCTCCCGGCGAGACCGCGTCGGGCACGGCCGAGGGTGCGACTTCCCTTCCCATCGAACCCGGCGCCCCCGGAATCGGGTCGACGACCGGCGGCCCGGAGTCCGCCGGCGCGATGCGGCGCCCGGCCCCCACCGCGGGCCTGCCCGACTTCCCCGGGCGACGCTCGGCCGCGTTTCACGCGACGCCTTCGGTACGCCGCTTCGCGCGCGAGCTCGGGGCGGATCTCTCCCGGGTCACCGGCACCGGACGCAAGGGCCGCATACTCGAAGAGGACGTGCGCCTCCATGTCAAGGATCGCCTTGCTGGCGCCGCGCCGGCCGCAGGGCCGGCCGCGGGGCCGGCGCCCGCACCCGCTCTTCCTCCCCTGCCGGCCATCGACTTCTCGCGGTTCGGCGAGACCGAGGAAATGCCGCTGTCGCGGATCAAGCGTCGCACGGCCGCGAATCTCGGCCGGGCATGGCTCACCGTTCCCCTCGTCACCCACTTCGACGAGACGGACGTGACCGACCTCGAGGCTTTTCGTCGATCGCTGCGCGACGCCCCGGAGGCGCGCGGAGCGCGCATCACCCTGCTCGCCTTCGCGATGAAGGCCCTCGTCGCGACGCTCAAGGAGTTTCCGACCTTCAACGCGTCGCTCGCGCCGGATGGCGAGAAGCTCATTCTCAAGCGCTACTTCCACCTGGGCATCGCGGTCGATACCCCCGAGGGGCTCGTGGTCCCGGTGGTGCGCGACGCGGATCGCAAGCGGGTGACCGACCTTTCGCTCGAGCTCGCCGAGGTGAGCGCACGGGCGCGGGAACGCAAGCTCCGGCCCGACGACGTGCAAGGGTCGTGCATGACCATCTCGAGCCTCGGCGGCATCGGCGGAACCGGCTTCACCCCGATCGTCAACCCGCCCGAGGTCGCGATCCTCGGGCTTGCCCGCACCCGCGTCGCCCCGGTGTGGAACGGACGGGAATTCGAGCCCCGGACCATGCTGCCGGTATCGCTATCCTATGACCACCGGGTGATCGACGGCGCGGAGGCGGCCCGGTTCTGCCGCCGGTTCTGCCTGCTGCTCGCCGACGTGCGGCGCCTGCTGCTGTGAGCGCGAGAGGCGGCCCGACGGTGCGGATTCTCGACATGCGGCGCCGGCCGCGTCAGTAAGGAGGGCGCCAGACGTGGATCCGACCCGGATCGTCGTACCCGACCTTGGCGAGACTTCGGAGGTGGAGGTCGTCGAGATCCTCGTCTCCCCCGGCGATCGGGTCGGTGTCGACGAGCCGGTGGTCGTTCTCGAGAGCGACAAGGCGAGCATGGATCTGCCGTCGCCGGCGCAGGGCGTGGTCACGTCGGTCGAGGTCGCGATCGGGGACCGCGTCTCGGCCGGGACCGTGCTGGTGGGACTCGACACGGGCTCCGGCGCCTCGGTCTCCGCCCCCGCCACGCCCTCTGCGCCCGCCGCGTCCGCCCGTGCAACGGCCGGGACCGGGGCGGTGGAGAGTCCCGACGACGATGCCGGACGACCGGCCGGCGCGGCGGCCGCTCCCTCTTCCGGCCCGGATCCGGTGCCCGGCGCAGGGCTGCGGACCCGGCCGGGTGACCCCGACACCGCCATCCCCGACGACGTCGACGTCCGCGCGCAGGTCGTGGTTCTCGGGGCGGGTCCGGGCGGCTACACCGCCGCTTTCCGGGCCGCGGACCTCGGCCGGCGCACGGTGCTCGTCGAGCGATACCCGACCCTGGGCGGGGTCTGCCTAAACGTCGGCTGCATTCCGTCCAAGGCGCTGCTCAGCACGGCGGAGACCATGACCGCGGCCGCCGAGCTCGGGGCCCGCGGCGTCGACTTCGGCGCGCCCGCCGTGGATGTGGCGAAGCTCGCGAAGTGGAAGGACGGGGTGGTCGAACGTCTCACCGGCGGGCTCGCGGGACTCGCGAAACGCCGCAAGGTGGAGGTCGTGCAGGGCTCCGGCCGGTTCGAGGGTCCGCGCGTCCTCTCGGTGGAGACACCGGACGGCGGCACGCGGCGGATCGGGTTCGAGCACGCGATCATCGCGGCCGGGTCGGAACCGGTCCGCCTGCCGGGGTTTCCATGGGAGGACCCCCGGATCGTCGATTCGACCGGCGCGCTCGCTCTCACCGAGGTGCCCCGCCGCCTGCTCGTCGTCGGGGGAGGGATCATCGGCCTCGAGATGGCCTCCGTATTCGATGCCCTCGGCTCCCGGGTGACGGTGGTGGAGCTGCTCGACGAGCTCCTCCCCGGCTGCGACCGCGACCTCGTGCGCCCCCTCGAGCGCCGGATCGCGTCGCGCTACCACGCGATCCGCCTCGCCACCCGAATCACCTCCGTCGAGCCGCAGCGGCGCGGTATAAAGGTGTGGTTCGGCGGCGAAGAGTCCCGAATCTACGACCAGGTGCTGGTCGCGGTGGGGAGGCGCCCGTGCCGGATCGACGCACAGGCGGCCGGGGTCGCGACCGACGAGCGCGGCTTCATCCCCGTCGACGAGGGCCAGCGCACGAACGTGCCGCACATCTTCGCGGTCGGGGACATCACCGGTCCGCCCCTCCTCGCCCACCGGGCGACCCACCAGGGGAAGGTCGCGGCGGAGGTCGCGGCGGGGCGCAAGGCCGCATTCGAGGCGCAGGTCATTCCCTCCGTCGCCTACACCGATCCGGAGATCGCCTGGGCAGGGGTCACGGAGACGGAGGCGAAGGCGGCGGGGCGCGCCGTCGAGAAGGCGACCTTTCCGTGGGCCGCGAGCGGCCGGGCGATCGGCACCGGGCGCGACGAAGGCCTGACGAAGCTCATCTTCGACGCCGGGACGCGGCGTCTCGTCGGGGCGGGAATCGTCGGCCCGCACGCGGGCGAGCTCATCTCCGAGACGGTGCTCGCGATCGAGATGGGAGCGGACCCGGAGGACATCGCCCTCAGCATTCACCCCCACCCGACCCTCTCGGAGACCGTCAACTTCGCGGCGGAGATGGTCGCGGGTACCATCACCGACCTCTACGTCCCGCGGCGGTAGCGGCCTACCGGACGAATCAAGCCTCCGATTCGGGCGAGGTCCCCGAGATCGCATCGATCAGGTCGAGGACCCGCGCCGCGTTCGCGGACTCCGCGTCCGCCCCGATGAGATCGTAGACCGCGGACACGAAGCGGGCCTTGTCGGTGCGATTCATCGTCCGCCCGAGCGATTCGAGTCCCCGTTCGGCAATCTCCAGCGCACGCTCCAGCCGTTGCGCCTCGACGGAATCCGTTCGCCGGCGGGGGCCGACGTAGAACTCGAGGTTCAGCGCCTCGCACAAGTCCCGGAATCGCTCGACGGACGGAACCCGCCCGCGGCGCATGTCCCGGATCAGCTCGGGGGTGCCGACCGCTTCCATCGACGCCTGACGGGCCGACCAGCCGCGCGCCCGAAGCGCCCTCTCGATTTCGGCCAGGAGCTCCCGCATTGCGAGAATTTCCTACAACCGCGTCGCGAGCTGAAGAAATATCGCCCTTGTTTCGCGGTTCTTTGCCCTTGTTTCGACATCGAGACAAGGTTCAGCCCAGCCCGCCTTCGCCGCCAATCCGATCGTTCGGACGGTCGCCGCAGCGCTCTTCGAATCGGCGTCCCCACCCGCCCGGGCCGAACGGAGCCGGCGCCCCACCCTCGTTTCGCGGGGTGAGAGACCGCTTCACCCCGGAGAGGAGAATTCGAGGGCATCTCCCTTCGAATCGACACCACGGACGCGACCGCCGCTTTCCTCTTCGGGCACCCCGCGTTCGGGCGCCCCGCGTCCGTCCCGGGTGGGCGGACGCTGATAGAATCTCCGCCGCCCACCCCGGCGGACCATCCTCCTCCCATCGACGAAGCGCGGAGTTCCGCATGACGGACGTGAACAAGGTGGTGCTCGCGTACTCCGGCGGGCTCGACACCTCCATCATCCTGAAGTGGCTCAAGGAGAACTACGGCTGCGACGTCGTGACCTTCACCGCCGATCTCGGCCAGGGAGAAGAGCTCGAGCCCGCGCGGGCCAAGGCGGAGCTGCTCGGCGCTCAGTCCATCCACGTCGAGGACCTGCGCGAAGAGTTCGCGCGCGACTTCATCTTCCCGATGTTCCGGGCGAACGCGGTCTACGAAGGCGAGTACCTCCTCGGCACCTCGATTGCGCGCCCGCTCATCGCCAAGCGTCTGGTCGAGATTGCGGATGAGACGGGGGCGGACGCGATCGCGCACGGCGCGACCGGCAAGGGCAACGACCAGGTCCGCTTCGAGCTCGGAGCCTACGCGCTTCGACCCGACATCCGGATCATCGCCCCGTGGCGCGAGTGGGATCTCGGCTCACGGGAGAGTCTCCTCGCATACGCCGAGGAGCACGGGATCCCGATCGAGCGGCAGTCGGGCAACCAGTCCCCGTACTCGATGGACGCGAACCTGATGCACCTCTCGTTCGAGGGCAACGAGCTGGAAGACCCCTGGATCGAGCCGGCCGATTCGATGTGGCGGATGACCCGCTCGCCGGAGGACGCCCCCGACCGGCCGGCCCGGATCACCCTCGCCTTCGAGCGCGGCGACGTCGTTGCGGTGGACGGAGTGGCGATGACCCCGGGCGAGGTGATGGCCGCGCTCAACCGCGTCGGCGGCGAGCACGGCGTCGGGCGCCTCGACATCGTGGAGAACCGCTACGTCGGCATGAAGGTGCGGGGCTGCTACGAGACGCCGGGCGGGACGCTGCTGCTCCGGGCGCACCGCGCGATGGAGTCCCTCACCCTCGACCGGGAGGTGGCGCACCTCAAGGACGAGCTCATGCCGCGTTACGCGAGCCTCGTCTACAACGGCTACTGGTGGAGCCCGGAGCGCGCCGCCCTCCAGACCTTCATCGACGAGACCCAGCGCACCGTGAACGGCGAGGTGCGGCTCAAGCTCTACAAGGGGAACGTGCTGGCGATCGGCCGGCGATCGGAGACCGACAGCCTGTACCGGCCCGACATCGCCACCTTCGAGGACGACCGCGGGGCGTACGACCAGCGCGATGCGGAAGGCTTCATCCGCCTGAACGCGCTGCGCATGCGGGTCGCCGCCGTCGCGGCCGGGACCCGGCCCGGCGGCGGGGGCTCACGCCGTTCCGAGGACGGGAGCTAGCCCGGAAGATTCACCGATTTCCTGCTGCGGACACCAATCTGCTCGTTGTGGCGAGCCGTACTCCCTCACGTCGCCGGACTTGGGCGGTACGAGTACCGCGCTCAACAGCAGGAACTCATCCGGTTCAGTCCCCGGTGCGGCCGGTAAGCGTGGTCGACCACAGCTCTTCGACCCCTTCGCCTGCCTCTGTCTCGTCGTTGTCGAAGACGTCCACCCGGGCGGTGCTGCTCTGAGTGTCGACTAGGTAGCTCTCCGCGCTTGAGATGGTGACCTCAACTTGCGCGTCCGCCTCGTCCACGGCGTCGTTGTCCGTGGCGACGCTGAGCGTTGCGGTGGTGGAGTCTCCTGCGAATGGCACCGACGTCGCCGGCGTGCCATCGAGCACGCTTCCCGCCTCCGTCATTGCGACGGTGACCGTCAGCGCATCGTCCGTTGCGCCCGTCCTCGTGAGCGTGAATGCCGCTGCCGTCGCTTCGGTTACCGTGCGCATCGCTTCCGACCTCTCCCACAAGCGGTTCGACGTCCACTTCAGGTACGGACCGGCAACGGGCGACGCGATTCCGGAGGAGGCCGCGATTCGCAGGCACCACCTCGAGATCGGTTACGTCGAGTTCCTGCACCAACTCAATGCGGCCTTCGGTGAGCAGCGCCTTCTGACGGACTTCGAACCGCGGCCGCGCCGCCTTCCAACACGGGTGGGCTAGCAACCCGGCCCCCGAGGGCGCTCAGGCGGACCCTCTCGTCGGGGGTCAGTTCGAGGGAGAACGACCATCAGGGAGCGCGTGCGGGGCGGCGCCCAGCTCCGCCACGGGCCGCACCCCACGAGGCGCAAGACCAGTCGCCATGCGGATCGGGGACAGAAAATCAGACGCGCTTCTCGCGCACGATGGGAGGTTCAACCACGCAAAGTGTGGTTTCACGCGCGAGACAGCGCCCTCGTTTCGAGAATCCGTCCGCCACCGGGGTTGCGTCGAGACTGGCGTGCCGGCGGGGCATGCCTCGCCAGGGTCAGGACGGCGGATAGCGTGCCAGCGTCGCGCCCGCCGGCATCTTCCGCATGCCGGCAGCGCTTGTCTCGTTCTCGTGGTCACGGCCAGCAAGTGGATCACCGCAGCCCCATGACGCGGGCGAGTTTCGGTACCGCCTGCCCGAGTGCCTCCTCGGAAACTCCCGCGTAGCCCAGGTGCAGGCCGGCACGCCCCCCGGGGTTCATCCAGTAGCCGGATAGTGGCGCCAAAGCGAGTCCCGCGCGCGCACCGGCCGCGGCAACGGCGCGATCATCCAGTCCATTGACGAGCCAGCCGGCGACTTGCATGCCGGCTTCGCAAAAGACGAGCTCCATCACATCCGAAAGATGTTCGCCGACCAGCGTGAAGAGGCGCGCGCGACGCCGTGCGTACAGCGTCCGCATCCGGCGCACATGCCTGGAGTAGTGGCCGGCGTCGATGAACTCGGCGAGTGCCCCCTGCACCGGTTGCGGCACGGACTGGCCGGTGTTTCTGACCGCGTGGGCGAACGCCGCCGCCAAGCCCTCGGGCGCGATAACGTAACCGACACGCAGCGCGGGAAACATCGTCTTCGAAAACGTGCCGACGTAGGCGACCCGGCCGTTGGCATCGAGTCCCTGCAAGGCGGTGATCGGCCGGCCGCGGTATCGGTATTCGCTGTCGTAATCGTCCTCGATCACGAACGCGCCGGCACGTTCGGCCCAGTCGACCAGTCGCAGGCGACGCTCAAGCGAGAGCGTCGCGCCGAGTGGGAACTGGCACGAAGGAGTGATGTAGGCAAGCCGGGCGCCGGGACACCGTGCCTCGCCCTGTGCAACATCGAGTCCTTCCGCGTCGACCGGAATTGGCTCGATGCGAGCACCCGCGCCGAGCAGCGCGGCCCGCGCGCCACCATATCCCGGCTCCTCGATCCACGCCGAATCTCCGGGGTCGAGCAGCAGGCGCACGCAGAGGTCCAGCGCGGCCTGTGCGCCCGCTACGGGCACGACACGCTCCGGTGAACACCTGACGCCACGTGTGGCCGTGACATACGCGGCGATTGCCGTGCGCAGGCGCGGGTCGCCCGCGGCGTCGCCGTACCCGAGCCGCGCGTGTTCCGGAGTGCGTGCATGACGGGCCAGGATCCGCGCCCAGGTGCGATGCGGAAAGGCCGCGATGTCCGGTAGCCCCGGTTGGAACGCGCCGTCCACCGGCCCCGGCGCACCTCGACTCACACCGACGATCGCCGTCCCCCGCACCGAGAGTGGAGAAACCGTGCCTCCGGATACCTCCTCGCGACGGGCTCGGTGACTCTTCGGTCCCTTCCGCACCGGCCGGGACAGCAGTTCGGGCTCGAAGTCGGCCACGTAGGTGCCGTCGCCCACCCGGGAGCGAAGAAACCCCTCGGCCACGAGTTGCTCGAAGACCGCTATCACCGTGTTTCGTGCGACACCCAGCTCCAGCGCGGCGGCCCGGGTCGAAGGCAGTCGCGTGCCCGGCTCGAGACGCCCATCAAGGACTGCCGAGCGCAGGCCGTCGTAGAGCTGCTGATAGAGCGTTGCGCCGGAGTGGCGCTCTGCACTGACACCCAGTGACAGGAGGTGCAAGTCTCTCACGATGCAATCCAATGGTTCCAGGAAAAATACAGAATTGGCTCTTTTCTTTGTACCACAATGCATGGACTCTCAAATCGCCGCAACACTGTGAAGCTCACGATGTTCCGAGTGACGGGATTGCGCGGGTGGTGCCGCCCTGGAGGATCGTTCGCTGGACTCCAGTTCGTGCTCAAGCGCTGCACGCTCTACAGAAGGGGGGCGATGCAGCGCGTGTCCCTGGCACTCGAACCGTGATGCTTTGCCAGTGGTGAACAAATGCCCGAGATCGGGCGGTGTCGTGGAGGGGAAATAGTCATGGCCACTACCGAGATGGGTGGGATACTGCCCAGCGTCTGTCCGCTCGACTGCCCGGACACCTGCAGCCTTTCAGTCCGGACGGATGGGACCCGCGTCCTCGACGTGCGTGGTTCGAAGGCTAACCCGTACACGGCCGGTGTGATCTGCAACAAGGTCGCACGCTCCTATCCCGAGTTTGTGCACGGACCCGCTCGGCTTACCCGTCCGCTCAAGCGCACGGGCCGGCGCGGCGAGGGCGCGTTCGCCCCAATCTCCTGGGACGAGGCGTTGGACCTGATCCATGCAGGCATCGATGGCGCCGTCGCGCGGCACGGCCCGCAGACGGTGCTGCCGCTGAACTACGCCGGGCCGCACGGCGAGCTTGCGGGAGGCTCCATGGACCGCCGCTTCTTCCACCGGCTCGGAGCCTCGCTGCTCGCGCGCGGGCAACTGTGCGGGATCGTGCGAAGTTCGGCGTACGCAAGTCTCTACGGAGCCGCGCCCGGGATGCCGCCCGAGCAGATGCGTTATTCGGACCTCATCGTCGTCTGGAGCAACAACGTCACCGTGTCCAACCTGCATCTCGCGCGGGAAATCAAGGCGGCACGCAGGACGGGCGGCGCCCGGTTGATCGTCATAGACCCGAAGCGCACCCGCATCGCCGAACAGGCCGACCTCTTCATCCAGATCCGACCGGGCACCGACGTCGTGCTCGCCCTGGCGATGGCGGCAGAACTCGAGCGACTCGGCGCCCACGACCGCGACTTCACGGAGCGGTGGGTCGAAGGCCACGAAGCCTACATGGCGCACGCGCGCGCTTACACGCCCGAAATGGTGGCCAACATCTGCGGCGTAGACCGTGCGAGCTTCGACACCTTCGCGCAGTGGTACCGCGATGCGAAAACGGTCGGGGTTTCCGTCGGCAACGGGATGGAGCGCGGGCGAAGCGGCGGCTCGGGCCTGCGCGCGGCGATGGCGCTCCAGGCCCTCACCGGCAATCACGGCCGACTCGGCGCCGGCGTCTTCGCCAAGCCCGGCCATGCCTTCCCTAGAGCTGCCGCCCGCCTGCAGCGCCCGGACCTCGTTCCCGGCGGCACGAGGACGATCAACATTGTCGATGTCTCGCGCCTGCTGTTGGACGAGACTCTGGACCCGCCGATCAAGGCCGTCTTCATTTTCAACCACAATCCGGTCGCAACCCATCCTGATCAGAATCGCATGCGCCGGGCGCTCGCCCAGGAGGATGTCTTCGTTGCGGGGGCCGATGTCGTAATGACGGATTCGATGAGGTATTGCGACGTGGTGCTGCCGGCCACGAGCCATTTCGAGCATGCCGACATCTACGCCTCCTATGGACACTGCCATCTGCAACGAGCGGAGCCGGTCATCCCCCGCGTCGGCGAGTCGCTGCCGAATACGGAGATATTCCGGCGCCTCGCGACACGTTTCGGCTTCGATGACCCGATGTTCCGCGAATCCGACGAGGCGCTGATGGACGCAGCGTTCCTCAATGACGATTCCCGCCTGTGCGGCCACCGCCCGAGCCGGTTGCCCGTGGGTTCGGCCCTCGCCATGACGACCATCGAGGGGGGCGTTCCAATCTTGTGCAACACGGTCGCGCCCGCGACGGGGTCGGGCAGGGTCGAACTATTCAGCCGCGACCTCGAGGACCGGTTCGGTTATGGATTGCCGCGCTACGAACCGGTCAAGCGGGGATTCCCGTTCACCATCATTTCGCCATCGTCGCCGAGACGGATCAATGCGACCTTCGGCCACTGTGCGCTGTCCGGGGAACAGGAGGAGGTCGAAATCAACCCGGCGGACGCCGAGCGCCGAGGCATTTCCGACGGCGACTTGCTCCGGGTCTTCAACGACCGCGGCGAAACGCACCTGGTGGCGCGAACCACCGACGCAGTGCTGCCGGGCGTCCTCTATACCCCGAAAGGCGTCTGGCTATCGGCCAGCCCAACGGGACAGACCGTCAACGCGCTTCTCGACTCCGACATCCGGACCGACATCGAAGACGGCGCTTGCTGCAACGAGGCCTTCTGCGACGTAGCGAGAGCAGGGTAGCGGGAGGAGTGGTCGACACAATGGGAAGGACCGATGCCGGAATCGACATTCGAAACAATACACGGGCGATGTGAGTGTGCGTCGGTCAGATACGGCGTGGACGCACCGGCGAAGGAACTCTATCACTGCCATTGCTCTCGCTGTCGCCGACTGTATGGGTCCCTATTCGCGACCTATGCATACGTAGATCGGGACCACTTCAGGATCGAAGGGGGTTCGGAAAACCTTTCAACGTACTGCAGTCCGTCGGCCCGATGGCACTTCTGCCGCATCTGCGGATGCCACCTGTTCGCAGAGCACCAAGAGAAGCCGGGGGTCGTGTGGTACATGCCGGCTACCCTCGAAGGAGAGTCCATGCCCGGACACCCGAGGGGGAGCGAGAAGCACATCTTTGTCGCTTCGAAATCGCCTATCGATCGAATTCCGGACGCTTTGCCCCAGTACGACAGCTATGCGCCACCAGAAGTCAGCGCCACTTCAGCGAGGGATCCCGATCGATGAGCGCCACGAGTCCTGCGCTCAGTACCGGCTTCCGGAAGTCGGAATTGCAGCCCATACGCCTGAGCATCGAGAGCGGAGCTCGATATCTGTTCACGGCCAGCGGGCCGCTCGGAAAGGGGCTGGAAGCATGGGCGAGATTGCAAGCGGCATCCTGAACGCGGCCGGCCTGAACGCGTCGACCTTCCTGTACTGCCTAGTCGCAGTGCTGGCAGGCGCCTATCTCAAGGGCTACACCGGATTCGGGGCGTCGATGCTATGGATGACAAGCCTCTCGCTGGTGCTTCCACCCCTGCAGGTCGTTCCGATGGTCCTCGTGTTCGAGGTCGTCACCAGCATCACCCTCCTGCCGCAGGTCTGGCGAGATGTACGGTGGCGATCCATCGCGCTTCTGCTACTGGGAACTTGGGTGGCAACACCGATCGGCATTCATGCCCTCACCAGCCTGCCCGCAGCGCCAATCCGGATTGCGCTGGCCATCGTCGTCCTGCTTGCCGCGATCCTGATCCTGCGGGGCTTCGCGCTCTCGAAGGAACCCGGCCGGCCCGCCACCGTCGGGGTCGGGCTCATGGCCGGTGTCCTCAACGGCAGCATGGGGATCGTCGGCCCACCGGTGATCCTGTTCTACTTCTCGTCACCGATCGGGTGGTGGCGGGTCGCGCCTCGATCATCGCCTACTTCATCGGCACCGACAGTGTTGGAGCTGCCATGTTCGCGGCCCAGGGCCTGATCGACGCCAGCGTCCTGTGGCGAACGGCAATCTTCCTCCCGATCCTGATCGCCGGCGTCGTCGTCGGAAATCGTGGATTCGTCAAAACCGACCCTGAGTGCTTCAAGAGGGTGGCCATTTTCGTGTTGATGGCGCTTTCGGTCCTGCTTGGCGTGCGCGCCGCATGGCCTGCCTGACGCCGTCGGATGCGCCGCCCGAAATTCTTTCATGAAAGGGCCCCGCCGGGACGCGCCGTGCCCTTTTTCGTCCACGAGGGGCACTCCGACCCGCGCTGTTGCAGATTCTGAACGAAGTGGTGAACTGTCCCCGTTGGCGAGCACGAGGGGTCGGGCGATGAACGATTTCAAGGGCCGCCATTTCGAGGGCGAGGTCGTGCTGTGGGCGGTGCGCTGGTACTGCCGGTACCCGATCAGCTACCGCGACTTCGAATCGATGATGACCGAACGTGGCGTCGCGGTGGACCACTCGACCATCTTCCGGTGGGTGCAGCGATACGCCCCGGAAATGGAGAGACGGCTGCGCTGTCAGTGGCGCGGGCCTGCGTCGGGGAGCTGGCGGGTTGACGAGACCTACGTCAGGGTCCGCGGCAAGTGGGCGTATCTGTACCGTGCGCTCGACAAGTTCGCGAACACGATCGACTTCTACCTCTCGGCGACCCGCAACACCAGGGCGGCGAAGCGATTCCTCGGCAAGGCGCTGAGAGGGTGCAAGGAGTGGGAGCTGCCCGAGGTGGTGAACACCGACAAGGCGCCTACCTATGCCGCGGCCATTGCCGAGCTCAAGGCCTAGTGGAAGGTGATGACGCTCCGGGCAAGCTCACCGCGCTCGAGCTCCGCCAGCGCCTCGTTGATGTCCTCGAGCCGGATGCGGCGCGAGATCATGAGGTCGAGGTGGAGCTTTCCGGCGAGATAGAAGTCGACGAAGCGGGGCATGTCGATCCGGAACCGGTTCGAACCCATGTTCGAACCCTGGATCTTCTTCTCCTGGAGGAAGTCCGGGCCGTGCAGCTCGATCCTGGTCCCGACCGGGATCATCCCGATGATGGTCGCGGTGCCGCCGGCCCGGAGCATCCGGAAACACTGCTCGGCCGCGAGCTTGTTGCCGATCGCCTCGAACGAGTAGTGCACGCCCCCGCCGGTCAACTGCCGCACCCGGCGCACGGGATCCTCTTCGGAGGCGTCGATGACGTCGGTCGCCCCGAACGCCTTCGCGAGGTTGAGCTTCGAGCCCACGAGGTCGATGGCGATGATCCGGGAGGCGCCCGCAATCGCGGCCCCGTTCACCGCGGCGAGGCCGACCCCGCCGCAGCCGACGACGGCGACGGTCGCCCCCGGCTCCACTCCCGCCGTGTGGAACACCGCCCCGACCCCGGTGGTCACCCCGCAGCCGATGAGGGCGGCCCGGTCGAAGGGCATGTCCTCGCGTACCTTCACCAGGGCGTGCTCGTGCACGATCATCTGCTCGGCGAACGAGGAGAGGTTCGCGAACTGGTGCACGGCCCCCCCGTCGGCGGTGCTGAGAAGACCCTCGGAGTGCTCCGGCGCCTTCAGTACCTGGCAGAGCGACATGCGCCCGACGAGGCAGTGATCGCACTCGCCGCAGAAGACGGAGAGGCAGGTGATCACGTGGTCCCCGGGCTTGACGTAGGTGACTGCGTCCCCCACCTGCTCCACCACCCCGGCCGACTCGTGTCCGAGCACCACCGGGAACTCGTGCGGGTAGGCGCCGTTCACGAAGTGCAGGTCGCTGTGGCACACGCCGGTCGCCGCGGTGCGCACGAGCACCTCCCGCGACCTCGGCTTCGCGATCGAGATCTCCTCGATCTCGAGCGGCTTTCCGACCTCACGCAACACTGCTGCCCGCATCATTCGTCCTCCCCTCGAAGTTTCCCGGTCGTCCGGTGTCCGGAGCGGCCCGGCTGCGATGTCTCGTGGGCGCAATTTGACCAGCGACCTGCCGATCAATCAATCCGCCTCGCAGCGTCGACGCCAGGAGGACACCATGGTGCCGAGGGCCGGGTGCGGCAGGCTCGCCGGCACCGGCCGAACCACGACCATCAACGGCCCGCCCCGGGAACCCGCCGACGCCGCCGGGCAGGAGCAGGCGGGTTCCGAATCAGCTCGGATCGAGCCGCGGAGGAAGGGGTCCGTCCTCGGACCGGCGGGCCGGATCCTCGGTTCAGGCGGGGTCGGCGCCGGGCGCGTCCGGAGCATCGCCGGCGCACCGCCAGCAGGCGCCGAACCCGGGCTCGATCCACTCTGCGCAGACGGGGCAGCGCCATCCTTCATCCGACGACCCGGACTGCCGCACCTCCTCGACGATCGCCCGGGCACGCGCCTCCTGCCCGTCGTCGACCACCCAGACCTCCGGCCAGCACTCGGTCGGCGGGAGCTCCCCGCCCCCGCCGATGAGGAACTCGTTCTTGACGAGGCACGCGATCCCGTGCTCCTCGAGCACGGACCGGAGGTACCCGGCGAGCATCGGATCGTGGGAGCAGAAGACCCGCTTCACGCCGGACGAAGATGCGGGAACAGGATGACGTCGCGGATCGAAGCGGCATCGGTGAACAGCATCACGAGCCGATCGATTCCGATCCCTTCTCCCGCGGTGGGCGGCATGCCGTACTCGAGCGCGGTGACGTAGTCCTCGTCGTACACCATCGCCTCGTCGTCGCCCCCCGAGCGCTGGCGCGCCTGATCGCGGAACCGCTCGGCCTGGTCGTCCGGATCGTTGAGCTCGGAGAACCCGTTCGCGATCTCCCGCCCGCCGATGAAGAGCTCGAACCGGTCGGCCACCGAAGGGTCGTCGTCGCTGCGGCGCGAGAGCGGCGATACCTCGATCGGGTAGTGGGTGACGAAGGTCGGCGCGATGAGCCGCGGCTCCGCCTCGTGCTCGAAGATCTCGACAAGGGTCTTCCCGGGACCCGCGCCGTCGTCGAGCGCGATGCCTCGTTGGCGGGCGGATCGCCGAATCCGTTCTGGGTCGTCGAGGTCGTCCGGGGTGATCCCCTCCGCATGGCGCAGGACCGCATCGCGCACGCTCAGCCGCTCGAACGGGGGACCGAAGTCGATCCGGTGCCCCTGCCACGCGACGGCGGGTGCGGCCGGTCCGTCCGCGCCCGGCGCGCCTCCGCCCTCGTCCCCCGCACGCCGCTTCGCCTCCGCGCGGGCGAGCCCGCGGAGCAGCTCCTCGGTGAGGTCCATGAGCTCGCGATAGTCGGCGTACGCCTGGTAGAACTCGAGCATCGTGAACTCGGGGTTGTGGCGGGTCGAGAGCCCCTCGTTGCGGAAGTTGCGGTTGATCTCGAACACCCGCTCGAAGCCGCCCACGACGAGGCGCTTGAGGTAGAGCTCCGGCGCGACCCGGAGGAAGAGGGGGATGTCGAGGGCGTGGTGCCAGGTCTCGAAGGGCCGGGCCACCGCGCCGCCCGCGAGCGGCTGCATCATCGGAGTCTCGACCTCCAGAAAACCGCGCCCGGCGAAGAAGCGGCGCACGAAATCCACCACCCGGGAACGGGTTCGGAACGTCTCGCGGGTTTCCTCGTTCATGACGAGGTCGAGGTAGCGGCGGCGATACCGCGCCTCCCGGTCCGTGAGGCCGTGAAACTTCTCGGGCAGGGGGCGGAGCGACTTGGCGAGGAGGCGCAGCCCGTCCACCCGGAGCGAGAGCTCGCCGGTCCGGGTCCGGAACGCGACCCCCTCCACGCCGACGACATCGCCGATGTCCCAGCGCCGGAATGCCTGGTAGGCGCCGCCCGGGAGGTCGTCGCGCCGCACGTAGAGCTGAAGGCGCCCCGACCCGTCCTGGAGGTGGGCAAAGCTCGCCTTCCCCATGACCCGCCGGGTCATCAGCCGGCCGGCGATGCGGTAGCGGCGCGTGCCGAGCGCGTCGTCGTCGAGCCCCCCGCACTCGGTGCGGACACGGGCGGCGCTAGCGGTCGGACGAAAGTCGTTCGGGTAGGGGGCTCCCGCTTCGCGGTGGGCGGCGAGCTTCTCCCGCCGGCGCGCGACCTGCTCGTTCTCCGGAACCGGCGAGGAGGACTCCCGGGCGCGCATGTCCGGCTTCGCCTTCCCGTTCACGACAGGACACCGCCGTCGGCGCCCGGCCGAGCGGTTGCCCTGCCTGATTCAATCCCGGATTCGACTCCGGAGTGAATCAGCGGCTCCCTGCCGGCGCGGCACCGCCCGGCCGCGCTGCCGTGTGCCGCCCCGCGGCTCATGCCCCGACACCCGCCTTGAGGCTCGCCTCGATGAAGGGGTCGATGTTCCCGTCCAGCATTCCCTGGGTGTTGCCCGTCTCCACTCCGGTTCGAAGGTCCTTGATCCGCGACTGATCGAGGACGTAGGAGCGGATCTGGTTGCCCCATCCGATGTCCGCCTTCGCGTCCTCGACGACCTGCTGCTCCTCGCGCCGGCGCCGGATTTCGAGCTCGTAGAGCTTTGCCTTGAGCTGCTTGGTGGCGGTCGCGCGGTTCTTGTGCTGGGAACGGTCGTTCTGGCACTGCACGACGACCCCGGTCGGCAGGTGGGTGATCCGTACCGCGGACTCGGTGCGGTTGACGTGCTGACCACCGGCCCCGCTCGCCCGGTACACGTCGATGCGAAGCTCGGCCGGATTGATGTCGACGTCGATGTCGTCGTCGACCTCCGGGGATACGAACACGGCCGCGAACGAGGTGTGGCGGCGGTTGCTGGAATCGAACGGCGACTTGCGAACGAGCCGGTGCACCCCGGTCTCGGTGCGGAGCCATCCGTAGGCGTGATCGCCGGCGACGCGGGCGGTCACGCTCTTCACCCCTGCCACCTCACCGGGCGACTCCTCGAGCAGCTCGGTCTGGAACCCCCGGTGCTCGGCCCAGCGAAGATACATTCGAAGCAGCATGGCCGCCCAGTCCTGCGCCTCCGTTCCTCCCGATCCCGCGGTCACCTCAAGAAACGCGTTGCGGCTGTCCATGGCGCCGGAGAACATCCGCCGAAACTCGATTCGGCCTACCTCGGCATCCAGGTGCTCGACGTCCTCCTCGACCGCCCGGGCGGTATCCTCGTCCGCATCCGCGACGGCGAGCTCGAGCAGCTCGGCCGCCTCTTCGAGGGCCGCGTCCGTCCGTTCCACGACCTCGACGACCCGCTCGAGGCCGACCCGCTCGCGACCGAGGATCTGGGCCCGCTCGGGATCTCCCCACACCGCCGGATCTTCGAGCTCGCGCCGGACCTCGCCGAGGCGCTCGCGCTTGGCGGCGACGTCAAAGATACCCCCAAAGAGCGGTCATGCGCTCCTGAAGGCCCTGGATGCGTGTCGCCAACAGATTGAATTCGACCATGATTCGCTCACCCCCGAAGGGCGCGGATGGTAGCACGCCGACGGCGGCGTCATCCGTCCCGAGCACCTTCGGCAAGAAGAAACTCCGCCAGTTCCGGGGCGGAGGCGGAAACGGACGGGCGGCGCCACCATCGGGCGCGCGCCTCGAACACGGCAAGACCCGACCGGAGCCCCGCGTCGATGGCCACCGTGCGAACCCGGCCGTCCCGCATGCCTTCGTGCAGGGGCCGGAACCAGCGCTCCTCCGCGCCGAGAAGCTCCCGGCGCCACCCCTCGACGTCGCGGCCGACCACCGCCCGATAAAAACCGATTCCGGGCGCGACGAGGACGGTGCGGAGCGATTCGGCCCCGAGGCCCGCGTTCTCCTCCAGCCCCCGCGCGCGCACCCCCCCGCGCTCCGCGAGCGCCCGGAGGAGCGGGTCGTCGGCACGGACCTCCTCGAAGCGGGACCGGGGGACGTCAGCCAACGTGCCTGCGCCCCAGAACCAGACGCTGTTCACCGGCAGGTCGCCCCGCGACGCGCGGGCCTCGTTGCACGGATGGGCGTGCAGCACCATCTGCGCCTCGTTCATTCGCCGCCGCCAGAGCGAGCCGTCGGTCCCCCCGGGAAGCAGGCCGCCGACGCCCCGCCCCACCGCCGATCCAGGCGGATGGAACACCGCATCCGCCCGCTCCGGAACGTGCACGTACCAGCGAGTGGGAAGCGGCGCCTCGAACCGGAGCCCCTCGGCCGCGAAGTGGCGGTCGAGTGCGCCGGCCATCGCGGCCGCCTCTTCGCCGAAAAGGTCGAGGAACGAAGCATCGAAGAGGCGGGCGGTGTCGAGATCCGGACGGACGTGGACCGGATCGGCTCGAAGGGATATTGGTGTCGTCTCGTTTGCGTCCGCACGCGCACGCGCCGTTCGGGCGGGGCGCAAGCGCACCGCGTCGCGTTCCTGCATGAGCTCCGCGGCGGGAACGTCCGCCTCCCCCGGCGGATAGCCGAACGCGTTGAACGCGAGACGTTCGAACGATTCGGGGGCGGCGCCCCCGCGGCGGGGGACGCGGCCGGATCGCCGCGCCCGGGCAAGGAGACCGACGAGGCCCGGGAGCGCGAGCCCCCGAGCGACTTCGGCCACGAGCGCCCGCGGCCACGGTCCGAGGAGACCCGGGACGTGCACGGTCACTTCGCGTCCCGGCGCGATCATCGTGGCCCCGCCCTGTTCATCTCGGCACCACGTACTCGCCGTGAGGGCGGAGCGAGAGCGAAACCCCGGCCGGTCTCACCCCGGACCAAAGCCCTCGACCTTGGTGCGGAGCCAGGAAAAGTCCTCGGCAAGGTTCACTCCGCGCCGAAGTGCTCGACCCGGATCCGGGTGACCGAACCCTCGACGCAGGACGACGCCTCGATGCGCGCGACCGCGGTGTCCATGCGCGACTCGCGGACCTGGTGGGTCAGCATGATGAGGTGCACCTGCCGGACCCCGCGCGGCGGCTCGCGCTGCACCACCGCCTCGATGCTGATATCGAGCTCACCGAAGATGCTCGCGAGCTCGGCGAGCACTCCCGGGCGGTCCTCGGCCAGCATCCGCAGGTAGTACGCGGTCTCGACCTCCTCCATGGCCAGCAACGGGAGGTTCGCGATGCGATCGGGCTGGAAGGCGAGGTGGGGGACCCGCTGGTCCGGATCGGTGGTGAGGGTGCGGACCACGTCCACGAGGTCCGCGACCACGGAGGAGGCGGTCGGCTCGGCACCCGCCCCGGCTCCGTGGCAGACGATCGGGCCCGCCGCGTCGCCCTCGATCAGGACCGCGTTCATGACCCCGTCGACGGATGCGAGGAGGTGCTGCTTCGGAACCATCGTGGGGTGCACTCGCATCTCGATTCCCCGCTCCGAGTGGCGGGCGACGCCGAGGTGCTTGATTCGGTAGCCGAGCTGGTCCGCGTACGAGATGTCCGCCGGCTCCACGACGCCGAGTCCCTCGACGTGAACCCGCTCGAACTGGAGGGGATGGCCGAACGCGATGGAGGCGAGGATGGTGAGCTTGTGCGCGGCGTCGATGCCCTCGACGTCGAACGTCGGGTCGGCCTCGGCATAGCCGAGAGCCTGGGCCTCCGCGAGCACCTCGTCAAAAGGCTTTCCCACGGACTGCATCGCGGTCAGGATGTAGTTGCAGGTGCCGTTGATAATGCCGGCGAGGGAGCGGATCCGGTTGCCGGCGAGGCCCTCGCGGACGCTCTTGATCACCGGAATGGCGCCGGCCACCGCAGCCTCGAACGCGATGATCACGCCGGCCGCCCGCGCCGCGGAGAAGACCTCGTTGCCGTGCAGTGCGATGAGCGCCTTGTTCGCGGTGACCACGTGCTTGCCCTGCCGGATCGCGCGCAGGACGAGCTCGCGGGCCGCGTCGGTGCCGCCGATGAGCTCGACGACGACCTCGATGTCCGGGTCGTCCACGACGGCTCGCGCATCTCCGGTGACCTCGATGCCGGTGAGATCGCAGCTCCGCTCCCGGTCGGGGTGGCGCGCCGCGGCCCGGACCACGTCGATTCCTCGCCCCGCCCGGCGAGCGATCTCGCCCGCGTTTCGGTGCAGCACGCTGACGGTGCCGGACCCGACCGTGCCGAGCCCGAGCACCCCGATGCGTATCGGTTCCAATGGCCTTCCCCGTCGTCGCGATGTGACTGGCGCGAATTATCCTCCCGAAGCGGGTCCGGATACAGAGCGCAATCGCAGTGCGCCGGCGCCGGCGCAGGTCCGGGCGAAACCGGCCGGTTCCGCCCGGACCGACGCGATGTTCAGGCCGGACTGAAGTGGCCGTGGAAGCCGAGCGGGAGCGGATAGTCGAGCCAGCCGCGCGCGACCGGTCCGTCCCCGATCCGGCGGGCGTCGAAGACCGCGATCCCGCTCACCCCGCGAACGTGGTCGAGGAAGGTGCCGACGAGCCAGCCGTCGTCTTCCGAGCGCGCCGCCGCGCGCCGCGGAACGAAGACGTGCTCCTCCGGGATCACCCCCGGGCCGAAGTCGAAGGCGTCCACCGTTCCGCGCTCGAGATCGCGCCTCTCCACGCGGCGAAGCGCCGCGGCGTGCCGGTTGTCGGGCGCGCCGAGGGTATAGACGTAGCGGTTGCGCCGGCCCGTCCGCGCGGGCGCGATGCGCGGGAATTCCGCCCAGTCCGACGTTTCCTCGACGTCCACACGTCCGTCGGGACGCGCCGTGAAGCGGGTGTACCGCTCCGGTGCCGCCGCGCGAACCTCGCCGCGCATGATATGCCGAAACCGCTCCGTGACCAGGGTGGGATCGGCGGCGGCGCAGTGGTCGAACCGAATGGTGCCGTCGGCCTCCTCCCAGCCGTTGCCGTGGTGGAAGCCGAAGCCTGCGGGGAGCTGAAGCCAGCGACGCTTGCCGAAGTCGTCCTTGGCGACGACGAGCACCCGCGATCCGAGCTCCGGCCGCCAACCGAATGCGTCCAGGAACGCTCCGTCGCGCGCCGCCTCGGGCTCGAAGACGAGGGGCGGGATGACGAAGACCAGATGCCGCTCGGTCACCACGAAGTCGTGCACCATTCCCATGTCGGCGACCCTGATCAATCCCGCCTCGACCAGCGTCCCGTCCGGGGCGATGTGGTACAGCACGAGTCCCATGGCGGGCAGATAGCTGACCCCGAACGCCCACAGGGTCCCGTCCGGCTCGACCTTGGGATGGGCGGTGAACGGCACGCCCTCGAGTCCGTCGCCCCAGGACTTGAAGCCTTGCCACGCGAGTGTCTCGCGCTCGAACAGACTGGCCGACCCGCCCTCCCAGAGGGCCAGCAGCTCGCCGTGGTGCTCCAGGACGGAGGTGTTGGCGGTATTGAGGTCGTCGGGCCCGCGTACGCGAGCCTCGTTCCCGACGACGGTCGCGAAACCGGGAAAGATGCGGCGATTCGCTGCGTCCTCTCCGGAGAGCTTGGGGGTTTGCAGGACCCGGCCGCGGTGCGCGATCTTGCCGTCCCGGATTCGAAACGCCTGGATCATGCCGTCCCCGTCGAACCAGTGCCGGTAGCGAAGGCCGAAGCGCTCGTGCACCGCCGGACCGTTGCGGAACAGCGTTCCCGCGAGCCCCGCCGGGAGCCGTCCCTCGATCCGGGCCGAGCCCGCGAGCCGGTCGGCGGAAACGCCCTTCCATCCGAGCAAGGTCGGGTCCGCGGCGAGCCTCGCCGCGAATTCGGCGGACCAGTCGCCCTCGCCCCGGTCACCGGCAAGCGCACGCGCGAGGGGGGAGCCGAGGGACGCAAGGCCGGCCGCGGCGAGGGTTGCGCCGAGCACCCGCCGGCGCGTCCACGCAGTCATCGTGTTCATCGTGTCCGTCTCCTCGGGGCCCGGTCAGTAGACCATGCTCATCGCGGCGGTCACCGGCGCGTCGCCGACGGTCACCGCGGCTTCATCGAACTCCGGCGGGCCGAAGCTCGTGGGCGGATCGTTCGCGAACCCGTAGCCTTCGGTGGGGATCCCGAGCAGGTTCGAGTCGAGCGACCCGTTGTCGTTCTCGTCGTGGAAGGCGTTCACCGCGTAGCGCCCGGCCGGGACGTCGCGGAGCACGAAGCGCACGGACCCTTCGCGCGCCCGATGCTGGAGGCCGGCGAACATTCCCCCCGAATACGGAAATTTTTCTCCCTCGCGGGGGGTATGGACGGCAATGAAGACCCGCCCCGCGTCGGAGCGGATGCCGCTGACTTCGACGGCGAGATCGGCGGCCGCGACGGGCACTGCGACGAGACCGGCGAGGGATGCGAGTCCCGCGGCGACGGTCAGGGAGAATGGCGATCGGTTCATGGCGTGTGCTCCTCGAAACGGCGATGATTGACGATGCGGCGGGTCGTTGGTGTCCGCGCCGCAGGGCAATGCTCCCGGGAGGCCGCGCTTGCCGGCAAGCGGAACTTCGTGAACCGACGGTCAATTTCGCAAGTTGAGAGAGGCGTGCGGCTCGCGCTTCGCGAATCGCACATCCGGCTCTGGCAGCAGGTGTTCGGCCTGCTGGCGGCCGTTGCGGTGCTCGCGTACCTCGGCCCGTTCAACACCTGGGGCTGGCTCTCCCTGCCGGAGCGGATCGCGTTCTGGACCCTCGCCACCGGCGTGAACTGGCTCTTCGGCCTGGCGGTTGGCATCGCCGCGGGGCTTGCGCTCGAGCGACGGGGACGGCTCGTCTGGGCGGCCGTCGTCTCCGGCGGGAGCGCGGCGGCGGCGGTTCCGGGAACCGCGGTGGTGTGGCTGCTCGTGGCCACCTTCATCGGCCATCGAATGAGCGGACTCGCCGAAATCGGGTCGCTCTACTCCCAGGTCCTCGCCATCCACCTCGTGCTGAACGCCCTGGTCACCTGGCTCGTCGCGCGCCAGCCGCGGCTGGCGAAGGCGGCGGCGGGCACCGAGGGCGGACGGGATTCCTCCCAACCGGGGGAAACGGTCCCCGGCGCAGCCTTTCTGGAACGGATTCCCGACCGTCTCGGACGCAACCTCCTGCATCTCCGGATGCAGGACCACTACGTGGAGGTGCACACCGATGTGGGAAGCGATCTCGTCCTGCTGCGGTTCCGGGACGCGCTGCGCGAGGTCGCGGAGCTCGACGGAGCCCAGGTGCACCGTTCGCACTGGGTCGCGCGCGCCGCCCTCGACCGGGTCGAGCGCCGCAACGGCCGGACCCTGCTCCGCCTCGTGAACGGCCGCGAGGTGCCCGTCAGCCGCTCCTTCGCCCCCGCGCTCCGCGAGCGCGGCTGGCTCTGACCGATTCGGGAACGGCCGGGCGCCTCCGCTCGGCCTGGCGGCAAGCCGGTGGCACCGGCCCTGCCCGGGCGACGGGAATCGGAACCGAGTGTCGCAAGACACTCGCGGAGAGGCGATTCCGCGGCCCGCTCCCATGCGTGACGCTCTGACGGCTGCAGACCCAGGGAGGAACGGGATCGGACGCGGTTGCGGAGCATCGAAACCGACGAGCGATGAACTTGATGCTTGATGCGAGGTGCGAGGTGCGAGGCGCAATAGCATGCAGCGTCGATCCTCGGACGCGACACCGCCAATGCGCACCACGCTCGACATCGACGACGATCTGCTGGCCGCGGCGAAGGAGGCGGCAAGGCGGGAGCGAAGGACGGCGGGCGAGATCGTGTCCGCCCTGATGCGCGAAGCGCTGCGCGCCCGAGCGGCTCTCCCGGCGGCCGGCACCCCACGACGCGAGCTCTACGGCTTCCGGCCGATTCCGGCCGGCGGTGCGGTCGTGACCAACGAGCTCGTGGACAAGCTGCGCGAGGAGCTCGAGATCTGATTCGTGCGCGCCCTGCTCGACGTCAACGTGCTGATTGCCCTTCTCGACGAGAACCACACCCAGCATGCGGCCGTCTCGGAGTGGTTCGTGCGCGAAATCGAATGGGGATGGGCGTCCTGCCCGCTGACGCAGAACGGGTGCGTGCGTATCGTCTCCCAACCGAGGTATCCGAACGCATTGGGCGTAGCCGAAGCGGTGGCACGCCTGCAGGCGGCCGTATCGACACCCCATCACCGGTTTCTTCCGGACGACATCAGCCTGCTCGACGACAGGGTCGTGGACCGCGGCCAGTTGCTGGGGCCTCGCCAGGTGACCGACGTCTATCTCCGTGCGCTCGCGGTGGCGCATGGCGCCCGACTGGCAACCCTCGACAAGTCCGTGTCCCTGGCCGCGGTCCGAGGAGCGAGCGATGAGTCCCTCGCCGTCATCTGACTCCCGCTCGCGGCGCCCCTTGCCGAGCATCTCTCCGAATGCCGGCGCTGCGGCCAATCCGACGCCTGTCCGGCCGCGGCCCCGGGCCTCTCGATCACCGTCGGATCGCCATCGAGCACCACAACCCGCACCACGAGGCAGCGCACAAGGGCCGTTGACGTCGAGCCGCCTTGGTGGACACCTGAACATTGCGCAGCGGGGTTGTCCAGATGTCGAACGAACAACCGCCGTACCCGCCGGAGAACCGGTGCCGGATGGTGGAGCCGGTTTGCACCGGCCGCACGCTCGGGGAGCTGGCCCGTGAGTTGGCGTGCTCCTGGCCGGCAATCCGAAACCGGGCGCGCCAGGTGGATCGAGACGAGAGGTGGACCGAACCCGTCAACGCGGCCGAGATGGCATGTGCGTGGTCACATCCGGGGGGTGTTCGCTCCTGCCGCTCCCCGCAGACCATCCTGCGGCCGCCGCCATGCGATACGCGAAATCGTGGGGTCTACGGTTTCGGAGCGGAGGGGGGGATGTCGGGGGCGGAGGCGGGGGCGTCGGCGTTCTGGCCGCGGTGGCGGAGCCAGTGGTCCATGAGGACGAGGGCGGTCATCGCCTCCGCGATGGGGGCGGCGCGGAGGCCGACGCAGGGGTCGTGGCGGCCGGTGGTCACCACCTCGACGGGCTCGCCCGAACGGTCGATGCTCCGCCCCGGGAGCCGGAGGCTCGAGGTGGGCTTGAGCGCAATGCTCGCGACGATGTCCTGCCCGGTGGAGATGCCGCCGAGGATTCCGCCCGCGTTGTTGCCGAGGAAGCCGTCGGGGGCGATCTCGTCGCGGTGCTCCGTGCCCTTCTGCTCGATCGACGCGAACCCCGACCCGATCTCGACCCCCTTGACCGCGTTGATCCCCATGAGGGCGGAGGCGAGCTCGGCGTCCAGCTTTCCGTAGACCGGCTCCCCGAGCCCGCGCGGCACCCCTCGGGCGCGCACGGTGACCCGCGCGCCGATGGAGTCCCCCTCCTTGCGGAGCGCGTCCATGAAGCGCTCGAGCACCGGCACGAGGTCGGGATCGGGCGAGAAGAAGGGGTTGCGGTCCACTTCGTCGAGGTCGATACGGGCCGGGCGAAGGGATCCGAGCTGCGCGAGCCATCCCCGCACCGTGCAGCCGAATCGCTCGTGCAGGTACTTCCTCGCGATCGCTCCGGCGGCGACCCGGACCGCGGTCTCGCGGGCCGAAGCGCGGCCGCCGCCCCGATAGTCGCGGACGCCGTACTTGGCGAGGTAGGTGTAGTCGGCGTGGGCGGGACGGAACACGTCGCGGATCTTCGAGTAGTCGCGGCTCCTCGCATCCGCGTTCTCTATGAGGAGCGCGATCGGGGTTCCGGTGGTGACGCCTTCGAACACCCCGCTCAGGATGCGGACCGTGTCCGACTCGCGCCGCTGGGTGGTGTGGCGGCTCCGGCCGGGGCTGCGCCGGTCGAGATCGGGCTGGATGTCGGACTCGGCGAGGGCGAGGCCGGGCGGACATCCGTCCACCACGCAACCGATCGCCGGTCCGTGGCTCTCGCCGAACGAAGTCACCGTGAAGTGGGTCCCGAAGGTGTTGCCGGCCACGCGAGTCCCGTCCCGTCTTTCCCGCAAGCGTCCTGAGAAGGCAATTGTAAGGAATGTGCGGGGCCGACACCCTGCACACGGGTACCAAGGGCCGATCGGGCCGGCGATCGTTTCCGGCGCCTCGGCCCAGAACCGGTCTCCCGGCCGGGATTCGACGTGCCGGGAGCGGCGGTCAGAAGTCGTGCGCGTGCAGCAGGAACCCCCCCTCGCCGCCCCGCTGCGGCTCGAGCCACACGAAGGGAAGGTCGAAACGGGACTCGAGCGCGGCTCGGACAATGGGCGAGGCACCGATCTCCACCACCAGCGCCCCGTCCGGGACGAGCCGCCGGGGGGCCTCGGCGAGAATCCGGCTCACCACGTCGAGTCCGTCCGCGCCCCCTTCGAGGGCGGACACGGGCTCGGCCCGGAACTCGGGGGCGAGCTCCGCCATCTCCTCGTCCGGAACGTAGGGCGGATTGCTCACGATGAGGTCGTAGCGCCCGCCCGCCGCGCCGCCCTCTTCGCGGTCCGGCGCACCCGCGAGCCCTTCGAAGAGATCGGATTCGAGGACCCGGACCCGGTCGTCCAGCTCGTGCAGCTCCGCGTTGCGCCGGGCCACCTCGAGGGCGGCCGCGGCGCTGTCGACGGCATCGACCGTCGCCTCGGGGAATGCGCAGGCGCAGGCAACCGCGATGCACCCGCTGCCGGTCCCGAGGTCGAGCACCCTGCGCACCGACGAGCCGTCGATCCAGGGTTGGAAGCCCCCCTCGATGAGCTCCGCGAGCGGCGAGCGCGGAACGAGCACGCGCGGATCGACCTCGAACCGGAGACCCGCGAACCACGCCTCGCCGGTCAGGTAGGGAGCCGGAACCCGCTCATCGATGCGCCGCCGAAGCAGTGCTTCGGCCTCCACTCGCTCGCGGCGGGGCCGACGGGCGTGGAAGAGCCCCGCCGGAAGCGGCGGGCGGACCGGCAGGTGGAGCGCGTGCAACACGAGAACGAGAGCCTCGTCGACGGCGTTGTCCGTCCCGTGCGCGAAGCAGAGCCCCGCTTCGGCGAACCGGCTCGCCCCGAATCGGACGAAGGCGGCGACCGTCCTGAGGCCCTTCCGATCGAACGCCTCGTATGCCACCGCTCAGCCGGTCCCCGGCCCGCATGTTTCGCCGTTCTTCGTCGTGAGGGTACGAGGGCCCCCAAGGCTCCACGGTGGCGCGAACGACGTTGGTCTTCGAGCGTGAGCGCGGCCCGTCAGCGCAAGCGGGTCGTCGCTCGCAGCGGGTGGTCGGCGAGAGGTGCGAGCCGAGCCTTTGTACAGGTGGCCGGGTCGTCCACTCCCCGTCCCGGGTCGCCCACTCCCCGTCCCGGGTCGCGGCTCGCCGGAGAGGCTTCCCATCGACCGCGGGGGAACGCGCCGCGCCAAACGCGCCGGGTGCTTCGGCCCACGGAGAAACACGATCGCCGCCGATCTCACCCGGGACCTCCCGGACTCACTCGTTCGCGGCGGACGGCGGGCCGCCTCCACCCCCTTCTTCCTCGGCCACGGATTCGCCGGCGAGGGCCTGGAACATGTCGTTCAGGCGGCGAACGAACCCGGCCGGGTCTTCGAGCTGTCCGCCTTCGCTGAGCAGGGCCTGGTCATGGAGGATCTGCGCCCAGTCCACGAACCGCTCCCCTTCCTGAGCGCTCATCCGGTCCACTATCGGATGGTCGGCATTGACCTCGAGGATGGGCTTCGAACGCTCGACGTCGTGGCCGGCCGCCCGCAGCACGTTCTCGAAGTGGGTACCGAGCGCGTGCTCGTCGGCGACCAGGCACGCGGGCGAGATGGTCAGGCGCCGGCTCACCCGCGCCTCCTTTACCCGATCGCCGAGCGCCTCCCCGATCCGCTTGACGAGCGCCTCGCGGTCGCCGTCCGCCGACGCCTCGCGGCCTTCCTCCTCGCCCGACTCCTTTCCGTCCTCGCCCTTCCCGGTGTCCGTTGTCCTCGCGGCGTCATCGCCCTCTTTCGTCCCTTCGTCTTCGCCGAGCGACGCCAGGTCGAGGTCGCCGCGGCTGACCGATCGAAGCGGCTTGCCGTCGAACTCCGTGAGATGGCCGACGAGCCATTCGTCGACGGGGTCGGTCAGCAGCAGTACCTCCACCCCTCTCTTCCGGAACACTTCGAGGTGCGGGCTCGAACGGGCCGCGGTCAGGCTGTCCGAGGTGAGGAAGTGGATTGCTTCCTGCCCTGTCTTCATCCGCTCGACGTAGGCCGCGAGGGACACCGACGCATCGTCCCCTTCCGCCGCCGTCGAGTGGAACCGCAGCAAGCCCGCCACCGTCTCCCGGTTCGCGGCGTCCTCGATCACCCCCTCCTTGAGCACCTTGCCGAACTCGTTCCAGAACTTCGCGTACTTCTCCTCGTCGCCGCTCGCGAGCCTGTCGAGCGCACCGAGCACCCGCTTCACGGCCCCGGAGCGAATGGCCTCGACCTGGCGGTTCGTCTGAAGGATCTCGCGCGAGACGTTGAGCGGAAGGTCGCTCGAATCGATGACCCCGCGCACGAAGCGAAGATAGGCGGGCAGCAGATCTCCCGCGTCCTCCAGAATGAAGACGCGCCGCACGTACAGCCTGAGCCCCCGGCGAACGTTGCGGTCCCAGAGGTCGAAGGAGGCGCGCGCGGGGATGAAGAGGAGCACGGTGTACTCGACGTTTCCTTCGATCCGCGCGTGGATGGTGTCGAGCGGCGCCTCGAAGTCGTGCGCGATGTGCTTGTAGAACTCCTCGTACTCCTCCGCCTCGATCTCTTGCCGCGGACGTCCCCAGAGGGCCGTGGCCCGGTTGACCGTCTCTTCCTCGGGCCGGTCCCGCGCCTCGGAAGGAGCCTCGCCGTCGCTCGCCTCTCCGGCGCCTTGCGCGTCGTCACCGTCCTCCTTCGCCATCCGGATCGGGAAGGAGATGTGGTCGGAGTACTTGCGGACGATGCCGCGCAGCCGGAATCCGTCGAGCAGCTCGTCCTCGCCCTCGCGAAGGTGCAGGACCACCTCCGTGCCGCGGGCGGGAGCCTCCACCGTCTCGATCGTGAACTCGCCCCGGCCGTCCGACTCCCACCGGACGCCTTCGCCAACCGGGGCCCCGGCCTTTCGGGTGGTGAGGACGACCCGCTCGGCCACGATGAAGACGGAATAGAAGCCCACTCCGAACTGTCCGATGAGCTCGGCGTCCTTCGCCTCGTCCCCAGTGAGGGACTCCATGAATCGCCGCGTCCCGGAACGCGCGATGGTCCCGATATTCTCGATCACCTCGTCGCGCGACATGCCGATCCCGTTGTCGGTGACGGTCACCGTGCGGGCTTGCGAATCGAAGCGGATCGAGATCCGCAGGTCGCCGTCGCCCGCGTAGAGGGAATCGTCCGAAAGGGCGGCGAAACGCAGCCGGTCGGCGGCGTCGGAGCCGTTCGAGACGAGCTCGCGGAGAAAGATCTCCTTGTTGCTGTAAAGGGAACGAATCATGAGGTCGAGAAGCTGGCCGACCTCGGCCTCGTACCGTCGGGTCTCGCGTCCGGATTCTGCGCTCATGCCTGATTCTCGCTCGGGACTGCCGCCGCCGTGGACTTGTCGGCATGTTGGGGCGGTTTCGCCCTCATTCAACGTCCCGCGCGCACATCTCCTTGAACCGGAACAGGACCTCGAGCGCCTCACGCGGGCTGAGCTCGTTCGGGTCCACCGCATCGAGGGCAATTCGGAGCGCGTCCACCCGGCCCGGCCGGAGCCGTTCTTCGCGGCCGTCCAGCGCCTTCTCGGCGGGCGCGGGCGCGGACGCGGTCGGTCCACCGGATTCCTCGGGGGCGAACAGGCTGAGCTGGGCGCGGTCCGGACCGGACGCCTCCTCCGCCTCGAGCCGCTCGAGCTTGCTTCGTGCCTGCCGGACCACCGCCGGCGGCACCCCGGCGAGCTCCGCGACCTGGATCCCGTAGCTCCGGCTCGCCGGCCCCGCCGAGACCTCGTACAGGAACACGATCCCGCGGTCGTGCTCGACCGCCTGGAGGTGCACGTTCGCGACCGTGTCGTGCTCGGCGGCGAGGGCGGTGAGCTCGAAGTAGTGGGTGGCGAACAGGGTGAACGACCCCAGCCGGGCCGCGAGGTGGGCGCCGGTCGCCCACGCGAGGGCGAGGCCGTCGTAGGTGCTCGTCCCGCGGCCGATCTCGTCGAGGAGGACGAGGCTCTCGGCGGTCGCGCTGTTGAGGATGTTCGCCGTCTCGGTCATCTCGACCATGAACGTCGAGCGTCCGCCCGCGAGGTCGTCCGCGGCGCCGATGCGGGTGAATATCCGATCCACCGGGCCGATGACGGCCGATTCGGCGGGGACGTAGCTCCCCGCGTACGCCAGCAGGACGATGTGCGCGGTCTGGCGCATGTAGGTCGATTTTCCGCCCATGTTGGGGCCGGTGACGACGAGCATCCTGCGGTCCGGGCCGAGGTCGAGATCGTTCGCAACGAAGGGGGCGCCGCCGAGCGCCTCCACCACGAGATGGCGACCCTTCCGGATCCGGACGCCTTCCGCGTCGCTCACCTCCGGGCGGCAGAGCTCGAGCTCGACGGCCCGCTCGGCGAGATTCGACAGCGCGTCGAACTCGGCGATGGCGCGGGCGCCCGCGCGCAGGCCCTCGAGCTCCGCGGCCGCCGCCTCGACGACCGCCTCGTAGAGCCTGCGCTCGAGCGCGAGCGAGCGCTCTCGGGCGCCGAGGGCCTGGTTCTCGAACTCTTTGAGCTCCGGAGAGAGATAGCGCTCGACGGACTTGAGGGTCTGGCGGCGGACGTACTCGACAGGGACCCGGTCCGCGCTCGCGCGCGAGATCTCGATGTAGTACCCGTGCACCCGGTTGAAGCCCACCTTGAGCCCGGGAAGGCCGGTGCGGGTGCGTTCGCGCGCCTCGAGCTCGGCGATGAACCCCGCCGCGTCGTCACCGATGGCCCGAAGGCGGTCGAGCTCGGGGTCGAATCCGGGAGCGATGACCCCTCCCTCGCGAATCGAGATCGGCGGCGCCTCGACCACGGCCGCCTCCAGGTGCTCGCGCAGGCCCGCGAAGTCGTCGATACGGGACGCGAGATCGGAAGCGAGCGGGCCGTCGAGGCTTTCGATTCGCTCGCGAATCGCAGGAAACGCGCCAAGCGCGGTTCGGAGCTGGGCAAGATCGCGAGGGCGCGCACTGCGGATTGCGATCCTCGCGAGAATTCGCTCGAGGTCCCCGACCGTGCGCAGGAGGTCCGCGGTGCCCGGTTCCGGCCCGGACGCGATGCGCGCGCCGATGAACTGCTGGCGGCGGCGCACGGTGTCCCGGTCGCGGAGCGGCCGGCCGAGCCAGCGCTTGAGGAGCCGGCTGCCCATCGCGGTCGCGGTCCGGTCGAGGACCCCGGCGAGCGAGCGAGCGACGTCGCCGGTCACGCTCTCGGTGATCTCGAGGTTGCGCCGGGTGACGGGATCGAGCACCACGGTGTCCTCACGGCGCTCCGTGCGCAGCCCGGTGACGTGCGGCAGGGGACCGCAGTTCATGGTCCGTGCATACTCGAGGGCGCATCCCGCCGCCCCGACGCCGAGCTCCAGCGTCTCGCATCCGAAACCCCGGAGATCGGCGGTGCCGAGCTGGTCGAGCAGGAGCCGGCGCGCGCTCTCCGGGTCGAACAGCCACGGGGGACGTGGGGCGACGCCGGGATACTCGGACAGCACCCCGGTCGCCGCCCAGCCGCCGGGCCTGAGGTGATCGTCCGCGACCAGGATCTCGGCCGGCGCGAGACGGGCGAGCTCGGCGGCGAGGGCGTCGTCCCCGTCGCACTCCATGACGACGAAGTCTCCGCTCGACATGTCGAGGACGGCGAGCCCGCGCTCCCCGCCATGGCCGGGATTGACCGCCGCGAGCAGACGGTCGCGACGCTCTTCGAGCAGGGAGTCGTCGGTTACCGTGCCGGGGGTCAGAATCCGGGTGACCCGGCGCTCGACCGGTCCCCGGCTCGCGGCCGGGTCCCCGACCTGATCGCAGATAGCGACGGACACGCCCTGGCGCAGGAGCCGCGCGAGATAACCCTCAGCGGAGTGGGCGGGCACCCCGGCCATCGGGATCGGCCGGCCGTTCGTCCGGCCGCGGGAGGTGAGGGAGATGTCGAGCAGCTCGTTCGCACGGCGCGCGTCGTCGAAGAACAGCTCGTAGAAGTCCCCCATCTGGTAGAAGAGCAGCTTGTCCGGGAACTCCGCCTTGACGCGGAGGTACTGCTGCATGACCGGGGTGTGCCGCCCGATCTCGCCCGCCGGGGGTGACATGCGGGGAGTCTAACTTGCGCGCGGCCCGAGGGGGACCGCCCCTCCGGCCGGGCCGGAGCGAACGGACCGGGGGTGGCGCCGATCAGCGCTCGAGGTGCTCCAGCTTGCCTTCGACCCACTCCCAGTCCGCCGCATCCTCGGGACCGTCCTTCTTCTCCGTGAGCACCGGCCAGATCCGGGAGAGCTCCTCGTTCAGCTCGAGGTACGGCTGCTGGTCGTCGGTGAGATCGTCTTCGGAAAGGATCGCCTCCACCGGACACTCCGGCTCGCACAGCGTGCAGTCGATGCATTCGTCGGGATCGATCACCAGCATGTTCGGCCCTTCATGGAAGCAGTCCACCGGACAGACCTCCACACAGTCCGTGTACTTGCACTTGATGCACTGTTCGGTGACGACGAAAGTCATGCCGGGCGATGCTCCGCAAGAAGTGAAAAATGCGGGCGGGGATTATAGCCGTAACGGCCCGCCGTTCCCGGTCCAGAGTCCGCGGATCGCCGCAATTCCCTGCGCGCCGGCGGCCCAGGCTTCCGTCCGGTCGGCGGGCCCGAGCCCGCCGAGCGCGAAGACCGGGAAATCCACTGCCTCCACGAGCCTCGAGAACTTCTCCCATCCGATCGGGCGCGACCCGGGATGTCCCGGCGTCGCACGCACCGGCGAGAGGACCGCGAAGTCGACCCCGAGCGCGCGGGCGCGGGCGAGCTCGCCCGCATCGTGGCACGACGCGGCGAGCCCGAATCCGGGCCAGGACGGGCGTTCGGCGAGAAGCGCGAGCGCCCGGCTCGTGAGATGCACGCCGTGAGCACCGGCCGCCCGCGCGGCCTGCGGGTCCCCGTTCAGAAACAGCCGCGCCCCACTTCGCTCGGCCATCCGCGCCGCCCGGCGGGCGAGTCCGCGAAGCGCGTCCGGCGCCATCTTCTTCGCCCGGAGCTGCACGAGGCGGATCCCCGCTTCGAGCCGTCCGCAGAGCCTCTCCTCGAAGTCGTCCGCCGGTTCCGGGGTGACGAGGTAGTACGGGGGCAGATCGATGGCGGCAAGGATGGGCACGGCCCCCTTGACGAACCGCCGGAGCCGGAGCTCACCCGGGCGAACCCAGTCGATCGCCTGCCCCTCCCGGCCATGTGCCCGGCCCCGCCAGCCGGTGACCTCGAACACGTGGAGGCGCACCCTTCGATCCGGATAGTCGCAAGGGAACCGGATGAGCGGCCTGGCTTCGCGCACCTCGACCCCGATCTCCTCTCGCAGCTCGCGCTCGAGGGCGGCGCGGGCGCTCTCCCCGGACTCCAGCTTTCCGCCCGGAAATTCCCACTGGCCACCGAGATGACGGCCGGGCAGTCGCCGGGTGACCAGGACCGTACCGTCGGGCCCGCGAAGGACCCCGGCCGCCACCGGGAGCCTTTCGGACCGCTCATCCGCAGTTTCGGCAGCGGCCATCCCCACCTTCATCCCCGCGCGCCGCCGCGCTCGTCCGTCACGAAGGAGACCGCGCCCGCCGGACGCGGAACCGTGCCGGAGAACCGGAGCTCCGCGCAGGTGCGGTGCGGGCCGGCAATCAATGCACGCGCGGACATGACGATTGGACGATTTCCCTTTCCGGCCACTCGGCAAACCCGGCCGTCGACTGCCTCGCGCGCAATTCTACGCCTCGCCGCGAGGTTCCGGCCGGTCTTGCGAACCGCGCCGACCGCAGTCCGCAGGTCCCCGGTCCGGAATCATCTCGGTATCTTCGTCGCGAAGACGCCTTGGCGCCGTGGTGGTCGCCCCGGCGAGACGATTGAGCGCTTCGCGCCGGCGGAAGGCGTGGTCGCCACCGGCGCCGCGCGCGCGAGACAGCTCGAGGGAGCACGGCTCTCGGCCGTGAGCCGGGAAATTCGCGATGTTTGCGCGCTCGCGTCGGGTGGAGCGGAAAAAGGGGGTTGCAATTGCGAACGAGCCGGCGAATCCTCTCGCTCCCAGGGTGAGGACGCTCGAAGCGGGGGGTACCATCGATGACGGTCGGCCTTGCGATTTCCGAACTCGTGGCCGCGGTCGACCGCCCCGTCGGCGATGCGGCGGGACTGCCGAACCGGGCCTACACCGGCACCGAGTTCTTCCGACTCGAGCTCGAACGGATTTTCGCTCCCTCATGGGCGTGCCTGGGACACGCCGCGGACGTGCCGCGCGCGGGCGACGTGCGCCCGGCTCGGCTCCTCGGCGTGCCCCTGTTCATGCTCCGCGCCCCCGGGGGGCGAGTACGGGTGTTCCACAACGTCTGCTCGCATCGCGGCAACGAGCTCGTCTGGGAGCCCGGCCGGGTAAAGGGCGCGATCCGCTGCCCCTATCACGCCTGGACCTACGACCTCGACGGTCGACTGACCGGGACCCCCAACCTTGGCGGGATCGGGGTCCACCGGGTGCAGGGCTTCGACTGCGGGGCGCGTGATCTGCGGGAGGTTCGATGCGCCCGGTGGCTGGACCTGGTGTTCGTGAACCTGTCGGGGGACGCGATGCCGTTCGAGGACTGGATAGCGCCGCTCGCTACCCGCTTCGAAGGACTGGGAGGAACGGGCTTCGAGGACCGGCTGCACCCGGCCGCGACCCACGGAGAGTTCAGTTTCGACGTCCGCGCGAACTGGAAGCTCGCGGTCGAGAACAATCTCGATGCATCGCATCTTCCCTGGATCCATCCCTCCCTCAACCGCCAGTCGCCGCTCGAGGACCACTACTGCTTTCTCGACCAGGACGGATTCGCCGGACAGGGTTCGTCCGCCTACGACACGGTGCCCCACGAGAGTGCGCCGCTGCCGCGAGTCGAGGCGTGGCCGGCGCGGACCGGCGAGTATCCGTGCCTCTATCCCAACGTGTTCGTGTCCGGGCACGCGGACCACTTCTGGACCATGGTGCTCGAGCCGGTGGCCCCGGACCGAACGATCGAGCGGTGGCGGAACTACTTCTTCGACGGGGCGGCCAGGGACGCTGGCTTCGAGTCCGCCCGTTCCCGAATACGGGAGAGATGGGCCGCGATCCTCGGCGAGGACGTGACGGTGGTGGAAGGGATGCAGCGCGGGCGAAGCTCGCCCGCCTTCGGGGGGGGCGTGTTCGCGCCGGTGCTGGACCGGCCGGTCCACCACTTCCACCGCTGGGTTGCGCGCCGACTCGCCGCCGGGGAACCGCCGGCCCGCGCGGCGAACGCCGGCTGAAGCCGGACCACCCGCGCGCCGGCGTTCCCGGCGCGAGCCATCGGGATCGGCGCGCGGAACCGTCCAGCGGCCACCGGCTCGGGAGTTGCAGAGGGGACGGAACCCGGCGCGACAAGGGCTATCTGTTTGAATGTTTCATGTGCCCAGTCTCTCAAGGTTTGGGGCCTCCGAAAAACCCGGTACCGTTCACTCCGCGAGGTCGTGCAGCCGGTCGCACGTGCCGGCCCAGCGGATCCAGTCCCCGAGCTCCCGCTCGAGGGTGTGCAGCTGCACGATCCGCTCGCGCTCGCCGGCGCCGTCCGCGGCGAAGAAGGCTCCTTGCGCGAGCTCGCTCGCGCGAAGGCGCACGGCGAGCTCCACCCCGCGCCCGGCCTCGATCGCGGCGAGGTGCGGGGGCCAGTGAAGGGCCGGGGGACCGCGACGTCCGGGTCCGGCTCGCCGGCGCCGCGCGACACCGCCGTCACCGCGGTGGCCGCGGAGCCCTCCTCCTCGATGCGGCGCCCGTGGCGGTCCTCGAGAAGCAAGCGGGCCCGCGCGTACGCGGCCGCCTCCGCGTCGAGGGGAAGCACCAAGATCCATGGGGTCAAAGTAGCCGACATCGACGGTTGAACATCCAGACCTCGCCCTCGAACGCCCGCTCGCCCGTCAGACGCAAGACGGTCTCGCCGTTCGACCCCACGGATCTTGGTGCTTCCGGGGTTTCCGCCGTTCAATCTCGCGCCAGCGACGACTGGATGCGGTGGAAATCCTCGATCACGGTCGGGAGGTTGATGCCTGCATGGCGCAGATCGCCATGGGCGATCTGGTTGCGGACCTGGTAAAGCTCCAGGGTCCTCTTCCACTCCTCGCTGCTCCGGTCGAGAACGAGCGTCAGACGGTTCCTGAAGCTCAGCCTGGGGTTGTCCTCGTCGTACACGCTCCACGCCCGGCGGTGCCGCCAGTCCTCGTGCGCTTTCCCGTGACGGATCGCGTCGCGGCAGGCATCGTCAATGTCAGCTTCCAACTGCCCCCACGCCAGCACGAAGTATGCCTGCTCGTTCAGCCTCTGCCGGCGTGCGATACGGTCGCGCTCGTCGGCCTCGCCAGCCGCATCGTGCTGCTCGCGCAAGTCTTCCAGAGCGTTGTCGACCTGCTGAAACAGGGCGGCAATAGCGTCGAGATCGCTCACCGCAGGATGCGCCGCAGCCAATCTTCGCTGACCGCCTCGCGGGCGCACCGTTGTTCGGCGGAAGCGGCCTGCCAGTCGGGCGCCTCGAAATTCTCGGCCATATCGACGATCAGGTAGCGACGCCCGTCCCGCTTCAGATCAACGCGGCCGTTGCTACCGATGATCCACAGTCCGCGCGGAACGAGCCTGGCAACATGGCCTTCACCGTCCCGGAGATCGAGCGTCGGCAACGGTTTCGCATCGAGGCCGAATTTGCGCATCAACTCCTCGTGCATGACGACCGGGGCACCTTGGCGCGCCTCCCATCCGTCCGGCAACCAGCCGTCGATCGCGGCAAAGAGCCCGCCAAGCCTCTCTTCCCAGTCATCGACGCGCCGCCGTATGTGCCCCGCGTCAATGGTTTCGCTTGTGACGTCTTCGAGAACTGTGCCCATCGAACTGTTCCGCTTTGCCGCCTTGTCGGCTGAACCGCACATTATCCGTGCCGAGGCGGCGCCTGAACACCTTATATGGAGCGCCGGGCGGCGTTTCAATCCGGTGCGGCGCACGGGCTGCCCCTCGACTCCGCTGCCCCAATCCGGTCTCGCTGCCGCCGGTTGAAGCACCTTACAGCCCAAGATCGCGGTCGAGCCCCTTCGGCGCCCGAGCCTGTTCCAATTCAGGAAGCACAAATCTCCGTGGGGTCAAATGCAGCCAACACCACCGGTTGAACGACCAAATGCCGTCCTCAAGCGCCCGTTGGCGCTTCAGAACGAGAATAGTCCCACCGCGTAACCCCAGAGAATTTTGTACTCCCCTTTCCTTCGCGGGGAGGACCGAGGTCTTGCCGGCCTTGACGACGTGCTTCGGGCCTCGGACCGAGCTCGCGGGGTTGAAGGGGAGGACCTGGCCGACGACGAGCCAGTCGAAGAGCATCCGCAGCGCCGCGAGCTGCTGCTTGACGGTCGCGGGCGAGCGCGCGCGCGTCAGCTCCTCGACGTAGGCCGCGACCACCACCGGCTCGACCTGGCCGAGGGTGAGGCCTCGACGTTCGCACCACCTGGCGAATCGCGCACGGCCGCGAAGTACGTGAGGCGCGTGTTCGGGTTCCGGATGTGGGTGGTGAAGAACTCCCAGAAACGCCGCTCGGCGCGCTCGGTGGGGGAGAAGAGCGCCGGCGTCGCCACGCGCCGCGCGGGTGGGGGAGGGCGCGCGGGCCTCCGACTGGGACCAGGTCGGGGAACATGGAACGGGAGCGTACACCGAGTCAGGTGCATAAAGAACGTTATGTTGCATATAAAGATACGTTCTTGAACTGGCATGTGTTCCGTCGTCGGCGTGCAGCTGCACAGTTCACGAACCTACTCGTCATCCAGCATGCTGCCCGAGAGTCTGCACCAGATTGGACTGCCGAGGGGGATTGACCGCGCGTATTGGGCAGGTTCAGTATCCTCCCCATGGAGGCAGCGATGGATCTCGTTTTTTCGGGTCGTCTGCCGCATCGAACCGCCCGATGCCAAGGCTCAGGTCAATTCCTGTCGGTTGGGCGAACTAGTAGACCGGATTTGTGGTCTTCGCAACGGTCGAGCACCTACCGGATCGAAGCACGAGTGAAGAACCCATGAGAATCTTGACCATAATGGCCTGCTTGCTGATCGCCGCGTGCAACGTGACGTACGCTGCGGATAACGATGGTGCCGCGGTGAAGAAGACGATCCCGGACTACGAGAAGCTCGGCGAGTGGGGCGAGGCCACGATGCTTCCGGAGGATTCGCTCGTCGATGATTGGGTCCGCCGGTGGATGGACCGTGACAGGACCGAACCGTTCGAACTTCAGGTCGAGCGTACCTTCGGATCCTTCAACGATTCGTTTCCGCCGGCACAAGAGTTCCCGCCAAGCGGCATCGATAGCGTCGGAGGGATTCCGATCGTAGTGTTCCCGCTGGAAGATCCGAAAGAATAGCGGGAAGCACCCGAGACCACGGGCTCGCCGGTTCCCCGGGCCGGAACGACCCCGATGCGCGAACCGAGGGAGCCGTTCCGAACCCCTGCGGGAACGATGACTTCCCCGCCCCGCCGCCCAGGCTCACAATCGGCACGAGCCCGCCACGGAGACGCCCATCATGAAAATGATTCAGGTCCTCGTCCTCGGTACGTTTGTCCTCTGGATTGCTCCGGCCGCCGTGCCAGCGGCATCGGACGATACGCCCGCCGGGTCGCCGCCGGTAACCGCAACCAGGATGGCGACCGTGGAAGGCATCACCGAGTACCGACTCGACAACGGTCTTCGTTTCCTGCTTGTGCCCGACCGGAGCCAGCAGCAGATCACCGTCAACATCACCTACCTGGTGGGCTCGCGGCACGAAGGCTACGGCGAAACCGGCATGGCGCACCTGCTCGAGCACCTCGTCTTCAAAGGCACACCAAACCATCCCCATATCTCCAGCGACCTCATCGAGCGCGGCGCGTCGTACAACGCGACAACGTTTCCCGACCGCACCAGCTACTACGAGACGTTGCCGGCCGAGGACGACAACCTCGCCTGGGCGCTCGGCCTCGAGGCGGACCGCATGGTCAATTCGTACATCTCCGCCAAAGACCTCGCGTCCGAGATGACCGTGGTCCGCAACGAATGGGAGCTGCACGAAAACGATCCCGTTCGGATTCTCAAGGAGCGAGTCCTGTCCACGGCCTACCTGTGGCACAACTACGGCAACACCACAATCGGCGCCCGTGCGGACATCGAGAACGTGCCCATCGAGCGCCTGCAGGCCTTCTACCGGAAGTACTACCAGCCCGACAACGCCGTGCTGGTGGTCGCCGGGCGCTTCGATACCGAGCGCGCGGTGGAGCTGATCGAGGAGAAGTTCGGCCCGATCCCGCGCCCGGACCGGATCGGCGCCAACCGGTTGTACGAGACCTACACCGTCGAGCCCACCCAAGATGGGGAGCGCACGGTGACGCTCCAGCGGGTGGGCGACGTTCAGCTCATAGCGGTGGTCTATCACGTACCGAGCGGTTCCCACGAACATTTCGCTGCGGTGCAGGTGCTGGACTATCTGTTGGGCGCGCAGCCCGCAGGGCGACTCTACGAGAACGTGGTCGAAACCGGCCTCGCCGCCGAAACGTTTACGTCCACCGCGGCGTTCAAGGAACCCGGCATGTTGCTTGCCGGTGCCATTGTGCGCCGGGAGGCGGACCTCGGCAATGCCGCCGAGGCCCTGCTGGCAACCTTGCAGGGCTTCGCCGACGAGCCTCCGACGGCAGAGGAGGTGGAGCGTGTCAAGAGGATACTCGCGGCCGATTTCGCGAATGAGCTCAACGACCCGGGCGCCATTGGCGGGGCGCTGGGGTACTGGGCGGCAGTGGGCGACTGGCGGCTCATGTTCGTGCATCGGGACCGTGTTACGGAGGTCACGCCCGACGATGTCCTCGCCGTTGCAACGGCGTACCTGAAGGCCTCGAACCGCACGGTCGGCTTTTTTCATCCGACGGACGAAACACCGCTGCGGGCCGAGATCCCCGCGCCGCCCGATGTCGCGGCACTGGTTTCGGGGTACACCGGGGGCGAGTCGGTGGCCGGGGGCGAAGCGTTCGAACCGACGTCCGCGAACATCGAGAGTCGCACCACGCGGCTCACTCTCGCGGGCGGCGTCGAGGTGGCGCTCCTGCCGAAGGAGAACCGGGGCGACGAGGTGAGCATCAGCTTGTCGCTCCGGCACGGCACGGAGGACGCGCTGATGGGCCGGAGCACGGTGGCGGAATCCGCCTCCCTCATGCTGACGCGCGGAACGGCCCGGCGATCACGTCAGGAAGTCGGTGACGAGCTGCTTCGCCTCGAGGCCGCGGCCAACCTGAACCCCGGCACGACCGGCATCAGCGGCTCGGCAACCACGGTTCGCGAGAACCTTCCCGACGTGCTGCGCCTCCTCGCCGAGACGCTGCGCGAACCGGCCTTCGACCCGGCGGAGTTCGAACTGGTGCGCGAGAACGTCCTGGCCCATTTCGAAGCACGCCGAGCCGATGTCATGGAGCGCGCCGAGAACGCCTTTCAACGCCATTTCCATCGTGGCTACGACGAGGCCCACGTGTTCTACACGCCGACCTTCGACGAGGCGATTGCCCGCTGGAACGCGGTCACGGTCGAGCAGGCGCGGGACTTCTGGGCGTCGTTCTCCGGAGCGAAAGGCGGAACGGTAGCGGTCGTCGGCGACTTCGACCCCGAGGTGATCGTTCCGGTCCTCGAAGAGGCTTTTGGTGGCTGGAACGCCAGGGAACCCTACGCCCGAATCCATCGGACTTTCGTGGACGTTCCCGCCGTCGGCATCGACATCGAGATGCCCGACAAGGCGAATGCCGGGATGGTCGCGGCCCTGAGGATTCGGATGCGCGACGATCACGCGGACTACCCGGCGCTGGACATCGCCGCCAACCTCCTGAGTTCAAGGCTCTACAACCGCATCCGGGAACGCGAAGGGCTCTCCTATACCGTGGCTGCGCAGTTCGGTGCGGACCCGTTTGACGAGATCGCCACGTTCGCCGGCAGCGCGGTATTCGCGCCGGAGAATGCCGACCGGGTGGTATCGGCTTTCAGAGAGGAACTCGACAGGACGCTCGAGCGGGGCTTCACCGCCGAGGAGGTGGAGGCGGCAAAGCGCGCCACCCTCGACGGCGAGGAGCGCCAACGCTCGAGCGACGAAGCGCTCGCGTCGATTCTCGATTCCACCCTCAACCTTGACCGAACCATGGAGTTCGTCGCGCAACGCGAAGCGGCCATCGAGGCGCTGACGCCCGACGACCTCCTCGCGGCGATGCGCCGGCACATCGACCCGGAGAAGATGTCGATATTCCGCGCTGGCGACTTTGCGAACAACCCGGCGCGGTGACGGCGGGGTTCGGGCGTTTGCAAGCGGGCCTCGCGGGCTTGATGGCGAAGCTGCCGACGGCTGCCGAGCGAGCAACTTGGCGTGTGACGTGGGCGAAGTATGCTCGGCTGGCTTGTCGCCGCGCGCGACTGACCGGAAACCGCTGGAGCGAGGGAGGGCTGACCATCCACACACGGCACAGGTCATCTCCTCGAACATCCGCCGAGTGCCTGCGCGTGTCGGTCAGGGTCGTGCCGCAGACTGCCAGACTCTTCAGGAGGGCCGCGGATACGGCTTCACGCGACACGAGCCGCGGCGGGTTGGCTCCAGCTAGAACCTGAAGGTGAAGAGTCTGACCGTTACTCGGCTCGGCTTGGGTCCGGTGAAGTCCAGGCCCTTGTACTCGTTGGGCACGGTGGACCATCCTTCGTAGACATCCCCGCCGAAGTAGAAGCGCCGCGTCCTGTCGGGCTCCTTGGTCGCACTGCCCGTCGCGAAGAGTTCATAGGAACGCTCCGGCCGGCGCGTGCCGACACGATCATCGTGGGGAACGTACTCCCTCAGGCCGTCGCCATCGACGTCCGCTCGGATCCAATCGAGGTGGAGCAGACGATGATAACTGCGGTCGGCGAGCATCCCACGCAGCTCGGCATTGAACCGCGAGATGATCGACTCGGCGTCGGGAAGCGACCGTTGAATTGCGAGGTGGAGTGAGCGTGTGAGTAGCGGCATCGAACCGAACGCGAGCCGCGTCCGCGCTTCGTCTGCGTGGTCGGTGACGAGGTACTGGATGACCAGCTCGTCCATCAGCGTATAGTCCACGTCGCCACCGACGACCTTCGCGACGCTGTCCTCCAGACTGTGCGAGTCGATGATGACCGGTCCGTCCGCCGTCTCGACCGCCTCTCCATAGGAGTACCCGGCAACCAGGGCGATGCGCTTGCCGGCGAGGTCGGCCAGCGATGTAGCGGAGACGTCACTGCCCCGACGCCCGACGAGGATCAGCCGGTTCTCGAGATACGGCTCCGAGTACAGCAGCACGCGTTCGCGCTCGGCGTCCTTCCAAAGGGCCGCGCTTCCGTCGTACGTTCCGCTCAACAGCGAGGGCGTCAGCCTGGCCTCGCCCACGATGATCGTTTCGGCGATGATCCCGATACGATCAAGAGCCTCCTCGACCAGATCGAGGGCGAACCGCGGTTCTCCTGGCAGGTTGGTGAACGGCGACCACGCCGTCGACACGAGCTGCAGCGGCTGATTCCGTGCGGTCGCCATGTCCGGAACTGCGGCAGTCAGGAACAGCAACGCCGCTGTCGCGCACCGGATCCAACGGAGAAGGCGGATGTGAGGCGTGGATCGTGATCGGTTCAGTTTCGCTGCGTCGTTCGCTGTCACGTCGTTTCTCCTGTGTCTCCGGCCCCCTTCAGAACTTAACCCGGAAGCCCGATCTGACGTTGCGTTTATCGTAGGTCGACTCCGTTTCGTCGAAGTTGAATTGATCGGTCTCGTTCATGATCCTTTGATGGAGCATTCCCTGCCTCGCGATTTCGTCTTCGAATTCCATGTAGAACTGCACGCGTTTCCGGGGCTGCACGGACTCTTCGTCGAAGTTCAGAATCCTTCCCCGCGTGGCGAAGACTGAACCTGCGTTGGGATCGGCAGAGCCTGACAGGGAAGATCTAGAGCCGATCTCGTGCAGATCGGCGAGCGCGCCGCCAATCGTCATTTTCCTGCAGAACTCCGGATTGGTTCCTTCGCATGCCGATTGCGCGAAGGTGGAGGCGAGTGCGAGAACAGTGGACAGCGCGGCCGAGAGAGCGGCGGTGCGTACGGACATTCGTCTCCTCCGGTAACAATCGCGTCTGAAGGCAGACTATCAGCTTTCTATTGGGGGAACAGCGCTGGTACTCCTGACACAAGATCTGCTTGCGTCATAAGCTCACCGTACTGGCGTGGTCGGATGTGAATCCGCTCGCAATGTCTCCGTCCGTGTCCGGATCCGTCACGAGAAACCCTGGTTTGTCGGGAGCCCCGCGAACCGGCACCGAACCCCCCGAATTCGGACGATTTTGGTCCCGACAACTCCGCAAATAACTATTTGCGATAACGTTGGGGGGTGAAAGGGTTTTCGGGACCGCTCAACCATGAATCTCATCGGGTACGCCCGCGTGTCCACCACCGAAGGGCGCCAGGTCCTCGACCGGCAGCTCGATGCACTCGGCGAGGCGGGTTGCGAGCGGATCTTCGAGGATCACGCCTCGGGCGCCGCGGCCGAGCGCCCGAACCTCGGTGCGTGCCTTGACTACCTGCGCGAGGGCGACGTCCTGGTCGTGCTCGACCTCGACCGTCTCCGGGCGGCGCGCCGGCGAACTCATCACCCTCGTTGACGAGCTCGACCAGCGCGGCATCGGGTTCCGCGCGCTCAACACGCCCATGGATACCACCACGCCGGCGGGCAGGGCGTTTCTTCAGATCCAGGCTGCCTTCGCGGAGATGGAGCGCAACCTCATGCGCCAGCGCGTGCTCGAGGGCGTGAAGGCGGCCCGGGCGCGTGGCCGCAAGGGCGGCCGGCCTCGCATCATGACCGCGGAGGAGCTGCGCTACGGCCAACGCCTGATGGCCGACCGGAGCCGTTCGATCCCGGACATCTGCCGCGAGCTCGGCGAGGTGCCCACGAGCACGCTCTATCACTACCTGGCCGCCGATGGGGCGCTCAAGGATCCGGGCCGGCGGCTTCTCGGGGCGTGAAGAGTCCGGGCGCCCCGGGGACGGAACGCTACCATCGGGCGTTGCTCGCCCATCGCAAAGGAGCCACTAATGAAGAAGTCCGACCTCTCGGCCCACGTCGCGGCGCAGGCCTCGATGACCCAAGCGCAGGCCGCTGGCGTGGTCGATGCCGTGTTCTCCACGATCAGTGACGCGCTCGCGCGCGACGAGAGCGTGGCCATTCCCGGGTTCGGGATGTGATGTCTACTCGATGTGATGAAATCGGTGATTTTTCCGCGCTAGTGCAGGCGCCCGTGGCAGTGCTTGAACTTCTTGCCCGAGCCGCACGGACACGGCTCGTTGCGCCCGACCTTCTTTCCCGCCCGCACGAACGGTTGGGCGGCCGGCGCCACCGGCTCGGGTCCGGCGCCGGCCGGCGCGGCAGCCATCTCCGCCTCGAGGGCCATCGCGCTGACCTCTTCGTGCGAGTACTCCACCTGGACGGGGGGGGCCGGCGGCGGAGGGGTTGGCGACGGTTCCTCTCCGGCCCGGATCTCGCCCCGGGCAAGGAGCCTCGTCACCTCGCTCTTGAACCGCTCCAGCAGGGCGCGGAACATGTCGAAGGACTCGCGCTTGTACTCCTGCTTGGGGTTTTTCTGGGCGTAGCCCCGAAGATGAATTCCCTGGCGCAGGAAATCCATCGCGGCCAGGTGCTCCTTCCAGATGACGTCCAGCACCTGGAGCATCACCGCCTTCTCGACGGCCCGCATGGTCTCCCGTCCGATCACCTTCTCCTTCTCGAGGTGAGCCGCCTCGAACGAGTCCAGAATGCGGGCGCGGAGAGGCTCCTCGTGGAGCTCGTCTTCGGCGTCGAGCCACCCCTGGATGTCGAGCGACAGACCGAACTCCGTTTCGAGCTCGCGGGTGAGGCCGGGCACGTCCCAGAGCTCGTCGAGGCTCTCCGGCGGTATGAAGGCGTCGATCGTGCCGTTCACGACGTCCGTCCGCACCGTCGCGTACATGTCGGAGACGTCGTCCGTCGACATCAGCTCGTCGCGGAGGGCGTAGATCTCGCGCCGCTGGTCGTTCGCGACGTCGTCGTACTCGAGAAGCTGCTTGCGGATGTCGAAGTTGCGCCCTTCCACCTTGCGCTGGGCGTTCTCGATCGCCTTCGTCACCCAGCGATGCTCGATCGCCTCCCCTTCCTCGACGCCGAGCTTCTGCATGAGCCCCGACACTCGCTCGGCGGCGAAGATCCGCATCAGGTCGTCCTCCAGCGACAGGAAGAAGCGGCTCGAACCGGGATCCCCCTGCCGCCCCGAACGTCCCCGGAGCTGGTTGTCGACGCGGCGCGATTCGTGGCGTTCGGTACCGACGATATGCAGCCCTCCCGCCCCGATCACCGCGTCGTGGCGCTCGCTCCACTCCCCGCGAACCTGCTCGTCCGCATCCTCGCCGAACTCCACCCGCCAGTTTCCGCCGAGAACGATGTCGGTGCCGCGGCCGGCCATGTTGGTCGCGATCGTGACCGTCCCCGGCTTGCCGGCCTGCGCGATGATGTGCGCCTCGCGCTCGTGCTGCTTCGCGTTGAGGACCTGGTGAGGGACGTTTTCCGCTTGCAGCCGCGCGGAGAGGTACTCCGAGGTTTCGATGGACGCCGTGCCGACGAGGACCGGCTGGCCCTGTTCCCGGCATTCGCCGATTTCATCGACGATCGCCTGGAACTTCTCGTCCCTCGTGAGAAAGACGAGGTCCGCCCGGTCGTCGCGGACCATCGGCAGGTGGGTCGGGATCACCGCGACCTCGAGTCCGTATATCTGCTGGAACTCGGCCGCCTCCGTGTCCGCGGTGCCGGTCATCCCGGAAAGCTTGTCGTAGAGCCGGAAGTAGTTCTGAAACGTGATCGAGGCGAGGGTCTGGTTCTCCTGCCGGATCGTGACCCCCTCCTTGGCCTCCACCGCCTGATGCAGACCGTCGGACCAGCGGCGTCCGGCCATGGTCCGGCCGGTGAATTCGTCCACGATGATCACCTCGCCGTTGCGCACGAGGTAGTGCACGTCCCGGTGATAGAGCGAGTGGGCGCGAAGGGCGGCGTCGAAATGATGCAGCAGCATCACGTTGGCGGTGTCGTAGAGCGACTCGTCGCGGCCCAGGAGCCCTTCGTCGCCGAGCAGCTCCTCCACCCTGCGGTATCCGGTCTCGGTAAGGTGCGCCTGGCGCGTCTTCTCGTCCACGAAGTAGTCCCCGGGGACGACATCGTCTTCGTCGGCCGGCTCGCGCTCCTGGCGTTCCAGCTTCGGGATCAGGCGGTTGATGCGCAGATAGAGCTCCGAGCTCTCCTCCGACGGGCCGGAGATGATGAGCGGAGTGCGCGCCTCGTCGATGAGGATGGAGTCGACCTCGTCGACAATGGCGTAGGCGAGGCGCGGCTGGGCCTTCTCGGACATGGAGAAGGCCATGTTGTCGCGCAGATAGTCGAAGCCGAACTCGTTGTTGGTTCCGTAGACGATGTCCGCCCGGTACGCCTCGCGCTTCTCGTCGGGAGTCTGTCCGGGGACCACCACTCCCACCGTCATGCCGAGCAGGTTGTAGATCTCGCCCATCCATTCCGCGTCGCGTCGCGCGAGGTAGTCGTTCACCGTGACGATGTGGACGCTGTCACCCCCGAGGGCATTCAGATAGGCGGAGAGGGTCGCCACGAGCGTCTTGCCCTCGCCCGTTCGCATCTCCGCGATGCGGCCTTCGTGCAGCACGAGCCCGCCGATGAGCTGGACGTCGAAGTGGCGCATCTCGAGAGTGCGCCGGCCGGCTTCACGCACGGCGGCGAACGCCTCCGGGATCAGACGGTCGACCGGCTCCCCCGACGCGACACGCGACCGCAAGGTCTCGGTGATACCGGCGAGGCCCGCGTCATCGAGCTTTCGCATCGACTCTTCGAGCTCGTTCACGGCAACGACGGTTCGGCGATAACGGCGCAGCAGGCGCTCGTTTCGCGATCCGATCACCCGTTGCAGGATGTTCGCCACCATGTACTATCGAGCTCCTGAGAAACCGCCCGTGCAGCGGGCCGCGCACGCGGCCGCATTCGTCCCCGGACTACGGTAACGCACATTCCCAATGTGGAAGCCGTCCGCGCCAGTTCAACCCCCGTCGGCCCGCCGGATTGGAGCGGTCCTTCGCGGCCCGGGACCGACCGGCACGCTCGCCGCCGAGGCGCGCATCCTGGTACGGATGGAGCGTGTCGTTCATCGCATCCTCGGCCGGAATTCCATTCCGCACGTTCGCGCCGCCGGGCTGTCCGGGGATACCTTCACCCTGTTCGCGGACTCGCCGGCGTGGGCGTCGATCACCCGCTTCCACGTTCCCGACATCTGTGCCGCGCTTCGCGCCGAGCTGCCGAGGATCCGGCGCGCCCGGGTCGAAGTCATGGAGGTCGAAGCTCCCGTCGAACCGCCGCCGGCCGGAGCCGTCAACCCCGTCTCGCCTTCCGCGGCCCGGGTGCTGCGCGCCGCCGCCCGCTCCATCGACAATCCGCGGCTCGCGCGGATCCTCGTTCGACTCGCCGGCCGCGAACGCCCTTCCGCCGGAGGGCAGTCGGGGAACGCGCCGCCGTCACCGGGCCTCAGTCGGCCGTGACGGGCCGGCCGTAGATGATCGGGAGCTCCTCCGGATCGTCGTAGGTGACGATCGAGTACGCGTCACGGTCGGCCATGAGGGCGCGCAGCAGCCGGTTGTTGAGCGAATGGCCCGACTTGTATCCCGCAAACGATCCGATGAGGCTGTAGCCGAGCAGGTACAGGTCGCCGATCGCGTCGAGGACCTTGTGCTTGACGAGCTCGTCGGTGTACCGAAGCCCGTAGTGGTTGAGCACCCGGTAGTCGTCGTAGATGACTGCGTTGTCGAAATTGCCGCCACGGGCAAGATTGTTCTCCCGCAACCGTTCCAGGTCTCCGACGTGACCGAAGGTCCTGGCGCGGCTCACTTCCTTCACGAACGACGTGGTCGAGAAATCGATGTTCGCGGTGTCCGGGTAGTCCTCGAAAACCGGCATGTCGAACCGGATGGTGAAACCGACCTTGAAGCCGTCGAACGGCTCGAGCTCCGCCCACTTGTCCCCGTCCTCGACCCTTACCTTGCGCCTGATCCGGAGGAAGCGCTTGGGAGCGAGCTGCTCCTCGATTCCGGCGGATTGCAGCAGGAACACGAGCGGCCCGGCGCTCCCGTCCATGATGGGAACCTCGGCGGCGCTGAGGTCCACGTAGGCGTTGTCGACTCCGAGCCCGGCCATGGCGGAGAGCAGGTGCTCGACGGTCGAAACGCGGACCCCCTCCTCCGACACCAGGGTGGTACAAAGATGAGTCTCCCCCACGTTCTCGACGCGAGCGGGGATCTCCACCGGCTCGGCCAGATCGATCCGTCGAAACACGATCCCGGAGTTCGGCGCCGCGGGGCGCAAGGTGAGATAGACCTTCTCCCCTGAATGCAGGCCCACTCCGGTAGCGCGGATGACGTTACTCAGTGTACGTTGCCGAATCACGAAATACGCCCTCTCCGGTGTCTCCTCACCAAGCTCTGCCAGGCAGGCTCCATTCTGTCTGCGGCACCTCCGGCAATCTTCGCCGCCGGTCTCCTTGGCGGGAAACCGGTGCGAAGACTAACACATTGTCCCCGCTCAACTATACCCTCGGGTTGTCGTTTGCCCTGCGCCGGATATATGCGGGGATGTCGAAGTAGTTTCTCTGCCGGGCCTGTTCGATGGCGCCGATCTCGGGTCCCGGAGGGGCGGGGACCTCCATGGGCTCCGGATCCGGGGCCGACCCCGAAACGGGCAGTACCGCCACGTTGGATGCCGTCTCCACCGGAGGCGCTCCGCTCAGTCCGAGTCCCGTCGCGACCACGATTATCCGGAGCTCCTCTCCAGCATTGTCGTCGATCACCGTTCCCGTGATGACGTTCGCCCCGGGCGCTGCAAAGCTCTCGATGACCTCCCCGACCGCAGCGTATTCGTCCATTCCAAGGTTCGGGTCGGCAGTGATGTTGACCAGGATCCCGCGCGCACCGTGCAGGTCCACGTTCTCGAGAAGGGGGCAGGTGGTCGCCTTCTTCGCCGCCTCGAACGCGCGATCCTGCCCCGTCGCACGGCCCGCCCCCATCATGGCACGGCCCTTCTCTCCCATCACGGCCCGCACGTCGGCGAAATCGACGTTGACCAGACCCGGACGGATGATGAGCTCCGAGATTCCCTGCACGGCTCCGAGCAGCACGTCGTTCGCCGCGGCGAACGCCGCCTTGAGGGTCACGCCGCGTCCGAGCACGCTGATGAGGCGCTCGTTGGGGACGACGATCAGCGAATCCACCTGCTTGGAGAGCTCGTCGATGCCGGCCGCCGCGATGGTCATGCGCCGGCCGAGCTCGAACGGGAACGGACGGGTAACCACCGCTACCGTGAGCACGTCCAGCTCGCGCGCGATTTCCGCGATGACCGGGGACGCCCCCGTGCCCGTGCCCCCGCCCATTCCCGCGGTGATGAAGAGCATGTCGGTGCCCTCGAGAATCTCGCGAACGCGATCGCGGTCCTCGATCGCCGCGGCCCGGCCGAGCTCCGGGTCCGCGCCTGCGCCGAGTCCCTTGGTGACGTTGGCTCCGAGCTGAATGTGAACCGGGGCGGAAGACTTCGCGAGCGCCTGAGCGTCGGTGTTCGCGCACACGAAGTCGACCCCGTCGATGGTGGCCGAAATCATGTGCTCGACCGCATTCCCTCCTCCGCCACCTACGCCGATGACCTTGATGCTCGCCTGTTCGGTGTACTGCGTGTCGACGATTTCAAACATGGTTCTGCACTCCCTAGTGGACGCCCTGAATCCAGCCACGCATGCGATCGAAGGCACGGCGCAGCCCGGTGGTCTCTACGTTGACGAGATGGTTGTGTGTTTCGTGATCCAGGGTCAGCAACCCGACCGCGGTGGCGTAGACCGGGTTTCGGATCACGTCTCCGAGCCCGGTCACCGAATTGGGGTGACCGAGGCGCACCGGCATCTGGAACACGTCCTCGGCCATTTCGACCAGCCCTTCCATGCGCGCGCTGCCGCCGGTGAGCACCACTCCGCCGGCCACCCCTTCGAGGCCGGTCCGCCGGATCTGGTCGCGCACGAGCCCCAGCAGCTCTTCGCAGCGCGGCTCGACCACTTCCGCGAGCGACCGGCGCGGCAACCGGCGCGGCGGCCGGTCTCCCAGCGCGGGCACCTGTATGGTCTCGTCCTCGGACGTGAAGCCGGCGCGCGCGCAGCCGTACTGGATCTTGATCTCCTCGGCGTGCGGGATCGGGGTCCGCAGGGCGAGGGCGATGTCGTTGGTCACCTGGGCGCCGGCGATGGGAATCACCGCGGTGTGCCGGATCGCCCCCCCGCCGAAGAGGGCGATGTCGGTCGTGCCGCCCCCGATGTCGACCAGACAGACCCCGAGGTCCTTCTCGTCCTCCATCAGAACCGCCTGGCTCGACGCGAGCTGCTCGAGCACGATTTCGTCCACGTCGAGACCGCACCGGTGCACGCACTTGACGATGTTCTGCGAGGCGCTCGCCGCGCCGGTGACGATATGGACCTGGGACTCGAGCCGCACGCCCGACATCCCGACCGGCTCTCGGATGCCGTCCTGATCGTCCACGATGAATTCCTGCGGGAGAATGTGCAGGACCTTCTGGTCCGCCGGAATCGGGACGGCGCGCGCGGCGTCGATCACCCGCTCGATGTCGTTGGTGCTGACCTCGCCGTCCCGGATGGCCACGATGCCGTGCGAATTGAGGCTGCGGACGTGGCCCCCCGCCACCCCGACGTACACGGACCGGATCGGCTGGCCGGCCATGACCTCGGCCTCCTCGACGGCGTGCCGGATGGACTTCACGGTGTTCTCGATGTCGACCACCACACCCCGCTTGACGCCGCGGGACTGGTCCGACCCGATCCCAAGGAGCTCGACTTCGCCCGATTCCGCGATCTCGCCCACCAGCGCGACGACCTTGGACGTACCGATGTCGAGCCCGGCGATGAGGCTCTTCTTCGTGCTCGCTCTCATCCCTGCACCCTCGAGTGAGCGTCCTCGCCGCCTCGCCAGCGGACCGCGAAGCCGTTCGGATAGCGGAGGTCGATTCGGTCGATGGACTTCCTCCGGCCGATGAGTGTGGACAGGTAGACGGCCGCGAATCGCCGGACCCGCCGCTTCTGCTCGTCGCGAAAGACGAGCCGCACGCCGTCCTCGAACTCGAGGGTCCAGTTGCCCGCCGCCGATCGCGTGAGCCGGGCGATTCCTCCTCCGATCCCGTCGAAGATGGCGCTGAACTCGCGCAGCCCTTCACGCAGCACGGGTATCGCCTCGCGCGGCCCCTCGAACACCGGCAGCCCGCCCTCCCCGGCCCCCTGCCGCACGGGGAGCAAAGTGCCCCGATCCGTGATGAGCCCCCCGCCGGCCCAGTGGGCGATCGGCCGTTCCTCCACCACCGTCACGCGCAGCTCGCCGGGCCATACCCTGCGCACCGAGACGTCTCGGACCCACGGCACCGCCAGCGCGGACTCGCGCACCGCGGCGATGTCGACACCGAAGAATCCGCCTCGAATCCGCCGGGCGATCGCGAGCTTCAGCTCCTCGGACGAGACCCACCGAAGGTTCCCGACGATGCGGACATCGGAGATGGCGGCGGAGGGGAATACGGCCCGCAGCCGCTCCAGCACCGGATTCTCGTCCGGCAGGGTGTCGACCGGAGAGGAAACGAGCGCGGCGGCGACTGCGCACGCCGACGCGATGAGCGGGCGACGCGCGTTCACGACCGCTCCTCCCGGTCCGCACGGGCGCAGCGCGACGCCGGCCGCCGGCCGACGATCCTGACTTCCGGCTCGAGCCGGATTCCGGTTCCGGCGTACACGCGCGAGCGCACCGTCTCGATCAGCTCTTCGATGTCCGAAGACGTCGCGGTCCCGTCGTTGACGATGAAATTCCCGTGCTTCTCCGAGACCACGGCACCGCCCACCCGAACCCCCTTCAGGCCGCAGGCGTCCACGAGGCGTCCCGCATGGTCGCCGGGAGGATTGCGGAACACCGAGCCGCAGCTTCGCTGCCCGACCGGCTGGGTGGCGGCGCGTGCCCGAACGAGCCGTCGCGTGCGCTCCCGCACGGCCCCGGGTTCGTCCGGAACGAACCGCACGTCGGCGCAGGTGAACCACTCGTCCACCGCGCCGCCGACGCTCCGATAGCCGACATCGAACTCCGTCCGGTCGCGCCAGCGGCGCCGGCCGCGACGGTCCACCGTTTCGACGCGATGCACGAGATCCCAGGTCGCGGCTCCGTGCGCGCCCGCGTTCATCGCCAGCGCCCCGCCGACCGTGCCCGGAATCCCCGCGAGGAACTCGCCGCCGGCAAGACCCTTCCGGGCGCAGTGGCGGGCGATCTTGGCGCAGGGAACCCCCGCACCGGCGCGGATCGCGCCGTTCCCGGCCTCCTCGAATCGACCGAGCCCGCGCGAGGTCAGGATCACCACCCCGTCAATCCCTCCGTCCCGGACCAGGAGGTTGCTTCCGAGGCCCACCCAGAGCACCGGGTCCCCGGGTTCGAGGCCACCAAGGAACTCCGAGAGATCATCGGCGTCCGCCGGAGCGAAGAGACGGTCGGCGGCCCCCCCGGTCCCCCAGGTGGTCAAACGGGCCATGCCGGCGTCGTGCATCACCCGGCCCCGCACGGTCCGCCCCCGTTCGCGAGGGTCGCCGCTGCCGTGCCGATGTCGCCCGCGCCGAGCAGCAACAGAACGTCGTCCGTGAGAACCACTCCGAGGAGCGTCGCGCCCAGCTCGTCGACACCGGGCACGTAGACCGGCTCCACCATTCCCCGGGCGCGGACGGCCTGGCACAGGCTCGGTGCGTCCGCTCCCGGTATGGGGTCTTCCCCCGCAGGGTAGACGTCGGTGACGAGAAGCGCGTCGGCAAGGCTGAGGACCCGCGCGAACTCGTGGAAGAGATCGCGGGTCCTCGTGAACCGATGCGGCTGGAACGCTACGACGAGCCGCTGCGCGGGCCAGGCTTCGCGCGCCGCGGCCATCGTCGCCTCGATCTCGCGGGGATGGTGGCCGTAATCGTCCACGAGACGGACCTCGTGCCCGCCGATTCGAACCCGCTCGCGCACCTCGAAACGCCGCCCGATGCCCTCGAACGTGGACAGCGCCCGGCCGATCTGTCCGTCGTCGATCTCGAGCGATCGAGCCACCGCGACCGCGGCCAGCGCGTTCAGCACGTTGTGCCGGCCGGGGAGGTTGAGGGTCACCGTGACCTCCGGTCCGAGATCGCCGGCCGGGATCCGGAAGCGGGTGCGGGTCCCGCGCGCGGTCACGTCGACCGCTCGCAGGTCGGCTCCCTCGCCGAAGCCGTAGGTCAGCACCGGTCGCGACACCTGGGGCAGGACGGCGCGCACCCCCGGGTCGTCGGCGCACAGGACGGCGAGCCCGTAGAACGGCAAGTGGCGGAGGAACTCGACGAACGCCGCATGGAGGCGCGACTCGTCATGGTTCCAGGTGCCCATGTGGTCGTGGTCGATGTTGGTGACGACCGCCATTTCCGGCCACAGCCGAAGGAAGGACTCGTCGCTCTCGTCCGCCTCGGCGACGAGGTAGCGCCCGTCCCCGAGGCGTCCGTTCGCGCCCGACGCGAGCAGGCGACCGCCGATCACGAACGTGGGATCGAGTCCACCCGCGCTGAGGACGCTGGTGACCAGACTCGTCGTGGTGGTCTTGCCATGGGTGCCGGCGACCGCGATGCCGTGCCGAAACCGCATGATCTCCCCCAGCATTTCGGCCCGCGGGACGATCGGAATCTGGCATTCGCGCGCCGCCTCGAGCTCGCTGTTGCCGTACGGAATGGCGGTGGACACGACCACCACGTCGCAGTCGTGGACGTGCTCCGTCCGGTGCCCGGAATGGACCCGGACTCCGAGTCCCGCGAGGCGGCGGGTCATCTCGCTCGCGTGAGTGTCCGAGCCGCTCACCTCGAATCCGAGGGTATGCAGAACCTCCGCGATCCCGCCCATTCCCGCACCCCCGATGCCGATGAAATGGATGCGGCGGATGCGGTCCAGACCATGTCGCGGCGCGCTCACGACGGCTCTCCCGGCAGCCCTGGAAACACGGGCGGAAAGTCGAACTCCCGGCAGCACGTCGCCACCCGTTCGGCCGCGTCGCGCCGCCCGCTCTCCCACGCCGCCTCGGCCATCGCGATGCGCCGGGCCGGATCCGAGGCGAGGGTTCCGAGCAGTCGTGCGAGCCGGGCGACGATATCGCCCTCTTCCGGGACCACGAACGCCGCGCCGCGCTGTTCGAGGAAGCGGGCGTTGGCGCTCTGATGGTCGTCCGCGGCCCACGGATAGGGCACCAGGATCGAGGCGAGGCCGATCACGGAGAGCTCCGCGACGGTGCTCGCCCCGGCCCGGCACACCGCGAGGTCCGCCCAGTCGTAGGCACGGGCCATGTCGTCGACGAACGCGGTAACCTGCGCTTCGACCCCCGCCTTTCGATACCGCTCCCGGGTGGCATCGACATGGCCCTCGCCGGCCTGGTGGCGGATCTCGAACGGGCGCGCGGCGCGCGCGACCGCGGCGGGCACGGAACGGTTGAGCGTCTCCGCGCCCTGGCTTCCTCCGAGCACGAGCACCCGCAGGACGGCCCTTCCCGCCGCGATGCGCTTGCGCGGCGGTGAAAGAGTCGTGACCGCGGTTCGGACCGGATTCCCGGTGGTACGGAGCCAACCCCTTCCCCGGTGGGGAAACGTCCCCGAAAAGCTCTCCATGATCCCCGTCGCGATCCGCGACAGCACCCGGTTGGCGAGCCCGGGAATGGCGTTCTGCTCGTGTATGAGAAGGGGCCGGCGCAGCAGCCAGGCGGCCACCCCGCCCGGAGCCGCCACGAACCCGCCCATTCCGATCACCACGCAAGGACGCGTGCGAATCAGGATCGCGGTCGCCTGGACGAGGGCCACGGCCATCGAAGCGAGCGCCACGAGACGCGGAGCGCCGCGAAACCGGCGGGTGGAGATGAAGTGAAGGGGGAGCTCGGCCGCGGGAACCACCCGGGCCTCGATTCCGCGCCGCGTCCCGACCCAGGTCACCGCCCAGCCCTCCTCGCGCAGCCGGGCCGCCACCGCCAGGGCGGGGAACACGTGGCCCCCGGTACCGCCGGCGAAGATGCACACCCGCGAGCCGGTCATCGACCTTCCGCCATCCTCGTTTCGCGGTCGATCCGCACGAGGAGTCCGAGGGCGACGCAGCTCGCCACGAGATTGTTCCCGCCGTAGCTCATGAACGGCAGGGCGAGCCCCTTGGTGGGAAGGGCCCCGAGATTCACGCCGATGTTGATCCAGGCCTGAAACGCGAGTGAGAGCGCGAGACCGTAGGCGAGATGGCCGTTGAACTGCTGTCCGCACTCGAGCGCGCGCCCGCCAATGACGAAGGCGCGGAAGATGAGGACCGAAAACAGCGCGATCACCGCCGCCATGCCCATGAATCCGAGCTCTTCGCCCACCACCGCAAACAGGAAGTCGGTGTGTGCGGCCGGCAGGTAGAAGAGCTTCTGGACGCTCCCCCCGAGGCCGGCCCCGAACCACTCGCCGCGCCCCACCGCGATGAGGGCCTGGACGAGCTGAAAGCCGTCGCCGTAGGGTGAGTCGAACGGGTTGAGGAAGACCAGCAGGCGACGGATGCGATAGGACTCGGAAAGGGCGAGCACGGCGACTCCGCCGGCGAACAGCACGGTCCACACGACGAAGGTGCGAAGCGGCACCCCCGCAACGAAGAGCATGCCGAGCAGGGTCGCGCCGAGGACGACGACGGTGCCGAAGTCGGGCTCGGCGAGGAGCAGCGCGGAGACGAGGGCGTACATCGCGGTCGGGACCAGCGTGTGTCGCCCGTACCGGCCGATCCTCTCCCCGTGGTTCGCCAGGTGCGCGGCCACGTAGACGACGAAGACGAGCTTCATCGCCTCCCCGGGGTGGAAAGTGACGACCCCGAGGTCGAGCCAACGGACCGCACCGTTGGCCTCGAGCCCGAGACCGGGGATCAGCACCGCGCTGAGCGCCGCGATCCCGGCGAAGAGAATCACGGTGGCAATCCGCCGCAGGAAGCGGAGGTCGATCACGAACACCAGCGCGCCGCAGCCGACGCCGACCGCAAGGGCCGCACTCTGGCGCCAGAAGAAGTGAAGCGGAGAACCGAACTTGCTGGCGGCAAACGAGACCGATGCGGACGCGACCATCACCAGCCCGGCCAGGATCAGCAGCGCGGCCGAGAGCGCGAGGCCGGGATCGACCCGCCACGCCCCCGGCGTGGACCGATCCGGGAGGCTGAGCACCCCGGTCACGCCGCCCCCCCGGTACCGGACCCCTGCACCAATGCGCGGAAGTCGCGTCCGCGTTCGCGATAGTCCCGGTACATGTCCCAGCTCGCACAAGCCGGAGAGAGCAGCACGGCATCGCCGGGACGTGCCGCCTCGCGCGCGCGCGAAACGGCTTCGGCCATGGTCCCGACGCTCGAGACGGGCACGTGTCCTTCGATGAGGGTCCGAATGGCCGGTGCGTCCCGGCCGAGCAGCACGACCTCGCGTATGCGTTCGGCCGACCCGCGCAGGGCCCGGCCGAGCGGCCGGAAATCGGCTCCCTTGCCGTCGCCGCCGGCAATGAGCACGAGCGGCGCGTCGAATCCGTTCACCGCCGCCACCGTGGCGCCGACGTTGGTTCCCTTGGAATCGTCGTACCAGCGCACCCCGCCGGTGCATCCGACGGGTTCGCAGCGGTGCGCGAGACCGGGCCCGGTCCCGAGGACCCGGCGAACGGCGGCGGACTCGATTCCGAGCTCGTCCGCAATCGCCATCGCCGCGAGCGCGTTGAGTGCGTTGTGGCGCCCGGGGAGCGCAAGCTCGGAGGCATCCACCCGATGCTCGCGGCCGCGGGCAAGCCACGTCCTCCCCGAGCGCGATACGAGACCGTACTCGCCCTCTCCGGGCCGCTCTGCGCTGAACGTCAGGACCCGCAGGCCGTCGCCCGCGAGCCGTGCGCCGAGCTCCTCGAGCCACGGATCGTCCCTCCACAGGACGGCGGTCTTCGCGTTCGCGAAGATCCGCGCCTTGGCCTGCCGATACGCCTCGAAGCCGCGATGCCGATCGAGATGATCGGGGCTCACGTTGAGCAGCGCGGCAACCCGCGGGCGCAGCGACCGGGTCGTCTCGAGCTGGAAGCTGGACAGCTCGACGACATGGAGGTCCGGGCGCGAATCGAGAAGGGTGAGCGCGGGAGGGCCGAAGTTCCCTCCCAGGGTGGCCTGCAGTCCGTGCGCTTCGGCCATCGCCCGAACCCACGCGCAGACCGTGCTTTTCCCGTTCGTCCCGGTGACCGCGACGACCGGCGGGTGTACCGCGCGGGCGAACAGCTCGACCTCGCCGAGGATCGGCACACCCCTGGCGGCGGCGTGCGCCACCGCCGGCTCGTCCACCGACACGCCGGGACTGAGAACCAGCTCCACCGCCCCGGCGAACCAGTCCGGATCGAATGCCCCGAGCCGGATGTCCACCCGCGGGAGCGAATGCCGGGCGTCCTGCTCCCGCGGAGGAGCCGGGCGGCTGTCGGCGATCGCCACGTTCACGCCGTGCGCGCGCAGGTGGCGGGCGCACGCGAGCCCCGAGTCGCCGAGCCCGACCACCACCGTTCGCCCATGCGGCTGCGCTCCCTTCACCTAGCGCACCTTCAGGGTCGCGAGACCGATCAGGACCAGGACCAGGGTCACGATCCACAGGCGCACGATCACCCGCGGCTCCGGCCAGCCCTTGAGCTCGAAGTGGTGGTGGAGCGGGGCCATGCGAAAGATGCGGCGCCCGGTCAGCCGGAAGGAGACGACCTGGAGGATGACCGAGACCGTTTCCATGACGAACACGCCGCCCATGACGAAGAGGACGATCTCCTGGCGGCACACCACTGCGATGGTTCCGAGGGCGGCGCCGAGCGCGAGCGCCCCGATGTCGCCCATGAAGACCTGCGCGGGATAGGCGTTGAACCAGAGGAATCCAAGACCGGCGCCCGCGATCGAGGCGCATACGACGACGACCTCGCCGACCCCCGGAATGGAGGGAAACGCGAGATAGGAGGCGAACTCGGTGTGACCGGATACGTAGACGAAGACGGAGAGCGCGCTCGCGATGAGGACCGTGTGTCCGATCGCGAGGCCGTCGAGGCCGTCGGTGAGATTGACCGCGTTGCTGGTGCCGACGATCACGAAGTAGGCCAGGGGAACGAAGAGCCAGCCGAGGTCGAACGCGACGTCCTTCACCACCGGAACGATGAGCTGGAGCTCGGCCGCCCCCTGGGCCGAAACGTAGAGATAGGACGCCCCGGCGAGGCCCACCAGCGACTGCAGCAGGTACTTGCGGCGTGCCGACATCCCCCGCCGGGGGGTGAGCTTGCGATAGTCGTCGCGCCAGCCGATCGCGCCGAATGCGAGGGTCATCGCGAGCACCACCCAGACGAAACGGTTGTGGAGCTCGGCCCACAGCAGGGTCGAGACGACCACCGCCAGCAGAATGAACACCCCCCCCATGGTCGGAGTGCCCGCCTTCGCGTGGTGCGACTGGGGGCCGTCGTCGCGCACGACTTCTCCGAACCGGCGCAGACGGCGGATCGCTTCGGGGCCGACCGCGAGGGCGATGAACAGCGCCGTCAGGACCGCGCAGACGGCCCGCAAGGTGAGGTACTGGAAGACTCCGAACCCGCCGTGAAGCGCGGCCAGCGAATCGAAGAGCCAGGTCAGCATCGGTCGCCGAGCGCCTGAACGACGCTCTCCATTCCCATCGATCGCGAGCCCTTCACCAGCGCGGTGACCGGAGAGCACGCCGCGAGGTCCGCCCGCAGCTCGGCCACCAGCGCATCACGAGAGGCGTGGTGCCGGCCACCCGGACCGAACGCCTCCACCGCCTCCGCGGCGAGCCGTCCCACCCCGTACAGCCGGTCGACCCCCCGCTCCCGGGCGAGACGTCCCGCCTCGCGATGAAGGTCCTGTTCCCCCCCGCCGAGCTCGGCCATGTCCCCGAGGACGAGCCAGCGCGCGCCGCCGCGATCCGCCAGGACGTCCAGCGCGGCCCGCAGCGAGCCCGGGTTGGCGTTGTAGGTATCGTCCAGCAGCACCGAGCCACCCACGAGCGAACGCATGCAAAGGCGCCCGGGGACCGGCTGCATCGCCTCGAGCCCCTGCGCGATCGCGTCCAGGGGCTCCCCGAGCGCGTGGCTCGCCGCGGCCGCCGCGAGCGCGTTCATGACGTTGTGCCGGCCGGGAAGCCCGAGATTGACCACCGCTTCCCCGGCAGGGGTCGCGAGGTCGATTCGCGAGCCGTGCCCGCGCGGCCTCCATCGCGCCGAAACGTCGGCCGGCGAATCGAGTCCGAAGCGAAGGATCCGGCGCCGTCCGAGCTGCCCCGTCCAGAAACCCGCGAAGCGATCGTCGGCATTTACCACGCCGGTACCGTCGGGCGGCAGCGCCTCGAAGAGCTCTCCCTTCGCCCGGGCCACCCCCGCCACGTCCCCGAACCCTTCGAGGTGGGCCGGCGCGCACTGGGTCACCACCGCCACCTGCGGGGTGCACAGTCGCGCCAGCTCCGCAATCTCTCCGGGGTGGTTGGCGCCCATTTCCACCACCGCCCTGCGGTGTCCGGGAGCGAGCCCGAAGAGGGTCGCGGCAAGACCGATGTCGGTGTTGAGATTGCCCGCGGTTGCGTGCGTGCGGTGACGGCGCGCGAGGATCGACGCGATCATCTCCTTGACGGTGGTCTTGCCGTTGCTGCCGGTCACCGCGACGAAGGGGACGTCGAACCGGGCGCGCCAGTGCGACGCAAGCCCGGCAAGCGCGCGGCGAGCGTCCGGGACCACGAGTCGGGGCGGGCCGCCCTCGCCCGGGCGCTCGACGACCGCCGCCACCGCGCCGGCCCGCGCCGCGTCCTCGACGTGGTCGTGGCCGTCGAAGCTCGGACCGCGAAGGGCGAAGAAGAGGACTCCCGTGCAATCGCGCCGGGAGTCCGTCGACACCCCGCGAAAGGCGAGGTCCGCCTCGCGCGCGGGTACGCGCGCCGCGTGGATCGCCGCGGCCGCTTCGCCGAGCCGCATTTCGATCACGCCGCACCCCTCGCCGTCCGGCGGACCAGCGCTTCGCGCGCCGTCGCGGCATCGTCGAATGGACGCCGTTCGTCGCCGATCTCCTGCCAGGCCTCGTGACCCTTTCCGGCCACGAGCACGATGTCGTCGCGGTCCGCATCCGCAATGGCCGCGTGGATCGCGAGCCGCCGGTCGGGCTCGACTTCGAGCCGGGCGCCTTCGACCCCCGCGAGGATCCCTTCGATGATGGCGAGGGGGTCCTCCTCCCGCGGGTTGTCGCTGGTCACGAAGAGTCGATCCGCGCCCCGCGCCGCGGCCGTTCCCATCAACCGGCGCTTGCCCGTGTCGCGCCCGCCCCCGCATCCGAAGACGATGCGGACCTCGCCCTTCGCGAGCGTCCTGAGCGACGCGAGCACCGCCTCCAGCGCATCGGGAGTGTGGGCGTAGTCGACGTAGACGGCCGGCGCCGAAGCGTCCCCCGGATCGGCGTGCACCGGTTGCAGCCTGCCCGGGGGGGGCACGGCGGCCGCAAGCCCCTGCGCCGCCCGCTCCAGGGGGATGTCCATGGCGAGCAGGATCGCCACGCAGGCCAGCAGGTTGTACGTGTTGAAGCGGCCGACGAGCGGGCTGTCGACGACCGCCCGTGCGTCCCCGTGCGCGACCTCGAGCCGGGTCCGGTCCGTGCGCGGGCCGGACTCGAGGCGGCCGCGCACCGCGGCGGCCGGGTCCTCCAGCCCGTAGCTCAACCGGAGGCGGGGACCCTCGTCGGACTCGAGGATGGCACGGCCCAGCCGGTCGTCGGCGTTGATGACCGCGGCCTGCAGCTCCGGCCACGAGAACAGCCGGCGCTTGGCCGCGGCATAGGCCTCGGCGCTCGGATGGTAGTCGAGGTGATCGCGGCCGATGTTGGTCAGGCACGCGACCCGGAACCGGACCCCCGCGATGCGGCCCTGCTCGATTGCGTGCGACGACACCTCCATGGCCACCCGGGTGAGACCCGCGCGATGCATCTCGGCCAAGGTCCGATGCAAGTCGAGGACGTCGGGAGTCGTGAGCGAGGTCGCCGCGAGCGCACCGGGAAGCCCGTGTCCAAGCGTCCCGATCACGGCGCAGGGCGCCTCCGGCTCGAGGGCCCGGAACGCCTGCGCGACACAGTGCGCAACCGTGGTCTTGCCGTTGGTGCCGGTGATGCCCGTGACCCCCATGCGCGCGGTCGGCGCACCGTGGAAGCGATCGGCCGCGCGGCCGATGACGCCCGGTAGATCGTCAACCTCGACGAAGCGAGGCTGTCGCGAAGGCGCGCCGCCGGAGGGCACGATCACCGCCGCCGCACCGGCACGGAGCGCCTCGCCGGCGTAGCGGGCGCCGTCGGTGCGCCGTCCGGGACGGGCGAAGAACACGAACCCCGGCTCGACTCGGCGGCTGTCCACCGCGAGGCCGCGCACCGGGGCATCCCCCGGGAGACCCGGAGGAAGAAGAACGGAGTCGGCGAGCAAGGAGCGAACGTTCATCCGGGCCGGCCCTATCCACGCGCGTCCTGAACGAGCGCGTAGTTCTCCGTCGCGGCGTTGCGGGGCGGGGTGCGGGAAGAGTCGGGAGGCACCGCATTGAGCCGCAGGGCGTCCGCCATCACGGTCTTGAACACCGGGGCGGCGACCTCGCCGCCGTAGTACTTCTTGCCGCGCGGATCGTCGATCACGACTGCGACGACGAATCGCGGATCGCTCACCGGCGCGAGGCCGGTGAACAGGGACAGGTAGCGCCGCTTCGCGTAGCCGCCGGAGATCGCCTTTCGCGTCGTGCCGGTCTTGCCCGCCACGCGGTAGCCGCGGATGCGGGCCCGCCGGCCGGTGCCGTCCTTCGTGTCGACCACCGCTTCGAGCATTTCGACCATCTTTCGCGCGGTCGCGTCGGACATGACCCGAGTGGTGGCGGCGGGTGGGGCGCCGCCACCGGTCGGATCGAGAGTCTCGAGCCGCAGCTCGAGCCGCTTCCCTGCGTTGGCGAAGACGGCGTAGGCGCGGGCGAGCTGAAGCGCGGTCACCGCGAGGCCGTAACCGTAGGAGAGCGTGGCGCGCTCGAAGTCGCCGAAGCGCCGGGAGCGCTTCAGGACTCCCGACGACTCTCCTACCGCATGGCTTCCCGAGGCGCTTCCGAAGCCCACCCCGGCGTACGCGTCCCAGAGCCGGTCCGGCGGCGTGGCAAGGGCGATGCGGCTGACCCCGACGTTGCTCGAGAGCCGGATCACCCCGGCCACGTCGAGCTCCCCGAGATCGCGCCGGTCGCGCACCACGTTCCGCCCGAGCTTGAGGAACCCGGGCGAGGTGTCCACCGTCGTCCGGGGCCCGGCCACGCCGGACTCGAGCGCGGCCATGACCGCGAAGGGCTTGACCGTCGAACCGGGCTCGAACATGTCGGTGACGGCACGGTTGCGGGTCGCCGGACCCTTGCGCTTCGCCGGATCGTTCGGGTTGTACGACGGTTGGTTGACCATCGCGTGGATCTCTCCGGTGCGCACGTCCACCACCACTACCGATCCGGCCTCCGCCTCGTGGCGCTGCACCGCCGCCTTGAGGGCTCGATGGGCGAGCGACTGAAGCCGCACGTCGATGGTCAGGTAGACGTCGCGTCCGGGCCGGGCGGAGCTCACGTTCTGGACGTCCTCCACGCTGCGGCCGAGCCGATCCTGGATGACTTCCTTCGCTCCGGAGTGACCCTTGAGCACCTCGTCGTAGGCGAACTCCACGCCTTCCTGCCCTTGTCCGTCGATGTTGGTGAAGCCGACGACGTGCGCCGCGACCTCGGCCTCGGGGTAGTAGCGGCGGAACTCCCGTTCGATGTACACCCCCGCGATACCGAGGGACCGGACGCGCGCCGCGACGTCCGGCTCGACGTGACGGCGCAGGTACACGAACGAACGCTCGGAGCGCTCGTCCAGCTTGCGCGCGAGCTCCTCGGAGTCGACCGCCGCGGCCGCGGCCAGCTCGGGCCAGCGGTACCGCTCGCGAACGGCTTCCCGGGGGTCGATCCAGATCGACTCGATCGCGGTGCTCATCGCGAGCGCGGTGCCGTTTCGGTCGCGGATGACCCCGCGCGGCGCGTGCGAGGTCACGGTGCGGACGTGGCGTGCATCGCCTTCGTTGCGGAGGAACTCCCCCTGGTTCAGGTTCAGGTACACGGCCCGGCCGAGAAGGCCCAACGCACTGGCGGCGAGCGCGGCGACGACGAACTGGACCCTCCAGGGGCGTGGCGGCGCGGCGCTCGGCCGCTCGAGTCCGTCCACGCCGATACCGGGTCGTCTTGATTGGGGAATTCGCACGGCGTTCAGTACTCGAGGTTGACGATGGCCATCTGTCCCGGATCCGGTCGACCCATGTCGAGATGCGCCCGCGCCAGGCTCCGGACGCGGTCATGGGCCGCGAGATAGCCGCTCTCCAGCTTGAGCTGGCCCCAGTTGACGTTCAGCTCGTCACGCACGCGCTCGAGCCCCTGCAGCTCGACGAAGAGCTTGCGGCTCTCGTGCTTGACGACCACCACCGCGAGCGCGCTCAGAACGGCGAGGAGGAGCGCGGCGGGCCAGATTGCGACGCGCACGGCCGAGCTCATTCGGCCACCCGCTCGGCTACCCGCAGCACGGCGCTGCGCGAGCGCGGGTTCGCGGCCACCTCGCAGGAGGTCGGGCGAACCCGCGCGGCCACCACGCGCATCCGGGGGCGGCGGGGTGACGGCAGACCCCGAGGGCCCGGCACCTCCCGGGATTCGGCGCGGAAGAAACGCTTCGCCACCCGGTCTTCAAGCGAATGGAAGCTGATGACCGCGATCCTCCCGCCCGGCTTCAGCACCTCCACGGCGGCGGGAAGCGCTGCCTCGAGGCACTCGATTTCCCGGTTCGCGTGTATGCGAAGCGCCTGAAAAGTCCTGGTCGCCGCATGGATGGACGCTTCGCGCGACGGTGCGGCCCGCTCGACGACGGCGGCGAGCTCGGCCGTCGTCGCGACCGGCCGCTCTCGAACGATCGCGGCGGCGATGCGGCGTGCGCGGCGCTCTTCTCCGTACCGTGCAATCACGCCGGCGAGCTCCCGTTCCGAGACCCGTGCCAGCCAGGCCCCGACCGGCTCGCCGTCGCCGGGGTCCATCCGCATGTCGAGGGGACCCTCGCGCCGGATCGAGAATCCACGGGCGGGATTCTCGAGCTGCGGGGACGAGACCCCGAGGTCGAAGAGCACACCGTCGACCGAGGAGACGAGGCCACGCTCCTCGCAGATGGCACCGAGGGCATCGAATCGCGCATGCACCAGCTCGAGCCGCGGGTCGCGGAAAAGCAGCCCCGCGCGAATCGCGTCGGGGTCCCGATCGATGGCCACCACGCGACCGGCCGGACCGATTCGTGCGAGCATCGCCCTCGTATGCCCGCCCCGTCCGAAAGTACAGTCGACGGCGACGGACCCGAGTCCCAACGCGAGACCTTCGAGGACGGCATCCAGCAGCACCGGTACATGCGTCACCGATTGATGGCCAGAAGCCCGGGTGAAGGATTGGCGAGGATCCTGCCGATGGACGCTATCGACTCGTCACGCCACTTGTTGCGTCCGTCCTCGTCCCACAGCTCGAACTCGCGTCCCTGCCCGACGATCGTCGCCCGCGGCCCGAGGCTCGCGAACGAGCGCAGCGAAGGGGGAATGACGAACCGCCCCTGGCGGTCGAGCTCGACGTCGTTGGCGTGGCCGATGAGCATGCCGGAGACCTTTCGCGCCTCCCAGTCGAAGGGCGAGACCTCGTTCAGCTTCGCTTCGTACGCCTCCCACTCCGGGGCCGGATACGCGACCAGCCACCGGTGCTGCTCGATGTCCGGAGTCAGCCCGATGGTGAGCGTCAGCCGGACCGGCTCTCCCCAATGCTCGGCCAGGAGCGCACGGTATCCCTTCGGGATCGCCAGCCGCCCCTTGTCGTCGATCACGATGCTGGACTCGCCCCGGAACATTGCCTTTACGCCGGCCGCCTTTCTGCTCTGGTGGATAGATATTCCATTTTACACCTAAATTTTCCACCTCACCCCACTTGGTGTTGACAGGTAACACCTCGAAATACGCCTGTCAAGGCATCGGGGACGAATTCAGCCAACGACTGCCACCGGCACGTGACGCAATGAGGCAGGCGGGGCTGAGAAACGAGAGAGACACTGATTTATTTGAATATTTATTTCAGCCAATTACCACCAAGACTTTATAGCCGGAGTCAATACATCGATCGTTCTTGAGAAAATTGTGCATCCGTGCAACACGCAAAGTACCTGCGCGAGCTTCACCCTGAGCGGGAGAAGCCCGGGGAGCATCGGGGCAACGCACGGAGAGGGCGCCAGGACGCGGAAGGCGCGGGAGCCGGCCTGTAAGCCGGGTTCTGTCGGGGGCAGCCATTCATCTGGGACGTGCGTCACCGCACGCCTCGAGCGACCTACCCGGGAGCGGCGCGGGCCACGCCGAACGCTCCCCTATTTGGTCTTGCTCCGGGTGGGGTTTACCCTGCCACCGGTGTTACCACCGGCGCGGTGCGCTCTTACCGCACCTTTTCACCCTTACCCGAACACGTCGGGCGGTATGTTTTCTGTGGCACTTTCCGTGGGCTCGCGCCCCCCAGGCGTTACCTGGCACCCTGCCCTGCGGAGCCCGGACTTTCCTCCGCGCCGCGAAACGCGACGCAGCGGCTGCCCGGCCGACTCCCGCCCGGCTAGTTTCCGTCCCGACGCTCCGGCCCGCAACCGGTGGATTCGACCGGCCCGGGATATCCCTCCTCACGGCGAGCGAGGGCGAGCCGATACATGCGCTTTCGCGGCACGCCGGTCGCGCGCGCGGCAAGGTCCACCGCCTGCCGGAGCGGAAGAGACTCGAGCAGGACATCGAGCGTGCGCTCCGCGGCCGCCGGCACCTCGCGCGTCCGCGGCCGGCCCTCGACCACGAGCACGTACTCCCCGCGCGGCTTCCCGATGCCGGACGGCGCTTCGCTCAGGGTGGTTCGGACCAGCGACTCGTGCCGCTTCGTAAGCTCTCGCGCGACGACGATACGGCGCGCGCCGCCGAACGCGGCGCCCATCGCTTCCAGGCTCGCGACGACCCGGTGCGGCGCTTCGTGGAACACGAGAGTGCGAGGATCGTCGCAAAGCGCTTCGAGGCGAGCGTCGCGCGCTCCACGCGCGGCCGGGAGAAAGCCCTCGAAGGCGAACCGGTCGACGGGCAGGCCGGACACGGACAGCGCACAGAGAAAGGCGCTCGGCCCGGGGATCGGGACGATCGGGACGTTCGCCTCGGCCGCCGCGCGCACGAGAAGGTATCCTGGATCGCTGACGAGCGGAGTTCCCGAATCGCTGACGAGCGCGAACGACGTTCCCTCGCGAAGCCGGAACACGATGCCCGGCACGCGGCGCCGCTCGTTGTGTTCGTGGAGAGACTCGAGCCGCGCCGGGATTCCATGGCGGTCGAGGAGACGTCGGGTGTGCCGGGTGTCCTCGGCGGCCACCACGTCGACCTCGCCCAGCACCGCCTTGGCACGCTCCCCGAGGTCCGCGAGATTGCCGATCGGAGTGGCGACGACATACAGGGTCCCGGGCAGGGTCCCGGGTCCGGGTGCGATGGCGGACCCGTCCCGCCCGGGGCTGATTGACATGTCCGACCTCTCGGCGAATACTTCCGGCGCCCGAGGCATCCCATGATAAGCGCACTGCGAATCGCCGTCCTTCTCGCCGCCGGGTCCCTCGCCTTGTTCGGCTGCAACCAGGAGTCCGGGACCTCTTCGGGTCTCCCGGAGTCCGGGGTCCGGGACCCCGCCGCGCTCGCCCGGCAGGGACTCCACGAGGAGGCCGCCGCGGCCTGGCTTGCGAAGGCGGAAGAGGCGCCGGGGCCGGAATCCGCGACCTTGCGGCTCCGTGCGGCCGAAGCTTGGTGGCGGGCGGGCCGACGCTCGCACGCCGGCGAGATGGCCCGCGTGATCGAGCCGTCGTCCCTCCGACCGGCGGATTCGGCACGCCGGGCCCTGCTGCTCGCTCGCGTCGCCCTCGCGGGCGGTGCCGCCCGCGAGGCATTCGACGCCCTCCCCTCCCTCGAGGCCATGCTGACCTCTCCGGAGCCCGCCGCCGCGCTCGAGCTAGCGGTGCGGGCGGCCCACATGGCGGAGCGGCCCATCGACGAAATCCGGTTCCGGATCGCCCTCGATTCGCGGCTCGGAAATCCGGATGCCAACCGGGAAACGCTCTGGGGACTGCTCCGTTCGCTACCCGACGAGCCGCTGCGGGACCTTCGCGCGAACGCGCGCGGGGCGGCCGCCGGTTGGCTCGAGCTCGAGCAGATCGCACGCGCCCATCGAGTCGATTTTCGGGCCTTCTCCGCCGCACTTCAGCACTGGAGCGAAAGGCATCCGGAGCACCCGGCGGGCTCGGCGATCGTGCCCGGGCTTGTGGAGACCATCCGGAAGAAGGGTTCGCCTCCCGGCCACGTCGCGCTGCTGCTTCCTCTGTCCGGAACCTTCGCGTCCGCCGCCGCAGCGGTGCGCGACGGCTTCCTTGCAGGCTGGTACACCGCGCCCGGGGATCGCCCAACCGTCTCCATTTTCGACACCGGACGCCGGGACCCGGAGGAGCTCTTCCGTGCGGCGGTGGAACGGGGCGCCGATTTCGTGGTCGGACCGCTCAGCAAGACGGCTATCGGCCGCGTCGCATCACTTGCCGATCGCGGCGTGCCGGTACTCCTTCTCAACGCGTTCGAGGACGGCTTCACGCCGACCGGGGGAGAACCGACCTATCGCTACGCCCTCTCGCCCGAGGACGAGGCCCGGGCGGTTGCCGACTACGCCCGCAGGAACGGCCATTCGCGCGCGGGAGTGATCGTGCCGGAATCCGCCTGGGGCGAACGCGTCGCCGACGCGTTCACGCGCCACTTCGAGGCGTCCGGGGCGATCGTGGCCGCTCACACCAGGTATCAGGGTGCGGCGGAGGACCTCGCCGGGCCGGTCCGCGAGCTGCTCGACCTGGACGCGGCCGAGGCTCGGGCGCGGAAGCTGCGCCGCACCCTGCGCCGTTCGATTCGCCACGAATCACTACCGCGCGGCGATCTCGATTTCATCTTCCTGGCGGGATTCCCGCGCGAGGCGCGCCGGCTCCGACCGCAGATCAGCTTCCTCCGGGCAGCGGATCTTCCGGTGTACGCGACCTCGCACGTATTCGGCGGGGTACCGGCACCGCAACGCGATCTGGACCTCGAAGGCATCGTCTTCTACGACATGCCGTGGGTGCTCGGCCCGCCATCCGCCGGCGACCGCTTGCGCGAGCGGATTGTGGAGCAATGGCCGGCCGCGAGCGAAGGCTTCATCCGCTACTACGCCTTCGGCATCGATGCGTACCGCCTGCAACGCGAGCTCTTCCGCCTCGCGGCCCGACCCGAAGCGGCATCGATCTCCGGGCGGACCGGACGGCTGTCGGTGAGGGAGGACGGACGAATCCGGGTGGAGATGGCGTGGGCGCGTTTTCGCGACGGCACGCCGGAACCGATTTCGCCGTGACCGCACCCGGCGACCGCGCGTCCCGTGGACGATGGGCCGAAGAGGTCGCGGCGAGGCACCTCGCCGACCACGGGCTCGTGTGCCGGGAGCGGAACTTTCGCTCCCGCTACGGCGAGATTGATCTCGTCATGGAGGACGGCGCCCTGGTGGTGTTCGTCGAAGTTCGATCGCGACGCGGGGCCGGCTTCATGGACCCGGCGGAAAGCGTGGATCGGCGCAAGCGCGCCCGGATTGCCCGTACCGCGGACACCTGGCTCAGGGTCCGCAGCCGCGCGCGGGTCCCGGAGTGCCGGTTCGATGTCGTTACCGTCATCGGCAATCCCGAAGACCCGGACGTTCGCTGGCTGCGGGGTGCCTTCGACACCTGATACATGAGAAAATGGGGGCTCGCTGCAAACTCCCGGGCTGATTCGCATGATCCGGACATCGGTCACTCTCCCGTTCGTCCTCGTGCTCGTCCTGCTCCTCGAGGGGTGCGGGACGACCGCGCTTCTGGGTGCGGCCGGCGTGGCCGGAACCGGTGCGGTCTCGGTCGACCGTCGGACCACCGGAACGATGGTGGAAGACGAGACCATCGAGTGGAAGGTCCGCGTCGCGCTCACCGAGCGCGGTCTCTCGGATGAACGGCACCGGGTGAGCGTGACCAGCTTCAATCGCATCGTGCTGTTGACCGGCCAGTTCCCGGACGAGGAAGCGAAGCGCCGAGCGGCCGCCGAAGCGGAGCGGGTGGATCAGGTCCGCGGGGTTCACAACGAGATCGTGGTCGGCCCCACCACCTCCATTTCCCGGCGCTCGACGGATGTCCTGCTCACCGGTCACGTCAGGATCGCGATGGCCACCAACCCCAACAGCACCGCACCTTCGAACGTCAACGTCAAGGTCGTCACCGAGAACGGGGTCGTGTTCCTCATGGGACTGGTGACCCGTGAGGAGGGCAAGTCGGTCACCGAGACGGCGCGCAAGGTGCCCGGTGTCGCGCAGATCGTCCGTCTCTTCGAGTATCTCGACAACCGCCGAGCGGGATAGTTTTTCGAGCCACCGCGGAACCGGCCGCTGAATCAGGATTGCGGCCGTGCTCGGCGCACGCGACTGCAACCGGGGCAATTGCGGGTACTTCCCCGTCCCGTCGGTCCGAGGCCCTTCCTTCCTGGCTAGCGCGGAAATCTCACCAACTTCCTGCTGCGGACGCCGATCCATGCGCTGTGACTGGCCGTACTCCCTCAAGCCGCTTCGACAGCGCGTAGCGCTAGTGTCGACTACGCCTTCAGCCAGCGCGAAGCGCTCTTTCGGTCCGTGCGGCCAGCTCGCGCGAAGACCACAGGTCTTCGCGCTTCAGCGCCGTCTCGACGCCCAAACCCAAAAAATTCGGAGAACTTTTCGGGTAACCAGCCATCTCGGATAACTCGCAGAGTTATTCGAGTATGCGACGAAAGTTGGTGAGATTTCCGCGCTAGTTGACGACGCGAAGCTTGGGAGGTCCCTTGGGACCGTCCGGAGGCGAGTCCGCCGGCGATTCCTCGTCTTCCGCCAGTGCGATGCCCCTGCCGTTCTCCTGTGCGTACACCGCGAGCACGCATCGAATCGGAACGTTGACGTCGAAGTGCCGCCCGGCAAACCGCGCGCCGAAGGAAACGAAGTCGTTGCCGAGCTCGAGAGAGCGCACCGAGCGGGGAGCCACACTGAGGACGATGCGCCCGTCCTTCACGTACTCGCGCGGCACGTGGACGTCATTCCCCTCCGCATTGACCAGAAGGTGCGGGGTGAGTCCGTTGTCCACGATCCATTCGTAGATGGCGCGAACGAGATAGGGACGATTGGGAGTCAGCGCATTTCCCTTTCGATGTCGGTGAGGCTTCGCTCGAACGCTTCGCGTTCGAATACCCGGTCCGCGTATGCGCGCAACCCCCGGCTGCGGGGAGGAAGCCTGATTCCGTATGCCAGAAGGCGCCACAGGATTGGCGCGAGATAACAATCGACGAGCGAGTACTCGTCCGCCATGAAGAACCGGGTCTGCTCGAACACGGGGGTAAGCGCGGTGAGGTGGTCGCGAAGCTGCCGCCGGGCCTCCTCCGCGCCACCCGCCACATCTCCTTCGATCAAGTCCACGAGACCGTAGATGTCCCGCTGGATTCGATAGCGGTACAGCCGACTGTTGGCACGGGTCACCGGATCCACCGGCATCAGGGGAGGATGGGGGAAACGCTCGTCCAGGTACTCCATGATGATCTGCGGCTCGTAGAGCACGAGGTCCCGGTCCACCAGGGTCAGGATGGAGTCGTAGGGATTGAGCGCGTGCAGATCCTCGGGGCGTTCGTCCTGATTGGATACGAAACGGATCTCGACATTGACCGCCTTCTCGGCGAGAACGACCCGGATTGCGTGGCTGACCGGCTCCGCGTCCGCCGAGTAGAGCGACATGACCGCCCCCCGGCCAAGCCGCGGAACGAAGTCATCCGGTTCCATGGAGCCCGAACGCCGCCGGTCGGACACCCCGGTCACGCGCCGGCAGACGCCGGAACTCCGTGGTGAACCCGGCGTCCGCCCGAACGGCGGCTAGTGAACATCCTTCCAGTACTCCTTGTAGAGCAACCGCGAGATTACGAAGAACACGAGGAGGAACAGGAGCACCCAGCCTCCCACGGTATATCGGTGCAGCTTGGCCGGTTCGCCGAGATAGACAAGAAAGTTGACCAGGTCGCGCACCGTCCTGCGATACTCGGCGACGCTCATGCTGCCCGATTCGGCGAGCTCGAGGAGCTCCATGGCACTCCTGGCGGCGGGCTCGTGGCCGTCCTCTCCACCCGCCTCCTTGCGTACCTGCACCCCTTGCAGCTCGACGAGAACGTGCGGCATTGCAACATCGGGAAACACCAGGTTGTTGGCTCCGAAGGGACGGCCTTCATCCCGATAGAAGGTCATGAGGTACGTGTAGATCCAGTCGGCTCCCCGGGAGCGCGCGGTCAGCGAGAGGTCCGGAGGCGCCTGGCCGAACCACGCGCTTGCGTCGGACTCGCTCAGGGTTGCGAGTATCGGGTCGCCGGGCTTGTCGGTTGCGAACATCAGGTTGGCGCGCACCTGGTCTTCCGTGAGGCCGAGGTCCCGGCCCAACTGGCTGAACCGCAGGTATTGGGCGGAGTGACAGCCCGCGCAGTAGTTCACGTACAGCTTGGCCCCGCGCTGGAGAGACGCGCGGTCGCCCAGCTCCACCTTGGCCTCGAGCAGGGGCAAGTCCCCACCGGCGGCCCGGGCGCCACCCGCCAGGACGGCCGCGGCGATGCCCGCAGCCCACGCCGCCCGCTTCATCCAGCTCATCGGTACACCACTCTCTCTGGAACCGGCCGCGGCTCGTTCGCGCTGCTCACCAGCGGACCGACAATGAACACCGCGAAGTACACCAACGGAATCAGCAAGCTCCAGACCATGAGCCCGAGCTTGTCCGGATCGAAGCGAATCACGTCAGCGATTCCGACCAGCACGACCATGACGATGAGCGTATTCAGGTACGCGGCGGCACGGCGTTCCCGGCTGTAGAGCCAGAGAACGACGAAGAACGAGAAGTAGAGCTCCCCGAACCGCAGACCGAGCTCGCCGAGCACCCGCGTCGGTGCCTGGGTGCCCAGATACCCCAGGACCACGAACGTCAGCGCGAACGTCATCATGAGGGTAACGAACAGCGGACCGCGGTACCGAATCGACTTCACCGGATGGCGATCGATCCACGGGAGGAAGAACAGCACCACGATCGAGGCCCCCATGGCAAGCACCCCGGTGAGCTTGTCCGGGATCGCCCGCAGGATTGCGTAGAAGGGGGTGAAGTACCAGAGCGGAACGATGTGCTCCGGGGTCCGGAGCGGGTCCGCGGGAACGAAATTGTCCTTCTCGAGGAACCAGCCGCCGAACTCGGGAATGAAGAACACCACGATCGCGAACAGGAACAGGAAGACCGTTACCCCCATCAGATCCTTCACGGTGTAGTACGGATGAAACGGAATGCCGTCGCGCGGCGTTCCGTCCGGACCCTTGTTGCGCTTGATCTCCACCCCGTCGGGGTTGTTCGAGCCGACCTCGTGAAGCGCGAGGATGTGCAGGACGACCACCGCGAGAAGGGCAAGGGGAAGCGCCACCACGTGGAGCGCGAAGAACCGGTTCAGGGTCGCGTCGGAGACGACGTAGTCCCCCCGGATCCAGAGGGCCAGCGCCTCCCCGATCCCGAACGGGATCGCACCGAACAGCGAGATGATCACCTGCGCGCCCCAGTAGGACATCTGCCCCCACGGGAGCAGGTAGCCCATGAACGCCTCCGCCATGAGGATGACGTAGATGAACATGCCGAGCAGCCAGATGAGCTCGCGGTTGCCCTTGTAGGAACCGTAGATGAGCGCCCGGAACATGTGCAGGTACACCGCGATGAAGAAGAACGACGCCCCGGTGGAATGCATGTACCGGATGAGCCAGCCCCACTCCACGTCCCGCATGATCGACTCGACCGAGGCGAATGCCTCGGTCGCGGACGGCTTGTAGTTCATCGTGAGCCAGATTCCGGTCACGATCTGGATGACGAGGACCACGAGGGCGATCGAGCCGAAGTAGTACCAGAAGTTGAAATTCTTCGGGGCGTAGTAGCGAGAGACATGCTCCTCCCACAAGCTGATGAGCGGAAACCGCGCATCGATCCAGTCCACGAGCCACCTCACGAGAGCGCCTCCCCGGTGCCGTGGTCGACCCCGATCTCGATTCGGTCGCCGTCGAGATAGCGATGCGGCGGCACCTCGAGGTTGGTCGGGGCGGGGACGCCGGGATACACCCGGCCGGCGAGATCGAACTTCGATCCGTGGCACGGGCAGAAGAACCCGCCCGGCCAGTCGTCGCCGAGGTCGTAGCGCTCCGCGCGGGTCGCGACCACGTACTGCGGAGAACATCCGAGGTGGGTGCAGATTCCGACCAGGACCAGGTACTCGGGCTTGAGCGAACGATACGGATTGCGCGCGTAGGCGGGCTGCTGCTCGGCCACCTCCGAATCCGGATCCCTGAGCATCGGATCGAGTGCCGGGAGAGAATCCACCACCTCGGGCGTGCGACGCACCACCCACACCGGCTTCCCGCGCCACAGCACCGTGACGAGCTGGCCGGGCTCGAGCTTGGAGACATTGATCTGGACCGGGGCCCCGATCGCCCGCGCTCGCTCGCTTGGCTGCCACGAGCTGACGAAGGGAACCGCGGTGAAGCCGAGCCCCACCCCGCCGACAACGCTCGCAGTGGCCGTGAGGAAACGGCGTCTTCCGCCGTTGACGCCAACCACACTCATGGTCTGGAACTTCTCCTCGCATTGACCGCAACTTGACGCCGAATGACTTCGAGCGTCCTGGCACGCAATCTTATCATCCGCGTCCCTGCCCCGCCGTCTCGTCGGGCATGCGTAGCGCCGCCGCGCAGGCATGCGCGGTCAATCCCTCCGCCTTCGCGAGCACCACCGCGACTTGCCCGAGTCGCCGTGCCGCCGCCGCCGAGCATTCGATCACGTTCATCCGTTTCTGGAAGTCGTAGACCCCGAGAGGCGACGAGAAGCGCGCCGTGCGTCCCGTTGGAAGGACATGGTTCGGTCCCGCGCAATAGTCGCCGAGGACTTCGGTGGAATGTCGACCGAGAAACACCGCGCCGGCGTGCCGGACCCGGTCGAGGAGCGTCGACGGATCGGCCACCGACAGCTCCAGGTGCTCCGGCGCGAGGAAGTTCGCGACCTCGACCGCCTCGTCGAGGTCGCGCACCAGCACGAACGCGCCGGAGCGCTCGAACGACGCGCGGATGATCGCCGCGCGTGAGAGACGCGGGACCAAGGCTGCGAGCTCCGACTCGACCGCGTCGACGTAGGCCGGCACCGGGCACACCAGGGTGGCGCGCGCATCCTCGTCGTGCTCCGCCTGTGAGCACAGGTCCGCCGCCACCCACTCCGCCGGTGTCGTGCCGTCCGCGACAATCAGGATCTCCGAGGGGCCGGCCACCGAGTCGATTCCGACCCGACCGAACACGAGCCGCTTGGCCGTGGACACCCAGGCATTGCCCGGCCCGACGATCTTGTCCACCGCCGAGACGCTCTGCGTCCCGAAGGCAAGCGCCGCGATCGCCTGGGCGCCGCCGATCGACCAGATCCGGTCCACCTCCGCGATCCGGGCGGCCGCGAGGACCGCGGGACTGACCTCCCCGCCGGGCGCCGGCACCGTCATCACGACCTCTCCGACCCCGGCGACTCGAGCCGGGATCGCGTTCATGAGCACCGAAGACGGATAGGCCGCTCTCCCTCCCGGCACGTAGATGCCGGCCCGGTCGACGGGAACGACCCGCTGACCCGTCACCGCCCCGTCCGCCTCCGTCCGGGACCATGATCCGACCCTCTGTCGTTCGTGAAAGGCGCGGATGCGGGACGCCGCCGTCTCCAGCGCTCCGCGCACTTCCCGATCGAGCGACTCGAGCGCGCGGGAGGCACGGGCCATCGGGATCTCGAGCTCCGCCGCAGTCGCGACGGCGCGCCCGTCGAGGCGGTTCGTGAGCTCCACGACCGCCTCGTCCCCACGGGCTCGAACGTCCGCCACGATTGCACGTACCTCGGCCTCGACGTCCGGCGACTCGAACTCGGCGAGCTCGGCGAGCCGGATCCAAAAGGCGGGATCCGTGCCATGGATGCGGCGCACGTTCATCGGGACGCCTCCACCCGTTCGCGCAGCTTCGCGACGAACTCCTTGACCACGCTCGCCTTCATCTTCATCGACGCCTTGTTGACGATCAGCCGGGCACTCACGTCGGCGATGTCCTCGACCGCCCTGAGCCCGTTGGCCCGCAAGGTGTTCCCCGTCGCCACGAGGTCCACGATGCGGTCGGCGAGACCGACGAGGGGTGCGAGCTCCATGGAGCCGTACAGCTTGACGATCTCGGCCCGCACGCCGGACTTCGCGAAGTGTCGCCGGGCGATGCGCTCGAACTTCGTGGCGACGCGGACGCTTCCGGGCGCAGTTGCCTGCGCGCGGGGGTCGTCTTCACGCGCCGCGACGACCAGCCGACACCGCGCGATTCCGAGATCGAGCGGCTCGTACCATTCTTCGCCGGGGTACTCGAGCAGGACATCGCGGCCCGCGATGCCGGCGTCCGCCGCCCCGTACTCGAGGTAGGTCGGCACGTCCTGGGCGCGGAGCAGCACGAGGCGCACCGGCGGCCACCCCGGCGCCACGTCCGCTTCGAGTATGAGCTTGCGGGTCCGGAGGGGATCCTCCCGCGCCCGGATTCCGATGTCCCCCAGAAGCGGGATCGCCTCGTCGAGGATTCGTCCCTTCGCAACCGCGACGGTCAGCCCTTCCTCCGCGGACGCGGTCACATCGGAACCCTGCGAATGCGCGCCCCGAGCTGGGCAAGCTTCTCCTCGATGCACTCGTATCCGCGATCGACGTGGTGAATTTCGTCCACGACCGTCTCGCCTTCGGCCACCAGACCCGCGAGGACCAGGCTCGCGGAGGCGCGGAGATCGGTCGCGGCGACCGGAGCGCCAGTCAGACGGACAACGCCGCGAGTCACTGCGAAGTTGCCGTGGACCTCGATGTCGGCCCCCATGCGCTGCAGCTCGTAGGCATGCATGAACCGGTTCTCGAACACCGTCTCGCGAATCGTGCCAGTACCGTGCGCGACCGAGTTGAGCGCGGTGAACTGGGCCTGCATGTCGGTCGGAAACGCCGGAAAGGGAGCGGTGGTGACGTCCACCGCGGACAACGAGCGCCCCCGCGCGTCGAGCCCGATCCAGTCCGGTCCCGCCGTAACCTCCACCCCGGTCTCCGCAAGCTTGTCCAGCACCGCCCGGAGCTGGTCCGGACGGGCATCCATGACCCTGATCCGACCCCCGGTCATCGCCGCCGCCACGAGATAGGTCGCGGTCTCGATGCGGTCCGGCTGGACCGCGTAGCGCGCCCCGGACAGAGTTTCCACGCCCTCGATCACGATCCGGCCGCTGCCATGCCCCTCTATCCGGGCACCCATCGTGTTCAGGCAGTTCGCGAGGTCCACGATCTCCGGCTCGCGCGCCGCGTTCTCGATTACGGTTGTCCCGTCGGCGAGGGTGGCGGCCATCATAAGGTTCTCGGTTCCCGTCACCGTCACCTGCTGCATGACGAGCTGGGTGCCGACCAGCCGGCGTGCCGTCGCGTGGATGAACCCGTTCTCGAGGCGGACCTCCGCGCCCATCCGCACCAGCCCCTCGATGTGCAGGTTCACGGGTCGCGACCCTATTGCGCAGCCCCCCGGGAGGGAGACCGTGGCGCGGCCGAAACGGGTGAGGAGCGGACCGAGCACGAGGATCGAGGCCCGCATCGTACGAACGAGCTCGTGCGGCGCGGTGAACTCGCGAATGTTCGAGCAATTCGCATGGATCTCCATGCGTTCGTCGAGAAGGAGGTCCGCCCCCATGCGGCCGAGCAGCTCCATGGTGGTGGTGATGTCGTGCAGGTGGGGCAGGTTTCCCACCGTCATGGGACCGTCGGCCAGCAGGGTCGCGGCCAGAATCGGCAGCGCGGCGTTCTTCGCCCCCGAGGTCCGGATCGCGCCGTGGAGCGGAACCCCTCCCGACACGATGAGCTTGTCCACCGGCCGATTCGAACGGCCGGTCAACGGTTCGCCTCCGACCACCGCTCGGGGGTCCAGGTCTGGATGGAGAGCGCGTGGAGGGCTTCGGTGTCGAAGCTCTCTCCGAGCGCGTCGTAGACCAGCCGATGCTGGCGAATGCGCGACAGCCCGGCGAACGCCTCGGCCACGACGACGGCGCGAAAGTGCCGGCCGTCCCCGTCCACGTGCGCGGTCGCGCCGGGTACGCCGGCCTCGATGAGCCGTTTGATCTCGGATTCGTCCATGGTCCTCATACCCGTCTCTTGCCGAAAAGGTGGTCCGCGACTCCACACATCCCCGCGATTGATCGCAGTGCGGGAGGGGCGCCCCGAAAGTGTATCCGGCCACGCCGGGGCAATGCGGTACGCCGCCACTCGACGAGCAGGGCGAGCCCGGCGCTGTCCGCCTGTTCCACCGCGTCGAGATCGAACGTCACGACCTCCCCGCTGCTTCGCGCTGACCCGAGTGCGATGCGAGCGGCCGCCCGCACCGCCTCGACGGTATCGAAGGTGAGCCGACCGGAGATTCGAAGCGCCCCGTCTCCGGCGACCGTGACCGCGAACCCCTCAGTCGCCATCGCCGGCCGACGCCTTGTCGAACAGGAACCGGCCGATCAGCCGCTCCAGGATCATGGCCGACTGGGTGAGCCCGATCTCGTCGCCCGCGGCGAGGAACTCCTCGTCCACCCCGGGACTGATCGAGACGTACTGCTCGCCGAGGAGGCCGGCGGTGAAGATGCTCGCTGACGAATCGGCCGGCACACGGGCGAATCGGCCATCGATCTCCAGGGTGGCGATCGCTTCGTAGGTCTCGGGGTCGAAGCCGAGACCGACGACCTGGCCAATCCTGATGCCGGACATCGACACCGGGGCACGGACCTTCAACCCGCCGATGTTCTCGAACCGGGCCGTTACCCGATACGATCCGTAATCGGTCTGGAGCGTCAGGTTGCCGACTCGCACCGCGAGCATGAGGAGGGCGGCGAGGCCGATCACGACGAACAGTCCGACCGCCGCCTCGATTTTCCGGTCACGCGTCATGCTTTCGTCTCCGCTCGGTAGACCCGTCTAGACTCCATGAGGGGCTCCGAACCATGCAGATGAGTCAAGGTTGCAAGTCCGTTTCAGGAACGAAATGTACGAGGCTGCTACCAAGAGAAATGCTTGCATTTCTCCCTCTACGGAGCGGCCGGGTTTCGAACCGGGATGGGTGGCTTCGAACATTTCTCGTCCGTACGAGGCGCAGCCTCGCTAGTCGTTGAACATGAGGGAGGTGAGGACGAAGTCGAGCCCGAACACCGCAAGCGACGACCACACCACGGAGCGGGTGGTCGCGCGCGACACCCCTTCCGAGGTGGGGACCGCGTCGTGCCCCTGGAACAGCGAGATCCAGGTGACCACCACTCCGAACACCACGCTCTTCACGATCCCGTTCGCGATGTCGTCGCGCAAGTCGACGCCGGCCTGCATCTGCGACCAGAACGCCCCGTCGTCCACGCCGAGCAGGCCGACCCCGACGAACTGGCCGCCGAGCACGCCGACCGCGCTGAACATCGCGGCGAGGAGCGGCACGGCGATGATCCCGGCGAGGAAGCGAGGAGCGACGACCCGGTGCAGCGGGTCCACCGCCATCATTCCCATCGCGGCGAGCTGCTCGGTGGTCTTCATCAGACCGATCTCCGCCGCCAGGGCGGAACCCGCCCTACCGGCGTAGAGGAGCGCGGACACCACCGGCCCGAGCTCGCGCACGAGCGCGAGGGCCACCGCGAGCCCGAGCGACTCCTCGGCGCCGAAGCGAACCAGCATGTTGTAGCCCTGGAGGCCGAGGACCATGCCGACGAACAAGCCGGACACCAGGATGAGCACCATGCTCTCGGCTCCGACCCGCCCGATCTGACGAACGAGATCGCGCACACGCGCCGCTGCGCCGGGAAGACCGGCGAGCACCCGTGCGAGGAAGACGGTTCCTCTCCCGAGCACCTCGACCCAGTCGAGGACGCGCCGGCCGAGCCATGCGAACGCCTCCATGGAGATGTCCGCGCCCAGGCCAGTAGAGCGCCGCGGGTCAGGCGCGCGCCGCGGCGGCCGGGCCGCCCGCGGCCATCCCCAGCAGGTCTTCCGCGATCGGAGGACCGGGGAAATGGAACGGCACCGGACCGTCCGGCAGTCCTTGAATGAATTGCCGAACGGAGGGCTCGGCGGAACCGCGGATTTCCTCCGGAGGTCCCGACGCGATGCACCGGCCGCCGGAAAGGACGTGCATCGTGTCCGCGATCCCGGCAATCTCCTCGACATCGTGGGTCACCACGATGCTGGTCAGTCCGAGAGAATCGTTGAGCTGCCGCATCAGGGCGACGAGCATGCCGGCGGAAATCGGATCCTGGCCCGCCAGGGGCTCGTCGTAGAGGACGATCTCCGGATCGAGGGCAATCGCTCGCGCGAGCGCCACCCTGCGGGCCATCCCCCCCGAGAGCTCCCGCGGCCAAAGGTGGCGGGCGTTGCGAAGCCCCACCGCCTCGAGCTTTAGCAGAACGATGTTGCGGATGAGCTCCTCGGACAGCCGGGTGTGCTCGCGCAGCGGAAACGCCACGTTGTCGAAAACGTCCAGATCGGTAAAGAGCGCCCCGGCCTGAAAGAGGACCCCCATCCGCCGGCGCATTGCATAGAGCCGGGACCTGGAAAGGCGGTGCACCTCGTCTCCTCCCACCACCACCCGTCCGCGATCCGGCCGGAGCTCGCCGCCGATGAGCTTGAGGAGAGTCGTCTTGCCCACCCCGCTCGGACCGAGCACCGCCGTGATCTCGCCCTTCGCCATCGAGATGTCGAGGGAGTCGAAGACGGTCCGCGAACCCCGTTGGAATGAGAGCCCTTCGACGAGGACGAGCGGGCCGGCACCTCCCGGCATTGGGGCGGAGACAGGCTCAGAGGGCACGGATCGACCGCGCGCCGCGCCGGGCGCTCCTGCCACGGCGGACGCGGAAACGATTCACGGCATCCTCACGGGGCGGCTGGATCGTCCGCTCCTTCCTTCTTGACGGGAAGCAGATCCGTTCGGCTGACGCCGAGCGCAAGGGCGGAGACGCTCGCGACATAGATCGACGAGTAGGTACCGATGAGCACTCCCACGATGAGGGCGGTCGCAAATCCACGGATGAGTTCGCCACCGAACACGAACAGCGCGACGAGCACGAGAAGGGTCGTGAGAGAGGTCATCAGGGTGCGCGAGAGCGTCTGGTTGAGCGAACGGTTCATCACCTCTTCGGTGCTCCCGCGGCGTACCCGCCGGAAGTTCTCCCGAACCCGGTCGAAGACGACGATCGTGTCGTTGAGCGAGTAGCCGATGACCGCGAGAACCGCGGCCAGCACCGTGAGGTCGAACTCGAGTCCCAGCACGGAGAAGAAGCCGAGAGTGATCAGCACGTCGTGCACGAGCGCGGCGATTGCGCCGAGCGCGAACCGGTACTCGAAGCGCAGCCAGACGTAGACGAGGATCCCGAACAGCGCAATCAGCATCGCGAGCCCGCCGTCCTCGGTCAGCTCCGCGCCGACCTGGGGTCCGACGAACTCCACGCGGCGCAGATCGACGGCCCGGTCTTCCTGGAGGACGCGCAGCACCTGCGAGCTCAGCTCGGCCCGGCTCAGCTCCTCGCGCGGGGCGAGCCGCACCAGCACGTCGCGAGCCGTCCCGAAGTGCTGGACCGCGGCCTCGTCGAAGCCGGCGTCGTCGAGCGCGTCGCGAATGGGATCGAGATCCACGGACTCGGAGTAGCCGACCTCTATCAGGGTCCCCCCGGTGAAGTCGATTCCGAAGTCGAGGCCGCGCACTGCCAGAGAAAGGACCGAGATGGCGAGGAGTCCGGCCGAGAGGTAGAACGCAGCGCGGCGGCGCCCGAGGAAATCGAGCTGGGGCAGCCGGTTGAAGAAATCGCGCACCGAATCGCCTCAGATGGAGAGGGCGGCGACCCGGCGGCCGCCCCAGGCGAGGCCGACCACCGCCCGGGTTCCCATGATGGCGGTGAACATCGAGGTGATGATCCCGATGGAAAGCGTGATTGCGAAGCCCTTGATGGGGCCGGTCCCGAACCCGAACAGCACCACCGCCGCGATGAGGGTCGTCACGTTGGCGTCGAGAATTGTCGAGAACGCCTTCTGGTAACCCGCCTGGATGCTCGCCTGCGGCGTGTTCCGATTGCGGAGCTCCTCGCGGATGCGCTCGAAGATGAGCACGTTCGCGTCCACCGCCATGCCCACCGTGAGCACGATACCCGCGATGCCGGGCAGGGTGAGGGTCGCCTGGAGCATGGAGAGCACCGCGACGATGAGCACCAGGTTGGCCGCGAGGGCGAGGTTTGCGACGAGTCCGAAACCCCGGTACCAGAACGCCATGAACCCCAGCACCAGGACAAAGCCGAGAATGACCGAGCGCAGGCCCTGGTCGATGTTGTCCTGGCCGAGGCTCGGCCCGACCGTCCGCTCCTCGATGATCTCGATGGGCGCGGCGAGGGCGCCGGCGCGCAGCAGGAGCGCGAGATCGCGCGCCTCCGAGGTGCTGTCGAGTCCGGTGATCTGAAAGCGCTTGCCGAGCCGGTCGCGGATGGTCGCGATGTTGATGACTTCCTCGATGGTACGGCGGCTGCGCAGGTCCTCGCCATCCACCCGCCGGATCTCGGTCTTGTTCTCGATGAAGACGACCGCCATGCTGCGGCCGATCTTGTCCTTGGTCCGTTCGGAGAAGATTCGCGCGCCCTTACCGTCCAGGGTGATGAAAACGGCGGGAGACCCGCTTTGCTGGTCGATCCCGGACGCCGCGTCGATGATGGAGTCGCCGGTGAGCATGAGCTGCCGGTAGAGCAGCACGGGGCGGCCGCTTCTCTCGAAATAGAGGCGCGAGCCGGCCGGCACCCGCCCTTCGACCGCATCGGAGACCGAATGCTCGTCGTCCACCATCCGGAACTCCAGGGTGGCGGTGGCGCCGAGAATGTCCTTGGCCCGGGCGGTGTCCTGCACCCCGGGAAGCTGGACCACGATGCGCGTCTCTCCCTGGCGCTGGATTACCGGCTCGGCCACCCCGAGCTCGTTGACCCGGTTGCGAAGCGTCGTCACGTTCTGCTGAAGGGCGAACTCCCGGGTCGCGCGCGCCGCTTCCTCGCGGAGCGAGAGGTGCAGGCGGAAGTCGTCTCCGAGGTCCTGCTCGGCAACGATAAGGTCGGGGAACTCGCGCTCGATGCGCTGCGCCGCTTCCTCGCGCGACTCGGCGGTGCGCAAGCGCACGATGATGCCTCCCCTCGGATCGCGGGCCACCGACCGGTAGCGGACCCGGGCCTCCCGCAGGAGGGTGCGCACATCGCCCGTGTACCGCTCCACGGCCTGGGACACCGCGGCCGGCATGTCGACCTCCATGAGGAAGTGCACCCCGCCCTGAAGGTCGAGGCCGAGGTACATCGGCAGCAGGCCGGTGGCGGAGAGCCAGGCCGGCATGGCGGGCGCCAGGTTGAGGGCGACGATGTAGCCGGGGCCGAGGTCGGCCCGCAGGAGGTCCTGCGCCTTGAGCTGCGTCTCGGTATCCGCGAACCGCGCGAGCAGGCGGCCGTCCTCCAGCCTCACTGCACGGGCGGGGAGATCACCCGCTTCGAGAACGCCGGCCACCCGGGCGGCGAGGGCCGTGTCGACGGACACTCCGCGTTCGCCCGATATCTGCACCGCAGCGTCCTCGCCGAACACGTTGGGCAGCGCGAAGACGACCCCCACGACCAGGACGGCCGCGATCAGGACGTGCTTCCAGAGAGGAAATCGATTGGGCATGACCCGAGATCCGGCAGCGACTCAGGCCGACTTGATCGTCCCCTTCGGCATGAGGTTCGCGACGGAGGAGCGCTGCACGCGCACCTCGGTCCCCTCGGCCACTTCCACGGTGAGGAAGGCGTCCCCGACCGAGGTGACCCGGCCGAGCAGGCCGCCGCTGGTCACCACCTCGTCGCCCTTGCTGATGGCGCCCACCATCGCGCGGTGCTCCTTCGCCTTCTTCTGCTGGGGCCGGATCAGCAAGAACCAGAAAACGACGAAGATGAGGATGAGGGGAGCGAACGTTGCGAGCATGCCGCCCGCGCCACCCTCCGCGCCGCTCTGCGCAAAGGCGCTTTCGATGAAGAAACTCATGAAGGAATCGGCCCCTTCTGACTTGGTTCGGGCAAAGAGCGGAAATTATGCCACAGGGAGGCCCCGCGCGGCCCGAAACTCGCGCCGAAAACGGGAGAGCATGCCGGCGCGGACCGCCGCGCGCAGGTCCGCCATCAGCTTCTGATAGTGCCAGAGGTTGTGCACGGTTGCGAGTCGTGCGCCGAGAATCTCGTTCGAACGGTCGAGATGGTGCAGGTAGGCACGGCTGAACCGGGCGCAGACGGGGCAGCCGCAGCCCGGCTCGACCGGCCCGGTATCCCCGCGGAAACGACGGTTGCGCAGCCGCAGCACCCCGTCGCGGACGAACAGGTGGGCGTTGCGGGCATTCCGGGTAGGGAGCACGCAGTCGAAGAGGTCCACCCCGCGCCACACCGCCTCCACGATGTCCTCCGGGGTGCCGACCCCCATCAGGTAGCGCGGTGCGCCGGCCGGCATGCGGGGCACCAGGGCGTCCAGCACCTCGAGCCGCTGTTCCATCGGCTCGCCCACCGCGAGCCCCCCGATCGCGTAGCCGTCGAACCCGATGGCTCGCAGCCCGTCCAGCGATTCGATGCGAAGCTCCGGCCACGTGCCCCCCTGGACGATGCCGAACAGGGCGGCCGGGCTGTCGCCGTGCGCGGTGCGCGAGCGGCGCGCCCAGCGAAGGGACCGGCGCATCGAATCCGCCGCCGTCTCCCGGTCCGCCGGCCACGCGGTGCACTCGTCGAACACCATCACGATGTCGGAGCCGAGATCGCGCTGCACCCGCATCGATTCTTCGGGATCGAGGCGCACCGGGGAGCCGTCGTAGGGGGAGCGCAGATCCACCCCCTCCTCCCGGACCCTTCCCCCCAGGCTGAAGACCTGAAAGCCTCCGGAATCGGTGAGGATGGCGCCGTCCCAGGCCATCATCCGGTGCAGGCCGCCGTGTGCGCGCACGAGGTCGCTCCCCGGGCGAAGCATCAGGTGGAAGGTGTTGCTGACGATGATCTGCGTTCCGCTCGCGCCAAGCTCGCCCGGGTCCACCGCCTTGACCGTCCCCCGGGTGCCGACGGGCATGAACGCGGGTGTGTCCACCCGCCGCCCGTCGAGGCTCATCTCGCCGCAACGGGCGCCCCCGTCCCGGGCGACCACGCGAAAGCGATCAGCCGTCATCTCGAGACCGTTTCCCGGGCGGGCCCCCGAACGGGACGGACCGGCCCGGCACCGGCAGCCGGCGGTCACCAAGCGCGGCGGAGCCGGACCGGAAGTGCGCGCGGTTCACTCAGGGCGCCCGTTCGGGGAGGAACATCGCGTCGCCGAAGCTGAGGAAGCGGTACCCCGTCGCGACCGCATGGCGGTAGGCTCCGAGCACCCGGTCACGGCCCGCGAAGGCGGCCACGAGGAGGAGAAGCGTGGAGCGCGGCTGGTGGAAGTTGGTCAGCAGCGCGTCGACACGGCGGAACTCGAAGCCCGGACGGATGAAGAGATGCGTGGTCCCCGACCAGGCCCCCCTCCCTCCGGCGCGCGCCGCGGTCTCGAGGGCGCGCACGCACGTCGTCCCCACCGCCACCACCCGCCCGCCCCGGGCTCTCGCCTCCTCGATCTGCTCGCAGAGCCGCTCGGGCACCTCTACCGACTCACCGTGCATGCGGTGTCCGGCCGGATCGTCGGCCCGAAGCGGCTGGTACGTGCCCGAGCCGACGTGCAGGGTGAGCGTCCCCACCGCGACCCCGGCGGCGGCGAGCCGATCGAGCATTGCCGTGTCGAAGTGAAGACCGGCGGTGGGCGCAGCCACCGCCCCCGCCCGCTTCGCATACACTGTCTGGTAGCGCTCGGCGTCGGAGGGCTCGGCGGGACGCCCGAGATAGGGGGGCAAAGGGACCTCGCCATGGCGCTCCAGCACCTCGGTCACGGGGCGTTCGAGCTCGAGCCGATGGAACTCGCCTTCCCGTCCGACGCACACCCCGCGCACGGCGGCGCCCAGCTCCACCTCGCCGCCGATCCGCAGCCCCTTGCTCGCCCGGACTCGGGCGAGGAGCCGATTCGATCCTTCGACACGTTCGAGGAACACCTCGACCCTCCCGCCGGTCGCCTTGCGTCCGGCGAGCCGCGCCCGCAGGACGCGGGTATCGTTGAGGACCAGCAGGTCGCCCGCGCGCAGATACCCGGGAAGATCCGCGAACCGCCGGTCCGACACCTCCTCCCGGCCGACCACGAGCAGCCGGCTCGACGTGCGGGGCTCGGCCGGGTGGCGGGCGACGAGCGCGTCCGGAAGCCGGTAGTCGAAATCCGAAACCCGCATCGGTCGTCCGTTCCGAGTTAAAATCCGGACCGCGCCGGAGTGGTGGAATCGGTAGACACGACAGACTCAAAATCTGTTGCCTGCAAGGGTGTGCGAGTTCGAGTCTCGCCTCCGGCACCAATAAAAATAACAGTTTACGCGCATTCGTTCATTTTCGCACAGTTCGCGACGAACCGTCGGACCGCCAACGGTTCGCCGTCACGTTTCCGTTGCGAGCCGGCGTGATATCGATCATGGCTCCCGATGCCGCGATGCAAACGGCAGCGAATCGCGACGAGCCCGACAGACGGCGCATCCGCCCATCGGGGAACGCTCCGATCCCTGCCGTCCGCGTTCGCCGGGGCGCGAGGGGCGGTCGAGCGCCAGCGAGCCTCGGACCCATGCGTCGTGGCTTTGCGAGTACCGGTCGGAAATGCACAGCACGCGGTCGCGCAGGTTGTGACGTGGCACGCAGGCTCGCCGGAGCGTGGCGGTTGGGAACGCTCCCGCGTACCCAACCGGAACGGCCTCCGGCGACAAGGCCGTGTCTGCACCCGGTCGGTTGCCTCTCTGCAGACCCCGGGTAACCTTATGGTGAGGGCGCTGGAGAGCCTATATACAGATTGAATTCTCTTTCCGTACAGGAACGCCGGGACGCGAGACCTCCGCGCTTGCGCGGGGGCCCCGGGACGAACGCGCACCCCACCCGCCGGTCCATCAGGAGTACTCGGATTCCATGAAAATGCCGATGACACGAAGCGTGCACGACGAACAGGTGCCCCGGGAGATCGATCCTGAAACGGGACTGCCGATCGGCCCCCGACTCGCCGACCCGGGACCCGCTCAAAGGCCCGAGCGCGCTGTGCTCGAGGGGCGGTATGCCCGGCTCGAGCCGCTCGATCCGGGCCGGCATCGCGACGAGCTGCTTGCCGCGTCGACGCCTCCGGACGCCGTCTCGCGCTTCCGCTACCTCTTCGAATCGGCGCCCGAGTCGCCCGAAGCGTTCGACGCCTGGCTCGAGGCGGCGGCGGAGTCGGCGGACCCGTTGTTCTTTGCGGTGATCGATCGAGCGACCGGACGGGTCGAAGGGCGGCAGACGTTGATGCGCATCACCCCCGTCCACCGGTCCATCGAGATCGGCAACATCTACTGGGGCCCGCGGATCGCGGGCACGCGGGTCGCCACCGAAGCGATGTACCTCTTCGCCGCCTACGTCCTCGACACCCTCGGCTACCGGCGCTACGAATGGAAGTGCGACTCTCTCAACGCCCCATCGCGCCGGGCCGCGCAACGATTCGGCTTTACCTGGGAGGGACACTTTCGCCGCGCGGTGATCGTCCGCGGCCGCAGCCGCGACACCGCCTGGTACGCGATGATCGACGAGGATTGGCCGGCCCTCAGGGTCGCATACGAACGATGGCTCGCGCCCGGGAACTTCGACGCAAAGGGCCGCCAGAAGACGCGTCTCAGCGAGCTGACGGCGGCGGCGCTGGAGGCCTGAGCCGGTCTTCGTTCCGGAAGCGAGGCAGTTCCGGCGAGGGGCCGCGGCACGGTCGGGGCCGCGCTCGCGCACCGCGACCTCGAAGGAAGCGGCTGCGGGCAGGCTTCGCGTGTTCCGGGCGGCGCCGGGGTCCGGGGCCGGCCGCTACCCGCCCGTCGAGGGGCCGTCGTCGAAGAACACGAGTGCCCGCAGCTCGATGCTCTCGCGTGGGGGTGCGCCGTCGACCGTCTCGGGGTCATCGAACGCGGTATGGGCCGTGAAGCGGGCGCGCCCGTCCACGGCCGAGTCGAAGCACTTGAGCAAGATGGTCTGATTCTGCTCGATCCCGGGAAAGTAGAACCATTGATGTTCGGGGTTGTGCGCGAGGTTGAACACCTCGCCGACCCGGTCCTCGTAGACCAGATCGGTCGCGAGGAGGTCCTTGGGCGCGATGCTCCGGGCATCGCACACGGCAAGCGGATGGGACTCCACCCGTTCCCGGATGGAATGCCACGCGTTGACAACCGCGAAGCGCCGCTTCAGCAGGCCCTCGGCCTCCTCCGGAAAGAGGTCGCGGACCCGTTGCGGACCGGATTTCGGCGTGTAGTCGTTGTGGACCGACCGCACCGGGTCGCGCACACCAGGGCGCCTGTCCCCCGCCGACCGCCTGGTGTGGTCGAAGATGGACACCCTTGCGGCTCCGGTCGCGCGCCGAATCAACCCCTCGATTTCGGGGTAGTGGACGCGCTCGACCTCCTCGTCGTCATGGAAGTCGCAGACCTGCGACTCCTGCTGGTGGAGTTCGAACCCCTCCCGATCGAGGCTCGCCTCGCCGGCGAGCGGCCAGGCGTCGTGAATACGCATTTCGCGTATGTCGACCGTGTCCACGCGCCGGGAGGGCTGGCCGGAATGCTGAGGTGAGATGTAGGTCCTTGGCTTCGCGCCGGTATCGATGACGTAGCGGAGCTCGGCCTGAACCGAACCGGAATGAAGAACCGTCTGCGGTCGTGCCGCCATGCGTGCAACTCCTGTTCCGCCCCGGGCGAGCCGGTGTTGTCCCATACCGGGTAATGTCAGGGCGAGCGGCTTTGTTCGCAAACGAGAATCCTGCCCCGGTGAGTGAGAATTCCTGAACCGAGCGCGGTCTTTCCGCAGTCGTCGCTCACGGCGCTTCACGGCGAAGAAGGTTGCGCAGATCCAGCGACATCCGGCCGTCCACGGGCAAGCCCCGGCTTCGCTGAAACGCCTCGACGGCCGCCGCGGTGCGAGGCCCCGGACGACCATCGATCGCCCCCACCGAATGACCGAGCCGTCGCAGTCGGGTCTGGATCTCGCGAACCACCGCCGCGGCCGGCCTTCCAGCTTCCAGCGCATCGCGCAGCCGCTGAAGCGACCGTTCGTCCAGCCGTCCGCGCCGGCGGAACCCGTGCTCCGCTTCGAACTTCCTGAGGGCCTGCCGGGTTCTCGCTCCGGCCGCTCCGTCGTGTGCGCCCGGAGAATAGCCGAGATCGCTCAGGGCGCCCTGGATGCGGAACACGAGCGGATTCCCCCGTACGACCGGCGCGGGCGGCGGCGCATCCCTCGCTTCGCGCGTGGGCTGCGACGCGGTGGCCGCCGAAGTCTTCGCCCCCGGCGAGGACGGCTCCGCCTCCCGTACCGCAGCCGCCTCTCGATAACCGCGCAGCGCACCGTGAGCCCTCGCCAGCTCCTCGTCATTGAAACGCTCGCCGAGCCGGTTCCGGCGAAAACGGGCATCCTCGTCCCCCTCCTCGGCCGCGAGACTGAACCACATCCATGCATTCACCGGATCGCGCTCGACACCCCGGCCGGCCTCGTACATCAGACCGAGAAAGAACCGGGCGGCGGCGATGCCCTGCACGGCCGCGGCCCGATACCAGTACGCCGCCCGGCGCTCGTCGCGCTCCAGGCCCAGGCCTCCCCGGTACATCCGACCCAGGTTGAGCTGCCCGTCGGCGTTGCCCTGCTCCGCGGACTTGCGATACCAGAACACCGCCCGACCGAAATCCCGGGCCACGAATCGACCAGCTTCGAACAAGGTGCCGAGGAAGTTCTGCGCGCGTGCGTCACCGTCGTGGGCGGCGGACCGCAATGCCTCGATGCCGGTCCGGTTTTCCTTGCGCTCGAACGCTTCGAGGGCCGATTCGTAGCTCGCGAGGGCTTCCTGAATTCCGAGAAGGGATACGGATACCGCAACCGCGCCGGTAGCAACCCTTCTGAGCACGGGTCGCACGGGACTCACGCCGCCCGGCCGCGGCGCTGCGAACGGCGCCGCCGACGCCGTCGCGGAACCTGCGGCGGTGATTCGTCCGGGTCCTTCTCCCCCGGATCCCCCTGGGCGGCGGTCCACCACGCCGCGCGCTCCGCCACCGGCTCGCCCGCCTCTCCGCGAAGACAGAGGAAGTCGTAGGCCGCGCGAAACCGGGGGTGCGCGATGGTGGCCGCCACCCGTCGCGGGCGCCGGTTCTCGAGGCGCGGCTGCATTGTCCAGATGTCTCGCGCCATCGCGGTGAACCGGCGAGGCATGCTGGTGCGTTTCGCCTGGATCGCGATCGTTTCGTCGGCCGCCTCGGCCAGAGCCACTCCCCGGCTTCGCACGCCGTCTTCGGTCTGCGCGGCGTCCGCGCGCTCGCGCACCGGTCCCCACAGCAGGGCGGCGACGAGAAAGCCGGGACTCACGGGCCGATCACCGGCAAGCCGCCGGTCGGTGTTCTCGAACGCCCTCTCGAGCAGCGTTCGAACACTCGGGTCACGGTCCGCCGATACCGCGGTCGCGGGACAGAGAAGGGGCAGCAGATCGTAGCGATCGAGACCACGCAGAGACTCCAGGGCATGACCACCCTGAAAGAGCTTCAGGATTTCCTCGAAGAGTCGCGCAGCGGGCACCCCTTCGAGAAGCGGTGCGAGCTCATGGATCGGGGCCTCCGAGGACGGTTCGATCCGGAACCCGAGCTTCGCCGCGAATCGGACCGCGCGGAGGATACGCACCGGATCCTCGCGGTAGCGCACCCCCGGGTCGCCGATGCTCCGGATCACTCCGGCGTCGAGATCGGGAAATCCGCCGGTGAAGTCGAGGATCGATCCGTCGCGATCGTCGTAATAGAGCGCGTTGACGGTGAAGTCGCGCCGCAACGCGTCTTCCTCCCGGGTCCCGTAGACATTGTCGTGAAGGAGCATTCCGTCGGGGCCGGTCGCTGCGGCGTCGTGGCTCGCGCGAAACGTGGCCACTTCGTAGACGTCACGCCCGGCGCGCACGTGAGCGAGGCGAAAGCGTCGGCCGATGAGGCGCGAGCGCGGGAAGAGGTCCCGAACCTCCTCCGGCCGGGCGGAAGTCGCGACGTCGAAGTCCTTGGGAACGCGGCCAAGCAGCAGGTCACGGACGCATCCACCGACCAGGTAGGCTTCGAATCCCCCCTCGACCAGCCGCTCGAGGACCTGCCGGGCGTTCCGGTGAATTCGCTCGCGGGGAATGCCGTGCTCCGATGCAGGCACCACGTCGGGGGCCGGAGCGTCAGGGGGGGAAAGCTGCAATGGTCACCTGGGGAAGGACGTTTCGACGCGCCGACCTCGATCCGCCGACCGGTCACCGAGCGACGTGCGCGAGGGATCGGAAGCACGCGGCGGCAGGAAGAATGATGTCGTGACGGTTGAGCACCAGTTCGAGGCGCGATAATATCACCCGCGAGGCGGTGCTGTGCTACGCGGCTCCGCCAGCCAACCGCTCCCTTCGTCTAGCGGCCCAGGATACCGCCCTCTCACGGCGTAGACAGGGGTTCGAGTCCCCTAGGGAGCGCCAATCCATTCGAGTCCCCGGCGGCCGCGCGCCGCCCTTCGCGCCACGGGTTCCGGCCCCCACCGGACAACCGTTCCGGGCCGGCAGATCGCGGCGCGAACGCGATCCCGCCGCCCGGCCACCTGAACGTGCACGCTCGTCCATCGCCCGTCGTCTTCTCCCCGCTGCGGGACGAGGCGCGGCGCGGCCGCGAAGACGGACGCTGGTAGTATCGGCCGCCCCCGGACGCGCCAGACGGAGCCCCGCCGCGATGGTCACCAATTCCATTCCCCTCATCGGCTATTCCGATCGGCTTTCGGCCGGGCCCGGCGAGACCGTCGAGTTCAAGGTGAGCAGCCGCTCCGACCGGCCCTTCGACGCCCGGCTGGTGCGGGTCATCTGCGGCGATCCGAACCCGGACGGACCCGGCATCAAGGAGGTGCCGGTCGCCGCCGACTTCGAGGGAAGCTGGCCGTCGCACGCGAAGGACGCGCATCTCGGCTCCTGCGCGCGGGTGGACGGCGCCCGACCGGGGGATGGGGCGACGACCGTCGTCGCCACCATCTGGCCCACCCGCCCCGAGCTCGGCGCGCAGGGGATCGTCTCGTGGCTCGCGGGGGACACCGGCCTCGCCCTGATGCTCGACGGCGACCGCGGGGCGATGCTCCGGGCCGTCGTCTCCGCGAGCGGCGCGGTCGAGGAGATCGCAGTGGGGAAGCCGCTTCGGAATCGCACCTGGTACCGGGTATGGGCAAGCGTCGATCCGGAGTCGGGGACGATGGCGGTGGGACAGGCGCCGCTCGACGGGAATGTGGTGGTGGACGATGCGGGGTTCGCCCGCCGGCAGGCGGCCGGAGCGCTTTCCACCGCCGGCACCGGAGACCTCTTCATCGCCGCATGCGGGGGCGATCCGGTCGGCGGGCACTTCAACGGCAAGGTCGAACGGCCGTACATCGTCGGCGCGGGACCGGGCGGGGCCGGAACACCGCCGCCGCGCGAGCCGGTTGCGGCCGCCCCGGTCGTCGCCGACTGGGACTTCTCGCGCGAGATCCCGAGCCAGCGGGTGGTCGACGCCGGACCGAACGGTTGGCACGGGGTCCTCGTGAACCTCCCCACCCGCGCCATGAAGGGCTCGACGTGGACGGGGGAGGAGCACTGCTGGCGTCATTCGCCCGAACACTACGGCGCCATCCACTTCCACGACGACGACCTCCACGACTGCGGCTGGGACACCGACTTCACGTACACGATCCCGGAGGACCTTCCGAGCGGAGCGTACGCGGCGCGTCTTTCCTGCGGGGAGCACGAGGACATGATCCCGTTCTTCGTGCGGCCCCGCCTCGGGGAGCCGGGCTCGGCCATCTGCGTGCTCGTCCCGACTTTCACCTACACGGTGTACGGGAACTACTCGCGCGGGCTCACCAACGACGAGTACCGCGCGCGGGCCCGCGACTGGGGCGCGCGCAAGCGCACCGCGGACGACCACCGCGAGTACGGGCTCTCGACCTACAACTTCCACCGCGACGGGAGCGGGATCGGCTTCGCGTCGCGGCTGCGTCCCGTCCTCAACCTCCGCTCGGAATTCCTGAGCTACGTGGACGCGCGCGGCTCGGGCCTGCGCCACTACCCGGCCGACACTCATCTCTTCGACTGGCTGGAGGAGTGCGGGTACCGCTTCGACATCGTGACCGACGAGGACCTCCACCGCGAGGGACACGATCTCGTCGCGCCCTACCAGGTGGTGCTGACCACTTCGCACCCGGAGTACCACACCGCCCGGACCCTCGACGCCCTCGAGCAGTTCCTCGACGGCGGCGGGCGCCTGATGTACCTCGGCGGAAACGGCTTCTACTGGCGGGTCGCGCTCCACGACGACGTCCCGGGCGCGGTCGAGATCCGGCGCGCGGAGGGCGGGATCCGCGCCTGGGCGGCGGAGCCCGGGGAGTACTACAACGCCTTCGACGGCCAGTACGGAGGGCTCTGGCGGCGCAACGACCGCCCGCCGCAGCGGCTCGCCGGAGTGGGGTTCTCGGGGCAGGGGCAGTTCGTCGGCTCGTACTACATGCGCGAGCCCGGGGCAGACGATCCGCGCGCGGCCTGGATCTTCGAGGGCGTGCCGGACCGCATCCTCGGCGACTTCGGGCTCTCCGGGGGGGGCGCCGCCGGCTTCGAGCTCGACCGGGTGGACCATCGCCTCGGCTCCCCGCCCAACACCCTGATCCTCGCGACCTCCGAACAGCATGGGGAGACCTTCGTCGTCGTCCCCGAGGAGCTCCTCACCCACATCTCCACCTGGCCGGGCGAGGCGCCCGAAGCCCTCATCCGCTCGAACATGGCGTTCTTCGAGACGGGACGGGGAGGCGCGGTGTTCTCGGCGGGCTCCATCACCTACTGCGGAAGCCTCGCGCACGACGGCTACGACAACAACATCTCCCGGATCACCCGCAACGTCCTCGACCGCTTCGCCGATCCGGCCCCGTTCGAGGTCTGACCCGGCTCGAGACGGGACCGGACCCGGCCCGCACGGCGGGGCCGGGCCGGCGGAACGGGCCCGGGTCGGAGGCAACGGACCGGTGCCGTTGATTCCGCGCGGCGCCCGAATTCCACCCGGTCGATCCGCGGCGCGGCCGTTCGCGGGAAACGGGAGCCGCCGCGGCGGGGAGCCTACCCGGTCCGGAGGTGCCCGCGGATCACGGCGCGGCGCGGAGCCGGACCGCGTCGCCGACGAGGGGGTGCACGCTCACCACCTGCTCGCGATCGAAGCCGTAATCGGGAAACACCCGCGCGAGCTGGCTCTTGCAGATCGCGCACATCGCGGCGAGATGGGTCACGTCGGCGGCCCGGAACGCCTCCATGCGCGGCGCCGCCCCCTTCGTCCGGAGCTCCATGAGGTCGTCGGCGAGGAGTCCGCCCCCCGCCCCACAGCAGAACGTCGCCTCCCGGGTGGTGCCGCGGGCCATCTCGACGTAGTGGTTGCAGACCGCGCGCAGCACCCGCCGGGGGACGATGAACTGCCCGCCGGGAATGTCGCCGAGCCGCGAGGCGCGCGCGATGTTGCACGAGTCGTGGTAGGTGACCCGGCGATGGTCGTTGGCGGCGGGATCGAGGACGAGCGCCCCGGCCCGGATGAGCTCGTCGGTGACCTCGACCACATGCTCGACCCGGCCGCGGGCGAGGAAGTCGAGAGGACCGGCGAGCGCCTCGAGATGGTTGTGGGCGACCCTCCACGCGTGCCCGCACTCCCCGATCACGATTCGGGAAGCGCCCAGTCCGCGCGCCGCCTCGACGATGCGGCGTGCGAGGGCCGACATGTGCTCGCGGTTCCCCGTGAAGAGCGCGAAGTTGGCCGCCTCCGACGCGTGCGAGCTCAGGGTCCAGCGAAGCCCCGCCTGGTGGAACACCTTGGCGTAGCCGATGAGTCCGTCGACGTGCGGCTCGGCGAAGAAATCCGCGGACGGGGTGACGAGGAGGACCTCCACGCCGGGCTCGTCGAGGGGCAGGCGTACCGCCGCGCCGGTGTCGTCCAGGATGTCCTCCTCGAGGCCGGCGAGGGTGTCCGCAAGGGCCGGTCCGGGGAGCCCGAGGTTGTTGCCGAGCCGTATCGCCTTCTCCGTCACCTCGTTGGTGTAGTGCTGGCCGATCCCGATCCGGTCCATCACCTCGCGCGCGGCCATCGCGAACTCGGCAGTGTCGATGCCGACCGGGCAGTAGACCGCGCAGCGACGGCACTGCGAGCACTGGTGAAAGTAGGCGTACCAGTCCTCGAGCATCTCCGGCGTGAGCCGCTTCGCCCCGACCAGCCAGGGGACGAGCCTGCCCGAGAGGGTGTGGTAGCGCCGGTACACGTCCCGGAAGAGATCCTGGCGCGCGACCGGCATGTTCTTCGGATCGCCGGTGCCGATGAAGTAGTGGCACTTGTCCGTGCACGCTCCGCACTTCATGCACGAGTCGAGAAAGAGGCGGAGCGCACCCCGCTCGGCCACCACATTGCGCATCGCGGCGACCGCCACGTCCTCCCAGCCGTCGACCAGATCTCCGGGAAAGCCGAGGGCGCGCTGCGTGTCCGGCTCCGCCCGGCGGGAGACGAGCTTCGCGGCCGCCCCCGGCGCGAGCTTCGGAACGGGCAGGCGCCCGGCCATGCGCTCAGCGCCTCGGAACCGAGGTCCGCGGCCGGGCAGCGCGGCGGCGCGGCGCGAGGCCGGACCGGATGACGCCGGGGACCCGAACCGGACCTACGACCACGTGACGGTCCTCGCGAAGCGGCAGACGAGGCCGACGAACCCCGGGTAGTCGACCACCTCCACGCACTCCGCCAGGCGGGCCGGCTCGATGCCACGGGCGGCGATGTCGGGGCCGAGGGCGAAGATCGCGACGTCGGCGGCGGCGGCCTCGGCGAGCCGGGCTGCGGCGGGAGACCCGGCAAGCGCCCCGAGAACCCCGTCCTCGATGAGGAGGACCGCGCTCCCCGGACGCACCCGCCCGAGGCAGCCGGTGAGCGCGCCGTGTTCCCAGGGGGAGCGATTCACGGTATGGAGCGTGCTCATCGGCCCTTCGAACGACCCGCGACCTCGCGGTCATCCCCCCGGACGGCAGCGCGGCGGGTCACGGGATGGGGCCGGCGGCGGGTCGGGGTGAGAAAGACCCCGGGCGCGTGGAGCAGCTTGCTGAACGGGAGGAGCGCGATGAGGAGCCCCGCCCCCCCGAGATGAATCCAGAGCGCGGGATCGAAGGGGAGCGGTCGCGCCTCCAGGCGCACGAGGCCGAGCGCGAACGCGCGCGCATGGCCGAGCGAGGCCGGGTCGACGTGGCCGAGCCAGGCTCCGCTCCCTGCGACGAGGAGGATGAGGAGCAGCATCAGGTAGTCCGAGGGCACGGAGACGTAGCGGACCCGGGCGACGAGGAGGCGGCGCCCGAGGAGTCCGACGAGAGAGGCGAGAAGCACCGCGCTCAGCCATGCGCCCGCCCCGACGAGCGGCCCGATCCACTCCGGGACCGGATCGGAGAAGAGCCAGAGGTGACGCACGAGGACGAGCAGCAGGGCCGCGTGAAAGATCCAGCCGAAGAGCCACGTCCAGCGACTCGCCCGGAACAGGGTCTCGAACGCGATCCCTTCTCGGATCATCCGGAGTGCCACCCCGCCCCAGGTTGCGGGCGCGGGAGGAAGCGGCATCGGCAACGGGACGGGAGCCCGGAGCCAGACGAACGCCTTCCACGCGAGGCCGGCCAGCGCGACCGCGGCGGCGATCCAGATCCAGGGCGCCATCAGGCTCGCCGCGATCTCCATCGGCTACCGACTCCCTCCGATCGCGGCGCCCCGCGCCCCTGGCCGCGAGGTCCGTGACGGGGATTCAGATGCACCCGGTCGGCTTCGGCAGTCCCGCATAGCGGCATGCCTGGCGGGCGGGACCGTCCGGAAAGAGCCGGTAGAGGTAGCGGCTGTTTCCCTTGTCCGGCCCGAGCCGACGGGCGATCGCCCGGGTGAGGATGCGGACCGCGGGCGCGAATCCGTACTCCGAGTAGTACTCCCGGAGGAAGTCGATCACCTGCCAGTGGGCATCCGTCAGCTCGCAGCCGTCCGCTTCGGCCATCGCTTCCGCAACGTCCGGGGACCAGTCCCCGATGTGGATGAGATAGCCCTCCGGGTCCGTCTCGAGCGCGACGGTGTCGACGACGATGGCCAACCCATTCCCCTCAGGCGAAGCGTCAATCCGCACCGTGGCGGAAAATACGGAGCGTTTTGTGGTCGAAATCGTCGCGGAGCCGCAGGCGGCCCGCGAGATCGCTCAGGTCGCGTTTTCGATTCGGACGAGTCGGAGCGTCGCCGTCCCCTGGTTCGAACTCACTGCCGGTTCGAAACCCAGCGGACTCGAGCACCTCCGGAACCGGAACGCCGCCGAGCGCGTTTTCCCTTCTCTTGCGCATGGGGCTCGCCTTCGAAACGTCGGTGCGCACATTCTACGCCCGAGCCGGAGGAGGGCACCGTCACAGGAAGCGCCATGCGAGCTCGAAACCGCCGAGGATGAGGGCGGCGGCGACGGCGAGGACGAGAAGCGCACGCCAGTCGGAAACGAGCCGGGGGGCCGGACCCTGCCCCGGAGGATGCGAGGCCCACCCGGTCACCATCGGCTTGACGAGCCGCTCGCGCTTGTAGATCCGATGGAAGAGAAGCGCGGCGAGGTGCAGGCCGACGAGAATGAGGAGCCCGTCCACGACCATCGCGTGCAGCTCGGCCGAGCGGCGCGCCGCTTCGTAGCTCACGAGGAAGCTGAGCGGCCCTTCGTAGAGGCCGTCGACCTCCACCGCGAATACGCCGAGTCCCGCCTGCAGGAGGAGGACGAGCAGCATGGCGACGACGGAGAGCCCCCCGAGCGGGTTGTGTCCGGCGTGGTATCCCGGCGCGCGCTTCCCGAGGGTGCGGACGTAAGCCGCAATCTCGCTCACCGGACGCACGAACGAACGGAACCGCGACGGCTCGCTCCCGACGAATCCCCACAGGATCCGTGCGGCGACGAGCACGAGCAGGGCCTGGCCGGCCGGAATGTGGACGTCGAACCGCCCGTTGCGCCCGCTCAGGAAGCACACGACCACGAGCACGACCAGCACCCAGTGGAAGACGCGGGTCGGGCGGTCCCAGATCCGTACCTTGCTCGGGTCGCCTGCCTTCCCTTCTCCCGTCACCGCCACCCTCCTCCGAACTCCCCGTTCTCACGGGCAGAATACCAATTGCGGGGCAGGGCCGGGGGCGCGCCGTCAGCCCGAGCCGGGGCGGCCCGAGGCGGCGCCCCGCGCCGCCCGGAACGACAGGTCCCCGTACCACGCGCGGCCCTGGGTGTCGGAGTTGTCGGTGTCCGTCATGACCGCCACGCCGTCCAACCGCTTCACGTCCTTCCCGTGGTAACGCCGGAAGTCGGCCCGGACGTTGCGCTCGTGGTGGCGCCATTCCCCCCCGGGGCCGGAATCGACCACTACCATGACGGCCCGGGACGTGAACGGGTTGGGCCAGGACGAGCCGACGGGCGCACTTGCCCAGACGTAGGTAATCGCGAGGGGCCGGCGGAGCAGCCCGAACCCACGGGAGACGACGTACACCCGCGCGGCGAAATCGTCGCCGCGCTTCGAGCGCTCGTCGGCGATCGGGAGAGGAGCTTCGACCTTCCATCGCCAGGCGAGCCAGGGGGTCTCGGCAAGGTCGATCCGCCGTTCGAGATACAGGGCCGAAGCGGCGCTCTCGCTCGCCGCGGCGAGGACCCGCCCGGTTCCGTCCGGGTCGTGCGCAATCTCGTAGCGGGAGCGCCCCTTGAATTCGCGTTCCTTCCAGCCGGCGAGATCGCCGGCGGAGAACCGGCCGACGGTCGTCTCCGAACCGGCCGAACCGCTCGCAAGCAACGTCGCGGCGAGCAGCGCCGCCGCACCGGCGCGTAGCGAGAATCCCGTCACGACCGGCCCGGGCGCGCGTTGACCCGCCGACTCCTCGCCGTGGTCATGAGCCGCGGTCCGTCGAGGCGTCCAACCCGCCCGCATCCGCGGTGGCGACCTCGCAGCCGGTCGGAAGCACGTTCGCAGGTACCGGCGGGCGCTCAGGGAAAGAGCTGGATGTTTCCGAACGCGGCGTCGCAGTTCACGAGGTCGACCCGCTTCAGGGCGATCCGAAGCGCACCGTCCACGACCTCGAGGTCGTGGCGCGCCCACCCCGCGTAGAGCTCCTGTTCGTCGAGCCGGGTCTCGACGTAGTGAAAGGCGGTCGCCGTCGCGAACCGGCCTTCGTCCGGATCGAAGCGCTCGACCCGCGGCTGCTGCAGCAGGTGGTGCCCGCGGCTCGCGGGCTTCTGCGAGAAGGTGCGCGCGCCCTTCAGCCGCTCCACCCGGAGGCGAAGCATGAAGAGGTCCTCGTAGAGCAGCGAGGTCACGAGGAGCGGATCGGTCTGACCGGGCTCGAGCGGCATCCAGTAGCGCCCGTGCGGCGCGAAGAGGCCCAGCCACTCGTCGTATCGCCCCTCGTCGAGGAGCGACGCTTCGCGATAGACGAATTCCGCGAGGTCGTCGCGGCTCGGTGGGGTCATGCCGCGCTCCCCCGGCTACTGCATCGTCATGGTGATGAACCGCTTCCAGGCGGCGAACTGGTTGCGCATCTGCCGCTCGCTCGTGCCGTTCACGATCTCGGTCGCGTCGTGTTCCTCCTCGCGGTCAAGCAGCCGCTCGAGGTTCACCCAGTCGAGCGCGTCCGAGGCGAGCCCGGCCTGCATCCGCTCGTAGATCTCGAGGTCGTCGTGTCCGACGATGGAGGTGGGGGCGTTGATGAGGCGGTTGTACATCACCGTCCGCTCGAGGAGCATGTCCGGCGCGCCCACCAGCCGGAACACGAAGCTCTCGACGAGGGTGCGGTCGGCGGCGAGGGGCTGGAACCGGCGAAGGAGCTGAATCGGCCCCTTCACCATGATGTTGGGGAAGTAGACGGTGTTGTGCCGGTTCTCGCCGAGGATGGCGCGCGCCCGCTCCTCGCCCCAGGCCTTCGCCATGCCCTCGAAGTAGCCGGGGATCGCCGAGTAGTCCGAGTGGATCGAATGGTGCACGCCGGTGTGTCCGTGACCGTTCGGCCACACCCGGATCCCCATCTCCTCGAAAAATTCGTAGCGCGAGACGAACGGCGCGATGACCTCCATCGCCATCGGCTTGCCGGTGCCCTCGGGCTTCTGCATCCCTTCCCAGAGCCGGACCGCGGTGCCCGCCGAGGACTCGTGCGCGACCATCGGATGGCAGGCGTCGGTCTGGTTCTCGACCACCATCTTCCAATTGCACCGGTGCAGGTAGCGAAGCGGCGGCCCCGCCACCTCCAGGCGTCCGGCCGGCGACCGGTCCACCATGTTGTCGAGGCTGGAGAGCGACTCGCCGAAGTACTCGTCGAAGCCGATGCCGGTCTCGGCGAGGCGCGCGAAGACGAAGCCGCGGTAGCAGTGCACCGCCCCCGCCCGCGCGATGCCCCGCGCGGCGGCGCGCTCCTCGAGGCCGGTGCCGTCGTAGCCGCGCCGCAGGGGAATCGCGTAGACGCACCCGTCGGTGCGGAAGGTCCAGGCGTGGTAGGGGCACCGGAAGTGTCGTCCGGCATTGCCCGAGCGCTCCGTCACGAGGCGGGTGCCCTTGTGCGGGCAGCGGTTGTGGAGGACCCGGATCGTCCCGTCCTCGCCCCGCACCATGATCACCGGCCGGGCGCCGATCTCGGTGGTCGCGAAATCCCCGGACGCGGGGACCTCGCTCTCGTGACCGACGTAGCACCAGGTGTTCGCGAAGAGGTGGCGCATCTCGAGCGCAAACACCTCGTCGTCCACGTATACGTCGCGATGGACCTCGGCCGGCCGCACGAGGGCGGCGAGCGCCTCGCGGTCCGCAGCGTACTTTCCCATCGACCCCACTCCAGACCCGATTCGGGAGGCGCAGTCCCGCGCGCAGGCTCGCGCCGCCGGGACCGGGACGAGGACCAGGGCCGGGCGCGCCGCACGGTTTCTTCGCCGCTTCCGACATACTACCCTCAACAGGCATCTTCCCCGGATCAACGAACCGAACCATGCGGGCGTCAGCCACATTCGGGCGTTGGCCAGTCGACAGGAGGCGTAACGGATGACGGAGCGAAGCGGTGTGTTGACCTTCGGGTCGTTCATCACCGACCACAACATGGCGATCGAGGCCTATCCGCCGGAGGACAAGACGACCCTGATCAAGTCGCGCCAGCTCGCGGCCGGGGGGCCCGGCTACAACATCGCCGCGAACCTGCGCCGTCTCGACCCCTCCATGCGGGTCGAGTGCCAGGGCCTCCTCGGCGACGACGACAACGGCCGGGTGGTCCTTGACGCGCTCGAACGGCACGGAATCTCGCCGGAGGGGATGATCCTCACCCGTGAGGCGCCGCAGATGTACACGCTGGTCATGGCCTCGCAGGTGAACGGGCGCCGAACGTTCTTCGGCTTCCGCGGCGCCGCCGAGCTGCTGGAGGAGAGCCACTGCGATCCGAGCCTCGTGCGCGGGCGCATTTTCCACGTGGGGGCCCCCGGTCTTCACCCGCGCCTCGACGCGCCGGATTCCCGCGGTGGCAACGGGTGGACGCGTGTCCTCGCCCGGGCCCGCGAGCAGGGCTTCCGCACCAACATGGAGATGGCGAGCCTGGACCCGGAGGTCCTGCGTCCGATCGTGCGCCCGTGCCTGCCGTACCTCGACAGCATCGTCATCAACGACCACGAGGGCGAGGCGGTGAGCGGGGTCGAGATCCGCCCGGGGGGCAGGCTCGACTGGGAGGCGGCCGGCCGCGCGTGCCGGCGGCTGCGGGAGATGGGGGTCCGGCAGGCAGCCGCCATCCACTTCCCCGAGGGGGCGGTGGCGGTCGATGCCGAGGGCGACCTCCACCTGCAATCCGCGGTCCGGTGGCCCGACTCGCGCGTCGTGAGCGCGGTGGGAGCGGGGGACGCCTTCGCGGCCGGCTTCGTCTACGGCCTGCACGAGGGCTGGCCGGTTCCACGGGGCCTCGAGCTCGCCGTCTCGGTCGCCGCGGTGTGCCTCGAGAGCCTCGACACGAACGCCATGATCGGCACGTGGCAGGACTGCGAGGCGAAGACCGGGCCTTACGGCTACCGCGAAGGCCCCGGCTGAGCGCTCGCCCGGGACCGCCCCGCCAGTCGCCGCGACCGTGGCCCGTACCTTGAGCCGGATCCTCGCGCCCGCAACCGCTGCCGCCACCGCCCGACGGCGCCGTACCGCGCGTGCCGAGGACCGGTCTCTCTCCCGGGCGGGGCAGCGCCGCGGTTGCCCGGTCCCACGTACCCTCCCCGGCCGCGCCCCGCCGCGCCGCGGAACGGCCGGCGGGGGCCGGCGGGTGGTTTGCCGGTTGCAATCCGCCGCGCCCCTGCGGTAGCTTCGTCGCGACGCCGGGCCATATCGCGATGCGCAGCATCCGGCCGGTATTCCGCGGCCTCCCGACCATCGGCGGCCGCACACCAAAGAGGAATCATTCCATGAAAAAGAGCCATCTCTCGACCGGACTGGCCGCGGCGGCCGCGCTCGGCCTCGCGTCGGCGTCGTTCGCCGGCGACGCCGTCGACTGGAACGCGGACGGCACGGTCACCATGAAGCTCGGCGAGGTCTACGACGACACCATGATCACGGTGCCTGCGGCAGACCTCGGCGCCCTGATCAAGGAGGGCGAGCAGCCCTTCGCGGGAACCGAGATCACCGTATCCACCCTCGCGAGCGGCCCCAAGGGCGGCATCTCGGGCCCGCTTCATGCGTTCCGGCCCGTGTGGGAAGAGCTGACCGGCGGCAAGGTCACCATCGTCGAGCTTCCCTACGCAGAGGCGTACTCGAAGATGCTGCTCGACGTGCGCAACGGCACGGGGGAGTACGACGGGTTCATCGTCGGCGCCTTCTGGTACGGCGACATCGCCCCGCAGGGCTATGCGTATCCCGTCGACGACCTCATCGCCTCCGGCGACCATCCGAAGTGGTCCTACGACGTGATGCCCGATTCCCTCAAGGCCCTGCACACCTGGGAGGGTGAAGGCTTCGGGATCCTGAACGACGCGGACGGGCAGGTGCTCTACTACCGCAAGAGCGCCCTCACCGACCCGGAACACATGGCCGCGTTCAAGTCGGAGTACGGCTACGACCTGCCGGAGCCGCCCAAGACCTGGCAGCAGCTCCGCGACATCGCCGCCTACTTCAACGGCAAGAACTGGGACGCCAACGACGACGAGGCGGACAGCGGCATGGTGCTCCACCTCAAGGTCGGCGAGCAGGGCCACTACCACTTCCAGTCCCTTTCCGCCTCGTTCGCGGTCACCCCGGGGCCGGAAGTCAGCCAGCACCACAACGTGTACTGGTTCGACCCGACCGACATGACGCCGATGATCAACAGCCCGGGCCACGTCAAGGCGCTCGAGTTCCTGGTGGACCTCCACCAGACCGGGCCGGCGGCCCAGGTCGGGTGGGCTCTCGGCGAGGCGTGGGACTACTTCCTGCGCGGCAAGGCCGTCTTCGTCTTCAGCTGGGGCGACGTCGGCTCGCTCTGCCAGGACACCGCGCGCTCGAAGATCCAGGGCGATTGCGCGTCCGCGATCCTGCCCGCCTCGGACGAGTACTACGACCATGCGACCGGCGAGTTCGTGAAGCAGGAGAACCCGGTCCCGGTCGGCAACACGACGGGCGGCTCGTGGCACGGCGTCGTGTCCGCCTTCTCCGCGAACCCGGAAGCGACCTTCTCGTTCTGGTCGCTGATGGCGATGAAGGAGGTGTCGCTGTGGAACTCGCAGTTCGGCTGGACCGGCGTCGACCCGGGCTACAGCTACCAGTTCCTGAAGCCCCTCGGCGAGGCCACGGTTGACGAGTACGTGTCGGCCGGATGGGATGCGGAGGACGTGAAGACCTACACCCAGGCGTACTACGAGAACTTCTACGCCGACACGATCCTCACCTACCTCCGGATTCCCGGCACCTTCGAGTACTGGGACATCCTCGACAAGAACCTCTCCGCGACGATGAGCGGTCAGTTCACCCCGCAGGAGGCCCTCGACCAGACGGCCGAGACGTGGGAAGCGATCACGGAGCGCCTCGGTCGCGATTCGCAGCTCAAGTACTACCAGGACGCCATCGGCTTCGGAGGCTGATTCTCCGTCCACGCACCGGCCCGGGGGGCGGCTGTCCGCCCCCCGGGCACCGCGCCCGCCGCAGCCTGCGCCGCGGCGGTGTCCCCCCAAACGCGCGCCCCCCCGCCGCGCCCCGCACCCGAGCCTGATCGATGCGCTGGACGAGCAACGCGCGATTCCTCTTCCTTGCCCCCGCGGTCGTGTGGGTGCTCGCGTTCACCGTGTTCCCGCTCGGGTACTCGCTCTACATCGCCTTCCTCAAGATCGACAGCAAGACCGAGATCACCCGCGAACGGGTTCCAATGTTCGACGAGGCGGGCGACCCCATCATGCTCGCCAACGGCAAGCAACGGATGCGGACCATCATCCACAAGGAGCAGATCAACACCACCACCTTCCAGGGGCTCAAGAACTTCAAGCGCATATTCAAGGACAACCAGGTCGCGACCTCGGTCCGGATCACCCTGACGTTCATCCTGTCTTCGGTGAGCATCGAGCTCGCGCTCGGGTTCCTGCTCGCGGTCCTGTTCAACCGGCATCTCGCGGGGCGCGCCGCCATGAGGGCGGTCATGATCCTGCCGATCTTCGCGACCCCGCTCGCGGCCGGCTACCTCTTCTTCACCATTCTCTACGAGGAGGGCGGTCCGCTCGGCTTTCTCGGATTCCCGTTCCTGTCGGACCCGGACTGGGCTCTGTTCAGCGTGATCTTCGTCGACATCTGGCAATGGACGCCGTTCTGCTTCCTCGTGTTCCTCGCCGCCCTCCAGTCGGTGCCGGACGAGCTCTACGAAGCAGCGGTGGTGGACGGCGCCAACGGCTGGCAGATGCTCCGCATGGTGCTCCTGCCCATCCTCCAGAACACCATCGTCATCGTGCTGCTGCTCCGGCTCGCGGAGGCGCTCAAGGTCTTCGATATCCCCTTCGCGCTCACCGGCGGCGGGCCCGGGATCGCGACCCAGTCGTATTCGTTCCTCGCCTTCCGGACCGGGATCCGCTTCTTCGACCTCGGCTATGCGAGCGCGCTTTGCTACGGGCTTCTCATCACCGTCATGATCATCATCATGCTGACCTTCCGCCGGCTGCGAGAGACCTATGGCTGAGATGGCCGCACGCCCCGTCGGGGAACGCGGGTTCGGCGAGTCTCTCCTGTGGCTCGTCGCGATCTGCGTGACCCTGGCCTTCTTCTTTCCGTTCTACTGGGCGATTTCCCAGGGGCTCCGCAACCCCATCGACACGTTCACGGTCTCGGGGCTCGGCGTCCCGTGGCTGAGCTTCGATCCGACCCTCGACAACTGGATCACGCAGCTCTCTTCACCTGAGTCGCGGCGCGCGCTCGCGAACAGCACCATCGTGTCGGTTGGAGCGTCCGTGCTCGCCCTCGCCCTCGGGACCCCGGCCGCCTACGCCCTCGCCCGCTTTCGCTTCCGCCGGGTCCCGAACATCGACATCACGATCTGGTTCCTCTCGCAGCGCATCCTGCCCCCGGTCGCGACGGTGATCCCTTTCTATCTCGTCATGCGGGCGTTCGGGCTGCTCGATACCCAACTCGCGCTCATCCTCGTCAATGCGACCTTCGTCCTGCCCTTCGCGGTCGTGATCCTGCGCCAGACCTTTCTCGACCTTCCCCTGGAGCTCGAAGAGGCGGTGCTGGTCGACGGCGGCACCTATCGAACCGCCTTCATGCGGGTCGCGCTCCCCCTCGCCGCTCCCAGCATCGCGGCCACCGCGCTCATCTCGTTCGCCTTCTCCTGGAACGAGTTCCTGTTCGCGATCACCCTGTCGAGCCGGGACAGCCTCACGATTCCGGTCTTCATCGCGGGTTCGGTGGACACGCGAGGCGTCCAGTTCTGGTTCATGGCGGTGCGGGCGCTCATCGCGATGGTCCCGCCGGTGCTGATCGCCCTTCTCGCCCAGCGCTACATCGTGCGCGGCCTCACCCTCGGCGCGGTCAAGGGCTGAGCGGGGGCACGTCCCTCGACGAAGGGGGGGACAAGCCGAATTCGGGCCGCCCGCGGGGGGAATGCAGGCCCCAGGACCACCCGTTTTCGTTTTCCGTTCGATCATCGGGGCGTCCGTGGAATCGGAACAACCCCGATTCCAAGGCTGGCCCTTGAAGCGGCGAAGGTGATACCTTGCCCGGTCCAGTCAACAGGTAGGTGGTGTCGGCTCCGCGGCTCGCCGTCCCGGCACCCCGGTTTTGGGAGGAATGCACGATGAGAACGCTGTTACATTCAACTGCGGCGGCCGTGCTCGCATTTTCCGCTTCGCTTCCCGGTATCAGCGCGTCCGCGCAGGACATGATCGAGCTCACGCTCTGGTCGCGGGCCGACCCGTCCGGGCCGCTCCGGCCGGGCAACATCCTCAAGGGCGCAGAGCGCCTGAACGCCCAGCTCGAGAAGGACGGCGCCGACTACCGGGTCTCGATCACCGTGCTTGAGCAGCCCGATCAGGGCGGGTACGACGGCGATGCCGAGAGGTTGCTGCGGAGCTACGCGATCGGCGAAGGGCCCGACATCTTCCACGCCGCGCACGAGTGGATCTGCGCTTTCGCGGAACCGGGCTTCCTCTTCGATCTCACCGACTTCACGAACGACCACCCCGAGTTCTTCGCCGACATATTTCCGTCCCTCTGGGCTTCCACGGAATGCGGCGGACGGCGCTTCGCGGTCCCCCAGGACGCCGAAGCGCGGATGTTCTTCTTCAACAAGAACCTGATGCGCCAGGCTGGCTTTTCCGACGAGGAGATCGAGAGCCTCGACGAACGCGTCCTCGCCGGGGAGGTCACCCTCGACGACATGTCGGACATCGCGCAACAGGTGGTCGAGAAGACCGACGCCGAGTACGGGATCCTGCACCGGCCCTCGCGCGGACCCGACTACCTCATGATCTTCAACCAGTACGGCTCGAGCTTTCTGGATCCCGAGACCGGCAAGCTTCTCCTGGAGGAGGACAAGCTCGCCGATGCCTACGGCTGGTTCGAGCGCAATGTCGAGAACGGGGTGACGCCGGGCAACAACACCTCGCTGGAGTGGAACTACATCAGGGACCAGTTCTACCAGGACAACAATGCCGCGATGTGGATGTACGGCGTCTGGGACCTGGGGTCGTCCGCCTTCCCGCGCGGGGTGCCGAGCGATCAGGAGTCCTTCTTCGAGCAGTTCGGCTGGACGGCGGCGCCCGCACCGGAGAAGGGCGGCCGGCCGGGCAGCCTCACCCACCCGATCGTCTACGGCGTGGGAGCGGGCGAGCATGCCGAGACCGCGGCCACCGTCGTGGGGTATGCGTCCGATGCGGAGCTGAACACGGATCATGCGGTGACGACGACGCATATCGGAATCAAGCGCGCCCAGCTCGATGATCCCCGTTATGCCGAAGCATGGACGCTGGCTCTGGCGACCGAACTCCTCGAGTTCACCCACTACATGCCGAACCACCCGGACTTCGGCACGCTGAACGCGGTCATCTACGAGGCGCTGCAGGGCGTGGAAACCGGGCAGTTGTCCGCGGCGGATGCGGCCGTGTACGTCATCGAAGAAGCGGGCGCACGCATCCCCGACAGCATCGTCGTGAACTAGCGCGCCGGCGCGACCGGCTTTCCGGGGGGGCGCACGCCGCCCCCCCGGGAGCGACTCGTCCGAGCCGAATCGATGCATCCGCTGCACGTCCCCGTTTCGGGCGCGGCTCGATGGCCCTGACGTTCCCGAGGCCCTAGCAGCTCCATGGGAGCGACGGCGGAAGATGCGGCGATCCGCGCGAGCGCGCGGAGCTCCATGAAGGGGCGCGAACGCGCCAACATGGCGATGTTCCTGGGCCCGGCCTTTCTGGTCGTCGGCTTCTTCTTCGTCGTCCCGGTCTTCGTCGACATCGCGATCTCGTTCACCGATCTCGGTCGCGAGCTGCGCATCACGGAGATCACCACCAAGAACTACGAGCGGGCCTTCGTGAGCGATCGTCAGCTCCCCGCGGTCATCTGGCGGACCCTGTGGTACGTCGGCGCGACGCTCCTCATCTTCAACACGACCTTCGGCCTTCTCCTGGCGCTTGCGACGACCTCGATTTCGCGCACTTCCGGCACCTTCTTCCGCGCCGTCTGGCTGCTTCCCCGCATGAGTCCGTCCGTCGTCTACGCCATTCTCTGGGTGTGGTCCGTGCATGGCGGGGACACGAGCCTCGTCAACCAGGTGCTCATGCATCTCGCCGGCACCGAGGAGCCGATCGATCTGCGCCAGACGTCACCCATGTGGGTCATCATCTTCGCGAACGGCTTCATCGGTGCATCCTTCGCCATGATCATCCTGACGTCGGCCATCCGGAGCATTCCCGGGCACCTGTATCACGCGGCGCGGTGCGACGGGGCCGGTTCACTGGCGAGGGTTTGGCACATCACCCTGCCCCAGCTCAGATGGCCTCTCACCTACATCTTCATCTGGCAGACCCTCTCGCTGCTCACCAGCTTCGAGTACATCCTGCTGATCACCGGCGGAGGTCCGTTCCGCGCCACCACGGTCTACGCCATCTTCATCTTTCAGCGCGCGTTCGGCTCGTCCGGGCAATATGCCTATGGCGCCGCGCTCGCGTTCTTCCTGATCGTGCCGGGAGTGATCCTGGCCCTGCTCCTGTGGCGGATTTCCAACATGAGACGGCTGCTCCAGAGACCCCGGATCGAGGTGCAATAGCCCATGTCCGGCACCGGCATCGACGCGGGACGCACTGAGGCCCAGAGACATTGGGACGAGCTCGCGTTCAGGGCCCGCCGTTCGCGCAGGGCCAAGGACGCTTCGCTCTTCACCTTTCTGATCGCGGTGTCGATTCCGGTCATCGTGCCCTACTTCTGGTTGCTGACCCTGGCGTTTTCCGCCGGCATGGAGGGGGTCGACACGAAGGTCCTGTGGCCGTCCATTCTCATCCTCGTGCCGGCGGTGGTCGCGACGTGGGTATGGGCGACCCTGGCCCGCAGCCGGCGCCACGCGATGACCGGTTGGGGGATCATCTGGCTCGTGACGATAGTGCTTTACGCCGTGATCGTCGGGCCGCACCTGCATCTCTACAATTTCCGGTTCCTGTACATTCCCGAGTTCAACACCGCGTACCGGGAAATCGTCGCGGCGGAAGACAACCCCGAGTTCAGCCTGACGTCGTTCCCTTCCGTTTGGTCGGCGTTCTGGAACTCGCTCTTCATCGCTGGTACGGCCACCCTGATCGTCGTGACGATCTCGAGCCTCGCGGGCTACTACATTTCCCGATTCCAGTACCGCTTCCGCGCCTCCTCGTTGGCCACAATGCTGATATTGCACGCGTTTCCGACGACCGTGCTGCTGATTCCGATCTTCATCGTCATGTGGCAGATTGGTCTCCTCGACACCTTGACCGGGGTGATGCTGGTCATCGTCGGCATCGAGATGCCGTTTGCCGTCTTCATCATGAAAGGCTTCTTCGACGCCGTCCCGTGGGAAATCGAGATGAGCGCGCTCACCGATGGCGCGACCCGCCGCCAGGCATTCGTCAGGGTCGTGCTGCCCCAGGTCAGCAACGGCATGATTGCGGTGGCGGTCTTCGTGTTCATTCGCGGCTGGGAAGAGTTCATATTCGTGCTGACACTGTTGTCCTCGAACGTGAGATGGACGATGAGCCTCTACACGTTCTTCGTGACCGAGGAAACGAACCTGGGTGTCGACTACGGCATCGTGTCCGCAGTGGGCCTTTTCTACATCATCCCGAGCTTTCTCCTTTATACGATTGCGCAGAAGTACCTGCTCCAGATGACCGTCGGCGGACTGAAGGGCTGATCCATGGCAACGATCGAATTCCGGAGGATTCAGAAGCAGTTCGGGGACGTGACGGTCATTCCGGACATGAGCCTCAAGATCGACGACGGCGAGTTCGTCTCGCTGCTCGGCCCGTCCGGTTGCGGCAAGTCGACGACCCTCTTCATGCTGGCCGGGATCTACCTGCCGTCGGGGGGCGACCTCCTGTTCGACGGCGCGAGGGTGAACGAGGTCGAGGCACGCGACCGCAACGTCGGCATCGTGTTCCAGTCGTACGCGCTCTACCCGCACATGACGGTGTTCAAGAACATCGCCTTCCCCCTGAAGTTCAAGAAAGTGCCCGATGCGGAGGTGAGCCGCAGGGTCCACGACGCCGCCGAGTTGGTTCGCGTCGCGGAGCTCCTCGAGCGCCGGCCGGAACAGCTCTCGGGCGGCCAGCAGCAACGGGTCGCGCTGGCCCGCGCCCTCGTGAAGGACCCGACCCTGCTGCTCCTCGACGAGCCGCTCTCGAATCTCGACGCCTCCCTCCGCCTCGTCATGCGCACCGAGATCAAGGCGCTCCAGGAACGGCTCAAGGTGACGACGGTTCTCGTCACCCACGACCAGGTCGAAGCGACGACGATGGCCGACCGCATCGTGTGCATGTCGGACGGGAAGATTGAGCAGATCGGCACGCCGGACGACCTGTATCGCCGGCCGGCAAGCCGGTTCGTGGCGGCATTCGTCGGTTCTCCGCCCATCAACCTCCTCGACGGATACGCGGCGGACGGACGGCTCATCGTCAACGATCATCCGCTCGCTCTGGAGGGTGAGCCCGCGACGGGGGAGGTCATCCTCGGCATCCGGCCCGAACACCTGCAATTCATGGCGACGGGCGGCTTGGAATGCCGCATCGACCAGATCGAGCCGATGGGGCGCGAGACTCTCTACGTCGCGGATTCGCCTCTGGGAAACATTCGCGTGCTGGAGAGTGGTGCCGGCGCGCGTCACGCGCCCGGCGAGAACTTGCGCATAGGATTCCACCCCGAGCACGTGCTGCTGTTCGAACGCGGCCGCGAAACCCTGATCACCGGCGCCCGCGCATCCGTTCGGCAAGGCTGATCACGGTTGCCGGCGGCGTGAAGAAGCGGTGATTTCCGTCCTCATCGAGGAGACCCAGGCCGAGAGCCCCACCTTGAGCCCCGCCCGCCGGGCGGCGCACGGGACGGGCGCGGCGACCCATGACGGCGCGGCCGAGGGGCTCGACGTTCTGCGACGCATCGAGGTCGTGCCGCCACCGGAACCGTCCTCCACGCCCGCGCACGAGCTTCGAGTCGCGTTCTGGAACGCGGAACGCGCCAAGTATCTCGAAGCATCCGCAGACCTGCTGCGGATCGTCGCGGCCGATGTCGTGCTGCTGTGCGAGATGGACCTCGGAATGGCGCGTTCGGGCCAGCACCACACGACCCGGTGGCTGGCCGAGGCTCTCGACCTCGGCCACGTCTTCGGCGTGGAGTTCGTGGAGCTCGGCCTCGGCGATGCCCGGGAACGGAGCTGGCACGCCGGCGCCGAGAACCGGGAGGGGCTGCACGGCGGCGCGATCCTCGCCGCACGGGAGTTCGACCGCCCGGCCCTCATCCGAATCGACGCGGGCGGCGCATGGTTCGACGGACTTCGTGACGAGCCACGCATCGGCGGGCGCATCGCGGTGGCCGGAAAACTGGACGTCGCCGGCGTGTCCGTCGCCTTCGTCTCGACCCACCTCGAGAGCCACAGCGACCCCGATGACCGCGCGCGGCAGGCCACCGCGTTGCTGGACGCCATAGACGTCTATCACGGGGACGGTCCGGTCATCCTGGGCGGCGACTTCAACACGACCAGCGCCTCGTATTCTGCGCTCAACGTCCATCCGGGGAGGAAGGTGCTGGAGCGGGCAGACCCGGGCCGGTTCCTCGATCCGGTCCCCTATGAACCTCTGTTCGAAGTGCTGCAGGCGCGCGGCTACGATCGGGCCGCGTGCAACACAGCGCACGCCACCCAGCGCACGAGACCCGACGGAACCCCGGAACCGCCCCACGGACGCATCGACTGGTTCTTCACCCGCAGGCTCCTCGCCCGGGATCCGGCCACGGTCGCTGCCGTCGACGACGCCGGCGCCGCGATCTCGGACCATGAGCTGCTCGCGGTCACCATCGCACCGGCCTGAGTTTGAGGGTGGCGGTGCCGCACCGGCAAGCCCCTGTTTTCGGACGGCGAGTTGCGGCCCGGATGCCGATGGTCCCGGCGTGGTAGAAGCGGCGTCGCGCCGACGTTGACCGCCTGCGCGGAGCCTCTCGGGATTCGACGCAAGGGCTTGACTGATTCCAGCGTTGCCACGCGACCGGCGGATCATCGGATTGATCGGGACCTTTCCGCGTGGTTAGATGCGCCATCCAGCGCGACGAGACGGTACGTTCAGGCCAACCGCAACTTACCGTTTTTGAAGAGTATTTCTACTATTCCCCGACGAACCCCGGCGGGTGCCCCCATGGCATGGGACGGGGTCGACAGCGAGGACCGGACCCCGTGAACGCCACACCGATTCCCCGACGACCGGACTTCGACCTAAAGCCCCTCGCCGGCGGCCTCGGGGCCGAAATCAGCGGATTCGACTTCGGAGCGCCGATTGCGAACGAGCGCTTCGCGGCCGTGCGTGCCGCCTTTCTCGAGTGGCAGGTCCTCGTCTTCTCCGGCGAAGAGGTGCCGCCGAGGGGCCAGGTCGAGTTCGCCCGCCATTTCGGGGAGGTGCAGGTCCACGTCATGAACCAGTACCACGCGGATGGCTACCCCGAGCTGTACCGGCTGTCCAATCTCGATGCGGAAGGCCGGCCCTCGGGCCGGCATCCCGACCGCGGGACTCTCGAGTGGCATACCGACGGGTCCTGGCAGGCCCGGACCGGGCTCGCGACGATGATGTACGCGGTGGAGATCCCCGCCCGGGGCGGGGAGACCCACTTCTGCGACATGTACAGCGCCCTCGACCGGCTTGCGCCCGAATCACGCGAGAGGATCGAGGACTTGCGTGCCATCCACAGTCTCGACTTCTCGCGCACGCGAAGACATGGAGAGGAGCCGATGACCGAAGAGCAGCGCCGGCAGGTACCGCCGGTCATCCACCCGATCATCCGCACCCATCCCGATACGGAGCGCGATTGCCTGTTTCTCGGCGATCACGCGGAGACGATTGAAGGGATGGACTATGCGGCAGGGCGAAGGCTCGTGGATGAGCTGAACGAGGCGGCGGCGAGCCTCGGCACGGTCTACCGGCACCACTGGCGTCCCCGGCAGCTCGTCGTGTGGGACAACCGCTGTTTGATGCACCGGGCGACCCCGTACGACACCGCGAACGAGCGGCGGGTCATTCGACGTTGCACGGTAATCGGAGACGCGCCGTTTCGGCATCGCACGAGTTCCTGACCACCGGGGCGGTCCCGGCGACCCGGTCCTGATCCACGAGGAAGCATTCCATGGCCAGCGATTCCGCCCGCTTCGACCACCGTACCGCCCTCGTCACCGGAGGCGGCTCCGGGATCGGACGCGAGGCCGCCCTCCTCTTCGCTGCGCGCGGGGCCCGCGTCGTGATCGCCGATATCGCCGCCGGCGGCGGCGAGAGCACGGCGAAGGCGATACTCGAAGGGGGCGGCGAGGCCGTCTTCGTGCGAACGGACGTGACGCGGGCGGACGAGGTCGCCGCGATGGTCGACGCAGCCGTCGCGAGCTTCGGAGGACTCGACTGCGCGGTGAACAGTGCCGGGACCGCGACGTTCGTTCGCACCCGGACCCATGAGTTCACGGAGGAGGAGTGGCGGCGGGTCATCGACGTCAACCTCACCGGGGTGTGGCTGTGCATGAAGCGCGAGATCGAGCCGATGCTCCAAGGCGGGGGCGGCGCGATCGTGAACCTGTCGTCCATCTACGGGCTGGTGGCGGCGGCGGGCACCGCCGCGTACACCGCGAGCAAGCACGCGGTGGCGGGGCTCACGAAGACGGCCGCCCTCGACTACGCGAAGCGGAACATCCGCGTGAACGCCCTCAGCCCCGGGTACACGCGGACCGCGATGGTAGAGGGGGTCGTCTCGAGCAAGCCGGAGATCGAGGACTGGATGGTGGGGCGGACCCCGCTCGGCAGGATGGGGACCCCGCGCGAGATCGCGGAAGCCGCGGTCTGGCTCTGCTCCGATGCCGCCGCCTTCGTGAGCGGAGTAATCCTTCCCGTGGACGGCGGCGTCGTCGCCCAGTAGGCAGCCTCCGGAGGGCCGCGAGCCGCCCTTCGATACGGTCAATGCCATCGAAGCGGCGCAAAGGAGCACGGCCGACTGGCGCGAACCGGCCGGTATCCACCGCGGACGGTCGGTGATTGCCGCAGGTCAGGTCAGGACCTCGACCGCGTCGCCCACGCGGATCGTGCCGAGGGTGCGCGGGATGAGGCTCTGTCCGAGGAACACGCCCCCCTCCGCGCGTCGCCGGTAGGTCGCGAGGGTCCGCATCGGCTCGCGTCGCGAGTCCTTCACCCCCGTGTCGGGGTCGATGGTCGGGAACGCGCAGCGCTCGCAGTTCTCCGCTCCCTCGAGCTCGACCTCGCCAATCCGGATCCGCCACCAGTGGTCCTCCGCGAACGGCGGGGCGCCCTCGACGACGAGGTTCGGACGAAAGCGGCGCATGGAGGCGGGCTCGCCAAGGCGCGCGTTCAGGTCGTCAAGCGATGCGCTTCCGATGAGGAGCACCGGGAAGCAGTCGGCGAAGCTCACGAGGTCCCCCGGCCGCGCGACCTCGGGATCGGCGCGACGAGAGCAATCGTCGGTCATCTCCACGAGACGGGCCGGCGTGCCCAGCAGCTCGCCGAACCAGGCCGCCGCTTCGTCGCCCGTGTCCACTCCCTCGCAGCCGTCCCCCCAGATCGTGACCGCCCGGATTCGGGACCGGACTTGCAATTCCGATCGAGTCACGGTGAGGGGTGCAAGTCCGGGCGTCTCGAGGCGAAGGCCGTCATCCACGATCCGGGCGCGCACGAGCACGAGGCGCGGGTGCTCGCGGCCGGTGAGGAAGCGGCCGGTCGGGTCCGTTACCATCCACCGCCGGTCACCGGCGAGACCGCGCAGCTCGACCCTGCAGGCATCGAGCGCCATCCCGGCCGCGGACTTCACCGGATAGACGGAGATGGCGGCAACGCGCCGGACGGTCATTGCGCCTCGTTCCCGTCCGCCGCCGGGGTTCGCAACCCGGACGGTCCCGGGGTTACGGGCTCGTTTCCGGTCAGGGTGCGCCGCACGGCGTCGTGCCAGCCGCGGAGCTTTCGCTCGCGCTCTTGCGCGTCCAACGCCGGCGTGAACCGGCGGTCGCGTTCCCACCTTGCCGACCACTCTTTCGGACCCGGATAGAAGCCGGCGTGAACCCCCGCGAGCCACGCGGCCCCGCGGGCGGTGGTCTCGAGGTCGACGGGACGGTCCACGGGCAGATCGAGCACGTCGGCGAGGAACTGCATGGTCCAGTCGGAACCGGCCATGCCGCCGTCCACGCGCAGTCCCGAAGCCTCCACCCCGTCCCGCCGCACCGCTTCGATGAGGTCCCGGGTCTGGTATCCCACCGCCTCGAGGGTGGCGCGCGCGAGCTCCGCCCGGCCGGTCCCGCGGGTCAGGCCGAATATCGCCCCCCGCGCGCCGGCATCCCACCACGGCGCCCCGAGACCGGTGAACGCCGGCACGAGGTAGACATCCTGGTCGGGATCGGACTGCGCGGCGAGCCGTCCGCTCTCCGGCGCCGACGCGACCGTCCCGAGCTCGTCCCGGAGCCACTGAACCCCGGCCCCGGCGATGAAGATGGACCCCTCGAGCCCGTACACCCGCTCGCCCGCGTGCTGCCAGACCACGGTAGTGAGGAGGCGATTGCGCGATGCGATCGGGGCCGAACCGGTGTTCACGACCAGGAAGCAGCCGGTGCCGTACGTCGCCTTCATCATGCCCGGCGCGAAGCAGCCCTGTCCGAGGGTCGCGGCCTGCTGATCGCCCGCGACTCCGGCGATCGCGATGCCGCCTCCGAACAGCTCCGCACGGCAGGTCCCGAAATCCGATGCCGAGTCGCGAATCTCCGGCAACACTTCCCGGGGTACCCGGAAGAGCTCGAGCAATTCCGGGTCCCAGTCCCCGGTACGCAGGTCGTAGAGGGAAGTGCGCGAGGCGTTCGTCGCGTCCGTCGCGTGCACCCGTCCCCCGGTCAGCCTCCACAGGAGGAACGTGTCCACCGTGCCGAAGGCGAGCTCCCCCGCCGCCGCCCGCGCCCGTGCGCCGTCCACGTGATCGAGGATCCAGGCGATCTTGGTCGCGGAGAAGTACGGATCGAGAAGGAGGCCGGTCCGCTCCGAGACGAGCGCTTCGTGGCCCCGTTCCCGGAGCGCGGAGCACTCCCCGGCGGTGCGCCGGTCCTGCCACACGATCGCGCGATGGATCGGCCGGCCGGTCGCGCGCTCCCACACGAGCACCGTCTCGCGCTGGTTCGCGATCCCGACCGCGGCGATGTCTCCCGCCCCGCAGCCCGCCTTCGCCAGCACCGCCCGAACGGTCGACAGGGTCGTCGTCCAGAGCTCCTCGGGCTCGTGCTCCACCTCGCCGGGGCGGGGAAAGTGCTGCTCGAACGTCTCCTGCGCCACCACGGCGATGCGCGCCGATGCATCGAAGAGCAGAGCGCGGGTCGACGTCGTCCCCTGGTCGATTGCGAGTACGTATTCCGCCACGTCGGCCGGTCCCTCCGGTCACTCCCCACGCCAATGGTATCCGGCCGCGGGCGCGAGCGGCGCACGTGGGTCCGCGGCGCTCTTCGCGCGACGCGCCGCCGCGGATGCGATGGAAACTGCGAAGCTCGGCGCCGCCGCTCGCCGGCAGCCCTGCCCGAACGACCGGACCGCGTTCCGGTTGCCGCATTGAAGCGGGAGTAGACGGCACGGCCGGGAGCGGAGGGCGCACCGCCCTCGTCCCGTGGCCAGGCTACCGGTCGAAGGAGCGGAAGGTGGAGGCGAAGCCGCGCTCCTCGCGCGGGCTGTGCCCGAAGTGCTCGCGGTAGCGGCGGCTGAAGTGCGACGCGGAGGCGAAGCCGGCCGCGAGCGCGATCGCAAGGATCGAAGAGGCCCCTCGCATCAGCAGCAGCCGTGCGTGATGGAGTCTCAGCTCGAGATAGTAGCGCGAAGGAGGACAAACGAGCCGCTGCTTGAACAGGCGCTCGAGCTGCCGTACCGAGAGGTTCGCCCGGCGTGCGATCTCCCCGAGGGACAGCGGCTCGTCCAGGTTCTCCTCCATGACCCGAATTGCGGCGAGAAGCTTCGGCTCGCGCACGCCGAGACGCTCGTGCGCGGCCATCCGCTGGTGGTCGTGGGCAGCCCGGATCCGCTGGTGCATGAATTGGTCCGACACCCGGCCCGCGAGCTCCGCCCCGTGGGCGAGGGCCATGAGATGGAGCATCAGGTCGAGGGCGGCGGTCCCGCCCGCGCAGGTAATCCGCTTGCGATCGATCTCGAAGAGATTGGAAGTGACCTCGAGCCCCGGAAAGTCTTCGCAGAGGGCCTGGATGTCTTCCCAGTGAATGGTGCACCGGTGACCGTCGAGGAGTCCGGCCTGGGCGAGCAGGCGGGTTCCGGAGCAAAGGCCTCCGATCGCTCTTCCTCGACGCGCGAACCGGCGAAGCCACGCCGTCAGGTGCCGGTCGGCCTGCTTGTGGGCGTCGAGACCCGCGCAGACGAACAGCGTGTCGCAGTCGCGCGCGTCCTCCATGGAGGAATCGGCCGCTACCGGAAGGCCGTTGCTCGCGGTGACCGGCCCCCCGTCCCGGGACACGACCTGCCAGCCATAGAGACGCCCTCCGCTCAGGCGATTGGCGGTATAGAGCGGGTCGACGGCCGACGTGAACGCGAACATCGAGAACTTCGGTGCGAGAAAGAACGAGTAGTTCTTTGCAGCCACGGCGCGAGCGTCCTCTTGCAACCCGGAGGCTTCCCGAATTTTTCCTTTTCGACTGGTCATGTCAAGCGAAAAATTCGATTCATGTCGGCCAATAAATTCGATATGTCGATATCTTTGCCCGAATCGAACCCGGTCCCGGGGTCACGCGGGCCGGCGCATGGCATCGCGCGCGAAGAGAATCGGAAAGTCGGCCCGCAGCCCCTCGTCCACGTGCTCCGGTATGTGGCTGGGGTAGTGCTCGGCGAGGAGGCGCGCCGTTGCTTCGCGCGCGCGCGGGACGAGCTCCGGCCGGCCGGTCTCCAGCCACTCCTTGGGGCTCGTGCGGTCGCCGATCGCCGGATACACGTACTCCGACTGCATGAGCCGCAGGGTCTGCTCGTGACCGAGATAGTGGCCGGGACCGGTGAGGCAGACCTCGCGGATGGTCTCGAGCGCGAGGGTATCGTCGTTGACCTCGATCCCCCGCACGCAGCGAAGGCACGCGCCGATGAGATCGTTGTCGATGACGAGACTCTCCAGGCAGTGCGAGAGGAGCGAGGCGTGCATGCCGACGCTCTCGTAGACGAGATTCAGCCCGGAGAGTCCCGCCGTCGCGTTTGCGAGTCCGCGCTCGTACCCTGCCTGCATGTCCGGCGCCTTGGAGTCGGACATCGCGCAGGCCGACCCCCCCGGCAGGCCGTAGTGGCGGGCCATCTGGCCGCAGGCGGCGCTCAGGAGCGCCTGCTCGCCGGAGCCGCCGGACATCGCGCCGGTGCGTAGGTCGGAGACGAACGGCCAGGTCCCGAAGATGGCGGGGTGTCCGGGCTCGACCGCGTTGACGTAGACGACCCCCGCAAGGCACTCGGCGACCGCCTGCACCACCGCCCCCGCGAGGGACGCCGGGGCGGTGGCCCCGGCCTGGCCGGCCGACAGCAGGAGGATCGGCATGCCGCCCCGGATGAGCGCCTCCATCACTTCGCATGACTCGGTCGCGAACCTGAGGGGCGGAACCACGAAGCAGTTCGTGTTCGAGACGAAGGGACGGGCCCGCCAGGCGGTCTCCGAGCCCGCCACCCGGTGCAGCATGTCGAGCCCCCGCCGCGCCCGCTCGACCGAGGTGAACGAGGTCCCCACATGCTTCGTGGTCCCGTGGATGCAGACGTAGAGGGTGTTGAGATCGAGCTCGGTCGGATCCTCGGTGTCGCGGCAGGTGAGGGTTCGCTGAAAGAAGTGGATGTTGTCGAGCGCGTCCACAAGCCGCGCCGAATCGTAGAGGTCCTGCATGGTGGGATCGCGGTTGTCTCCCGTCGCCGGGTCGTAGACGTGCACCGCCGCCCCGGCGGTGCCGTAGTGCACCCGCGTGCCGCCGGGGCGAATGTCGTTGCGGGGGTCCTGTCCGTGCAGGGTGACGTCGCGGGCCGCGAGGGCAAGCATTTCTTCCACCACCCGGCGCGGAATGCGCACCCGTCCGTCTTCCCCGAGCACCGCTCCCACCGAGGTCAGCGCCTCGATCCCGCTCGGCGGGGCGTCGGCGAGCCCGATCTCCTCGAGGGCGCGGAGCGCCGTCTCGTGGATGCGCTCGATCTCGGCTTGCCCGAGCGGTGCGTACGCGCCCCCCTCGAGACCGGCCCGCACCGGGCGCAGGTTCTCCGGAAGAGGCGCCGCGCGCGCCGCCCGCCGGGCCGCCCGTCCCCCTCCTCGCCGGCTCCCGGTCCGGGCCGGCGCCGCCGTCTCGACATCAGTCATCGTTTCAACTCCGAAGCCGCACGTTTTCCGGGTCGTAGAGGGGCCGATCGGGCTGCACCTCGGCCCGCCGGCGCTCTCCGTAGATCTCGACTTCGAGCACGGTTCCCTGGATCGCGAGGTCCGCGCGCACCATGGCGAGCGCGATCGAGGCGTCCACCCGGTGGCCCCAGCCGCCCGAGGTCGTCTCGCCGACGATTTCGCCATCGCGCCACACCGTCGACATGTAGGGAGCGTCGTGCTCCCCCGCGTCGACCACGAGGGTGGAGAATCGCCGCTCGACGCCCCGCTGGCGCTCGCGCTCGAGAGCGGCCTTCCCCGTGAACGCGGGCTTCTCCCAACGAACGAACCGGTCGAGCCCGCCCTGGAGGATCGTGTAGTCGGTCGAGAGATCGCCCTTCCATGCCCGATACCCCTTCTCCAGGCGCAGGCTGTCCATCGCGAACATCCCGAACGGCCGCAGACCGTGCCCGGACCCCGCGTCGCACACCGCATCGAAGACTTCCGCGGTGTCAACCGTGCGGGTGTGAATCTCCCAGCCGAGCTCGCCGACGTAGGAGACCCGCAGGAGCAGCACCTCGCGGCCCGCGATCCGGCACCGCTGCCACGCGAGCCAGGGCCGCGCGAGGTCCGCGTCGCCCACCGCCCGGAGGATGTCCCTCGAGCGTGGGCCGGAGAGAATCTGGCAGGCGTGCTCCTCCGTACGATTCTCGATCGAGATCGCGGAGCCGGACGGAAGGTGCCGGAGGAGCCAGTCCCGGTCGTGCCATTCCGCCGCCGCCGCGGTGATGAGCAGCATCTCGTCCTCGTCGAACCGCGTCACCGACATCTCGGAAACGATGCGGCCGCGATCGTCCGCGAAGTACACGAGCCCGACCCGGCCGACCCTCGGGAGCGCGCCGGTGACGAGGGAGCGGAGCCACTGCGCCGCCCCCGGCCCCCGGACCTCGAAACGGCTGAACCCCGGGAGGTCGAGAAGGCCGGCCGCGTCGCGCACCGCGAGGCACTCCTCGCGAACGCGCGGGAACCAGGGGCCCTCGCGCGACCAGGTCCGGGTGGCGGACTCCGAGGTATCGTCGCCGGGGTGCGCGAACCAGTTGGCGCGCTCCCAGCCGCCGTAGGCGCCGAACTGCGCTCCGAGGTCCCGCATGCGATCGTGAACCGGAGAGAGCCGCTTGCCGCGTCCGGCCGGCCACTCCTGGTGGGGGAAGTGCATCGCGTACTCGTGGCCGTAGACCTCGATGGCCTTCGCGAGGGTGTGGTCCTGGTCGGCGTAGTCCGTGAACCGGCGCGGGTCGCAGCTCCACATGTCCCACTCGGTGCCGCCATCGACCACCCACTCCGCGAGCACCTTGCCCGCGCCTCCCGCCTGGGCGATCCCGAACGTGAACACGCACGCCTCGAAGGCGTCGGGAACCCCGGGCATCGGCCCGATGAGCGGATTGCCGTCCGGGGTATAGGGAATCGGGCCGTTGATCACGCGGCTCACCCCACCCTCGCCGAGCAGGGGGACCCGGGCCACCGCATCCTCCACGTACCACTCGAGCCGGTCGAGGTCGTCGGGGTAGAGCTGGAAGGAGAAATCCTCCGGCATCGGATCGTCCGGGGTCACCCAGTGCGCCCGGCAGTTTCGTTCGTAGGGCCCGAGGTTCAGCCCGAACTTCTCCTGGCGCAGGTACCACGACGTGTCGACGTCCCGCAGCAGGGGGAGCTTGCGGCCGGTCTCCCGGCTCCAGGCCTCGATCTCGGGGATCGGTTCGGTAAGGAGGTACTGGTGCGACATGGCCACCATGGGAACGGAGCGGCCGAACATCGCGCCGACCTCGCGCCCCCGGAATCCGGCCGCGTTGACGACGTACTCGCAGCGCACCTCTCCTCGCGCCGTGACCACCACCCATTCCGCGCCTTCCCGGCGAACGCCCGTCACGGGGCAGAACCGGACCACTCGGGCGCCGAGATCGCGTGCGCCCTTCGCGAGCGCCTGGGTGAGCTGGGCGGGGTCGATATCGCCGTCGAAGGGGTCGTAGAGGGCGCCCGCGAGGTCGTGCGCCTCCAGGAACGGATAGTGGTCGCGCAGCTCCTCGACGGAACGGACCCGGACGTCCATGCCCTGGTACCGCCCCATCCCCACGACCCGCTCGAACTCGCGCATGCGGTCGTCGGAGTGAGCGAGCCGGATCGAACCGGTAACGTGGTAGTTCATGGGGTAGTCGACCTCGGCGGCGAGACCCCGGTAGAGCTCCGCCGAGTAGCGCTGCATGTTCATGACCGACCAGCTCGCGGAGAAGGTCGGCACGTTTCCGGCCGCGTGCCAGGTCGAGCCGGAAGTGAGCTCGTTCTTCTCGAGGAGCAGGCTGTCGGTCCAGCCCTTCTTCGCGAGGTGATAGAGACACGAGGCGCCGACCGCCCCGCCGCCGATGACGACGGTGCGGGTGCTGGCGGGGAGCTCGGCCACCTTCCCTACCCTCCCTTGCGGAGGCGGCCGGTCGCGACGCCGCAGCCGGCGCGGCGGGCCGCCTCCGTACCCCGTCGCGACGCGAACGGACGCGGGCGCGGGGATGCCCGCAATAGCGCTCCCGTTCCATTCCGCGCGAGTGCTGCGACCACGGACGAATTCCGTATGACCGGAGGCCGACGATGCGGCATTACGGCACCATTTCCACAATTGTGCAAGCGTTTTTTTCTTCCGGGAAACTCGCCGTCCGATCCCGGCCGGAGGTGGCGGGACCGCGATTCCCGCCCGGGAGCGATTGATCCTCCGTTCCGCGGCCGTACATGTCGGATCCGGAACAGAAGGTGTCGGGATTTTTTCAGCCGGGGTTCGAATGCGGCCCCAATATTCAGGCGGTTCGAGGTAGCCGGGGGACGGATCGGACATGCCGGATGACGCGCAGGAGCTCGATCTTTCCACGCTGAGCGACGAAGAGCTCGTCAATCAGATGCACGAAGACCTCTACGACGGTCTGGCGGACGAGGTGGTCGACGGCGTCCACATCCTCCTGGACCGGGGATGGGCTCCCTACCGGGTGCTGACCGAGTCCCTGGTGGAAGGAATGCGGATCGTCGGAATCGACTTTCGCGACGGCATCCTGTTCGTCCCCGAGGTGCTGCTCGCGGCAAACTCGATGAAGGCGGGCATGACCATCCTGCGACCGCTCCTTGCGGAGACCGGCGCACCGAAACTCGGTTCGATCGTCATCGGCACCGTCAAGGGCGACATCCACGACATCGGCAAGAACCTGGTGGGGATGATGCTCGAGGGGGCCGGCTTCGACGTGTTCGACATCGGCATCAACAACGACGCGGACGCATTTCTCGCTGCGCTCGAGGAGCACCGGCCCGACTTCCTGGGCATGTCGGCGCTGCTGACCACGACGATGCCGTACATGAAGGTGGTGATCGACACCCTCGAGGAACGGGGACTTCGCGACGAGTACATGGTCCTCGTCGGCGGCGCCCCCCTCAACGAAGCGTTCGCGCAGAGTGTCGGGGCGGATGCCTATTGCCGCGACGCGGCGGTGGCGGTCGAGACGGCGAAGGAAATGGTCGCCGCCCGGCGCCAGCACGCGCCGCCGATGTTGGCGGCGGGCTGAACGCGGCTGCGGCGCCGGTGCCGTCCCGCACCCTCGTGATCGCCTGCGGGGCGCTCGCGCGCGAGATCGCGGCCCACGTCCGGCGGAACGGCTGGCACGCAATCGAGGTGCAGTGCCTTCCCGCGATCTGGCACAACGCTCCGGAGCGCATTCCGGGCGGGGTACGCGAGAAGATCCGCGCCGCGCGGGCGAATGGGGAATACGGACGCATTTTCGTCGCCTACGCCGACTGCGGCACGGGCGGCGCCCTCGACGCGGTGCTCGAGAAAGTAGGCGTGGAACGGCTCCCCGGGGCCCACTGCTACGAATTCTTCGCCGGCGCCGAGGAGTTCGCCGCGCTGCACGACGCCGAGCCCGGCACCCTGTATCTCACGGACTACCTCGCCCGGAACTTCGACCGCCTGATCATCCGCGGCCTCGGGATCGATCGACACCCCGAGCTCGAGCCCCTGTACTTCGGAAACTACCGAAGGGTGGTGTATCTCGCCCAGACCGAGGACGAGAAGCTCCTCGGCGCCGCGCGCGCGGCGGCCGCGCGCCTGGGGCTCGCGTTCGAGCACCGCTTCACCGGATATGGCGGACTCGCCCCCTTTCTCGATCGGGCCGAGCACGCGAGCCGTTCGCATGAGACGCGTGCGCTTCCCGAGGGTCGAGCCGCGGCCGAGGCGCGGGCTCCGGCCGCCGGCGGGTTCGGGGCGCTCCCGCACCCCGCCACCGAAGACTCTCCGCCCGCTCCTTGAGCTCCTCGCTCACCGTCGTGTACTGGCGGGACATTCCAGCCCAGGTCATCGCCCGGGGCGCGGGAAGGAGCCGGACCGCGCGACGGGCGCTTTCCGGACGCTTTCAGGAAGCCATCGACCGCGCGGCCATGCGCGCGGGTCTCGCCGGGTCCGACGACTACCTCGCCGAGTGGCGGCGAAGCGAGCCGGTCCCGGGCGGACTCGATCCGGAGGCGGACGCGGACGCCCTCGCGCGGCGCCTGGAGGACGAGTTCACCGACGAGGTGCTGGCCGGCATGGTCGCAGCGGGCGGCCGGTCGAGCCCGTAGCGAAAGTCCCGCGGGGAAGGAGCATCGCCGATGACCGATACCGTCATCTCGTCCGCCACGAGAGAGGTCGTCATCGGCTTCGACCGACCCTTCGTGGTGATCGGGGAGCGCATCAACCCCACCGGCCGCAGGCGCCTGGCCGAGGAGATGGCGGCGGGAGACTATCGGCGGGTGGAAACGGACGCCGTCGCCCAGGTCCAGGCCGGCGCCCGCATGCTGGACGTGAACGCGGGTGTGCCGCTCGCCGACGAGCCGCGCATCCTGCGCGAGTGCGTCGAGCTCGTCCAGTCGCTGACCGACGCGCCGCTTTCCATCGACAGCTCGATCGTCGCGGCCCTGGAGGCGGGTCTCGATGCCTACCGGGGCAAGGCGCTCGTCAACTCCGTGACCGGCGAGGAGGAGCGCCTCGAGTCCGTGCTGCCGCTCATCGCCCGGCACGGAGCGGCCGTCGTCGCGATCTCGAACGACGAGACCGGCATCTCCGAGGACCCCGACGTGCGCTTCGAGGTCGCCCGCAAGATCGTGGAACGGGCGGCGGACCACGGGATCCCGCGAAGCGACGTCGTGGTGGACCCCCTCGTCATGCCGATCGGGGCGATCGGGGAGGCCGGCCGCACCACCTTCCGCCTCATCCGCCGGCTCCGCGAAGAGCTCGAGGTCAACACGACGTGCGGCGCTTCCAACATCTCCTTCGGGCTGCCGGCGCGGCCCGCCCTCAATGCCGCGTTCCTCTCGATGGGCATGGCGAGCGGCCTCACTTCCGCGATCACCAACCCCCTCGAGCCCGAGATCATGACCGCGCTCGGGGCGGCGGACGTCATGATGGGCCACGACCGCAACTGCCGTGCCTGGATTGCGCGCAATTCGGGGGCCGGCGCGGGAGGGGACGCGATCGCCGAGGCGCGGGCGCGCCGCCGCCAGGGCCGGCGGCGCGGTGGCTGATCAACCGCTCGTCGTCTTCACCCCGTCGGGTCGCCGCGGCCATTTCGCGGTCGGAACGCCGCTCCTCTCCGCGGCGCGACGTCTCGGGGTCGATCTCGATTCGGTATGCGGGGGGCGTGGCATCTGCACGCGCTGCCAGGTGCGCGTGAGCACGGGGGAATTCGCCAAGCACGGCATCGTCTCGGCGCGCGACCATCTGACCGGGCTCACGGACCGGGAGCAGCGCCAGCTCGCGACCGGCCGACTCAAGGAGGGGCATCGCCTCTCCTGCCAGGCGTGCGTCGCCGGCGATCTCGTGGCGGACGTCCCGGAGACGAGCCAGGTCCACCGCCAGATCGTGCGCAAGCGGGCCGCGGTCCGCAGCATTCGCATCGACCCGCTCGTGCGGCCGATGTACGTCGAGGTCGCGCCGCCGGACCTCGCGCGACCGGCCGCGCACCTGCGGCGGCTGAAGGCGAGTCTCCGGGAGGCGTTCGGCGTGCGGGTCACGGAGGCCGACACGCACGTTCTGCGCAAGCTCCATCCGACCCTCGAGGCGAGCGGCTACCGGGCGACCGCCTTCGTCCGCGAGCGGCGCCGGCTCGTGGACCTCCGGCCCGGCTACCGCGACAAGGTCTACGGTCTCGCGGTGGACGTCGGCTCGACGACCCTCGCGGTGCACCTCTGCGATCTGCTCTCCGGCGAGGTCCTTGCCTCCCTCGGTCGGATGAACCCCCAGATCCGTTTCGGAGAGGACCTCATGAGCCGGGTCTCGTTCGCGATGATGAACGAGGGCGGGGCGGCGGAGATGACGCAGGCAATCCGCGAGGCGCTCGACGATCTCGCCTCCGAGGCGGCCGCCGCCGCCGGGGTCGAGCCGGAGGACGTGCTCGAGGTCACCGTCGCGGGCAACCCGGTGATGCACCACCTCCTGCTCGGTCTCGACCCCGCGCCGCTCGGATTCGCCCCGTTCGCGCTTGCGACGGACGAGGGCACCGAGCTCTCCGCGGCGGACATCGGCCTTCGCCTCGGCGACGCGTCGCGCGCCTACGTGCTGCCGTGCATCGCGGGGCACGTGGGCGCGGACGCGGCCGGGGTGGTACTGAGCGAGATGCCCTACCGGAGGAAGGAGGTCACCCTCATCGTCGACGTGGGGACGAATGCGGAGCTCGTGCTCGGGAGCTCCGAACGACTGCTCGCCGCCTCGTCGCCGACCGGCCCGGCGTTCGAAGGCGCCCAGTTGAGCTGCGGACAGCGGGCGGCGCCCGGCGTCATCGAACGGATCCGCATCGATCCGGACACTCTCGAGCCCCGTTACCGGGTAATCGGGGACGATCGCTGGTCCGACGAGCCGGGCTTCGAGCCAGCCCCGAGCGGGATTTGCGGCTCAGGGATCGTCGAGGCGATCGCGGAGCTCTTCCTCGCCGGCATCGTGCTTGCCGACGGCACCATCGACGGCACGCTCGCGGAGCGCTCGCCCCGCATCGTCCGCACCGGACGCACCTTCACGTACGTGGTCCGGCGCGGAGAGCCCGAGATCGCGATCACCCAGAACGACGTGCGCCAGATCCAGCTCGCCAAGGCGGCCCTCTACGCGGGCGCCCGCCTGCTGATGGACCGGATGGGGATTGAAGCGGTGGAGCGGGTGACCCTCGCGGGGGCCTTCGGAAGCCAGATCGATCCGAAGTACGCGCTCATCCTCGGCATGGTCCCGGACTGCGAACCGGGTCGGGTGACTTCAGCCGGGAACGCGGCCGGGACCGGTGCGCGCATCGCCCTGCTCAACCGGCGCCTTCGCCGCGAGCTCGAACGCGTGGTGCGGGACATCGAGAAGGTGGAGACCGCGGTGGAACCGCGGTTCCAGGAGCACTTCGTCGACGCGATGGCGATCCCGCACCGGAGCGCCCCCTACGCGAAGCTGCGCGCGGCGGTGGACCTCCCTTCGCCGCCGGCCGAGCCGGCCGGGCGCGCCGCCCGGCACCGGCGCCGGCGCCGGCCCGCCCGTACCTGAGCCGTCGGACTCATCGGCTCGGCGCCCGCCGGCCACGCTCCACCCGGCTTCGAAAGGCAATTCGTCCATGCGCTTGCGCGGGCCTGCCGGCCGGGTGCCGTCGCTGCGCCCGTGCGGGTCGAATCCGTCGCACTGCCGATGACAGCCGCGTTCGACTCGCGGCCGTGCTCCGGAGCTCTCAGCCCCCACGCGCCCCGCCGGATCACACTCTCTCCATGGCTGCGACGCCCGGACGGGCCAGGTGCGAGGCGCACGGAGAGGCGCCCAAGCTGCCGCGCGAACGGCCGGGGCGACCCGAAACGCGCCGAAACGACGACCCACGAGATTCCCTTGAATTCATATATGAATTCCAATTCACATATGATAGGTTGGTTCCCGTCGAGCACATCGGCACGATGTGGTTACCATGAGGCGGTCGCCCGTGCCATCAACCAAGCGGTGACCGCGCCCTCCCCCACCTGCTCCATCCAAATGAAAGGAGAGGAGAATGACCACAATTCACACTTCATGCCGGGTACGCAGCCCGTTTCGTCGCTCGGCCGCCACGGCCGCCGCCGTGGCGTTGGCGCTTTCGATATTGCCGTGGGGCGGAGCGGCAACGGCGCAGGAAAACGATCGCGTGGTCGCCGCGTTGACCCCGCCCGGCGGCGAGACCAACCGTTCGTGGGCGGCCACGAGCCTCTGGCACGCGCTCGGGCAATCCCTGGAAGGATTGGTGGCGAACGACCCGGTGACGGGCGAGTACACCGGCGACGGGCTGGCCACGTCGTGGGAACACAACGACGACTTCACCCAATGGACCTTTCATCTGCGAAAGGGGGTTCAGTTTCACCACGGGTACGGCGAGTTCACGGCCCGGGACGTCGTGCACAGCTATGAGCTGAGCGCAGGCGAGGACTCGGTCATTCCGTCTGCGGATCAACTGCGCGGCGCGAAGGTGGAGGTCCTGGACGACTACACGGTGCGCTTCGACTACGAAAAGCCGCGCACCAATCTGCTGTACCTGCATGGCGCTCATTCCATCATGCAGATCTACAGCAAGAAGCAGTTCGACGAGGAGGGCCTGGAGGGCTATGACCGCCGCTTCGCGGGAACGGGACACTATCAGTTCGTCTCGCGGGAGCCGGGCCGGATCCTGTACGAGCGCTTCGAGGACCATTACTCGGGCATTACGCCGGAATTCAGGGAGCTGGAGGTACGTTTCGTGACGGAACCGGCCACCAAGCTGGCGATGCTGCTGGCGGAAGAAGCCCACATTGCCGACATTTCGCGGGAGTTGATGCCCGAGGCCCTGGCGGCGGGGATGACCACCGTCGAGTCCACCCTGCCATCCATTCAGACCGACCTGGTCTTCAACGGGCTGTACTGCGAGTCGCATGACGATCGCTGCCGCAAGGGGCTGCCCTGGTACGACGTGCGTATCCGCGAGGCGATCAACCGCGCCATCAATCGCAAGGAAATGCTGGAGGTGCTGTTCCCGGCCGGGGGATATTCTCCGCACGCCCGCTACACCATGGTCAAGGGCAACGAAGGTTACGACCCCGTCCTGGAAGAACGCTTCGAGGCCGAGTACGGTTACGATCCCGAGAAGGCCAGGCAGCTCATGTGGCACGCGGGCTATCCGGACGCGTTCGAGGATCCGACCATTCCGATCGTGCTGACCCCCATGGCCGGCATGCCGGAAGTTCCGCTGCAGCAGGAGTTGGTGTACCAGTACCTGACCCAGGTCGGATTCCAGGCGAAAATCGTCGAGCTGGACTATGCGCGGGTACGCGCCCTCGGTCGCGAGCGCAAGCTGTACATGATCAACCCCGGCCGCAATGCGCCGCCGCGGCCCACCGAGGTGGCGTTCCGCGCGTTCTATACCAATCCGGGTGGCGGGCTGCAGGGTTGGGAGGACGACTGGACGGCAACCCACATCGAGGAGCTGATCAGCACGATCGATTCTGCGAAGCGTGACCGACTTGCCCGCGATATCCAGAACTACCTGTTCGAGCAATACGTCGACATTCCGCTGTTCGACGGATACACGCAGGTGGCCATCAATCCGAAGTACGTGGCGGGCTGGCAATTTCCGGGTGTCACGTCGGCCGGGTACGGCCACTGGCACCTCATCCAGGCTGCTCGCTGAGGGGTTGGACATCACCATGGCCGGCCGCGCCGTCGCGCCGGCCATGGTCGCGTTGCCGGGGGCCGGCGGTCCCGCAGGCCTGGCCGCGCATCGACCCGATCCGGCTTCCGGCCGCCGTCAGGAACGTCTTTCCGACCTCCGGACGTGGCGGGCTCGGAGGAATGGTGTTGCCGGCACTGGCCGTGGACCGGTTCCAGGTGGCGGCGACGATGCGGCTGACCCGTTCGGCCGTTCCTGCGACCGAATTCCGGGACAACCGGAATGGCTCACGACCATCGACGCCAACGGTACAGCTCGGTCATCAGCTCCCTCTTGAGCGCCGCATGGCGCCCGTCATGGGCGAGGTTGCGATGCTCGTACGGGTCGGATTCCAGGCAATACAGCTCATCCAGGTCCCCCATCGGATCGTGAACCAGCTTCCACTGCGCATTGCGAATCATCGATCGGTCCCCTTCGGGCTCGCGATGCACGACCGTCTTGAACAGGGCGGCATGTCCGGTTGACGGAACCGTGGTCTCGAGTTGCTCCATGGTGAAGGCAGGCCCTCTCGCCCCATAGAGCGAGTAGCCGAACGCTCGTTCCTTCGCGCCGGGACACGGTCTCATCGGTTGCCCGTCCAGGCCGCCGGGTAGCTCCAGGCCCTGCAGACGGAACAGGGTCGGGACGACGTCGACGAGACTGACCGGCGAGAGCACGAGCTCGTCCTGCGGAAACCGTTCCGGCGCCGCGACGATCATCGGGACGCGAACCAGGCAGTCGTACAGCACGCCACCCTTCGCCGCCATCTGATGCTCGCCGGCAAAATCGCCATGGTCTGCGCAAAAGACGACGATGGTCTCGCCGAGCTGTTCCGTTTCTTCCAACGTATCGAGCAGGCGACCGATCAGCTTGTCGATGTGCAGGACGTTCGCATGATAGGCGGCAACGACATTCCTGAGGTCATCCACATGCTCGTCGGGCCAGCGCATGATCCGGCTGAGGATCCGGTTGCGCACGGGCAGGTCGACGTCGGGGACCGGACCCGGCGGCGGCAGCTCGACACGTTGTGCCGTGGCTTGCTCAAAGAAGTGTATCGGTGTTTCGTACGGAACATGGGGGTCCGGCACGGAGAGCCAGAGCACGAAAGGACGTTCATGGACCTGGCGGATATACGCGTCGGCCTGGTTGGAAAGCAGCCCGGTGCTGTAGTGTCGATGCTCGAACCCGGTTGCGGCGTATGACGACACCCCGCCTCGCGGCGAAGGCATGTCGTTGCGGACCGCGTGCGCCGCGGTCACCAGGTGTTCGGATTCGACCCAGTCCATTCCCTTGGGCGACTCCGCGTCCGGGGCGCCTTCCTTGAATCCGTAGTGCGGCAGCCTGTCCCTGAATCCGTAGTGCTCAATTTCGCACCAGACATCGAAGAGATCGTAGTCCTCCGTTTCCGCGAAGCAGTGGTTCTTGCCGAGCAGCGCCAGCTCGTATCCGTGCTCCTTCCACCATCTGGCCGCATGCGGCATCCCCCCGGGCATGGGTGTCCGGTTCACGGTGCAGCCGGTGCGGTGGGGATTCATGGCCGTCCACATTGCGACTCTCGCCGGAACGCACAGCGGATGCGGCGTCGTCGCATGCTCGTACCGTACGCCGAGCCTCGCCAGCCGCTCGAGCCCGGGAGTCCGGATGCCGTGACGGCCATACAGGTGCGACGCCGTCGCCTTCATCTGGTCCACCATGACGATGATCGCATTCGGATGGTTCGTGTCAGTCATCGGATGCTCTACCCGGATCGGCCATGTGGTTGCTGTACTGCCTGGATACCGCGTCCGCGTGATGACGCAGGCGCGACGCGATTTTCTCGAGGTCGGCATTCTCGAGGTGCACGTAGTGCAGAATCGGCGACGTCATCGCCGCGATGCACTGCCGGCTGTCGAGGTCGAGTACCGGTGCCGACACGCCGGTCACCCCGACCGAGAACCCATCCTTCACGAGGCTGTATCCGAGCCGCCGAACTTCCTCGATCGAGGAGCGAAACTCCTTCGCCTTCCTCGCACCTTCGGACCTCCGGATCTCGCTCACCATCGCTTCGATTTCGTCCGCTCGCGAGAATGCGGCAATGCACCGCCCCGAAGGGGCCTGCGCCATCGGGAGCCGATGTCCGACCCGCACGGCAATTCCGACGTTGATCGGGGATTCGACCCGAGTGACGACAACGATCTCGTTGCCGGCCCTTACCGCGAGATGGCAGGCGTTCTGGCACTCTCTGGCGAACTCCTCCATTGCAGGGATGGCCAGCGCCATGAGGTTCTTCTTCCTCGGCCGGTTCAAGCCCAGCCGAAAGAGCTTGTCCGACAACAGGAAGCGGTCTGATTCCGGAAGCCGGTCCACGAATCCCCGCTGTACGAGAACCGACAGCATCCGGAAGATCTCGCCGTTCGACTTGCCGATCCCGGAGGCAATCGACGTCAGGTTCTCGCCTTCGTCCCGGCTGGAAAGGTACTCGATGATGTCGAGCCCCTTTTCCAGCGCAGGGGCGGAGTACTTCGGCCTCTTGTGCATGCAGGTTCCCGTCCGTCGTCATTCTCGAAGATGCTCTCGCTCGCGCGAATCACCGACCGGCAAGTGCAGGGAGGGGTCCCGCTCATCCGGTCATCGAGCCGCCCTTCGAGTCCCTCGTTCCCGCAGCGCCCCCGTTGCGCTTCACCTACGCACCCACCCACCCACCCCGTGACCGCGGAGCCCGCAACCCGCCGCACGCCTTTTCGAGCCTCGGCCCTCGGACCACCTGCCGCACGCGCGTCCGGGTCGCGCGGCACCTCCCCATCGACCATCGGGCCGGACAGCTCGCGGGCGGCGGCACCGGACAGACGATTTCTCCCGACTCGGAACCGGAAAGGGGTTGACAAGGACGCGATGAGCGTATCATATGTGAATTCGTTTTCATATATAAATGACAGGGAGCCGACCCACGGAGGCTGGGACCGAGTGGCCGCAATTACTCTCACCGATCTCTCGAAGTCGTTCGGCCCGGTCGAAGTGCTGAAGGACATCAACCTGACGATCACCGACGAGGAGTTCTGCGTTCTCGTCGGTCCGTCGGGCTGCGGCAAGTCGACCCTGCTGAGACTGATTGCCGGATTGGAGGAGGTCGACGTCGGCACGATAGAGATCGGCGGTGACGTCGTGAACGACCTGCGACCGGGTGATCGCCACGTCGCGATGGTGTTCCAGAGCTATGCGCTCTATCCGCACAAGACGGTACGGGAGAATCTGAGCTTCAGCTTGAAGATGCACCGCTACAAGCGCGACCAGATTGACCAGCGTGTCCGCGCCGTCGCCGAGACGCTCGGACTCGACACGCTCATGGACCGGCATCCCGGCCAGCTTTCCGGTGGACAACGACAGCGGGTTGCCATGGGCCGCGCAATGGTCCGTGATCCGGGGGTGTTCCTGTTCGACGAGCCGCTGTCCAATCTGGACGCGAAGCTGCGCGTGCAGATGCGCACCGAGATTCGACACCTGCATCAACGAATCAACGCCACGTCCGTTTACGTGACGCATGACCAGATCGAAGCAATGACCATGGCCGACCGAATCGTGGTCATGAACAACGGGGTCATCGAGCAAGTCGGGCCGCCGCTGGAGCTGTTTGACGACCCGACCAACGTGTTCGTGGCCACGTTCCTGGGCGCTCCTTCCATCAACCTGCTGGATGGACGTGTTGTCGGGCGAGAGGGGGATCTTTCCGTTCGCCTGTTTGACGGCAGCATGATATCCGTTCCCGATCTTCCCCCTTCCCTCGTGGACACGCCGGTTCTGCTGGGCGTGCGGCCGCATCAACTCGAAATCGACGAGGAGAACGGTCCGATCCGGGCGACCGTGAAGGTCGTGGAGCCCACTGGGGTCGAGACGTTCATCTTCTCCGAATTCGAAGGCCGGGAGGTTGCTTGCCAGATGCCGCGTCGGGTGGCGCCCAGACAAAACGACGCGATCCGTCTCTCGCCGAGCCGGGGCGCGATACTGCTGTTCGACAAGGATTCGGGAACTCGAGTGAACTGATGGCGGTCCTCGAAGCTCTTCAGTCCCCCCGAGGCCCGACGTGCTCTACCGGGTAAGGAAGTACCCGGTGTTCTTCGCGGGCCTGGTCCTGCCCGCGGCGCTCATTGTCGGATTCCTGATCCTGTACCCGGTCGTCAATGGCATCGTGCTCAGCTTCACCGATGCCTCCCCCCTGCGTCCGGAGCTGCCGCAATTTGTCGGTCTCGAAAACTACGAGTATCTGCTCGAAGACGACGTCTACTACGCGTCCGTCGTCAACACCAGCTACATCGTCTTCGTCTCTTCCGCTCTCGCGGTGATCATGGGGTTCTTTTGCGCCCTGCTGCTCCACTTCGGCGTCAAGCGGTTCGCCCCGCTCTTTCGTTCACTGGTGTTCCAGGTCTGGGTATTCCCCTGGATCTGCATCACCATCCTGTGGGGTTGGCTGTTCAACACGGACTACGGACTGATCAACTACATGCTGACGGCTTCGGGCATCACCGAGACCAACCTGGACATCCTGTTCCACGAGACGGGCGCGCAGTGGGTCATGATCGCGGGATTCACCTGGCGTTCCATTCCGTTCCTGATGGTCATCGCCCTGGCGGGCCTGCAGTCCATCTCCACCGAGATTCTCGAGGCTTCCGAGCTCGATGGCGCACGCTTCGTCAATCGCATCGGCCACATCATCCTTCCCTTGATTCGCAACGTGCTTATGGTCGCGCTTCTCCTCGACTCCGTGCGCTTCTTCCAGGAAATGACCCTGCCGTTGCTGCTGACCCAGGGGGGGCCGATCAATGCCACCATGGTGCTGAGCCTGTTCACCTATCAACTGGCCTTCGAGAACTGGGACTTTGCATTGGCTTCCGCGGCCGGAACGCTCTGGCTGGCGTTTCTCATCATCGTGGCCTGGCTCATCCTGCGATTCGGCATGAAGAAAGAGCACGTGAAGTGAGCAACCCGACCCGCCCGCTGGTCACGTATCGAAACATCAACGCGATGGCCGCCTACACGATCGCGATCAGCGCCTTCGCGTTCCTGCTGCTCCCGATCTACTGGCTGGTCGTGACCTCCTTCAAGCCGCTCGAAAGCCTGTTTGTCGTCCCGCCGGAACTTTGGCCGCACGAGTTCACGTTCACCAACTACGTGAATCAGTTCGATACCCGGCTGATCCGCATGTTTCAAAACAGCCTGATCGTCAGCGGGGCGGCGGCGGTGCTGTCGACGTTTGCCGGGTCCTTGTGTGCCTATGCGATTTCGCGTTTCTACTTCCCGTACAAGAACGCGCTGCTTCTGTTCTTTCTCGCATCCATGGCGTTCCCACTCCCGTTGCTGATGATCACGATGTACTCGACATTCTATCAACTGGGGCTTCTGGACACCTACTGGGCGCTGATTCTCGGAAACACGACCCTCGGCCTGCCCTTGTCGGTGTGGTTGATGACCAAGTTCATCGACCAGATTGCGGTCGACATGGAGGAAGCGGCGTTGCTCGACGGCGCTCCTCCGTTCTCGGTGTTGATCCACATCGTGCTGCCGATGGTTCGTCCGGGCCTCGCCGCGTCGGCCATATTCGTCTTCGTGACCTCGTGGAACGAGCTTCTCATGGGCCTCACGTTCGTCAGCTCTCCGGAGGTGCGGACGTTGCCGGCCGGAATTACCCTCGCCTTTCTCGGCGAGTTCGAGGGGGATTGGTCGGAGATGATGGCGCTCGCCGTCATGGTGACGCTTCCGGTCTTTCTCCTGTTCATGGTCATGCAGAAGTCGTTCCTGAAGGGCATGACCGCGGGCGCACTGAAGTAGTGACCGCATCGTGATCGGAACAGCGACACGTCACGGTCATCTGGAACCATCACAACCAGGAGACGGAAATGCCAAGATTCGCAAGGTACATGCTGGCATCGGCAGTCTTGTTGACGGCCATGTCCGCACACGCGGCGGAAACCATAACCTACTCGGGGTGGCTGGGGACCTACGACAAGAACGCGGACCTCATCTACCAGATCCAGAGGAAATTCAAGGAGAAGACGGGCGCCGACCTCAAGATAGTCGACACCGCGTTCGACAAGGCGCTGAACCAGGCCACGGTCACGACGATGGCCGGCAACCCGGCGGACGCAATTCATCTCATTGCGGGGTGGGTTCCGGCGGTACAGGGCATCGGGGGGCTGGAGCCGTTGAACGAGTACTTCAGCGAGGAGAAGCTCGAGACGATTCCCCAGGCGCTGCGTGACTCCGTCTCCGTCGACGGCAAGCTCTACGCCCTGCCGTGGGTGCCCGGGCCGATCCATCCGCACTACAACCGCAATCTGATGAAGGAGGCCGGGCTCGATCCCGACGTGTACCCGCAGACCTGGCCGGAGTTGATGGCCCTGATCAAGGCGATCTGCGCGTTGCCGGACAAGGACGGCGCCAAGATCTATGGCGCCGCCCTGAGAACCTCGCAGAACCCGAATTCCGCCCAGTGGTCGATTCCGATCATGTACGGTCACGGCGGCGACATTCAGCAAGATGGCGAGGTCATGCTCAACACGCCGGAGAACGAAGCCGCCTTTGCATGGCTTCAGGAGGTGACCGGCTCCGGCTGCACCGCCGTCGGGCACGGGCACGCGGAATCCCGGAACGTCTTTGCCGCCGGCCGGGCCGGCGTGATTTTCGAAGGACCCTGGGGTCGGGGCCTGGTGGAGAACATGTCCGGCGGCAAGATGACCGTGACAGCGGATGGCGATGTCTGGGTGGCGCCCATGCCGATGGCGCCGGACGGAACCAGGAGGACGATTGGGAATCCGCATGAGATAACCATGTCTTCCAAGTCGAAGAACAAGACGTTGACGGCGGCATTTCTCGACATGCTGATCTTCGATGAAGACAATACCTCCATGTACTTCGACATCAACGGCCAGATTCCGACCTCGAGCATGCCGTTGTTGATGAAGGGAGCCGTTGGGGAAGACGCCTACAGTCAGATCTTCATCGGATCCCTCGCCTACACCCATGACAATCCGTGGAAGAGCCCCAAGTTCTATGCCGTGATGAGCAAGCTGGCGCCGGAAATGCAGAAGATCGTCAAGGGCGGCGATATCCCGGCCGCGTTGGCCGCGGCCGACAAGTCCATCCAGCGCCTGTTGTCGCGCTAGGCCGGCGGATGCGGGGAGCGGGCCGGTGAGCAGGAAAACGAATGTCCTCTTTATCGTCGCCGACGACATGGGATATGGCGACCTGGGAGCGTTCAGCGAAGGGCGGGTTCGAACCCCCCACCTGGACAGACTCGTTGCCGAAGGCGTTTGCATGCGGCAACACTATTCGGGGTCGCCAATCTGCTCACCGGCCCGCGCCGCACTCCTGACCGGACGGTATCCGCACCGCACCGGCGCGGTCGGGCAGTTCGAAGTCTACGGCCTGGATCGCATCGCGCTGCGCGAGACGACGATGGCTGACATGTTCAAGGCGGCCGGCTACACCACCGGCCTCGTCGGAAAGTGGCACAACGGCGCGCTCGATGCGCGGTTCGAGCCGAATGCACGCGGATTCGACGAATTTGCCGGATTCTGTGGCGGGTGGTCCGACTACTACGACTGGCACCTGCAAACCAACGCCACGGTCAACAAGGGTGACGGCCGCTACCTGACGGACGTCCTGACGGGTCACGCTTGCGACTTCCTGGACCGGCATCGCGCCGATCCATTTTTCCTGATGCTCGCATACAGCGCGCCGCACTCTCCGTTTCAGGCCCCCGGGCCCCTGGTAGAGCGCTACCTCGAGCAGGGGCACGATCGGATCGTCGCGACGACGTATGCCATGGTCGAGGCAATGGATTCCGGCATTGGCCAGGTCCTGGAGACACTGGATCGCCATGGCCTCACCGACGACACCCTGGTCCTGTTCACCAGCGACAACGGACCGGCGTTCTTCAATCCGCCCTTCATGCTCGCTCCGGGCGAGAGCACGTTCAACGAACGGTTCAACGCCGGACTCAGGGGTTCCAAGGGCTGGGTCTACGAAGGCGGAATAAGGGTGCCGATGATCCTGCGTCATCCCGCCCGCCTGCCTGCGAACGCGGTCAACTGCAGCCTTGCCCACTTCACCGACTGGATGCCGACCCTGGCCTCGATGTGCGGAGTCGTCCCGGTCGGCGCCAATGCTCTGGACGGCCACGATCTCGGCGATCAGCTCCGGGGCGAGGAGCCCGGGCGCCCGCCGAGACGCTTCTGGCAATGGAACTTCTACTATCCCAGCGTGTCGACCAATGCCGCCGTTCGCGATGGCGACTGGAAGCTGGTTCGACCGATGATTGCGGGGACGCGGTACTACCAGAATCCCGATCTCTTCGTGTCCGACGAGGACGCGGCTCGAACCGCGGCGTTCATCGAAGCGGACATCAAGCACAAGGAAGACCCGGCGTCCGTCACCGAGCTGTTGCCGGTACCGAACATCAAGTATCCATCTGCCGAAAAGCCGCAGCTCTTCAACCTGGCAAACGATCCGGAAGAACAATACGACGTGGCCGATCGGCACCCGGAACTGACCCGGAAGTTGCTGACCGAGCTCGAAACGTGGTTCGAAGGGGTGGAAGCGGAGCGCAAGACCATCGACGATCCGCTGCACCGCCCGCCCGAGACGATCAGGACCGGCTGATGCAGCGGCAGGCGGCGGTCCGCAGCTGCACGTCGGCCTCGCCCGGGATGGACACGGTCAGGATCCCCGGCGGACGGGCCCTCGTGGGGACGAACCGCCCGGTATTTCCGGGCGACGGGGAGAGTCCGTTGCGGGAACGGACGGTCGCACCGCTGCGCATGACGGCCACCGCGATCACCAATCGGCAGTTCGCGACTTTCGTTGCCGAAACCGGCTACCGGACCGAGGCCGAGCGGTTCGGCTGGTCCTTCGTGTTCTCGGGCGCCCTCGTCCACACGGAACCCGTCGAGGGGCGGGTTGCGGAGCTTCCCTGGTGGTGCAGGGTCGAAGGGGCCGACTGGCTGCATCCGAAGGGCCGCAGTGTCAGTGTCGCCGGCCTGGAAGCCCTGCCGGTGGTGCACGTCAGCTTCAACGATGCCGCCGCATTCGCGATGTGGTGCGGAGGACGCCTCCCGACCGAAGTGGAGTGGGAGCACGCGGCTCGCGGGGGAAAGCCGGACGTCCGGTATCCCTGGGGAGACGACGAGCCCGACGCCACCGACCCGAGGTGCCGTTTCGGTCAGACCGGCTCGCCGGAAGCGAATCCGAAGGAGGTCGGACCGGTGGCGGCGGACGCATTCGCCGCGAACGGCTACGGTCTGTACAACATGGTCGGCAACGTCTGGGAATGGACATCCTCCAGCGCCGACAACGAGTCCGAAGCCATCGGCAGCCTCGTGCCCCGCAAGACGCTCAAAGGGGGCTCCTACCTCTGTCATCCGGACTCGTGCTTCCGCTACCGGATTGCGGCCCGAATCTCCAACTCCATCGACACGTCGACGGGGCATACGGGTTTCCGGGTCGCATTCTCCTGACGACACGGTCGGGAGACCTCGTCGATGGCCGGGGACGACCTACCCGGCGTTCACGAGAGATGCCGCGACCTCACCGACAAGGATACTGGGCGCATGGGTATTCGATGACGGCATGGTCGGAAAGATCGACGCGTCGGCCACTCTCAAGCCCTCCAGCCCGATCACCCCGAGATCCGGAGCGACCACTGCCATCGCGTCGGTGCCCATCCGGCAGGTTCCGATCGGATGATACGAAGTGGTGCCGGTTCCGCGGATGAAGGCGGCGATCGCCTCGTCGGACTGCGCCTCGGCACCGGGTCGCACCTCCTCGACGACGAAGTCGGAGAACGCCGGTTGCGCCGCCACCTTGCGGGCAAGTCGGACCGCGGCGATCGCGCAGGCGAGGTCGTCGGGATGGTCCAGGTAGTTCGGCCTGATCCTCGGCGGGTCGCGGGGGTCGCGCGACGCGATGTGCACCGATCCGGTCGATGCCGGCCGAAGCGGGAACGTGCCGATCCCGAAGCCGGAGAACTCGTCGAGCTTCACCCGGTCCGGACTGCGGGCATCGGCGGCCGACAGCGGATGCAGTTGCAGCTTCACGTCGGGACCGGGCTGGTCGGGCACCGACCGCGCCAGGGCATGCACGGTCGCTGTCGAGGCCGCCATGAAACCCTTGCGGGAAAGCAGATAGTTGAGACCGAACAGCATCTTGCGTGCAGGACTTCGCATGATGTCATTCAAGGTCACCGCGCCCTTGCTGCGAAAGGTCAGCCGGGTATGGAGGTGGTCGCGCAGCCCCTCGCCGACGCCGGGAAGAGCGTGAACGGGTCGAATCCCGAGCCTCTGCAGACGGTCGGGGTCACCAATTCCCGAGAGCTCCAGGATCCTGGGCGTATCGATGGCGCCGGCGGCGAGGATGATCTCGCGCCGGCACGCGATGGTTTGCACCATCCCGTCGCTGCGAACCCGAACGGAGGTCGCCCTGCGGTTCTCGAGCACGACGGACTCGACGGTCGCGTCACACAGAATCCGCAAGCTTCGATTTCCTCCGGCGGGGCGAAGGTATGCCTCGCGCACCCCGTGGCGCAGCCCGCGCCGCGTGTTGAGCTGAAGGTAGCCGACGCCCTCGTATCGTTCGCCGTTGTAGTCGTCATTGGCGGCGATCCCGGCCTGCGTGCAGGCATTGAAGAACGCCGACGACAACGGGTCGCGCGGAGAATACTCGACGATGCCGGTCTTGCCCGTCCGGCCCCGCAGCCGGTCGCTGCCGAGCGTGCACGCTTCCATGCGCTTGAAGTGGGGCAGCACGCTGTCGAAGTCCCAGCCCGTGCACCCCATCTCCGCCCAGCGGTCGTACTCGACCGGATCCCCGCGAACCCACAGCATGCCATTGATTGTGGACGTTCCACCCAGAACCCGCCCGCGCGGCCAGTAGATCCGGCGCGACAGCAGATTGGGCTCGGGCGCGGTCCAGTAGCGCCGCACCGCGCGCTCACCGGCAAGGACGATCGCGATGCCAAGAGGAACCTTCAGCCAGATCCAGGGATCGTCGCGGCCCGCCTCGATCAGCACAACGGAATGGCGTCCCTCTTCGGCGATCCGCGCCGCGGCGGCGCTTCCCGCCGCTCCCGCGCCGACCACGACATAGTCGTATGTCTCCCGCCCCGTCATCTCGGGCGGGGCGGCCGGCGGCCGGCGCCGATCCCCTTGACAAGCGAAGGCATGCGCATTATCGGTGTCCGCGATGGATTCAAGTTCCGCGTCGGAACGTCGCTAGCGTACATGTACAACCCCGAACCCCTCGTCGACCAGGGTGCGTCCGAGCGTACTGCGTCCGGGCGCGTGCTGCGAAGTTGATTCTCTCGGGTCTCGCATCGGCTCGAAGCGGGGAGACGGTCCGGGTCCCGCGCGCCGTACACTCCGATCGCCAGACGAGCTGACATCGCTTTCATCGGGCTGGGCCACATGGGCCTGCCGATGGCGACCAACGCGGCGAACGCGGGTCACCGGGTGATCGCGGCCGACACTGCCGACACGGCGCGTCGGGCCGCCGCGGCCGTACCGGGTATCGAGGTCGCCCCGTCCCCCGCCGCCGCCGCACGGCGCGCCGCATTCGTCTTCACGTGCCTGCCGTCGGCGGAGGCGGTGCGTTCGGTCTACCTCGGGAACGCCGGCATCGCGGCCTGCGCCCGCCCCGGCCTCCTCACGTGTGATTGCTCCACGGTCGATCCCTCCGTGGCGAGATCCATCCGGGACGAGCTCGAGGCGCGCGGCGCCCGCCATCTCGACGCGCCAATCTTCGGGAGCCCGCAGCAGGCACGCGAAGCGCAAGTGTTCTTTGCCGTCTCGGGACGCGAGTCCGATCTCGCCGTCGTCGCGCCGGTGCTCGCGACGATGAGCCGCGGCCACCGTTACGTCGGGGGCGCCGGGGCCGCATGCACGATCAAGGCGCTGCAGAACGGACTGGGAATGGCCCACGCCGCCGCCGCCGGCGAGGTGCTTGCGCTCTGCCGGCGGCTCGGATTGGACGTGATGACGTTCATCGACGTCGTGATCGAGGCCCGTGGTCTCGGATGTTCGAAGTTCGTCGAGGACTACGCCCGGCACGCTGCCGCGGGTTCCGACTCGGGGAGCGGCCGGCTGTACATCGCGGCCAAGGACGCCGCCCTGGCGCGCGACCTCGCGCGCCAGGCGTCGATCGCTCTTCCCATCCTGGAGGCGTCGGCAGATGCGTTCGCGGCCGCCATGGAGGCCGGGTTGGCGGAAGAGGAGTTCACCGCGGTGTCGCGGATCATCGCGAAACGGGCTGGGGACGGTGGACCGCGGCGCGGGGAGGGGTGACTGTCCGTCGTCCTGCATCGCGGTCTCTACTCCGTTGTGCGGACCGTGGTCGAAATCGGCGAGGACCCGAACGGATCGACACGCACGGGGAGCGAGACGGAGACGGTTCGGTAAGCTCGGGCATGGCGAAGAGCCTCCCGTTCATCCTCTCCGATGGGCAAGCTCGCACGAGCGCTTCGAGACCTTCGTGAACGAAGGCGAACGTGACGGAGGAGGACGAGTGCTGGAACGAGAAATCGACGTGACAACCGCAGACGGACGGATGCCGGTCTTCATTACCGCGCCCGAGCACGACCCTCCGCATGCGACGGTGATCGTGTACATGGACGGTCCCGGGATTCGCGAGGAGTTGCGCGACATGGCGCGACGAATCGGCACCGTCGGGTACTACGTGATGCTGCCCAACCTGTTCTACCGCGACGGGGGACCATCGTTCGATCCCGCGCTCCTCGCGACGCGCGGGCCCGACCCCGAAATGGATCGGCTCAATCGCGCGCTGTCTCATTCGATGGTCCTGTCGGACACCCGGGTGCTGATGGACTACGCCGCGGCCGACCCGGCGGCGCGCGAACCGATCGGGACGATCGGCTACTGCATGGGCGGGCGTCACGCCTACGCCGCGGCGGGGACGTTTCCGACCCGCATTGGCGCGATGGCCTCATTGCATGCCGGCTTCCAGGTCACGGCCGCAGCGGACTCCGCGCACCTGCTCACGCGCCACATCGAGGCGTCGTGCTACTTCGGCTTTGCGGATGGCGACCCGCTCACGCCTCCCGAACATCAGCATGCCATCGACGATGCGTGTCGCCGGCACGGCGTGGACGCGGTTCTCGAGACGTTTCCCGGCACCGAGCACGGATTCACGTTTCCCACCCGGTTCTGCTACGACAAGCCGTCGGCCGAGCGTGTCTGGGAACGCGTCTTCGCGCTGTTCGGCAAACGGCTTCGGTGAAGTCTTGCGGCTAGATCAGCCGGGCGAGGAACGCCTGCGTACGCGGGTCGCGCCCGCCCTCGAAGAACGCCCCCGTCGGCGCCTCGTCGACGATGCGGCCTTCGCTCATGAAGACGATGCGGTCGGCGACCTCCCGCGCGAACCCGAGCTCGTGCGTCACCATGACCGTGGTCATGCCGTCCTCCACCAGGGCGCGAATCGCCCCGAGGACCTCGTGCACGGTCTCCGGATCGAGCGCCGACGTCGGCTCGTCGAGCAGCATCAGCCGCGGCTTCATCGCGAGCGCCCGGGCAATCGCGACCCGCTGCTGCTGCCCGCCGCTCAACCGGTTCGGAAAGGCGTCCGCCCGGTCTGCGAGCCCGACCCGCGCGAGCAGGTCACGGGCGTTCGCCCGCGACTGCGATCGTGACTGGCCGAGCACGAGACGCGGCGCGAGCATCACGTTCTCGAGGGCCGTGAGGTGCCCGAAGAGGTGAAAGCGCTGGAAGACGAAGCCGATCTCCCGGCGCTGGCGGTTCATGGCGCGGGTCGGGAGCGGCTCGAGTCCGCCGCGGCGTCCCTTTCGCATGCCGATGGGCTCGCCACCCATGACGACCGCGCCGCGGTCCGGCGACGCCAGCGCGTTCAGGCAGCGCAGCAGGGTGGTCTTGCCGCAGCCGCTCGGCCCGATGATGGCGACGACCTCGCCCGGATCGACGGCGAAGTCGACCCCGGCGAGGGCCTCGTGGGAGCCGAAGCGCTTGGCAAGAACGCAGGTCTCGACGAGCGCGGGGGTGGACCCGGCGACGGAGGTCTCCACCGTGCGCGCGAGAAACGCCTCGACGGCCGGTCCCGGCACGGACTGGGGTTGTCGACGCTCCCATAGCTGCTGGCCGCGAGCCGCCTTGGCGGGGTCCGCCCACCACTCGAGGCGGCGTTGCACGGCGTCCCAGACGCTGGTCATCAGCAGGTAGTAGATGGTCGCGGCGCTGTAGACCTCGAGGGGCCGGGTGGTGAACTGCGCCATCTGCTGCGAGGTCCGCAGCAGCTCGGCGAACGAGATCGCGGCCAGCAGCGAGGTCGCCTTCAACATGTAGTTGAAGTTGTTGCCGAGCGGCGGAACGATGACCTTCACCGCCTGCGGAAGCGCGATGAACGCGAAGACCTGCCAGCGCCTGAGACCGAGCGAGAGCGCCGCCTCCCGCTGCCCGGGGGCGACCGACATGAGCCCGGCGCGCACGATCTCGGCCATGCGCGCCCCTTCGTTGAGGCCGAGGGCGAGCAGCCCGGACGCCACCACGCCGAGCGGCACGCCGAGCTGCGGCAGCACGGCGTAGAAGGCGAGGATCTGGACGAGGAGCGGCGTTCCCTGGAACAGCCAGCGGTAGCCCCACGCCGGTGCGCTGACCAGCGGGTTCCGGGACAGCATGGTCGGCGCGACCAGGACGCCGATCACGGTTCCGATCGCCTGGGCGACCACCGCCACCCAGACCGTCGTCCATGCCGCCCGCAGCAGGAAGGGCGAAGTCAGGGCGTCGAGGAAGACCGGCCAGCTCCAGCCCATTGCTCCGCCTCATTCAAGCGGCTGTCGCACGACCCAGGTCGTGCCCGGAACGTGCGGACGTGCCGGGTCGAGGACCAGACGGAATCCACCGCGCCGCCGGCCGCCCATCGAGAAGTCGAGCACGCTGCGAAGTCCGGGCGGCGCGGCGATGACATCGTGGACCGCGTTCATGATCATGAGGCCCGCTCCCTGGATGGACACCGCCGCCGGGGTCAGGGACGCGTGCACCCGGTGCGTTCCCTCGATGACGATGTCGTCGGCCTGCTCGTGGCCGAAGCGTTCGGGGCGGTAGAACATGAGGAGGTTCAGCCGGATGACCGCCTCCTCGCCCACGAACCCGCGCCCGTGCTGGCTGATGCCGACCACGCGGCCGGGCTCGATGGTGCCGAGGTCGGAGGCGGAATCGACCGGGTCCTCGCTCGTGTGGGGCTCCCAGCGCTCCTCGATGCGATCGACGGGGAGGCCGAAGCGTTCGCCGAGGGCCGCGATCGACTCCGGCATCGACATGTGGCCGACGATGCGGCCGGTCGCGAGCTTCGCCTCGAACTCCTCGGTGGGGAGACCGAATCCCACGTGGTCGATGTCGTGCAGCCCGGTGCCGGTGACATCGATGACCCGCGAGGCGGTGACCCCGGTAACGGCCGTCGACACCCGGCCGAGGACCAGCACCAGGGAGTCGAAGACGAAGCCGGGGTTGATTCCGCATCCGACGAGGGAGACCCCGTTCGCGACGGCGCACTCGTCGAGGGCGCCCGCGACTTCCGGAAAGCGAAGTCCGGGATGAAACATGCCCTCCGAGGCGGATATGACGTCGAGCCCCGCCTCCATCGCCTGCTCCAGCTGGGACTGGATCGCCGGGACATGGGACTCGGTCATGTGGAAGAGCACGGCGGCCGGCTCCTCGAGCGCCGCGAGACAGTCGGGCAGATCCGCGTGGATGGGTACCGCGGGCACGCCCGCGCCGGGGAAGGCGCCGGCGAGGGTCTTCCCCGCGAGACGCGGGTCATGATCGACGGCGCCCGCGATCTCGAGATCGTCGACGCCGGCCCCGAACGCCTTCACGACCCGGCTGCCGAGGGCACCGAGACCCCACAGGATGATTCTTGCTCGTTTCACGTCGGCCATGCCGTTCTCCTGGTGAATGTTGAAACCGCTGGTCCTGGAAGACACCGGACCCCTTGAGGGACCCCGATCTCTACAGATGAGTCATGTTTGCAAACCGGGTTCAGGAACGAAGCGTCCGAGGCTGCTACCAAGAGACATGCTTGCATTTCCGCCTGTACGGCGCGACGGGGCTCCGGACGAAGATGGGCGGGTTCGAACATGTCCTGTCGGTCCGAGCTTGCCACAGTGGCGAGCCACCCCGCTGTCGCGCAATGAACTTTTCGAAGTTCCATGCAAGGCACAGCCTCGCTAAATCTTGAACGCGAACCGGAAACGTCGGCCCGGGGCGCGATCGCGTCCGGCGCTGACCCCCAGTCGGCGCTCGATCCCGGCCTGGATCAGCGTCCAGACGGTCGTCATCGCCAGGTAGTAGACCGCCGCGACGGCGTAGAGCTCGGTGGCGCGGAAGGTCTCGTTGATGGCGAGCGTCGTGACCCTGAGGAGTTCCTCGAACGAGATGACGGACAGGAGCGAGGTCGTCCGCAGGTTGGACAGGAACTCGTTGCCGAGGGGAGGCACGATGAGCCGCGCCGCCTGCGGCAGGATTATGCGCCGCATCGTCTGGCCCCGGCTCATCCCGAGAGAGCGTGCGGCTTCGAGCTCGCCGCGGTCGACCGAGAGAATGGTGCCGCGAATGATCTCGGCCATGAAGCCGGAAGCGTTGAGGCCGAGGCCGATGAGCCCCGCCTCGATCACGTTGAGCCGGATGCCGAGCTGCGGCAAGCCGAAGTACAGCAGGAAGAGCTGGACGAGCAGGGGCGAGCCGCGCCAGAACCAGACGTAGGCGTTGGCGACGAATCGCACCACCGGGTTCTGGGCGAGCTGCATCAGGGCGACGCCCAGCCCGACGACGACGCCGATGACCTGGCTCGCGACCGCGACCCAGACGGTTACCGCCGCGGCCCGCACGAACAGCGGGTCGGCGATGTAGGCGAGGAACGTATCCCAGGACCAGCTCATGGCCCCGGTCCCCCACGGCCCTGCGGAAGCCGGCGACGGCGCAGCTCGGCGGCACTCGGGGTCGGTCGCGCCGGGTAGAGGGGGAGCCGGCCGGCCTCCCGGCCGGCCTCCCGGCGGGCCGGCCGGCTCCGGAGCGCTCCGGCGCGCGGATCCGCCGCTACGGGTTGATCACGAACTCCGGCACCCCGGCAACGCCCCACTTCTCGACGATGGCCTGGTAGGCGCCGTCGGCCTTCATCTGCTCGAGAGCCCACTGGAGCGCTTCGGCGAGGGTCCGGTTCGACTTCAGGGTGGCGAGGGCGAGGGTGTTGGGATACGCGGCCGCGAACGGCATCACGTAGCCCGGATTGCGGGTCAGGTAGAAGCTGGCCTGCGTGTCGTTGAGGTAGGCCCCGTCGGCCTGACCGCTCACCAGCGCCTGGATAGCGTCCGCGTTGGTGTCGAAAGCGCGGATGTCGATCGCGTCCTTGCCGTCCGCCTGCATGCGCTCGCTCTCGGCGATGAGGTGCTGGTTCGTCGTGCCTGCGGCGGCGACCGCGACGGTCCGCCCGGAAAGCTGGTCGAAGCAGGCGTTGAAGCTCGCCTGGTCGCCGATCATCGGCGCGCAATCGACGGCCAGCGAGTCGTCGGTACGCACCATCAGGCCCTCGCCCCACTGCACGTAGGCGACCATCTGCATGATCTCCTTGCGCTTGGGATTGATGAAAATCGACGTGCAAAGACCGTCGAAGCGATTGGCCTGGAGACCGGGAACGAGACCGGGGAACGCGAGATTCGTCCATTCCAGTTCGAGGCCGAGGCGCGAAGCGATCTCGCCGCACATGTCGACGTTGAGCCCGTCCTTCTTTCCGTCCGCGTCCATGAACTGGTTGGGGGCGGCCGCGAAGTCGGCCCCCATGTGCAGGACCCCCGGATTGAGCAGCGCGCCGTCCGGCAGCTCGGGCTTCGACTGGGCGGCGGCGGCGCCGCTCACGAGGACGGCGACGGCCGTCACGAGGCCGACGAGCAGCCCCTTCGATTGGAACAACATTGGCTTGCCTCCTCCAGTTGTCTCGCCCAAGTATCATTGACTCGCGCAACCCATGCAATTTGTCCATCGCGCCGTCACCGGCAGCGGGAGGAATGGCGGCCGACACCTTTTGCGACTCGTTGTGGCACGCGACGGCCGAGCCGGCCCCGCCCCTGTCGCCCGGCGGGGGCGACGACACCGCCGACGTGGCGATCGTCGGGGCCGGGTATCTCGGCCTTTCGACGGCCCTCCACCTGGCCGAGCACGGGGCCCGCGTGGTCGTCACCGAGGCGCATGAGCCCGGATTCGGCGCCTCGGGCCGCAACACCGGATTCGTCGTCCCGAGCTTCGTCGCATCGCTCGGACCGGATGAGGTGGAAGCGGCGCTCGGCCGCGCGCGCGCGGCGCGCCTTTGCCGCCTCGTCGGCGGGGCGGGCGAGCGCGTCTTCGAGCTCGTGCGCAAGCACCGGATCGCCTGCGATGCAACCCAGGCGGGCTGGCTGCAGCCGGCCCACAGCCGGGCGCGTGTCGACTTCCTCGCGCGACGGCAGTCCGACTGGGCCCGGCACGGCAAGAGCCTGGCCCTGCTCGACCGCGAGGAGACGCACCGTCTGACCGGGGCGCGCTCCTGGCACGGGGCGCTGCTCGACCCGAGCGGCGGGCACGTCAATCCCCTCGGCTATGCCCGTGGGCTCGCGCGGGCGGCCCTCGCCGCCGGGGTCACGATCCGCGGCGGGTCGCGCGTGACGAAGCTCGACCGCCGGGGACGGGGCTGGACCCTCACGACATCGGCCGGCCGGATAACCGCGGACCGGGCGGTCCTCGCCACGAACGCCCTGACCGGCGCCCTTGCGCCCGAGCTGGCGCGGAGCGTGGTGCCCCTCGTCGTCCACCAGATCGCGACCCGGCCCCTCGACCCCGAGAACCGCCGGCGCCTCCTGCCCGGGAACGAGAGCCTGTCCGATACCCGCCGGGACATCTTCGCCGTGCGCTGGACCCCCGACGGGCGCCTGGTGACGGGCGGCGCGGCGGCGCTCGCCGCGGGCGCGCGCGGGCGCCTTCGCCGCTCCCTGGTCGCGCGCCTGAGGCGCCTGCTGCCAATCGCAGGCCCGCTCGCCGCGGAGTACGCCTGGAGCGGCGTGATCGCGCTGACCCGCGACCGGTTACCGCGGGTGTTCGAGGTCGATCGCGGCCTCTACGCCGCGGTCGGCTGCAATGGTCGCGGGCTCGCCCTGTCCACGGCACTGGGCGGCGAGCTCGCGGCGTTCCTCGCGAGCCCCGATCCGGGGGCGCTCCCGGTGCCGATCGCCCGCCCGGCTCCGATCCCGGGCCACCTGATCGCCCGTCACCTGCCGTCCGTGCTGCTCCCCTGGGCCCGCCTGCGCGACCGCCTGGAGTCGGGCGCCGTCCGCGAAGGGCCTGCTTCGGATTGAGAAGCGGGCCACCGGGAGACCGGAGGCGGCGTCCCTCGGTCCCCGTCCTCCACCCGATCGTGAGGCATTGAACTGGAGCGATCCGGCCTTTGCGTCATTCGGGTTCGTCCTGCTTCGACTCCCGTTTCTTCCCACACGGAAACCGGGCCAGGTGCGCCGGTGAGGTCGGCCCGGGAAGGTTCAAGACCTTGAAGGGCGGGGCGCGAACAGGGCCCTTGACCTCCATCTCTCTTGCGAGTTCTGGCGGCAGGTCTCGGCGCCTTTTCCTTGAAGTGCGCGTTGCACTGCGTTGGGGATGTCCCAAGCGCGGATGAACTTGGCGTCGGTGATCTCCTGTGATTTGATTCTACGCCGCCGGGTCCAGTTGTTCGAGATGTGCGGACGGGTCAACCAACGCGAGCATCAGCCGGTGCACAACCCGGAGCCTCGCACGCATCGGAAGCGCCGTTCGGCGTCGAGCCGGGCGGCGCCGCCCCGGCAATCCATCTGTGGCCAATCACCTGGATGGTGGAGCTCGCCCGCTCGGCCTTGATGGCCAGTTCGATTCTGCCGGATATGAGAATTTCTCTCGCCATCTGGTGCAACGCTGCGCATCACGTTCTTCATACGCGCGCAAGGCACACCGAGGTTCCAGCGTGAATGTGTTCTCCCTGTCCTCTCCCAATGCTGTCAGTCGCATCGTATACCACGCCGTTACGCCGCCACGAGGTGGCGATTGAAATATCGGAAACTCGGGATCACCACCTTCCTCGGTCAACCAGACCGTCGCAAGTCGCGTATCGAGAACCATGGCACGCGCCAAACTCACCATGTCGACAGCACCGCTGTCAACTGCAGCCACTGCTTGTTCGCGGCGCACAAAGCCTCCCGTCAACATTAGCGGCACATCCGTTACCCTCTTGGCGCGCCCGGCAAATTCGAGAAAGTATGGCCCGCCATCCGAGGACCCCTCGGAGCTTGCCTTCGCTCCCGGAAAATAGGTCCCGCCACTAATGTCAATCAGGTCGACCGAGGTTTGATCGACAAGCCGAACCACCTCCAAAGCATCAGCCTCTGTCAGTCCACCCTCCAGTTTGTCCGTCGAGTTGATCTTGATCCCGATGGGAAACGAAGGACCAACGGCCCGCCGCACTTCCTCGATCACTTCCAGCACTATTCGGCATCGTGCTTCGATCGAGCCACCGTAGCCATCGTTCCGGCGGTTGAACAATGGAGACAGGAATTGACTGAGAAGGAAACCGTGCCCAGCGTGAACATGAACGCCGCCAAATCCTGCATTCTTTGCGTATGCTGCGGTTCTTGCATACATGGTGGGCAATTCCTGGATGTCTCGATGTGACATACCTGCACATTGAAGACCGTGGACATCAAGCGCGGATGGACCCTTCGGCCGACTGATCGGCAGGTGCGAAAGAGCACCGGCATGGCCGAGTTGCGGCCATATCTGAGCGCCCTCGATCGTGGCACGGCTGACCAGGGACTGTATCGCCCGTTGATCGGCATGCGGTCCGAACACCAGATTTCCAGGTTTCTCCGGATAACGAGGATCACCTTGAACCTCACCAATGATTGACAGTGCCGCTCCGCCTTCCGCCCACCTTTCGTAGAGTCGAATCTGAGCCGTTGTGGGATCACCTTCGCCGTTCCCAAGCGAATCCGACATGGCTGACTTCGCCAATCGATTTTTCAGGACTGCGCCACAAGGAAGTTCCAGTCGGCTTCGAAGAACAGTATGGGAATTTGCGGTTTCACACTCCAGGTTTCGTTCACTCATCCCCGATCCTCCCGTGCAAGCAACTCGGTCTTCCGATTCATCGGTCATGGTTGGTTCTCGTGTCTTGAATTCGTGCCATTCGTCCCCTTTCAGGCTTCTCAAGCCCCTTCTCAGCCGCACCCGGGAATGCGCGTATGGCGTCCTCGTCACCGTATCCCCTCATCGTGCATCGGCGACGCTTCGACCGGCGCCTCCCCGGGGTTGCGCCCCTTGGACCTGCGGCCCGCCTCTTCCGGGCGGATCTTGACGCAGATCGATCCAGTTCGCCCCCGATCGCGCACCGGGGCGGTGCCACGCTCACCGGATGTTCGGTCCTCGTCCTTCCGTGCTCGATCTGGTGCACGGCGCCCGCACCGCGGGGGCACTTCTCGTTGGAGAACTGGACGAAGCGCGGGAGCAGCTCAGCGCCGTCTCGAACCGGTACCCTGCGGCGTTTCTTCTTCGCCCGACTTGCACGCTCGGGCGGTGAGTCTCACCCGTGGGGACGCCAGGCGACAGGACGGCCATCCTTGACTGTGTGTTCATCCGCCTGCGTGGTTGTTCCCCGTTCTTGCCCGCGCGGGTCGCCGGCTGCGGAATCCGTTGCATGCTTTTCCCACGCGAGGGTACGCAGACAGGGTGATCCTCCCGGACGGGAGGAGAAGACCCACCCGGACGTTGGTCCGGGTGGGTCGTCAGACAATCAATCAGGTACGAGCGCGTTGGTCCGCTCTCGGACAGCATGAGAGCGGTAGGTGGTGGAAGCGCGGGGCTCCTCACCCCTGGTAGTCGGTCTCCCCCTGGCGCTCGAGCTGGCGCTTGAGGGCGTCGAAGTGGTGCTCGGCCGCCGGCCGGCCGCCGTAGCGCGGACTCTTCCGGTACTGCGCAACGGTCTCCGCGACCACTTCGTCGGAGAGGAGGTGCAGGGGCTTCCCCGTCCACATCGCGTAGAGCTGAACCTGGGCCGCCCGCTCGACGTAGTAGAGGCGATCGTAGGCCTCCGCCACCGTTCGCCCCACCGTCAACACCCCGTGGTTGGCCATGATGAGAATCCTCTTGTCGCCGAGGACCCCGGCGAGCCGCTCCCCCTCCTTCGGGTCGAAGGCGGGTCCGGTGTACTCCATGTCGTAGCCGGTCTGCATCATCACCCCGATCTCGGTCTGGCCGACGGGCAGGATGCGGGGGTCCTCGAGGCGGGCGAGCGCGCTCGCGTACGGCATGTGGGTGTGCATCACGCAGGCGGCATCCGGGTTCAGCCGGTGGATGGGGGCATGGATGCAGTAGCACGAGAGCTCCATCTCCCCTTCGCCCGCGAGGCGGGTGCCGTCGAATCCGATCTCCATGAACGAGGAGGCAGTCACCTCCGACCAGTGCAGCCCGAACGGGATCTGGAGGTAGCGATCCTCCTTGCCCGGCACGGTGAGGGTCAGGTGGTTGAAGATCCCCTCCTGGAATCCGTGCATCACGGAAATCCGGTGCGCCGCGGCGAGATCGACGCGGGCCTGCCATTCGGCCTCGGTGTGTCGCGGCTCTCTCGCCGGCAGGGTGGTAACGGCCATCTCGCAGTCCTCCTGGGGTTAGCGCCGGTATTGACGATCGGGGGCCGGCGCGTGCGGATGCACGGTCCCGCGCGGCCGGAGCGCCGATTATGCGCCATCGCGGCGGCCGAGTCCCGAGCCCGGGAGAGTCGCCGGGGTTACCGGGCTGACCCGCGGGAGCGAATCCCCCGTTGCCGAAACAACGGTCAGGGGGAGGCGCCTGCGCCGGGCGGGCGCTTCGCGGACTCGGGCGACGCGAGGCGAACCGCCGGCCGGCCCGGATTGCGTCAGGTCGTCGTCCGGGCCGCGAGCGAGCTCGACGACGAGTAGTCGAAGTCGCGCGGGAAGCCGGCTTCGGCCCGCTCGATCGCGCGCTCGAGGCGATGGACGGCCTCGTCTATCTCGGCCTCGGTGATGATGAGGGCCGGACAGAGCCGGATGAAGTTCTTGACCGCGATGTGGATGACCCCCTCGAGGGCCGCGTTGTAGCGGATGCGCTCCGCCATCGCGGGATCGGGGGTTCGGGTCTTGTCGTCCGTGACGATGTCGAGCAGCCAGTAGAGCCCGATTCCGCGCACCGCGCCGATCGACTCGTGGCGGGCCGCGAGGGCCTCAAGCCGCTCCCCGAGATACGCTCCGAGCCGGGCCGCCCGGCTCATGAGATCGTCGCGGAGGACGATCTGGAGCTGCTTGAGGGCGGCCGCGGCGGGGAGCGGGTCGCCCGAATAGGTGCCGGCCCAGGGCAGTCCCGCCTTGTGGCGAGCCTCTTCCGCGAGCGCCGGCGTGGTGACGGTTCCGCCAATGCCGAACCCGGCCGTCATGCCCTTGCCGAAGGAGACGACGTCGGGGGTGACCCCGAAGTTCTCGAACCCCCACATCCGCCCGGTCCGGGCGGGGGCGAGCTGGGCCTCGTCGAGCACGAGCAGCGCGCCCCAGCGGTCGGCCAGCTCTCGCAGCCGCGGCAGCCATTCCGGCGGCGGCACGACCATGCCGCCCGCAACCGGAACCGTCTCCGCGAGGATCGCGGCAACGTTCCGGCTGGTGACGTGCTCCATCAGCTCCTCGCTGCGGTCGAGGCAGGCGACGTCGCACCCCGGGTACTCGAGGTTGATTGGGCAGCGGTAGCAGAACGGAGCGTAGATCGCGTTGCGGTGGGCCGGCATCATGAGCGGACCGAGATGCGCCTTGCGGCCTCCGCCGACGCTGGTCACCGACTCCGCGGCGAGGCTGCCGCCGTGGAGCCCGCGGATAAGGGAGACGATGTCGTACTTGCCGGTCACCCCGAGGGCGAGTCGCATCGCGATCTCGTTCGCCTCCGAGCCGGTGACCGCGAAGTTCACGATCTTGAGGTCTCCCGGCATCGTGCCGGCGATGAGCTCGGCGAGCTCGACGAGCGACGGGTTGGAGTACCAGGACGACTCGTGCACGAGCTTCCCCGCCTGCTCGCGGATCGTCTCGGTGAGCTCCGGGTGCGAGTGCCCGAGCACCATGCACATCATGCCCGCGGTCATGTCGAAGTACTCGTTGCCGTCCACGTCGGTGAGCACGATGCCCCGCCCGCTCTCGAACATGATCCTGGGCTCGTAGCGCCAGCCGAGGATGTACTCGTCGTCGCGGGCCATGAGGTCGTGGTGGCGGTTGGAGAACTGGAAGTCTTGCGCTTGCATCGGCGAACCCCTCGTGGTCGAGCCTCGGTTGCGCGGCCGGGTGTACCGTATCCGGCGTCCGGCATCTGGTATCTCGTGTCCGGCGTCTCGTGTCCGGCGTCTCGTGTCCGGTACGAAGCGTAGCAGGTAGACGCGGTTCGGTCCGGCGGAGTGCGGCCGCGGCGAAGCGCGCCCTCCCCTCGCGATACGCCCCGGCCACGCGCATAATCGCCCCGCCAGCGAAGAGCTCCGGAGAAGTCCGCGATGACCGAAGACCCGTTCGCCGATCCCTTGCAGCGCCCCCGCTACACCGGCATACCCACCCTCATGCGGGCGCCGCACACCGAGGATCCCGCCGAGGCGGACATCGCGCTCGTCGGCGTGCCGCTCGACGGCGGGGTGACGAACCGGCCCGGCGCCCGGCACGGCCCGCGCGAGATCCGGAACCAGTCGGGCCTCATGCGGGCGTTCAACCCGGCGAACCGCATCAACCCCTACGAGCTCTGCCGGGTACGCGACGTCGGCGACGCCCTCATCCGCCGTCCCTTCCGGCTGGAAGACAGTCTGGACGACATCGAAGCGTTCTTCCGCGAGGTGCACGCGGCGGGGGCGGTCCCGATCTCCGCCGGCGGCGACCACTCCCTGACCCTGCCAATATTCCGGGCCATCGCCGCGGACCGGCCGGTCGGAATGGTGCACTTCGACGCGCACTGCGACACCGGCGGCCCCCGCTGGGGGAGCGCCGTCCACCATGGGGCGCCGTTCAAGGTCGCGGTGGAGGAAGGGCTCCTCGACCCGGCCCGGACGGTGCAGATCGGCATCCGCGGCGCGACCGCCGAGCCCGACGCCTGGCGATTCAGCTACGAGTCCGGCATGCGGGTCATCACGATGGACGAGTTCCACGGGCTCGGGGTCGAGAAGACGATTGCGGAGGCGCGGCGGGTCGCGGGGGACGGACCGACCTACATCTCCTTCGACGTGGACGGGCTCGACCCCGTTTTCGCACCCGGGACCGGCACCCCCGAGGTCGGCGGCTATACCACGCACGAGGCGCAGCTCATGCTGCGGGGCCTGCGCGGACTCGACCTCGTCGGGGGCGACGTGGTGGAGGTCGCCCCGCCCTTCGACCCGAGCGGCAACACCGCCCTGGTCGGGGCGACGATGATGTACGAGATCCTCTGCGTCGCCGCCGACGCGCTCGCGGCGCGCCGCCCCGATTCTCCCAGCGACCCGAGGTAGCCGAACATGCCGCTCCTGCCGATCATCGAGTACGAAGACGCCGCCCCCGAGGTCCGCGCGGTCTACGACGACATCATGCGGACCCGCGGATCCGATTGGATCAACAACTTCTGGAAGGTCCTGGCCAACCACCCCGAAACCCTCGAGCGGGTGTGGAACGACGTCAGGACGGTGATGAAGCCGGGGGCGCTCGACCCGCTCGTCAAGGAGATGGTCTACGTGGCGGTGAGCGCCACCAACAACTGCGAGTACTGCATTCACAGCCACACCGCAGGGGCGCGGGCGCGGGGCATGACGGACGAGATGTTCGCCGAGCTGATGGCCGTCGCGGCCCTCGCGAACGAGACCAACCGCCTCGCCAACGGGTTCCGCGTCCCGGTCGACGAGGCGTTTCGCGGTCATCCGGACTGACGGAGCGCGGAGCGACCGGCCGGACGAACGGCGACGGGGGCGGCGGAATTGGCGCGGATGAGCGGCGGCCCGACCGGGACGATCGAGATCAACCCGGAGTTCGGGCGCGCCCTCGAGCTGATGGAAACGGGCGAACGGAGCCTCTTCGTCACCGGCAAGGCGGGAACGGGCAAGTCGACCCTGCTCGAGCACTTCCGCGCCACCACGTCGAAGGACCCGGTAGTCCTCGCCCCCACCGGAGTCGCGGCACTCAACGTGCACGGACAGACCGTGCACCGCTTCTTCGGATTCGGGGTCGACGCGACCCCGGAGCAGGTGCGCGCGAGCCGCCGCAAGCCGCGCGACCCGGATCTGATTCGCAAGCTCGAGACCATCGTCATCGACGAGGTGTCGATGCTCCGCGCGGACCTCCTCGACTGCGTCGATCTCTTCCTGCGCCAGCACGGGCCGCGTCCCGACACGCCGTTCGGAGGGGTGCAGATGGTCTTTGTCGGCGACCTCTACCAGCTCCCGCCGGTGGTGACCGGCGGGGAACGCGAGATATTCCGAACCGTCTACGAGACCCCGTACTTCTTCAGCGCCCGCGCGCTCGCGGGCGAGGACCTCGAGATCGTCGAGCTCGAGAAGGTCTACCGGCAAAGGGACGCGGACTTCGTCGCCCTCCTCAACCGGATCCGCAACGACACGATGGACGATGAAGACCTCGATCACCTCAACGCGCGTCTGGACCCGGACTTCGAGCCGGCGAGCGACCTCTTTCACGTGAGCCTCACCACCACCAACCGCAACGCCGACCGCATCAACGAGAACCGGCTCGCGTCGCTGCCCGGCAGAACCCACTTCGCGCGCGCCGACATCGCGGGCGATTTCGGCCGGGAGCACTACCCGACCGCGACCGAGCTCGCCTTCAAGGAAGGGGCGCAGGTGATGATGCTCAACAACGACGCGGCAGGCCGTTGGGTCAACGGCAGCATCGGCACCGTCGAGTCCCTCGAGCAGGACGAAGAGGGAGAGGACTTCCTGTTCGTGCGCCTGCGCGACGGCGACGACCTCGTCGACGTCCGGCCGCACACCTGGGACCTCGTCCGTTTCGCGGTCGCCGGCGACCGCATCGTGAGCGAGCCGATCGGCTACTTCACCCAGCTTCCCTTCCGCCTTGCCTGGGCGGTCACCATCCACAAGTCCCAGGGCAAGACCTTCGACCGCATCGTGGTGGACCTCGAGCGCGGCGCGTTCGCGCCGGGGCAGACCTACGTGGCGCTCAGCCGGTGCACGTCCTTCGAGGGGATCGTTCTCCGGCGGCCGATCGCGAAGAGCTCGATCCGCACGGACTGGCGCATCCGCCGGTTCCTCACGAGCTACCGCTACCGGCGTTCGGAAGAGGCGATGCCGGCCGAGGAGAAGGCGGCGGCCATCCGGCGCGCGATCGGGACGGGAGGCGAGATCGCGATGACCTACCTCAAGGCCGACGACACGAAGAGCGAGCGGATTGTCGTACCCGTCAGCGTGGGTCCGGAGTCCTACATGGGTGCGAGCTTCCTCGGGATGCGTGCCTTCTGTTCACTGCGCGGCGAGGAGCGCATGTTCCGGGTCGATCGGATCCTCGAGCTGGAAGTGCGGACCTGAGGCGCCTCCCCGGCTCAGTCGAAGCGCAGCAGGGTATGCACGTCGCGGCCGTCGAGTCGCGCTCGGCCCTCGAGACCGACGAGTTCCACCACGAAGCAGCACCCCGCGACCTCGCCTCCGAGGCGCTCGACGAGGGTGCAGCTTGCGGCGGCGGTGCCGCCGGTCGCGATGAGATCGTCGACGACGAGAACCCGATCGCCCGCCGTCAGCGCGTCGACGTGCATATCGATCGTTCCGACCCCGTACTCGAGCGTGTAGGACTCCGAGACCTTCCGGTACGGCAGCTTGCCGGGCTTGCGGATGGGGACGAACGAAGCGGAGAGCTCCCGCGCGACGAGACAGCCGAAGATGAAACCACGGGCCTCGATGCCCGCCACGCCCTGAATCTCGCGTCCACGGAACGGCTCCGCGAGCGCCCGCACGGCGATCGCCAGCGCATCCGGATCGGCGAGCAGGGGAGTGATGTCGCGGTAGAGGATGCCGGGCTTCGGAAAGTCCGGAATGGCCCGGATCAGGGACTCGAGCTGGTGCATGGACGGGACTGCCGGTTGATTGGATTCGGGTCCGGACGGCAACGGTACCGACCGGAGAACGAACTTCGGACAACGCCCGGCCGGCGGCTATCCGTCGCGGAGCCCCGGCCAGTTGACGTCCGCCTTCGCGATGTTGCCGGGGACGTCCTTCTCCCACTGCTTCTGCACGGACAGGCTGTAGTTGAGGTAGAGCGCCCCGTCCACGATCCGCCAGGCGTCGGGGTCGATCGAAGCGGTATAGCCCTGGCTCACCGCCCACGCGCAGTACCCGCCGTAGCGCGGGGCGTACTTCTCCGGCTCCGCCTCGAAGGCCGCGCGGTTCTCCGCGCTCGCGAAGGACCACGTGGCGCCCATCCACTCGAAGCGATGGGCGCTTTGCCCCTCGACGGGTCGCCCTTCGGTGAAGTAGGCCACCGGGTCGTACCCGCGGATGGCTCCCCCGAACGTGGTCGAGAACACCGGTTCGAGCGCCGATGCACTACCCGCGAACAGTATCGCCGTTGCCGCAAGGAGCGGCAGAACCGCCTTGCGCGTGATGTTGGTCATTCGGTCCGCGCTCATCTGCTTCCGATCTCCCATGAAGGCACCCCGGCCGGGTCGTCGAATTGCGATGATAGACCGGAACGCGGCCGGAACCGGAGTAGAATCGCTCGCGTGCACGTTCATCTGGATCCCGTCGGCGGGGTGGCCGGCGACATGTTTGCCGCCGCGCTCCTCGACGCCTTTCCCGAGCGCGCGGAAGCGCTCGCGGCGGTACTCGCGGAGTCCCGGCTGCCCGAGATCGTCGCCGTGCGGTCCGAGCGGTTCACGGACGGGGTGCTCCAGGGGCGGCGCTTTCATGCCGTCCCCGCGCCCGGAGTCGACGACGGGCACGACGACCACCACGACCACGACCATCACCAGGTCCACGGCCACGGCCACGGCCACAGACATGGTCACGGACATGGCCACGGTCACCCTCACCGCCGGTTCGCGGACATCCGGGCGTGGCTCCGGGAGAGCGGTCTCGCCGCGCCGGTCGCGGAGCGGGCCGACGCCATCTTCCTCGTCCTCGCGCAGGCGGAGGCCGAGGTGCACGGCATCGCGGTGGCAGACGTCACCTTCCACGAGGTCGGCGCGTGGGACTCCATCGCGGACGTCGTCTGCGCGGCCTGGCTCATCGATTCCCTCGAGCCCGTCACCTGGTCCTGCTCGCCGCTCCCGCTGGGGGGAGGACAGGTACGGACCGCGCACGGCATGCTGCCGGTACCGGCACCCGCGACCGCCCTCCTCCTCCGGGGCTGTCCGACCCGCCACGACGGAGTGGACGGAGAGCGGGTCACCCCGACCGGAGCGGCGATCCTTCGACACCTCGAGCCCACCTTCGAGCTCGCCGGGATGGAGGGGAGGCTCGCCAGGACCGGGCACGGCTTCGGCAGCCGCACCCTTCCGGGCATGAGCAACGTCCTGCGGGCGCTCGTCCTCGATTGCGCGGCGTCGGCGATTGGGTGGCGGGAAGAGACGGTTGGAATCTGCTCGTTCGAGGTGGACGACCAGACGCCGGAAGACCTCGCGGTCGGGCTCGAACGTCTGCGCGCGACGGACGGGGTGCTCGACGTGGTCCAGACCCCCGCCCTCGGCAAGAAGGGCCGCATGGTGGCCAGCATCCGCGTGCTCGCCCGTCCCGCGGCGCGAGATCGGGTAATCGAGGGCTGCTTTGCCGAGACGACGACGATCGGGGTACGCTGGCAGGCCGTCGGCCGGGCCGCCCTGGCGCGCGAGGCGGCGGTGAGCGATGCGGCGGGCGAGGCCATCCGGGTGAAGCGCACGCGTCGGCCGGAAGGAGACGTGACCGTAAAGGCGGAAATGGACGATCTCGCGGATGCCGGCGCCGGACGCGCCGGGCGGGAGGCGATACGGAGGCGGGCGGAGTCGACGTGAGCGAGGTGGGCGAAATGGCGCCACGTAGCGCGTACGGGGATAATTGCGAACCCGGCGGAGCAAAGCCTCCCGGTTGCCCTGGAGCGAATCGGAGACCGGTGGCTCGCCGGACATGAACCGCGAACCACGATCCTCCCCCCTCGACCATTCCCGCGCCCTCGCGGGCCTTCGCGCGTGCCTTCGCGGCCTCGGGAAGGTGGCCGTCGCGGTGAGCGGCGGGGTCGACAGCATGACCCTCGCGGTCGTCGCCGGACGCACCCTCGGTGCGGACACGCGGATGTACCACGCGGTCTCTCCCGCCGTGCCCCCCGAGGCGACTCGCCGGGTGCGCGGGTACGCGGAACGCGAGGGATGGACCCTCGAGGTGATGGACGCGGGCGAGTTCGGGGACGCGCGCTACATGGCGAACCCGGCCAATCGGTGCTACTTCTGCAAGTCGAACCTCTACGGAACGATGGCCGCCCGGGCGGAGGGAACCCTCGTCTCGGGAACCAATGTTGACGACCTCGGCGACTACCGTCCGGGGCTCGTCGCGGCCGGGGAGAACGCGGTGCGCCATCCCTACGTCGAGGCGGGGCTGCGCAAGAGCGACGTTCGCGCCGTCGCCCGTTCGCTCGGACTCGACGACCTCGCCGAGCTGCCGGCCGCGCCGTGCCTCTCGAGCCGGGTCGAGACCGGGATCGCCATCGACGCCGGCGACCTCACCGCCATCCACCGGGTCGAGGTGCGGGTGCGGAGCGCCCTCGCGCCACAATCGGTCCGCTGCCGGGTGCGGCGCGAGGCGGTCGTCGTCGAGCTCGACCCCGCTGCTCTCGAGCGGCTCGACCCCGCCGCCGGAGCCGCAATGGCGGACGAGGGGCGGGCCGCCTTCGGTGCGCGGCTCGCTTCCCGTCCCGTGCGCTTCGAGCCGTACCGGATGGGCAGCGCGTTCCTGCGTTGACCCGGACGCACGCGACATGAGAGAGCGGGCCGCGAGCCGGCCTTTCGGAGGCGACAACCCCGCTCCGAAACGGGCGCCGGACGCGACGTGAGCGCAGAGTTCACCCTGGACTCGTCGCGCCGCGAGCGGACCGGGCTCGACGAGGCGATCTTCTGCGCCGGCAAGTCCCTCGCCCAGATCGAGGGGATCCTCGCCCACGGGGAATCCGCCGGGCGGCGCCTCCTCCTCACCCGCCTCGACCCGGAGGTGCACGCGGCGCTGCCGGCCGGGCACGCCGCCCGCCTCGACTACGATTCGATCTCGAGAACGGCGATTCTCGGTGGCGTGGAGCCGGGCGCCCCGGGCGAACCCCGCGCCGGCGTGGTAACCGCCGGCTCCTCGGACATCCCCGTCGCCCGCGAGGCGGCTCGCACCCTCCTCTACGACGGGCATGCCTGCTGCGAGATCCACGACGTCGGGGTGGCCGGCCTCTGGCGGCTTCTCGAGCGGGTGGACGAGATCCGATCCCTCGACGTCGTGATCGCGGTCGCCGGCATGGAGGCGGCCCTCGCGAGCGTCATCGGCGGCCTCGTTCCGGGCGCCGTCATCGCGGTGCCGACCTCGACCGGCTACGGGGTCGCGGCGGGCGGCGAGACCGCCCTGCGGGCCACCCTCACGAGCTGCGCCCCCGGCATCACGGTCGTCAACATCGACAACGGCTACGGGGCCGCCTGCGCGGCAGCCCGCATCCTCAACAGGAGCAGTCGCCCCCGGACGTCCGGTTAGCGCGCGAGGGCCACGCTCGAGTCCGCCGGTTCCCGCCGCGGATCAGGAGCCGTGCGTCAGGCGGCAGAAGCACGAAGAGCGGATCGGGACGTCGGCCCGCGCGAGCGCGATCTCGAGGCGCGCCCCGATCATGCCGGCCTCCGCGTGCTTGCCCCCGCGACGCAGGCATTCGTGCAGGCCGTGCAGGCTCCAGACGTTGTCGGGGTGCCGCCGGGCCCGGATGACTCGATCGTCGAATCCGAGGTCCTCGCGATAGACCGCCTCCGCTTCCGCGACCCGGCCCTGCTCGAGCAGCAACGCGCCGAGCGCGTGCCGAACCGGCTGCATCCATCCCCACGGCTCGTCGTAGGGCAGGTGGTCCTCGAGCCGGATCGCCTCGCGCAAGTGCTCGAACGCGACTTCGTGGCGACCCCGGCGGTATTCGATCTCGCCGTCGAGCATTCGCGACGCGATCGCGAAGATGTCGAGCCACACGTTGTTGAACAGGGTGCGGCTCGACGGAACGCGCGCCACCGCGGCGGCGAACCCGTCCTTCTCGCGCGCGGCCGCGGACACCTCTCCGAGGGCCGCGTGGGCCGCGGTCTTCGCGTAGTGGGTGACCGCGGTGGTGACGAGGTAGAGATCCGGGTCCGGCGGCAACGGCTCCGCGACGATCTCCCGCCAGCGCCCGAAGCGCACGAGCGCGTGCAGCCCGAGCCCGTAGTAGCCCTCCAGCATGTCCGCCATCGGCGGGCTCTCAATCCGGATCAGTGCCTCGGGGACGGTCTCCGCGAACTCGCGCACCGCCTCCATGGCGGCGTGGTACTGGCCGAGGAACAGCGCCCCGTAGAGCTTGAAGTGGATGTCGTGGATGCGCGCGTAGGAATACAGGTTGAGGGCCCCGTTGCGCTCGAAGTACTTGCGGTTGCGCGCGATCGCGGCGGAGTTGCGCACGACGACGTTGCGATAGTGCCCGCACTGGAAATCGATGTGCGTCGCCATGTGCTGCAGGTGGCCGCAATCGCGCGCGAGCGCATAGAGCTCGTCTCCGGCACGAAGCGCGGCCTCCGGGGTCGGCGACATCTCCATGAGGTGGATGTAGAAGTGGAGCATCCCGGCGTGGGCGGGCTTCCCCGCCGCTTCCCGGTCCGAAATGGCGCGCTCCAGCACCTCCCGCACTTCGAGGGTCGAGGCGCCGGAGCGGGGGGCGCCGGTCTCGAGGTCCCAGAGCATCCACGGGGTCCGGGACATGAGAGCGTCGGCGAACAGGGTGCAGACGTCCGGATCGTCGGGAAACGCACGCCAGGCCTCGCGCATGGTGTCGGCGTAGCCCTCGGTCCGGGCGGTGAAGTCCGCGGGCTCGCGGTCCGAGGGGCAGCGAACCGCCATCGCCTCGACGAGCGCCCTTTCGACCCCGGTCGCGCGGTGACCGAGCGCGAGCGCCCGCTCGGCGGCCGCATGGGTCTCCTGCAGCCGTCTCGGCAGCTCGGTCGCGTCGAACCGGTCCCACTGGCGGTTGTAGTAGGGACCCGCCGCGTAGGCGACCCCCCAGTGGGCCATCGCGCAATCGGGGTCCGCCGCGACGGCCCGGCGAAAGCAGTCGAGGGATTCCTCGAGGTTGAACCCGTACGCCCACGCGAGTCCGTGATCGAACCAGGCCTGCGCTTCGGCCGAATCAGTGGAAATGGGGCGCGAGTACGACCCGGTATCGTAGTAGTGGTCCAGCGTTTCCATCCTGCTCCCGATCCTGGCGCCGACGTCGCCGTTGTCCAAGCCCGATGAGCTCGAGGGACTGCTCGGGCAAACGACCAAGGGCCGGCGGCCCTACTCCGCCGGCGAAGCCCGTCCTCCGGACGCGACCGCAAGCTGCGAACGCCCTCTGGCCCCGCCCCTGCCGCCGCCGGCGTCGCTTCTCCGCTAGCGGAGCCGGTCCACCAGCCACGACTGGAAGTAGCGCACGCCTTCCTCCCACACCGGAGAGAACTTCACGTCGTCGGCCACCGGAGACCCGCGGGCGGCCTGCTGGAGCTCCATGCAGCGGTGGTCCTGAGGGCGCAGGCCACGCTGATCCGCCATGGAGCGCTCGGGCCCGATCCAGCGGTTGATTGCGGCGTCACGCGCCGCGGCGTGTTCGGGGCCGGTCGCCGCCTCGGGAGCGAAGTACCAGACCATTTCCGCCCGGGTCACGCCCGGCGCGACCGGGGTGTAGATGCCGGGCACGTAAGCGCTCGGGCCGAGGGTCATGGTGGTGTTGGGGAGGACCGCATTGGCGATGCCGTGCTTTTGCCGGACCCCGGCGCGGCTCGGCAGGGGCGGCAGCGTGCTCCCGTCCGCCGCGGTGTCGAGGCGGCGTTCCGGACGGCCCGCATTCGCGCGCAGGATCATGACGTCGCCTTCGCCGATGGAGTCGGTGTAGGGCTTGCCGGTCTCGAGATCGACCTCGTCCGACATGCGCTCGAAGATTCCCTCGTGCACCCAGACGTGGTGATAGACCTCCCAGTTGTCCATCACCAGCTTCCAGTTCGCATTGAACTCCCAGCTCGTGCGATAGCCGCACCGGAAAGCGTCGACGTCGAGGTGCGAGAACTCCGCCGCCATCGGCGCAACGTACTCCTCGAGCGGGGCCGCGTTCTCCGCCAGGTTGACGAAGATGACGTGGTTCCACACCCCGCAGCGCACCGGCACGAGGCCGTTGGCGGCGGCATCGACCGGCTGCCGCTCCGATTTCGCGGTGCCGTCCCAGAAGGGAGTTGCCCGCAGCGCCCCGTCGAGCCCGTAGGTCCATGCGTGATAGGGGCACTGGAGCTGCCGGAGCTTGCGACACGGCTCGGTGAGCACCAGGGTGGCCCGGTGCCGGCACACGTTGTGAAACGCGCGAACCGTGCCCGACTCGTCGCGCAGGATGATGATCGGCACCCCGGCCACCGACACCGGAACGGCGTCGCCGGGGGCCGGCACGTCCGATGCGAAGGCCGCGCCGGTCCAGGTCTGCGGGAAGAGGCGCTGCTGCTCGAGCGCGAAGAAGCCGTCGCTCGTATAGATGCTGGCCGGCAGGCCGCGCGCCTCGGCGAGCGACGGAGCTCTGAGCGCCGCGATCATCGCATCGTCGAGGAAATCTTCGAGCTTCGGGGACGAGTTGCGCATCATGTCATTTCCTGGCCGGGAGCGTGATCGCGGTGCGCCGCGGTGCGCCGGCGCACCGTAGCGCAACGAGTGAAGCATATTCGATCGGACCCCGTTCCCGCCCCCGCCGGCAGTTCCCGCCCGGGCGCCCCGGACCGTCATGCCCGGACCGTCATTCCCGGATCGTCATGCTCGCACCGTCCGGAAATCGGCTGAAACGGCTCACCGCTTTCCGTCTTTCGTGGTGGCCTAAGGGCGAGGCGCCGCCCCCGAGCGGCCCGATCCGACTCGCAGCTCCACCATGTGCCCGCGAATTCGCACCTCGACGACCCGGAGCCGGCGGGTGGCCGGCGCCCGTCTCGGCTCTCCGGTGCGGATGTCGAAGCAGCCCTGGTGAAGCGGGCATTCGATGAGATGGCGATCGAAGTAGCCGTCGCGCAGGAGCGCCCCTTGATGGGTGCAGTACGCGAGCGACGCGTACAGGCCGTCCGGTGCGTCGTAGATCAGGTAGTCGCGTCCCGCCGCGCGGACCGGGGTCACCCCGTTCTTCTCGAGCTCGTCGACGGCGAGCGCCGCCACCCACGAGTCTCCTTCGCTCATCGGGCCGGGTCGAGGGGCCGGTCGCAACGCGGCTTCGCGCCCAGAATCTGGTCGAGCATGTCCCGGTGCGCCCCGAGGTACCCGCCGGGCTCGATCGGCAGTTCGCCCTTCAGCATCTCGTGCAGGCGCGGCAGGGCGTGGTACGGAACGCTCGAGGCATAGTGGTGCTCGGCGTGGTAGCTCATGTTCCAGCACAGCCAGCGGAGCGGCGGCCAGACGAGGCTCGTGCGGGTGTTTCGCCGCATGTCGTGTACCGGCGGCATGCCCACGTGCTCGGTCATGCGGATTGCGCGCATCACCGGCTCGCCGAGCAGCACCGGCAGGAACCAGAACCACAACGGCTCCCACCGGTCGAACACGGCCATCGCGGCCACCACCAGCACGTAGCCGGCGAGCATGAGGCGGGCCTCCCGGATCACGGCCGCGTGCTCGACCTCCGGGACGAAGGCACGGTCGCTCTCGCTCAGCCGGCCAGCGGCATGGCGGGTGATCTCCCGGCACTTCGCCGACCAGTACGGCCCGGACGAAAGGTACGCCAGGTAGCCCCGAAGAGATGTCGGCAACGGAATCTGCTCCGGATCCCGCCCTTCGAGCTGAGTCCAGGTATGGTGGTCGCAGTGCTCGTAACGGAAGAAACGGGGCGCGACCATGACGAGGAAGCCGCACGCCGCACCCACCGCGTCGTTGATCCCCCGGGTGCGAAACGCGGTGTAGTGGGTGCACTCGTGCTGCAGCGAGAAGTGATGCACGAGCACCACCCCGTGCAGGAACATGGCCGGGAGCAGCCAGGGGCCGTCGAGCGCGGCCCACACCACGGCGCCGCTCGCGAATACCGTCGCCAGCCAGAGCACCAGGTGCAGCATGGGCAGGGCATCGGAGCGCTTCATCAGCTCGCGCAGCTCCACGCGGCTGATTCGCCCTTCGGCCACCGCCTGCGAGATCGGCGTGGTGACGAGGGGCGCGGTCACCGGCCCGCCGTTCTCCGGGACGGTAGAAGTCCTTCCACCACGGATGCTCCTCGGATGCGATCGTCCGCTTTCGAACCGCCCGGTCATCTTACTCCCGCCTCCAGGCGCCTACGGAAACCCTGCGCGATAACCGGCATTCGGTGTCTTTCGTCGCTCGGGTCGTCTTGCCGGCGGGGTTCCCGACCATTCGCCCCCAGCGCGGCAACCGACGTCGGGACGGGTCAGCTCGACTGCGGCACTTGAATTCCCTGCCCGCTCGCTTACTCTCGGCACGGGCGGGCAGAATGCCGGGCAACTCCGGCGCCCTCACCTGCCACGGCCACGGGCCGCCCCCGGCGACGCGACGACGGACCAGCGACATGACCGCGACCACCGAACCGCACGGCCGCCCGTACAGCGGATATCACCGCGTTTCCGACGCGCGCGCCGATCCGGAGCTGACCCGCACGGGTCCGCGCACCGCGGCCGGCGAGTACTTCCGGCGCTTCTGGATGCCGGTGGCCATGACCGAAGAGCTCGGGGAGCATCCCACCCCCGTGACCGTGCTCGGCGAGGACCTGGTGCTGTTCCGTGATCTCTCCGGACGGCTCGGCCTGCTGCACAAGCACTGCAGTCACCGCCGCGCGTCGCTCGAGTACGGGATCGTGTCGGAGCGCGGGATCCGGTGCTGCTATCACGGCTGGCTGTTCGACGTGGACGGCACCATTCTCGAGGTGCCCGGCGAGCCGGCGGAGAGCCCCATTCCGCGCCGGCTCTGCCACGGGGCCTATCCCGTGACCGAGGTGTCCGGCCTCGTCTTCGCCTACCTCGGACCTCCCGAGCTCCGGCCCGAGATCCCCATGCTCGACACGCTCTCGCTGCCCCGCGACGATCTCGTGCCCTACGCGATCGACTACCCCTGCAACTGGCTGCAGGTGGCGGAGAACCCGATGGACCCGTTCCATAGCGTGTTCCTGCACACGCGGGTGACCCGTGCGCACTTCAATCCGGCCTGGGGCACCATGCCGGTGGTCGAGTGGCACCCGCTCGAGGACCGGACCGGGATCTACCTCACCAACGTCCGCCGCTGGGAGGAGTACATCTGGGTGCGGACCGCCGAGGTCATGCTTCCGGCCATCGCCCAGCCCCCCGACATCTACCAGAACCCGGACCGGGAGAAGTTCTTCCCCGGCGTCGGCATCACCAAGTGGACGGTGCCGGTCGACGATACCCGCTGCCGGATCATCGCCTGGCGCCACTTCAGCGAGGAGCTCGACCTCGACGGCAAGGGCGATCGCGCGAAGGTCGGGCTCAACAAGGTGGATTTCGTCGGACAGACCGGCATCGAACGCTCCCGCGAGGAAGGCCGGCGCATGCCGGGCGACTACGAGGCGCAAGTCTCCCAGGGCCCAATCACGGTGCACGCCGGAGAGCGGCTCGCGACGACCGACAAGGGAGTGGCGCTCTACCGGCGCATGCTGCGCCGCGCGATCCGCAATCTCGCGGCCGGCGACGAGCCGCCGCAGCCCCGGCCGGGTCCGGACCACCGCGTGCCGACCATGGCCGGTGACATCATCGTCAGGGTGCCGGCGTCGGAGGGAGACGATTTGACACGGCAGCGCACCGTGGGACGCGCGGTCGGGCGCATCGTCCACGAGACCAGGGACCTCGAGCGGGGCGCGCGGCGCGCGGAGATCGAGCGGCGGGTCCGGGCCTTTGTCGCTGCGAGCGATGGGTGCGCCGGAGGAGCCTCGAATTGACCACTGAAGCAGCCGGTGGAGGAAGACGGGCGCCGCCCGCGCCGGCGAGAACCACGAGATGGTGGCGCAGCCGGACATTCGACGTCATCCAGTTCGCGGTTTTCGGCGGGGGGCTCGTCTGGCTGACGGTACGCGGCGCCGACGCCATGGGCTACAACTGGCAGTGGTATCGAATGCCGCAGTACTTCTGGCGGGTCATCGACGGTGAGCTGATCTGGGGGCCGTTGATGACGGGCCTCGTGGTCACCCTCGAGCTCTCGATCTATTCGATGGTCCTGACCCTGGCGATCGGACTCGTGACGGCGCTCCTTCGGATGTCGGATTCGATATCCGGCCAGATTCTCGCCAAGGTCTACCTCGAGGCGATTCGGAACACCCCGATGCTCGTCCAGCTCCTCGTGTTCTACTTCGTGATCGCTCCGATAGTCGGCATCGAACGGTTCTGGACGGGTGTGCTTTGCCTCGGCGTCTTCGAAGGGGCATTCGCGTCCGAGATCATCCGCGCCGGCATCAATTCCGTCCCCCGCGGTCAATGGGAGGCCGCGGCGAGCATCGGCCTCTCCCGGCTGCACATCTATCGCCACATCGTCCTGCCGCAGGCGGTTCCGCTCATGCTGCCGCCCATGACCGGAGTGCTGATCAATCTCATCAAGCACTCGGCCATCGTGAGCGTCATCGCGGTGTTCGAGCTCACCACGGAGGGGCGCAACATCATTGCCGACACCTTCATGAGCTTCGAAGTGTGGCTCACCGTCGCGGGGGTGTATCTCGTGATCACCTGCAGCCTCTCGGTGCTGGTCGGGCGCCTCGAACGGCGTGTCGCGCGGAGGGACTGACGATGAACCCGTACGGAGCGAAACGCCGCCTCAAGCCGCTCGACGTCGTCATCCTGGCCGTCGTTGCCGCGATCGTCGGGTTCTTCGTCTACAAGGTCGACGCGGTGCTGTCGTACGAATGGGACTGGAGCGTCGTGCCGCGCTACCTGCTTCGCCGCAACGAAGATACCGGGGCGCTGGCCCCCAACCTGTTCGTGCTCGGCCTCCTCACCACCATCCGCCTCGCGATCTGGAGCCTGGTGCTGTCCGCGATCATCGGCGGCATCATGGGGGTCATGCGCACCAGCCGGCGACTGTTCCCACGGCTGCTGAGCCGGGCCTACGTCGAGCTGATTCGCAACACCCCGCCGCTCGTCTTCATCTTCGTCTTCTACTTCTTCATTTCGGGCCAGATCATGCCGCTGCTCGGCATCGACGCCCTGGTGTCCGGCGCGTCGCCGCTGACCGCTTCCGTCATCGAGTGGATTGCATCTCCGCCGAAGCTGTTCTCGAACTTCCTCGCCGGGGTGATCTGCCTGTCGATGTTCTCCGGGGCCTACGTCACCGAGATCGTGCGGGCCGGCATTCAGTCGATTCCCCGGTCGCAGATCGAGGCCGGGGCCAGCATCGGGCTGTCGCGCTTCAAGGTCATGCGCCTCGTGGTGCTCCCCCAGGCCCTGCAGAGGGTCATTCCGCCGCTGGCCGGCCAGTTCATCATCCTGATCAAGGACTCCTCGCTGGTATCCCTCATCTCGATCCAGGAGCTGACCTTCTATGCGCTCGAGATCGCGGTCTCGACGACGCAGGTCTTCGAGGTGTGGATCTTCGTCGGCTTCCTGTACTTCGTCATCTGCTACACATGCGCCCTCGCCTTCGACTGGATGGAGCGAAGAAGCAAGGCCGCCTACCGCTGACCCGGAAAAATCGTCAGTTTTCCGCGCTGCCGCGGCAACTTGACGCTCAATCCCGAAAAAATCGCAGAATTTTTCGGGTACGCGACCAGAAGTGGTGATTTTTTCCGGCCCAAGCGCAAGAGAAACGGGGGGCTACCCGTTCCCAGGCGCCCCCGTGTGTCGAATTGCGAGCGCGTTACCCGCTCCCGACCATGTCCGCCCAATCCCGGGTCGTGAACCAATAGTCGTGGCGCTCCTTGAGCCACCCGCTCGCCTGCTTTTCCCGGATCCAGTTGTTGAAGAAGTTGAGGATGTCGGGATCGCCCTTGCGTACCGCGAAGGCTTCGCGGGTCGGTGACATCAGCTTCGGCGATACCACCCGAAGCACGTCGCCGCGCTTCTCGATCTCGAACGCGGCCTTCGGGGGGGTGGACGAAACGCCGTCGACGTTGCCGTTCGCCGCCTCCTGGTAGGAGAGCGTGTCGTCGTCGAAGTAGATGAGCTTCGCCTTCGGAAAGTTCCGCTGCATCGCGACCGCACCGGTGGTGGCGCGCCGGGTGGCGATGGTGACGCCCGCCTGGTTGAAGTCCTCCAGGGTCTCCAATCCCTTCTCGTCGGCTCGCGCGCTGCTCGCCATCAGGATGTAGCCGGTGTTGGCGTAGGGGTGCGTGAAATTGACGGTCAGGTTGCGCTTCGAAGTGATCGACATGCCGCTGATGATGGCGTCGAACTTTCCGGCCAGCAGCGCGGGAATGATGCCGTCCCATGCCGTCGGCACGAAGTCGACGCCGACGCCCATGTCCTCGGCCACCTGTTTCGCGACGTCGATCTCGAAGCCGATCAGCTCGCCGTTCTTGTCGCGCATCGCCCACGGCACGAAGGTCGCGAGGCCGATTCGAAGCTCGCCGCGCTTCTTGATCGTCTCCAGCACGCTCTCCGACGACAGGGACTGTCGGGTGGTGTCCGCCGTCGCGACGCCGGACAGGGCGAGCATCAGGCCGCCGGCGACCAGCGCGCCGATGCCGAGTTTCATCGTGTTCATGGGCAGGGGTCCTTCTCTTGTGTGAAAGAGTCGGCAAGCCTCGCACCGTGGATCGGACCCGTCAAGCGCGAGCCGTTTCCCGTCGCGGGCACCCCCCGGTCGTCTCCGGTCCGGCGCGAAATTCATCGCCGCCGAGCGCTGCGGTGCGGTGCGGTGCGGTACGCCGCGAGGAGCGTACCGGGGTGGCGGCCCGGGGCCGAATGGTCTGCGAGATGCCACGCCAGATGCCTTCGTCCGGCTCGGCTTGACTTCGAATCCGGCCCGGCGGACAGTGCGGAGCATGCGATCGGTGCGCCATGCCCGGTCGACCGGTGGGAGAAAACGTCATGACAAGACGAAATCATCAAAGCTCGACCCCGTTTCGACGGGGCCTCGCCATCGCCGCGGCCACGGCCGCCGTCGGGCTCCTTGCGGCCCTTCCCCTGAACGCGGCCGACCCGGTCAAGCTCGGCCTCGTGGCCGCCCTTTCCGGGCCGTCGGCGCAATCCGGCGAGGCCATCACCCGTGGCCTCACCGTCGCGATGGACGAGATCAACGCCGCCGGCGGCATCCTCGGCGGGCGCATGATCGAGCTCGTGCGCCGCGACGACGAGTCGAGTCCGCCGAAGGGGGTGATCGCGGCCCGCGAGCTCATCTTCAAGGAGGAGGTCGCCGCCTTCTTCGGAGGCATCGACTCGCCGGTGTCCCTCGCCATCGTCCCGCTCGCCAACAAGTCGAAGGTTCCGTTCATGGGGGTGTGGGCGGCAGCCACCCCGATCACCCGGAACAAGGCCGACCCGAACTACGTCTTCCGAGTATCGGCGGTCGACGCCATCGTCGACATCAAGCTGCTCCAGTACGCTCACTCGACGTTCGGCGCATCGAAGATCGGCCTCATGCTGATCAACAACCCGTGGGGCGAGTCGAACGAACGCGGCCTCCTCGCAGCGGACGCGGGCAACGACGACGTCGAGATCGTCGGGGTCGAGAAGTTCGAGAACAACGACGTCGACATGATCCCGCAGCTCACCCGCAACAAGGACAAGGGCGCCGACGCCCTCGTCCTCGTGACCAACGCCCCGCCCGGCGCCCAGATGATGAAATCGCGCGACCGGATGGGGTGGGACGTGCCGGTGGTCTCCCACTGGGGCATCTCGGGAGGGCGCTTCCCCGAGCTCGCGGGCCCCACCGCGGGCGACGCCCACTTCGTGCAGACCTACAGCTTCTTCGGCGAGCAGGGCGAGGCAGGCAAGCGGGTGCTCGCGGCCCTCGTCGACAAGTTCGACAACATCAACGGGCCGGAGGAGGTGTTTTCGCCCGTGGGGACGGCCAACGCCTACGACGCCATGCACCTTCTCGCCAAGGCCATCGACCAGGCGGGGAGCACGGACGGGGACGCGATCCGGACCGCTCTCGAGTCGCTCGGCCGGCACGAGGGGCTCATCAAGACCTACGATCCGCCGTTCAGTGCCGAGAACCACGACGCGCTGAACGAGAACGACTACATCATGGTCCGGTTCGCCGGCAACCAGATCAGCCCGATCGAATAGGATGACGGCGGGCCCGGGAGCGGCCGCGCGCCCCGGTGCGCGGCCCTCCTCCCTCGTACGCCTCTCCACGCGGGCCGGGCGCGGAGCACCGGGCCGCCCGTTTCGGACTCGCCGGGGGCCCTGCGCGTGAGCGCATCCACCCTCATCACCGGAATCGGGCTCGGCAGCATGTACGGGCTGCTCGCGCTCGGCTTCTACGTGACCTACGCGGTCTCGCGCACGGTCAACTTCGCGCAGGGAAGCGCCATGATGCTGGGCGCGGTGCTCACGTTCAGCTTCGCGGTCACCTGGGGCTGGCCGATGTGGACGGCCATCCTCGCGTCCCTCGCCCTGTGCACCGCGTGGGGGGTCGTCGTCGAGCGGGTGGGGGTACGGCCCTTCGTCCGGCGCGGCTCCGATGCCTGGCTGATGGCGACGGTCGCGATGGGCATCGTCCTCGAGAACGTGGTCCTCTTCACCTTCGGAAAGGACCCGCGCGGGATGCCCCCGTCGCCACTCACCACCGAGTCGTTCTACCTCGCGGACATCAAGGTGCAGCCCCTCCAGGTGGTAATCCCGGTCGCGGGGATTGCCATCGCGGTCGCCCTGCACTGGTTCTCCCACCGGACCCGGCACGGCCGGGCCCTGCTCGCGGTGGTCCAGAACCCCGACGCGGCGCGGCTCATGGGCATCGACGTGACCGCGGCGATCGTCGTCACCTTCGCCCTCTCCGGCCTCTTCGCCGGGGTCGCCGGGATCCTCATCGCCCCCCTCTTCATCATCTCCTCGACGATGGGGACCCTCTTCGGCATCAAGGCGTTCGCGGTGGCGATCCTCGGCGGCATCACCAATGCCTGGGGAGTGATGGTGGCGGGGCTCGTCTACGGGCTCGCCGAGGCCCTCATCACCTCCCTCCTCGGCTCGACCTACACCCACATCGTGACCTTCGCGCTCGTCATCGTCGCCCTCGCGGCGCGCCCCCACGGCCTCTTCGGTCGGGCCGAAGTCAAGAAGGTATGAAGGCCCTGCGGCGAGTCACCTCCCTTGTCGTCGCCGTCCTCGTGGTGGTGGCCATCGTCACCGCCGACGGCTACCAGGTCTACATCATCTCCCTTGTCGGACTCACCGCGATGGTGGGGATCGGAATCAACATCCTGCTCGGCCTCACCGGGCAGATCTCGCTCGGGCACGCGGGTTTCTACGCGATCGGGGCGTACGTGGGGGCAATCCTCACCACCACCTACGGGTGGAGCTTCTGGGTCGCCCTTCCCCTTGCGGGACTCGTCGCGGGTCTCGCGGGCATGCTGCTCGCGATCCCCGCCCTTCGGGTCCGCGGCCCCTATCTCGCGATGGTCACCATCGCGTTCGGGTTCGTGGTCGAGCAGGGCGCGGCGGAGTGGAAGGAAGTGACCGGCGGCTGGAACGGGATCATGTTCATCCCCCTCCCCGAGGCATTCGGCTACACCTTCATCGAGCGCGACGTCGCGCTGCTGGTCGCCATACTCACCGTCGGGACCGTCGCCCTGTTCGCCCGGCTCAACGCGAGCGCGTGGGGCAAGGCCATGCGGGCGGTACGGGACTCCGAGCTCGCGTCCCGGTCGCTCGGGCTCGATCCGGTGATGATCCGCACCGCCGCGTTCACCCTGTCGGCCGCGATCACGGGAATCGCGGGCGCAATCTTCGCCTCGCTCACGAACTTTATCAGCCCCGAATCGTTCCCCTTCCTCCAGTCCATCCTCTTCCTCCTCGTCGCCATCATCGGCGGGATCGGCACCGTCCTCGGGCCGGTCGTCGGCGCCCTCGTCGTGGTGCTGCTTCCGGAGTTTCTCTCCGCCCTCGCGGAGTACCGGCTGCTCTTCGTCGGGGTGCTGCTCCTCGTCGTCCTGGTTGCGACCCCGCGAGGGGTGGTGGGCGAAATCGAGCGCCGTTTCCGCCGCATCGACGAGCGGCCCGCGAAGGCCGGGGAGCTCGACGTCGCCGGGTTCCTCTCCCGGCCCGGGGCCGGCGACCCGCTCGTCGTCGAGGCACTCTCGGTCTCCTTCGGCGGGGTGGTCGCGGTGGTCGAGGTCTCGCTCCGCGCCGAGCCCGGCGCGGTCACGAGCATCATCGGCCCGAACGGGGCCGGGAAGACCTCCGTCCTCAACCTGGTGTGCGGCTACCTTCGGCCGGAGACGGGCGCGGTGCGTCTCGGGGAGCGGGACGTGACGGGGCGGCCCGCCCAGTCCATCGCGCGCACCGGCATCGCCCGCACCTACCAGACCACCCAACTGTTCGAGAACCTGTCCGTACGGGAGAACCTCGAGATTGCCCTTCGCCGGGGGCGCCTCGGCTCGATCGTCGCGGCGCTCGCGGGCCGCGCGGCGGGTGACTCCGAGGCGCGGGCCACCGCCGAGTCGCTGCTCGCCTTCGTCGGATTCGCAGGCTCGGTGGAACAGCCCGCGTCCGCCCTCCCCCACGTCGACAAGCGGCTCGTCGAGATCGCCCGGGCACTCGCCATCCGCCCCGCCGTCCTGCTCCTCGACGAGCCCGCGGCGGGACTCGGCCTGCACGACACCGCGGGCCTGGGACGGCTGCTGCGCAAGATCGCCGACGCCGGGGTTGCGGTCGTCATCGTGGAGCACGACATGACTCTCGTCATGGAGATCTCCGATCACGTGTACGTGCTCGACGCGGGGGCGTGCATCGCGGACGGACCGCCGGCCCGGGTTCGCGCCGACCCGCTGGTGCGCGAGGCCTATCTCGGCGCCCGAGACTTCGCTTCCGAGCGCCGTACCGCGGCTCCGGCGGCTATCGGGGAACGGGTGCTGGAGGTCTCCGAGCTCACCGCCGGCTACGGCGCGGCGCCGGTCCTCGAGAACATCAATCTTGCCCTGCGCGATGGCGAAATGGCCGCGGTGCTCGGCGCGAACGGCGCGGGGAAGTCGACCCTGATGCGAACCGTGACCGGACTTCATCGGGCCGAGCGGGGCAGGGTGCGGCTTGGCGGGGGCGACATCACCTCGTTTACCGCGAACCGCACCGCGCGCGCGGGGCTCATGCTCGTCCCGGAAGGTCGGCAGGTGTTTCCCGAGCTGAGCGTCGTGGACAACATCCGTCTCGGGGCGTATACGCGCCGTGACTTCGACGACCGGCTCGAGGTGGAAGCGATGCTCGAGCGCTTCCCTCAGCTCCGCGCCCGCGCCACGCGGCGGGCCGGCCTGCTCTCGGGCGGTGAGCAGCAGATGCTCGCCATCGCCCGCGGCCTCGTCGGGAAGCCGCGGGTCCTGCTCCTAGACGAGCCTTCCCTCGGACTCGCCCCCGCCCTCATCAACGATCTCTTCGACGTGCTGGTCGAGCTGCGCGACGAAGGGATCTCCATCCTCCTCGTGGACCAGATGGCCGGCCTCGCCCTGTCGGTGGCGGATCGCGGCTATATTCTGGAATCGGGCCGGGTCGTCCACGAGGGGACCACGACCGAGATTCGCGAGAATCCGGCGCTCGAAAACGCCTACTTAGGCGGTTTCGGATAGGCGCACCCACCAAGGGGGGCCGCGAAAATGTTCCGGGGAAATCCCACGCCCGAAACCGCCCGCTTCGGCGGTTTCGGATAGTCGCCCCGAACAGGGAAGGACCACGAAAGTGTTCCTTGGAAATCCGGCGCCCGAAACCGCCCCCTTCGGCGGTTTCGGACAATTGCCCCGGTTCACCAGCCGCGCCGGCCGGAGGGCCGCGCCCCGGGAGGAGCCATGGACCTCATCCTGCGAAACGCACGCATTGCCGGCCGCCACGACGGCAACCCGGTGGACATCGGCATCGACGGCGGCCGAATCGCCGCAATCGAACCCGGCCTCACGGCGGACGCCGAGGTCCTCGACGTCGGGGGGCGCCTCGTCGGCCCCGGCTTCGTCGAGACCCACATCCACCTCGACAAGTCCTGCATCCTCGAGCGCTGCGAGTCGACCCGCGGCGATCTGGAAGAAGCGATCGAGCAGGTCGCGCAGGTAAAAAAGGAGTTCACCGCGGAGGACTGCCGCGAAAGAGCGGTCCGGACCCTGGAGAAGTGCCTCCGCCACGGGACCACCCACATGCGCACCCACCTCGAGGTGGACCCGGTCATCGGACTGCGGAGTCTCGAGGGGATCCTGCCCCTTATCGCCGAGTACCGGTGGGCCATCGACCTCGAGATTTGCGTATTCCCGCAGGAAGGGCTGCTCAACAACCCCGGCACCGACGAGCTCATGGTGGAGGGGCTGAAGCGGGGCTGCCGGGTGGTCGGCGCCGCCCCCTACACCGACACCGATCCGACGGGGCAGATCGACCGGGTGTTCGAGATGGCCCGCGAATTCGACGTCGACATCGACATGCATCTCGACTTCGGCGCGGACCACGACGAGCTGGACATCTTCCACGTGTGCCGGCTCGCCGAACGGTTCGGGTACGAGGGGCGGGTGGCGGTCGGCCACGTGACCAAGCTCTCGACGATGCCGATGGACCGGCTCGACGAGGTCGCGCGGACGGCCGCGGGCGCCGGGGTCGCGGTCACCGTGCTGCCATCGACGGACCTCTTCCTCATGGGCCGGCACATGGAGCACGACGTGATGCGGGGGGTGACCCCGATCCACCGGATGATCGAGCACGGGGTCAACTGCGCCCTCTCATCCAACAACGTCCTGAACCCGTTCACTCCCTTCGGGGACTGCTCCCTCATCCGGATGGCGAACCTCTACGCCAACGTCTGCCACGTCGGCAAGCGCGACGACATCGTGGAGTGCTTCAACATGGTGACGGAGCGCCCCGCGCGCCTCGCCCGCATCGAAAGCTACGGGGTCGCGGTGGGCAACGACGCGGACCTGGTGGTGCACGACTGCGAGGACCCCGCGGCGGCGGTCGCGGAGCTCGTGCCGCCCCTTGCCGGCTTCAAGCGCGGCCGGCGCACCTTCACCCGGGAGCCGGTGGTCCTGCACCGGCCGGGTTAGGCGCCCGGAACCGTGATTCCGATACGTGCAAGCGGCGTGAACGAGCACGCCGGCCCCTTGCCCCGACCTTCGGTTCGGGCCGTAGACGCCACCGTGCGGGAGTAGTCGATGGCCACCGAGAATGCGCCGGGCGCCGGGAGGGTCTGCCCCACCTCCCCGAACGCGGGCTCCGCGGACGGCGGGGGCGCCCTGCCGTACGACCCCGGCGGGGCATTCTGCCGGGACACCCACGTCGCCCTTCCGGGAGCGCCGACCGGACCGCTCGCCGGGCTTCGATTCGCGGCGAAGGACATCTTCGACATCGAGGGTCATCGGACGGGATTCGGCAACCCGACCTGGCTCGAGACCCACGGGCCGGCCGGCGCCACCGCCTCGGCGGTGCAGGCCCTGCTCGACGGCGGCGCGAGCCTCGCCGGCAAGACCCTGACCGACGAGCTCGCCTACAGCCTGACCGGCGAGAACCTCCACTACGGAACGCCGCTCAACCCGGCCGCGCCGGACCGGGTGCCGGGCGGCTCATCGAGCGGTTCGGCCTCCGCGGTCGCGGCCGGTCTCGTGGACTTCGCGCTCGGTACCGACTGCGGCGGATCGGTGCGCCTCCCGGCGAGCTATTGCGGGATCCTCGGGATTCGGCCGACCCTCGGCCGCGTCCCGATGGACGGAATTGCCCCGTTCAGCGCCTCCTTCGACGTAGTGGGCTGGTTCGCCCGCGACGCGGCGCGTCTCGGATTGGTGGGCGGGATCCTTTTCGGAGAATCGCAAGCGCCGGGCGCACCCCGGCGCCTCGTGATCGCCGAGGACGCGTTCGAGCTCGTCGAAGAGACGGTGCGCGACGCGCTCCGGCCGGCGGTGGAGCGGGTCGCCGAGCGGGTCGGCGCAACCCGCCGCACCCGGGTGAGCCCGACCTCGCTGCCCGACTGGTTCGGGAACTTCCGGGTCATCCAGGCGTCGGAGATCTGGGCCAACCACGGCGAGTGGATCACTGCCGCGAAGCCCGTGTTCGGCCGCGGGATCCGCGAGCGGATGGACTGGGCGAGCAGGGTCACGCCGGACGAGGTCCACCGGGCTCGGGAGCGGCACGCCGATATCCGCACCCGCCTCGACGAGCTTCTTGCCGAGGACGAGGTGCTTTGCCTTCCGTCCTCGCCCCGCGCGGCACCCCGCAAGAACACCCCGACGGACGACCTCGAGGTCCGGTTCCGCCACCAGGCGATGTGTCTTCTGTGCATCTCGGGGCTCGGGGGCCTGCCCCAGGTGAGTGTGCCCCTCGCGTCCCTCGACGGGTTGCCCCTCGGACTCTCCCTCCTCGCCCGGCGCGGCAGCGATTCCATGCTGCTCTCCCTCGCGGCGGAGCTCATGGCCTGAGCTCTCTCCGGATGGGCGGGCAGCGCCTCTGCAGATTCGGGGAGGCTTTTCGCCAGCTCCTGGCGAAGCTGCAGGAGGTGACGATAGCCGCTCGTCCAGCCGACAAACACCGCGCCGCCGGAAAATCGTCCCCGGCTATGGTTGTCGAAGAATGCCGCCGAATCCATCCTCTGCCGACTCTCGCAGATGCTCAACCGTTTCGTCACGGCCATCAGGTCATCGATGGGCGATGTGCACTGGATGGTCTGTTTTCTCGTGTACCCCCCCTTCCCGTACCGCAACGAGGCGGCGAATCTCCTTTCCCCCGGAGCGGCGGACCGCGACCACGTATGGAGCGATGGATTGTCCAATCTGGAAATGGCGGCGAGGGACGGGGAGGTCAGGTTCCGGTGCCGGTGCGGCGTTCGATGAGGTCGCGAAGGGGGTTGCGGTCCGCGAGGTCCGGTTCGCCGCAGTGGGCGAGCATCCAGGCGCGGACCTCGCCGCGCAGCTCCACCGCCCGGGACCAGTCGCTCCGGTCCGAGGTGTGCGCGTCGCCGGCCGGCGCCGGACCGGGGGCCGGCGGCGGAATCGCGGGGCCGATTCGCACGTGGAGATGCACGCGCCTCGGAAACCAGGTCCCGTCCCGCATCAGCGACCGGGTGCCGCGAAGGACGATCGGAACGACCGGAGCGCCCGCTTCCACCGCGGACTTGAACGCTCCCATCTGGAAACGGAGGAGGCCCGGCATGCGGTGCAGGGTTCCTTCGGGAAAGATGGCGATGCGATCCCCGTCCGCAAGCGCCGCGGAAAGGGCGTTCGCGTGGGCGACGCTCCGCTCCACCTGGAAGCGGTCGACGTACAGCACGCCGATTCCGTCGAGGAACCACCTGACGAGCAGGTTGTCCCGCAGCTCCGCCTTCGCGACGAAGCGCACCGGGCGCGGGAGCGCGGCGATTAGGACCAGCCCGTCCAGGTAGCTCGCGTGGTTCGAGGTGACGACGAGCGGCCCGGCGCGATCGAGATGCTCCGCGCCCTCGACGGTCATTCGGATCCCGGCCAGCCAAAACACCGTCCGGGCGACGGCGCGCATGCCCGCGAAGCCGAAGTGCGGCCGGGCCGCAATCATCGCAGCCAGCGCGGGAAACGTCCCCGCCAGCGCGAGCGCGGTCCAGACCCATCCCGCGAACGCGAGGTCGCGGTACCGCCCCGCCGCCCGCCGCACCACCGGCCCGGCACCGCCGGATGCGAGGCGTGCGAGCCGCAGCCAGAGCGGGCGAGATGCCGCTCCGGGAGAAGCGATCTCCCCAGACTCGTAGAGCTCGGCCATCGCGCGGCGGCGGATCTTGCCACTCGAGGTCTTGAGCACGGCATGGGGCGGCGCGAGCACCAGCTCGTCCACCGGCTGGCCGAGAGATTCCTCGGCGACGCGCCCGATGGCGGCGCGGATTTCGGACCGGACCGACGGGTCGGTCTCCCGGGTCTCCGCGACCGCCACGAGACGTTCGGTTCCGGCGGAGGCCGTGCCGGCGCGCCCGCGTGCGGAGAAGAGCGCCACGCATCCGCGGCGGACCCCCGGCAGGTCTCCCGCCGCCTGCTCGAAGTCGTAGGGATAGAGGTTGCGGCCGGCCCGGATCACGACGTCCTTGACCCGCCCGGTGATGTAGACCTCGCCGCCCGCGACGTAGGCGAGGTCGCCCGATTCGAGCCAGTCGCCGTCGAACAGGGCCGCCGTGGCGGCGCGGTCGCGGAAGTAGCCGCTCGTCGTCGAGGGGCCGCGGAACTGGAGCCGGCCCTGCACCCGATCCGGGGTCTCGCGGCCGTCGTGGTCGACGGTGCGCACCTCGAACCCGGGGATGGGAACGCCGCTCGAGATGCACGTGAGCGCGGTCGCGTCTTGCGTCCTCGCCGGAACCGCGCGGCGCTCGCGCTCGAGTGCATCGCGCTCGACCCGTTCCATCAGCGGACCCCGCCCCACCGGCGTGAAGGCGACCCCGAGGGTCGCTTCCGCAAGGCCGTAGACGGGGGCGAGGGCGCGGGGCCTCAGGCCGAACGGTCCGAAACGCTCGGCGAAGGTCCGCAGCGTCTCGGGCTGCACCGGCTCCGCGCCGTTGAACGCCATCCGCCAGCTCGAGAGGTCGAGACCCTCGATCTCGTCGTCCGCGATGCGACGCGTGCAAAGATCGAAGCCGAAGTTCGGTCCCCCGGAAAGGGTCCCCCGGTGGCGATGGATGGCCCGAAGCCATCGGGCCGGACGGGCGAGAAAGGTAAGCGGCGACATCAGGACCAGGGGGAATCCGTACACGACGCTGCCGAGCCACGCCGCGATGAGGCCGAGGTCGTGGTAGAGCGGAAGCCAGCTCACGAACACGTCGCGAGGGGTCGCCGAGAGCGCCTCGGCCATCGAACGCAGGCTCGCGAGGACGTTGCGATGGGTGAGCACCACGCCCTTCGGCTGGCCGGTGCTTCCCGAGGTGTACTGGAGGAAGGCGATGTCGTCCGGCCCGGGGGGAAGCAGCTCGGGCTCGCCACCGGACGCGCGAAGCTCCGTCAGCTCGCGGACGGTCGCGACCCGGCAACCGCCCTCGGCCCGCGCCGCGAGCAGCCGCGAGATGCGGCGAGCCTCGCCGAAGGTGATGAGCCATTCGGCGCCGGCATTGTCGAGGATCCGTTCGTGCCGGCGGAGGTGGTCCTCGAGCTGGGCGAGGCGGGCCGGGGGATAGATGGGGAGCGGCACCCCCCCCGCAAGCTGGACCCCGAGAAAGCACCGCAGGTAGTCGAACCCGGTGGGGAGCATGATTGCGACTGCCCGCCCCGGGGTGAGCCGGGCCCGGACGAGGCCGGACGCCACCCGGCGCGCGCCCTCGAGGAGCGCGCCGTAGGAGAGGACGGACTCCGCTTCGGACTCGTCGACGAGACGGACGTGCTCACGCTCCGGATGCTTCGCGGCATGCCACGCGAGCGCGTCGACGAGAGTTTGCGCTTCGGCCGGGAACGCATCCGAGGCGGGGGCGCGATACGGTCCGGGCGCAGTCGGCGATTTCGCGGGCGAACCGGGGCGCGCCGCGTCGAGGGCACTTTCGGGATGCCGCACGTTCGCGCCGGCATCGCGTTCGGCGCCCGCGCCCGGAGGCCGGATGGACTCGAAGGCGCGAAGCAGCTCGCGCGGGGTGTTCGCTTCGGCGAGGGCCCGATCCGGAAGGCTCGCCCCCGCCGCGCGCTCGACCCGCGCGAGGAGCTCCATCCGCGCGAGGCTGTCGAGCCCGAGGTCGCGTCCGAGGTCGGTGTCGAGGTCCGGGCGAATCCGATCCTCCCCCGTGCCGCGCAACTCGGCCGCGATCTCGGCGACCAGGGCGACGAGCGTCTCCGCATCGAGTCGGGACGCGGCGCCTCGACCGCGACGAGCCTGCGGAGCGCTGGCCACCGGCGGCTCCGCACCGGCGCCGGTGCCGCCCACCGGAATACGCTCCCGGGGTGCCATAGCCGCGGCGGATTCCGGGGGGTCGCCCGCGTCGGCGGCGGGGTCCCGGTCGCTTGCGGCGGCCCCCTCGACGCGGCCGAACACCTCGCCACGGCGCCGGGTTGCCGTTGCCCCGGAGCGAGACACCCGGGGACCCGTCTCGTCCCCGCGGCCGGGCGGCCCGGCCCCCGGGCTCGGTTCGGACCGATTGGACATCTATACCGGCCCCAGCCGGATCAGGCGCCCTGCCGCAGCCGGCTCGCGGCGTCGAGCACCGCGGCGACGATGGACTGATAGCCGGTGCACCGGCAAAGACTCCCCGAAAGGGCGTCGCGCACCGCGTCCTCGTCCGGTTCCGGGTTGCGCTCCAGGAATTCGATCGCGGTCATCAGGAACCCGGGGGTGCAGAACCCGCACTGGAGCGCACCGTGGTCGCTGAACGCTTCCTGGAGCGGATGCAGGCTCTCACCGTCGGCGAGTCCCTCGACGGTCTCTATCCGGTGTCCGTCAACCTGCACCGCGAACAGGATGCACGACCGGACCGCGGCCCCGTCGAGCCGCACCGTGCAGCACCCGCAGACCCCGTGCTCGCAGCCGACGTGGGTTCCGGTGAGTCCGAGCGAGTGGCGGAGGAAGTCGGCGAGAGTGAGTCGCGGCTCGACCCGTTCGTCGTACACCGTACCGTTGACCGTCACCGCCACCTCGCGAAGCTCGTTCACCGAATCGCTCCCGTTCCGTTCGCCGTGTCCAACCCGGCCGCCCCGCGCGCCGTCCCCGATTCTCCTCGGGCGGTGGCCGCTTCGACCGCGGCCGCCCCGCACGCCGGGGGCCGAGCACCGGCACCGGACGGAGTCCTCCGGCTACCCTTCATCCCGGCCGTCCTGCTCCCATGCCTCCGCGAGCGCGTCCGCGACCACCACTTCGGCCAGGTGGCGCCGGTACGCGGCCGAAGCATGGCCGTCGTCGAGCGGCTCCACCTCCTTGCCGACCGCCGCCGCGGCGGCCGCGAAGAGCTCCGCTCCGGGCGGCTCTCCCTCGAGCACCGACTCCGCGAGCCGGGCCCGAACCGCCGTGTCACCGACCCCTACGAGCCCGATCCGCACCGACCGACAGCGCCCGGCCCCGTCCACCTCGAACCGGCACGCGACCCCGGCGAGGGCGAAGTCTCCGCGGCGGCGCGCGAATTCGCGGAACCCCCACCGCGCGCCGTCCGGCCACGGGGGGAGCCGGATCTCGGCCAGCAGATCCTCCGCCTCGACCGCGGTCTCCAGGATCCCGGTGAAGAAATTCTCCGCCTCGACCTCCCGCGGCGGAGCGCCCGCGCGCCGGATCGCGAGCCGGGCATCCAGCGCGAGGATGATTCCGCCCCACTCCGCCGCGGGGTCCGCATGCACGAGGCTCCCCGCGACCGTGCCGCGGTTGCGGATTGGCCGGTGCGCGATCCACGGGAGCGCCGCCGCCGCCAGGGGCTGGGCGACGGCGAACGCGGGATCGTCCTCGAGCTCCGCCTGCCGCACCAGCGCACCGATCGCGAAGCCGCCGTCCGCGGACGTCCCGCGACGACTCAGCGCCTTCACCCGGTTCAGGTCGACGATGAATTCGGGCGAGACCACCCGCATGTTGAGCATCGGGCCGAGGCTTTGCCCCCCCGCGAGGAGCTTCGCGTCGTCACCGTGCTCGGCGAGGAGGGCGAGCACCTCGTCGACCGAATCGGGATCGCGATAGGCGAACGGGGCGGGCTTCACACCGGATTCCGTCCGCCCGCCGCGGCTGCGGCCGGTGTTTGCGGGCTCGGGTTGCACCGGACCCTTTTCCAGACCCGTTCCGGGGTCAGCGGCAGCTCGTCGTCTTCGCGCTCCGCATCCGCGAGCGCATCGGCAACCGCATTTGCGACCGCTCCCCCGACCCCCGCGATCCCGACCTCCCCCGCCCCCTTGACCCCGAGCGGATTCCGCGGCGACGGGGAACGCCCGAGGTCGCGGTGGAGGATCGTCGGCACGTCGGTGGTGCCCGGCAAGACGTAGTCCATGAACGAGCCCGAAAGGAACTGACCCGTGTCGTCGTAGCGAAGCTCCTCGAGCAGGGAACCACCGATCCCCTGCGCGACCCCGCCCTCGATCTGCCCCGCGACGATCGACGGGTTGACGACGCGACCGACATCGTACAGGAGCCAGATCCGCTCCGGGACGACCAGGCCGGTCGCCGTGTCGACTTTCACCCGGGCCACCGTCACGCCGTGGGAATAGGCCATCTGCTCGCATCGGAAGTAGCGCACCATCTCCAGGCCGGGTTCGGCCGCGAGCTCGGCGAGCGTGCAGCTCCGGCCGCCCGTCCCTCGCACCAGCCCCCCGGGCCCGATGGCGAGGTCCCCGGGCGGCACGCCCAACCGTGCCGCGGCGCGCTCCAGCACCCTCGTTCGAAGCTCGCTCACCGCCTCGTGCACGGCATTGCCGGCCATCACCGTCCCCCGGCTCGCGAAGCTTCCGACTCCGTGCGGGATGAGGTCCGTGTCGCCGTGACGCACCGTGATCCCGGCATGGTCGACGCCGAGCGCATCCCCCGCGATCTGGGCGAGGCAGGTCTCGAGACCCTGTCCGAGGTCCGCCGCGCCGGTCGCGACGACGAGGGCTCCGGAGCGGTCGAGGAACGCGCGAGCCCCCTCGAACGGGCCGGTCCCGGTCTTCTCGACGAAGCACGCGAGCCCCATGCCGTACCGGTACCGCCCCGGCTCCTCCCGTCCGTAGGACCCTCCGTCCGAGCGTGTTCCCGACTCCGCCCGGGCGCCGGATTCCCTTGCGGGCGCGACCGGGACCGCATTCGCCGCGGAGCCGGCCCGCGATTCCGGCCTGGCCTCGGGAGCATCGCCGCTCGCGCTGCCCGCCCCGGCGCGCGCTCCCGCGCCCGGGACCGCATCCGGGACGCTCATCCGGAATCCGCTGAGCGCGACGGCTTCGGCGAGGGCGGCCGGGTAGTCGCCGCTGTCATAGACGACCTCTTCGCCGAGAATGCTGGTCCCCCGTGCGAAGGGCATCCGTTCGGGCCGGACGAGGTTTCGCATCCGCAGGTCCATCCGCCCGATTCCGGTCAGCCGGGCGGCACGATCGATGAGCCGCTCGCGCGCCGCGTTGCACTCGAACCGTCCCGGGGCGCGGTAGGTGCCGGTCGGGGTCTTGTTGGTGAGCACGCACCGGACCCGGCACCGGTACGCCTGCATCTCGTAGGGTCCGGGGAGCATCCCGGCGCTCAGCCCCGGCACCACCGTCCCGTGGGTGCGAAGGTAGGCGCCCATGTCGTTGACAATCTCCGCGCGGAGCCCGAGGAACCGGCCGTCGGAATCGAGCGCGAGGGCGAGCTCGTAGCGCTGCTCGCGGGAGTGGTTGATGGCGCTCAGGTGCTCGACCCGATCCTCTATCCACTTGACCGGACGGCCGAGACGGAGCGCGGCGCACGGGACGAGGAAGTCTTCGGGGTAGAACTCGCCGCGGGCGCCGAACCCGCCGCCCACGTCCGGCTCGACGAGGCGGATGCGGTGTTCCGGCCAGCCGAGCATCGCGGCGAGGACACTGCGGTTGAAGTGGGTGACCTTGGTCGGACCCCAGACCGTCAGGCGTCCGCGGCCCTCGGCCGCGCCCCGGTCCGGCACCGCGACGAGGCCCCGGGTCTCCATCGGAACCGCGCTGTGCCGCCCGGTTCGGAACGCGAGCCGGACGACGCGCTCCGCCCGTGCGAACGCCGCGTCGATGTTCCCGAACGCTTCCTCGATCAGCGAGGCGAGGTTGTCGGGGGTGTGGTCGAAGAGGGGGGCGGGCGGGGCCGACGACGCATCGGTGACCGGGGGGAGCGGCTCGTAGTCCACTTCCACCCGCTCCGCGGCATCCTCCGCCGCGGCCCGGCTGCGCGCCACGACGAGGGCGACGGGCTCCCCCACGTAGCGCACGCGATTGGTGGCCAGCGGGCGCTGGAGGTAGCGAAGCAGCCGCTCGTCGGGGACGAGGCGCACGGGAATCGGCCGCAGGTCTCCACCAAGCTCGCGCGCGCCGAGGATCGCCACGATCCCCGGCGCCGCCTTCGCCTCGGTGGCGTCGATCGAACGGATTCGGGCGTGTGCCCGAGGGCTTCGGACGACGGTGGCATGGAGCATGCCCGGCACGTGGACGTCGTCCACGTAGGTGCCCTCGCCCCGCAGCCGCCGCGGGTCCTCGAGACGCCGGACCGAGCGGCCGACGAGACGACGAGGAGACACCGGGGACGGCTCGTCGTGCCCGTCGGTCCTTTCCTTGGCAAGCGGCGGCGTCTCCATGCGGTCCATTGATAGGGGGGCCGGTCGCTTCGGTCAAGGCGCGGCGGCGTGCCGGGCCCCCCGCACCAGCGGGTGGACGGACTCCGATTTCAGCCGGTCGGTCACCGGCGGCCGGCCGTTGGACGAGGGCTCCGGGGGTTCGGCGCCGGGAAACCGCAACCTGCCGGCCTCCCGAAGTGCGCTTCGCATCCGGCTCCCCGCGGGCTCAGGACGTGGGGTCGGGGTCGCGGCCGGCCGCGGCGAGCGCGACGATGCGTTCGGGCGTGAGCGGCAGCACGAGGCCGGACGGCGAAACGCCAAGTGCGTCGAGCACCGCGTTCACGACCGCGGCGGGAGCGCCGATGATCCCCGACTCCCCCATTCCCTTGATTCCGCTCTCGGTGAACGGAGACGGGGTCTCCATGTGCACGATGTCGATGTCGGGTACGTCGCCGACGGCGGGCACGAGATAGTCCATCAGGGTCGCGGAACGATGCTGACCGCCTTCGTCGTAGTCGACGGACTCGAGGAGCGCGCACCCGATGCCCTGCGCGACGGCGCCGCGGATCTGGCCGTCGACCGCGGCGACGTTGACGATGGGGCCGCAGTCTTCCGCGACGACGTAGCGCAGCACGCGCGCGCCGCCGGTCAGGCGATCCACCTCGACGAGGGCGACGTGAGCGGCACAGGACACCGGCACTCCGGGGGGGTCGTAGGCCGCATGGACCTCGAGTCCCGGCTCGACGCCGGCCGGAAGGGGCAGGAACGGGGTGTGGGCGAGGTGGGCGAGCTCGGCGATTTCGAGCCGTTCCGTTCCGGCCGCGCCTCGCGGGGACGCCGCGGACCCATCCCCCGCGGACGCGCTGGCGGCGCCTTCCGAGCCGAGGGCAGGCGCCGGCCCCTTCGCCGACGGACCATGCGTAGCCATCCGGTCGATGCCGGCCCCGGTCGTGGCGTGCGCATCGGTCCGCTCGACGCCCCCGGCCCCGTCGCGGATGATGAAGCGCACCTGCCGCGCATCCAGCTCCCACCGCGCCGCAGCCACCGCGCAGAGCCTCTCCTTCATCTTTGCGGCGGCGCTGAGCACCGCGCCGCCGCCGCTCACCATGGAGCGGCTCGCGAACGTGCCCGAGCCGTAGGGGGTCACCGCGGTGTCGCCGAGCACGACCCGGACCGACTCCTCCGGGACGCCGAGCCCCCGTCCGACCAGCCGCCGGAACGATTCGTGATGGCCCTGTCCCTGGGAAGGGGTGCTCACGAACGCCTCCACCCCGCCCCCCGGTTCGATGCGGAGCACAGCCGAGTCGAAGGCGGGCACGTGGGCCATTCCCCGCTTCCGGTAGACGGCCCGGTTCATGCCGGTCGCCTCGACGAAGCAGGACATCCCGATCCCGAGCCGGCGGCGAGCTCCGTTCCCCGCGCCGCATCGCGCCTTGCGCCGCTCCTCCCGCCAGCCATCGTACGGCGCCCGCCCGAGCGCGCCCTGAAGGAGCGCGGGATAGTCGCCGCTGTCGTAGACCGACCCTCCGGGGCTCTCGTGCGGCAGCTCATCCGGGCGAAGGAGGTTTCGGCGCCGCACCTCCACCGGGTCCAGACCTGCCGCCCGCCCGATGCGGCTCACGAGCTCCTCGGTCACGAGCGGCCCGAGGGGAACCCCTACCCCCCGGTACGCCCCGGTCGGAAACTTGTGCGTCGCGACCGCGAGGCCGATGTAGTGGTAGTACGGGACGCGGTACGGACCGGGAAGCGCGACTCCCGCCGTCTGCGGGTCGAGCGAGCAGCCGAGCGGAAACGAGGAATAGGCCCCGACGTCGCAGAGCGATTGGGCCCGAAGCCCCGCGATACGGCCATCCGCCTCCGCGGCCGCCTCCGCCTCCACGGTCACGTCGCGTGAATGGAAGGCCGCCTGCAGGTGCTCCATCCGGTCCTGCACCCACTTGACCGCCCGGCCGAGCCGGACCGCGAGGGCGGCCGCCGCCACCTCCTCCGGAAAGAGCTGCATCTTGGGGCCGAAGCCGCCCCCCACGTTCGGGGCGGCCACCCGGATCCGGCCGGCCGAAATTCCGAGGCAGCGGGCGAGCCCGTCCCGCAGGATGTGAGGGACCTGGGTGGAGGAAGAGAAATCGAGCGTGCCGTTCGCCCGGTCGTAGGACGCCACCGCCCCGCACGCCTCCATCGGCATGCCCGAAACGCGGGGATGGCGGCACGTGAAGCGGACCCGGATCGGCGCCTGCTCGAACCGGTCCTTCTTTCCGGACGTCCATTCGGTGCGAAAGAGCACGTTGTCCGGCGCGTGCTCGTGCACCTGCGTCGCGCCGCCCCGGATCGCCGAGACCGCATCGCCGACCACCGGGAGCGGCTCGTACTCGACATCGACGAGGGCGGACGCGTCTTCGGCCATGTATCGATCGCGCGCGGCGACCACGGCCACGATCTCCCCCACGTACCGCACGGTCCGCGCGGCCACCGGATGCCAGTCGGTGGCCCGATACCGGGCCGACCCACCCGCTTCCATCTCCGCGCGGATCGGCGCGACGGTTCCCGCGAGCTCCGCCCCGGTCACCACCGCCGCGACCCCCGGCGCGCGGCGCGCCCGGTCCGCATCGACGTTCCGGATCCGCGCGTGCGGCCACGGGCTCCGCACGAACGCGAGGTGGAGCGCGTCCGCCGGCCGGATGTCGTCCAGGTACCGGCCCCGTCCCGTGAGGAGCGGCCGGTGCTCGGGAGTGCTCGCTTCGGACATGCCCGGGACGTGCTTCACTTGGTTGGCGTGGCGCGGAGCGCGACGGACATCGTATGCGGCGAAACGCACCTGCGCCGCCCTCCATCCGTTTCAGCTCTATCGTCTCCCGTCGAAACCCGCTTGGTGAAGCAGGCCGTCGGAGCCCCGGACCCCCGGAGACAACCTCGAACGGGATGAGCTTCGATGCCGAATATCGCCCTCCGCCAGACCCGCGTCAAGGCGCTCGGACTTCACGGGTCCGTCCGGGATGTCTCCGACGAGCAGGTTGGAGGGTCCGCCCTCCAGGAACCCGATTCCGAACGCCGGGACCCATACCCGTGGACTTGCGGCAGGACGGCGGTCGCGTCGGTGACCCCTGCGGTGACGCCGATACGATGCACGTCGCCGCGGTGCGAACGCGTTTCGTTGCGCGCAGCGCTCGGGAACGTGGGAAACCGGCGGTTCTTCGCCCCTGGGAGGAACCCTGACCCACGTGCACAAAAGTGATGATTATTGAATGAATATGACTTTCTAATGGCACGTCTATAGTATGAATACATGAAATAAGAAGGTCCGGAGAATCAGGCGGGCATGGATTCCAAACCCGGTGCTCCGGCAGCCAGAGCCGGATGCGAGTCGACTCGAAGCCGCTCGACGCGGACGGACGGGAAGCTGACGCGGCGAGGCGGCGAGGGTCAGGCTGCTCCCCGCCTCGTCCGATCCGGCAGGTCCCGCACAGTCCGTGCCCCGGAAGTCTTGCGGAAATGGCAATGACCCCCCGGGCTCGACTCGACGGCGCCGTCGTGTTCATTCCCGCGCGCGAGAAGGTCGAGCTTCGCCACCTGAGCTGCATCGCTCCCGGAGACGTGGTCGTCACCTGGTATCCATGGCAGGTGGACCCGCGGATGGTCCCATGCCCGTCTTGCGGAATGGAGATTGGACTCCGGGCGGAAGAGAGATGATGACGGAAGGACTGCGTATCGACGCCCCTGCCCGCGCGCTCCGTCATGGCTCCCCAGCGGTACCGGAGGTGTTTCGGACCGGGCAATCCAATCCGACCGCTCCCGTCGCCCAAGCGTGTCGGGAGGCGGCCCCGAAGCCCTTGACCCACCAGTGCGCGAGCGAACGACTGCCGTGTCCCACCCGGTCCGAACGGTTTGCCGAACCCGTGCAACCCCAGATGTCCGCAACAAGAAGAGGGCAACGGGGTCCTGCCCCCCTCTGCCGACTGCGGCATTCGAAGAAGGAAACTCAGTGAACAGGAAACGTGTGAGTTGGGCCCGAGCACCCCTGATCGGAGGGATCGCAGCCACCCTTTCGCCGGGGGCGGCAATGGGGGGTGACCTGAGCGCGGGCGACACGGCCTGGATGATCACGGCGACCGCATTCGTGCTGTTCATGACCATTCCCGGGCTGGCGCTCTTCTACGCTGGAATGGTACGGAGCAAGAACGTGCTCTCGGTCCTCATGCAGTGTCTTGCGATCACCGGGCTGATGAGCATCCTTTGGGCCTTTTGGGGGTACAGCATCGCATTCGACGAGGGCGGACCGTTCGCGGGCGGATTCGGCAAGCTCTTCCTCTCCGGGGTCGACGTCGACGCGATGAAGGGGACCGTACCGGAAACGGTATTCGTGATGTTCCACATGGGCTTCGCGATCATCACCCCGGCCCTCATCGTCGGAGCGTTCGCCGAGCGCATGAAATTCTCCGCCATGCTCTGGTTCATGGCGGCATGGACAACGATCGTCTACGCCCCCGTCACCCACTGGGTATGGGGCGGGGGCTGGCTGGAAGAGCTCGGAATCCTCGATTGGGCGGGCGGTACGGTGGTGCATGTCAACGCCGGCATCGCCGGCCTCGCCGCGTGCCTCGCGCTCGGAAAGCGCAAGGGCTATCCGTCCACGCCGATGCCACCGAACAACCTCGCCTACACATCCGTCGGAGCCGGCATGCTGTGGGTTGGCTGGTTCGGGTTCAACGCGGGGAGCGCATATGCCGCCGACGGAATGGCCGGCATGGCGATCATGATCACCCAGCTCGCCGCAGCCTCCGCGGCGCTCGCGTGGATGTTCGGTGAATGGGCTTGGTACGGGAAGCCGAGCGTGCTCGGGGTCGCATCCGGCGCCATCGCCGGGCTCGTGGCGGCCGCGCCGGCAAGCGGCTCGGTGGGGCCGATGGGCGCCGTCGCCATCGGGATCGTGGCGGGGACCATCTGCTTCTTCGCCGCGACCAGGCTCAAGCCCGCACTCGGCTACGACGATTCCCTCGATGTGTTCGGAATTCACTGCATCGGCGGCATCGTGGGCGCGCTGCTGACCGGAATCTTCTGCGCCGATGCGTTCGGCGGCGCGGGTTTCGGCAAGGGGAACGTAAGAATCAGCGAGCAGCTCGTCGCCCAGATCATCGGGATCGGCGCGGTCCTCACCTACACGTTCGTGGTGAGCTTCGCGCTGCTCAAGGTTCTCGACGCGACGATCGGGCTGCGGGTGACCGAATCGGACGAGGAGGAGGGGCTCGACCTTGCCCTGCATGACGAGCGGGGCTACATCCTCTGAGATTCCGACCAACCTCTTCGTGAGCGACCGGCCCTGAATCGAGCGGGGCCGGGAGTCGTCCCCGGCCCCGCGGTCGGACCACCGGATCGGAGACGTTCCCGATACGTGGACAGGCCCCCGATCCTGGTCCCCCGAAGCCGAGAAAGCGGGTGCTCGGTCGATTCCCGGCTCGGCCGGCTCGACGCGACCGAGCGAGCCGTGCGGGCCGTGCGGACCGCCCTTCGCCTCCGGAGTCCGCGCCGGCGGACGTTCGACGATGAGGTACCATCGCCTTTTCGTCACATCCTGGGGAAGAGCGCAATGGATCTCGGAATGACCGGCAAGGTGGCCCTGGTGACGGGCGGCAGCATCGGCATCGGCAAGGGAATCGCACGATCCCTCGCGCGCGAGGGCTGCCGGGTCGCGATCGTGGCCCGCGACGGGGCACGGCTCCAGGCTGCGGCGGACGAAATCCAGGGCGAGACGGGCTCCGAGATCGTCGCCTTTCCCGGCGACCTCATGAAGAAGGCGGACGCCGACCGGGTGGTCGCGCAGACTGCGGAGCACTTCGGGCGCATCGACATCCTCGTCAACAACGCCGGCGCCGCCCCGGGCGGGGTGATCGAGACCCTCGACGAGGACGACTGGGAACTCGCGATGGGCCTCAAGTTCATGGGCTACGTGTGGGTGATGCGCGCGACCCTCCCCCACATGAAGGCCCAGGAACGGGGCCGGGTGGTCAACCTCATCGGCAACGACGGCGTGAAGCAATCCTACTGGGAGATCGCCCCCGGGGCGGCCAACGCGGCCGGTCAGAACCTCACCATCGCCCTCGCCGGCCAGTACGGGAAGCACAACATCTCGTTCTGCGCGGTCAACCCGGGCCCGGTCCGCACCGAACGCTGGGCGGGCCTCGTCCGGGCGATGTCGCGCGACATGAACATCAGCCTCGAGGAAGCCGACACCCTTGCGCCGCACAGCATCCCGCTCGGGCGCATCGCGGAGGTCGACGAGGTGGCGGATCTCGTGACCTACCTCGCCTCCGACCGCGCCCACTTCGTCAACGGCACGATGATCGAGATCGACGGCGGCCAGCAGAAGCCGCTGATGGACAGGTCACGCGACCGGCGCTGACCTCGAAACGTCCGTTACGTCCGGTTCGGCGTCAGCCCGCGGCGCGGGCGATGTGGGCGGAAATGAGGGAGTTGACCCGGGGGGCCGCCTCCATCTGAACCATGTGGCCCGCGCCGTCGACGATCTCGACCGTCGCGCCGGACGCGGCGTCGGCGTGCGATGCCGGGACGATGCGGTCCTCCGCGCCGAAGATCACGAGGGCCGGGGCCTCGAGCCCTGCAATGAGCCCCGGCTCGACCCAGCTCTGCGCGCCGCCCGGAAACACCCCGTCCGCGAGCGCGGTGAGCGACTCGGTCACCCCATCAAGGCGCTTGTAGCGCAGCACCCCGTCGACGAGCGAACGGTTGACGAGCCCTGCGTCCGCGAAGAGGTTCTCGAGCACGGGCTTCAACTGACGGCGCGAGGCCGAGGAGACGAAGCCGTCGATGTAGTCGCGGTTGATGTCCGGCCCGAGACCCGCCGGGCACACGAGGGTGACGGAACGGACCCGGCCGGGGGCGGACGCGGCGAGCGCGAGCGCGATTGCGCCCCCGAGAGAGTGGCCGACGAGATGGGCCGCGCCAACGTCGGCCGCGTCCATGAACTCGAGCACCGCGTTCGCGAGGCCCGGAACGGAGGGGTCGGGGATCGGGGTCGGACTCGGGCCGTGGCCCGGGAGGTCGAGGGCGACCACCGTCGATTCCGCGGCGAGGGCATCGATGTTGAAGAGCCAGTTGTCGAGATCGCCGCCGAACCCGTGGACGAGGAGGACCGTTTCGGCGCCCTCGCCCTGCGACGTGTAACGGAGACGGCCCGCCGCCGTCTCGGCGTACAGATACGCGGGTCCTAGCTCCTCCTCGTCGTCCTCGTCGTCGTCCTCGGGTACCACGAACCCTTCGACGAAAGCGTCGATCTCGTCGTCGCTCACCTCACCCTCGACGAGGACTCCGAGCAATGCCTTCACCGGCAGCAGGTCGCCCTCCTCGGCGACCAGCCGCCGGAGCAGACCCGAATCGGTGGCCTCGAGGGCGCTCGCGATCTTCTCGGTCTCGATCTCCACGATCTCGTTTCCGACCGCGATCTCGTCGCCTTCCTGGACGATCCAACGGGTCACGGTCCCCTCCTTCATGGAGAGGCCCCACTTCGGCATCACGATGGGCGTGATCGTTCCGGGCATCGAATCGTCCTCAGTTGGCGACGGTCTGGCGGACCGCCGACGCGATCCGGTCCGCGCCCGGAATGTAGATGTCCTCGAGGGCGGGCGAGAACGGCACCGGGGTATGCGGCGCGGTCACCATCCGCACTCCGGCCTTGAGCGAGCCGAAGATCTCCTGAGTGACCGTCGCCGAGACGTCCGCCGCGATCGAGCAGCGCGGGTTCGCCTCGTCCACGCAGACGAGCCGCCCGGTCTCCTCGACGCTCTCGAGGACCGTGTCCATGTCGATCGGGGAGAGGGTGCGAAGGTCGATGACGTCGCACTCGATGCCTTCCTTCGCGAGGGTCGAGGCGGCGTCGAGCGAGCGCTGCACGGTCTGGCCGTAGGTCACGATGGTGGCGTCGCCGCCCTCGCGGACCACGTTCGCCTCCGCGAACGGGATCGTGTAGAGGCCCTCCGGCACGTCGGTCTTCGTGTCGTAGAGGTTCTTGTGCTCGAAGAAGATGACGGGGTCGTTGTCCCGGATGGACTGGATGAGCAGGCCCTTCGCGTCGTAGGCGTTCGACGGGAACACCACCTTGAGACCCGGGATGTGGGTGAAGATCGGGGTGAGCATCTGGGAGTGCTGCGCGGCGGCCCGGAACCCCGCCCCGGCCATGCAGCGAATGACCACCGGGGTCTCCGCCTTGCCCCCGAACATGTACCGGAACTTTGCCGCCTGGTTGAAGATCTCGTCGAAGCAGACCCCCATGAAATCGACGAACATGAGCTCGGCGACCGGCCGCAGCCCGCTGCACGCCGCGCCGATTGCCGCCCCGATGAAGGCCGACTCGGACAGGGGCGTGTCCATGACCCGGTCACCGTGCTTGACGGAGAGCCCCTTGGTGACGCCGAGGGGGCCGCCCCACGCGTCGTCCTCGCCGGGGGCGCCGGTCCCGCCCGAGATGTCCTCTCCCATGACGATGACCGCGGGGTCGCGGGCCATTTCCTGATCGAGAGCCTCGTTGACCGCTTCGTTCATGCTGAGATTGCGCGCCATGTCTGTGTCTCCTGTCCGGCCCGCGGAGGGGCCGTCGCTGGTTCGAATCGGGAAATCGGGTTGCGGGCGCTTCGCCGCTACGCGTACGAGATGTAGACGTCCGTCTCGAGGTCCTCGGGACCGGGCATGGGTGCCGCCGCCGCGTGCGCGACCGCCTCGTTGATGAGGGCGAGCGCTTCGGCGTCGATTGCGTTCAGATCCGCGGGATCGACGGCCCCCGCGCCGGTCACCGCGGCCCGGAAGATCTTGATGCAGTCGTGGTTCTCGCGCAGGTTCTCGACTTCGCCCTCCGCCCGGTAGGTCTGGGCGTCACCCTCGAAGTGGCCGTAGAACCGGTACATCTTGCACTCGAGGAGGGAAGGCCCGCCGCCCTCGCGCGCCCGGCGGATCACCTCCCCCGCCGCCTCGTACACGGCGAAGAAGTCGGTGCCGTCCACGGTGACCCCCGGCATCCCGAATCCCGAGGCCCGGTCGACGTAGCTGTCGCAGGCGACCGCCCACTCCATCGCGGTGGACTCGGCGTAGCCGTTGTTCTCGACCACGAAGATGACGGGCAGGTTCCAGACCGCGGCGAGGTTCAGGCTCTCGAGGAACATGCCCTGGTTGGAGGCGCCGTCTCCGACGAAGCTGATCGCGACCCCGCCGTCCCCCCGCCGCTTGGCCGCGAGGGCGGCACCGCAGGCGAGCGGCGCACCCGCCCCGAGGATTCCGTTCGCGCCCATCATCCCCTTGCTGAGATCCGCGATGTGCATCGAGCCGCCCTTGCCCTTGCAGGCGCCGGAGGCCTTGCCCCGGATCTCGCCCATCATCTCCTTCACGTCCACGCCCTTGGCGATGCAGTGGCCGTGCCCCCGGTGGGTCGAGGCGATGCGGTCACTCTCTCCAAGGTGGAGCATGATGGCCGTCGCGGCCGCCTCCTCCCCGGCGTAGAGGTGAACGAACCCCGGGATGTCGCCGCGGGCCACATCGACGTGCAGCCGCTCCTCGAACTCGCGGATGGTCTTCATCGTCCGGTACGCGTCGAGCAGCGTGTCACGGTCGATCGAGAACGGTTGGTCGGTCATTGACGATTCCTCCGAAGAATGCCGTTCGCGGACGCGTCTGCCGCCGTCCGCCGGCCGTTGGCGACGATGCGCCGATTGTCCGGGGTTCGCGGCGCGCGTCAAGTGCGTCCCCATCGAGAGACTGCGCAATTCCGGTCCGGACCTGCCCGCGCTTCCCCCTGCCGCGCTTCATTCGCCGGCCGGTCGCCCGGCGCCGAGGGCGCGACGCTCGTCCCGGCGAAAGAGCCCGTTCCGGGCCGCGTAGTCCATGCACGCCTCCACGTCCACCGTCCGCACCGCGTCCGGCTCGAGCACGATGCGCACGTCGTCGTCTTCGCCGAATCCGACCTCGCGCTCACCGTCGAGGGCGATCATCCCGGCGCGAAGGCGGGGGACGCGAGATGCGCCGGGGGCCAGCCGGCTCCAGCTCCGCACCCCGATGGTGCGGAGCCATCCGGGCGCGATGGGGACGTCGATGCGCACGGCCGGACTCGTGTCCGGCCGGGATGCATCCGCGGGGAGCGGGGCGATGTCGACCATCACGCCCTCGGGCTCGCGCCGCCCGACCGGGTCCAGGAACCCCGCGATTGCGGAAAGTCCGATCACGCTCGGATCCGCGAACGTCACGTAGAGCTCGCGCAGCGACTCCGGCCGCCACAGGGCGCGGGCGCCGACCACCCGCTCCGCGACGAGCGCGACGTCGACGAGGGCCGGGTGATGCTCCGTCTCGTTGATGGAGACGAGCAGGCGCTTGTTTGCGGCGTAGGCGACCTCGGGGGGTACCTGCCCCGTCACCGCAAGACCGGTGGCGAGCCCGGTCACGGTCGGCTCGCGGTGATCGGGAAAGGCGTTGTTCGTGCCGGTCGAGACGCAGGCGATGGGGATTCGGCCGCAGTCCATCGCCACCGCCCGGTGGGTGCCGTCGCCGCCCAGCACCACGATCGCCGACACGCCCTCGGCCACCATAGCGCGGACCGCCCGGCGGGTATCCTCCACCGTCCCGGTCACCGGAAAGTCGAGGTGCCGGACCGGGGCGAACCGTTCGTCGCCGGTGTTCCGGGCGCGCTCGATGCCACGTTCGACGTGGGCGCGGATGCCGCCTCGCTCGGGCATCGCGAGCACCTCCGACACGCCGCAGGCGCCGAGGCAGGCGAGCACCCGGAGGACGATGTTCGCCCGGTCCGTGATCTGGAGGCTCGCCGCGTTGGCGATGACCCTCCGGATGTCCCTCGCGGAAAAGGGGTTCGCGACGAGACCGACCCGCATGCATGTCACTCCTTGCGCCCGTTCGGCGCGGCATGTTGAAGGGCCGCCCCGCTCCTGTCGAGCCCCGCAGGCGGCGCGCACGGCCGGGCGGGCGGATCACCCCCGGCATTCGATTGGACGCAGCGTTCCGGGTCCGACCGCCTCGACTCCCCGTATTGACTGCCCGGCGCTCCATGCGGCGGCCGGTCGGCATCGTTCTCCGGATCTCGGTCGCGACGGGACCGCAACGTTCGCGTGCTAGCATTTTTGCGACCGGTACAGGCCCGGAGGGGCTCGGAATTGACGAAGATGGAACCCGTGCGTTCACGCGTGCTCGACGACGCGGCGGTCGAGGCGTTCGAGCGCGACGGCTATGTCGTCGTGCGCGGTCTCTTCGACGAAGAGGAGGCCGGGCTGGTGCTCGCGACCGCGAAGGAGGACCGCCGGCTGGCCGCCCACGCGATGGGGTGGCCCGACGATGACGGCGGACTCAGCAAGATCACCCTCTGGAACGAGCCCGGAGACGACATCTACGGGATGGTCGCCCGCTCCGAGCGCGTCGTCGGGTCGATGAGCCGCCTTCTCGGCGGGGAGGTCTACCACTACCATTCCAAGCTCATGCTGAAGGAGCCGGAGGTCGGAGGCGCCTGGCTCTGGCACCAGGACTACGGCTACTGGTACCAGAACGGCTGCCTCTATCCCCTGCTCGCAAGCGTTTTCATCGCGCTCGATCCCGCGACCGGCGAGAACGGCTGCCTCCAGGTACTCAAAGGCTCGCACCGGATCGGACGCATCGAGCATCAGGTGATCGGGGGCCAGCTCGGCGCGGACCCCGAGCGGGTGGCCGTCGCCAGGGAACGTCACGAGCGCGTGACGATGGAGATGCGCCCGGGGGACGGGGCCTTCTTCCACTGCAACCTGTTACATTGCTCCGGCCAGAACCGGTCCGCCGACCCCCGCTGGACGCTTATCTGCTGCTACAACGCGCGGGTCAACGACCCCTTCAAGCCGAGCCAGCACCCGGCCTACACGCCGCTCGAGACCGTTCCCGACGATACGGTTCTGGCCTACGGCCACCGCGCGAGCTCCCCGGACCAGGTGTTCATGACCGTCGACGACGACGTGAGCGAAGAGCGCGCGTCCGCGCGCACCGCAGCCAGAACGGTTGCGGACTGACTCCGAAAGGCGCTCGCCGAGCAGGATCGATCCACCCTCAACTACGCCCACCAACCGAAGGAGAACACGACATGCCCTGTCGCATGCCATCCAATACGTTGAGAACCAGGCTCCTCGGAGCCGCGGCCGGCCTCGCGGTAGCGGCCGCGCCGATCGCTTCGAGCGCCGGCGACCTCGTCGAGGGGTCCGACTGGCTGAAACGATGGGACGGGGTCAAGCTCACCCTCTCGTCCCACACCGGCCCGACGACCGATGCGGTGAAGGCGGTCTCCGCGAAGTTCGCCGAGCTCACCGGCGCGGAGGTCGAGGTCATCGACGAGTCGTGGACCGACCTCCTCTCCAAGCACCTCGCCGACGCGGCGGCGGGCGGCGGCACCTACGACATCCTGACCTGGCCGTACATCTGGACCGGGCACTACGTGGAAGGCGGTCTCGTCGAGGACCTGAACGGCTGGTTCGCCATGGCGGACCTCGCCGATCCCCGCTTCGACATGGAGGACATTCCCGAAGCGGTGCTGGAGGTCTACGGCCGGTACCGGGGCAGCGCCTCTCCGAACCCGGACGGACTGTGGTCCGTTCCCTACAAGTTCGACGTGTACCTCGCCCAGTACCGCACCGACCTCTACGAGCAGGCCGGCATCGTGGACGCCGACGGCCGCGCCAAGCCCCCGGAGACCTGGGCCGAGCTCCTCGACAACGCCAAGGTCCTCAAGGAGAAGTTCCCGGACATGCAGCCGGTCGTGTTCCCGCTCGCGGTCGACGATCCGATGGTGGCGACCTTCCTGCCGATGATCGCGGCCTACGGCGGCGCCATCCCGATCCCGTGGTATGACGGCAACCTCTATCCCGAGTTCCAGAACGGCCCCGGCCAGGAAGCCATCGCGATCCTGCAGGAGCTCACCGAGTACATGCCGGCCGACGTCCTCGACATGGACTACGACCGGGTGAACGCGCACATGGCGCAGGGCCTCGCCGCCTACGCCCTCAACTGGAACGCGTACCTGCCGGTCCTGCTGGATTCCGGCTCTTCGCAGATCCACGAGTCCGTGGCGTTCGACGGCACCCCGGGCGGTCCCGCCGGCCGGTTCAGCGGTCTCGGCGGCTGGCAGATGGGCGTCTCCTCGCAATCGGCGAACAAGGAAGCGGCCTTCCAGCTCCTCGAGTGGATCGCGGGACGCGAGCGCGGCGTCGACCTCGCCCTCGCGGGCGGCTCGGTCGCCCGCTTCTCGGTCGCCAACGACCCGAAGGTGGTGGAAGCGTTCCCCTACTACCCGCTGCTCATGGACGTGCTGAAGGGCTACGCAGCCCGCGGCATGGACCGTTCCTGGGCGGAGCTCCAGCGCACGATCGGGGTCGGTCTCAACAAGATCCTCCTCGGCGAGGACGCGATGGAAGGGCTCGTCAACACCGCTCGCCAGACCTTCGACCAGGCCGAGCGCGCCGGGTACACCCCGGCGAAGACCGCCGCACGACCCTAGGACCCCGGAGGGGGCGGGCCCGGAATCATCTCACCGGCTTTGCGCCGAGAGCGACGCGAGTTGGTCGAGACATCCGGGCTCGCCACCGGGGCAGGCGGCGCCTCGGCGTGGGAACGGATACGGCGCCGGCCGTATCCGTTCCTGCTGGTGGCACCGGCGTTCCTGGTGCTGTTCCTGCTGACCATCTACCCCTTCGCATACATGGTCTGGATCAGCCTCCACAAGTGGCCGATCCTCCCCACCCTTCCCCGCATCTTCGTCGGCGTCGACACCTACGCGTACATCTTCGGTGACGGCGAGTTCTGGAACTCGGTCGGCGTCACCTCGCTCTACATGGCGCTCAGCGTCGGTCTGCAGCTCGCGCTCGGGCTCACCCTCGCGCTCCTGCTGGACGCGCGTCACCGCGCGTTCGGGTGGTTCCGGCTTCCGTTCATGATTCCGGTGTTCGTCTCCCCGGTGGTGGTCGGGCTCATCTGGAAGTTCATGCTCGGCTACGACCTCGGGATCGTGAACCATTTGCTCCGGAGCATCGGCTTCGAGGGGGTCAACTGGCTCGGGGACCAGACCAACGCCCTGCTGTCCCTCGTACTGGTCGACGTGTGGCAGTGGACGCCGTTCACCTTCCTCATCCTCCACGCGGGGCTCATGTCGCTTCCCCGCGAACCCCACGAGGCGGCCGTCATCGACGGCGCGACCGCCATCCAGACCTTCCGCTACGTGACCTTCCCCCTGCTCGCGCCAATCTTCACCGTTGCCCTGCTGTTCCGGGTCCTCGACGCGTTCAAGCTGTTCGACATCGTCTACGTCCTGACCCGGGGAGGCCCCGGCAGCGCCACGAACGTCCTCGCCTACAACATCTGGCGCAAGGGGTTCTTCGAGAACCTGCTCGGCTACGCGGCGGCGCTCTCGGTCATCATGATCGCGGTCGCCACGGTGCTCGCGCTCGCCCTCATCCGCATCATGTCGCGGCAGACGCCCGCATGACCCACGGCCGCCTCACCCCCCTCGGACTTGCGGTGCGGCTCGCGGTCCTCACCGCGTTCCTGCTGTTCTTCATGTTTCCGTTCTACTGGATCATCGCGACCTCGCTGAAGACCCAGGTGGACGCGTTCGCGATGCCGCCCAAGTGGCTGTTCGACCCGACCCTCGGAAACTACGCCAAGGTGCTGCTGGACACCGAGTTCCTTCGCCAGACGGTGAACTCGCTCATCGCCGCGAGCGCCAACGCGCTGATCACGCTGGCCCTCGCGCTCCCGGCGGCCTTCAGCATGTCGCGCTACGGGACGGGGGGAAAGGACCTGCTGTTCTGGTTTCTCAGCATCCGCATGATCCCGCCCATCGTCGGGGCGATCCCGCTCTTCGTGCTCGCGGCGAAGTTCCGGCTCATCGACACCTACGTCATCCTGCCGGTGCTCTACATCATCTTGAACATGCCGTTCGCGGTGTGGATGCTGAAGTCGTTCATCGACGAGATTCCGCGCGAGATCGACGAGAGCGCCATGCTCGACGGCTGCGGGAACCTCGCCGTCGTGCGGCGGATGATCGTGCCGCTCATCAAGCCGGGACTGGTCGCGACCGCCGTCTTCTGCTTCATCCTGGCGTGGAACGAGTTCCTGCTGGCCAACATCTTCACCCGTCGGGTCGCGGTGACCCTGCCCGTCGGCATATCCAAGTTCATCACCGAAAAGCAGATCCTCTGGGGGTACATCACCGCCGCGGCGACCCTCGCCACGCTCCCTCCGGTGGTGCTGCTGTGGCTCTTCCAGCGCAACCTGCTGCGCGGTCTCACGTTCGGGGCGATGCGCTGATTCGACCTCGTGAATCCTCCCTTCGAAGGGGTGCGGAAGCGGGTCCGCGATGCGGATGGAGAAAGCAATGACGATGGAACAGGCACACGACTTCCGGGACGAGAGCGACGCCCTCGCGGCGGTCCTCGATGGGCGGTCGAACGCGGACTGGATGCGCCCTACCCTCTTCAAGGACTGGACGGCGAACGACGTCGTCCGTCATCTCCACTTCTGGAACCGGGGGGCGGACCTCGCCCTCTCGGACCCGGACGAATTCCAGGCGCTCCGGCGCCGGTTCCGCGAGAAGGCGGCCGCGGTCGGGCGCGGCGCGGCCGAGGCGAGCATGGTCGGGGACTTGAGCGGACCGGCGCTGCTCGACGACTGGCGCGGGTTCTACCGGGAGATGGCGGATCGCTGGGCGACGGTCGACCCCCGGAAGCGGGTCCCCTGGGTCGGCCCGGACATGTCCGCACGCTCTTCGATCACCGCCCGGCTCATGGAGACCTGGTCCCACGGGCAGGCAATCTTCGACCTCTTCGGCCTCGAGCGCGAGGAGCACGACCGGATCCGCAACGTGGTGTTCCTCGGCATCAACACGTACGGCTGGACCTGGGCGGTGCGCGAGCGCGACGCACCGGGGCCGATGCCCCACCTCGAGCTCACCGCACCGTCCGGCGCAATCTGGGAGTTCGGCGAGGATGACGGCGAGAACCGCATCGTGGGTCCGGCCGTCGCCTTCGCCCAGGTCGTCGCCCAGACCCGGAACGTCGCCGACACGGACCTTTGCGTGACCGGGCCGGTAGCGGCGGAGTGGATGGCGAACGCCCAGTGCTTCGCCGGCCCGCCCGAGCCCCCGCCCCCGCCCGGCGCCCGCCGCGCGGCCGTCGACCAGCGCCACGCCTGATCCGCGGCCGGCGTTCCCGGAATTCGGGCGAGTCGGCACCCGGCACTGCCCGGAGGCGCAATCCCGCTTGAACGTGCTCGCGGCATCGGGCTTCCGTGCGACTTCGACCGCGGGGGCGGAACCGGCCGTCCGTGGCGGTGACCCGCCCCGAGGTGGCGGTGTCACCGCTCGATACCCGCCGAGGCGCGGCTCCGGACCGCACCGAACCAGGCCGACGACCGCGGCCTCGACCGCATCGACGGCACGAGAGTCCCGGCCAATGAGAGTCCAATGACGGAGCTGCTTGGAGGAGTCGCCGGCGGACTTGGGCTTTTCTTCGTCGGAATGTGGCTGCTGACGGAAAACCTCAAGAAGCTGGCGAGCCGGCGGCTGCGAAAGATTGCGCAACGCTGGACCGCAAACCGGTACTCGGCGCTGCTCTGGGGGACGCTCGCCGGCGGCGTCACCCAGAGCATGTCCGCCCTGACGTTCATTGTCGTGAGCATCCTGCGCTCGAGGCTGGTCTCGACGGAGGGCGCGCTGGCCATGATTCTCGGCGGAGGCATCGGGGTGACGACCCTGGTCATGCTCGTCACCTTCGATATCAAGTTGGCGTCGCTCTATGCGCTCGGGATTGCCGGCGCGGTGCTGGTCAGCGAAAGACTGTCGAAATACCGGCCCGTCGCGGGTTCCTGCTTCGGCGGGGCCATGATCATTCTCGGCCTGGTTCTCCTCAAGGAAGCCGCGGCGCCGCTCGCGGAGCAGCCATGGTTCCGGGACATGGTGGAGGGGAGCGGGGACTCCCTGATCTTCGCCTTTCTCGTCGCGGCGTTGTTGACGTTCATCGTGCAGTCCTCGGGCGCGGTCTCCATCTTCGGCATCAGCCTCGCAGCGGTCGGGGTCATCACCATCGACCAGGCAATCATCACCATCTACGGGAGCTTCATCGGTTCGAGCGCGATCCTCTACGTGCTGTCCGCCAAGCTGACGGGGCGCTCCCGCCAGGCCGTCATGTACATGGTGATCTACAACCTGCTGATCTGTGCCGTGGCGGTGCCGTTGCTCTATTGCGAAATCTATCTCGGCGTCCCCTCGATCAAGGCATGGATCCTTGCGTTCGACCTCGACCTGGACCAGCAATTGGCCCTCGTGTACTTCACGCTTGCCGTCTTTCTCCTTCCCCTCATGCTTGCCGGGCTGGGGATTTCGGCCCGGGTTCTCGAGAGGTTGTGGCCAACCTCCGAAATCGACGAGTTGTCGCGTACCCAGTTCATTCACGACCACGCCTCGGTGGACGTCGAAACGTCACTGGTGCTGGTCGACCTGGAGCAGCGACGCGTTTTCAGGATGCTGTCGCAGTACTTCGATCTGGTCAGGCGGCGGAAAGGGGTGGAACCGCTTCGAGGCGCGTCCCGAACCGTGCTATCCGAGATCGACGAATTCCTCTCCGACCTCCAGACGCTGCACCCGATGCAAGGGGTCGAGAATCGAAACGCGCTCGTCAATCGGCAGAAACTGCTTTCCTGGCTGGAGGACGCGTTGGCCGCGAAGTGCGAAGCCCTCCTCGAGCTTGCCGACCGATCGTCTCTCGACGAGTTTCGGACGAGCATACTCGAAGGCGTCGACAGCGTGTTCCTGTCGCTGGTGGACGCGATGGATGCCAACGACGGCATGTCCTGGCACCTTGCGAGCCGACTGACCGGAGACCGTAGCGAGCTGATGCGCAAGATTCGCGTCCACTACCTGGACCTCGATTCGCCGCTGAGGAAAGTCGAGATGATCAACGTCCTGCTGATTACGAACGCAGTGGAGGAGGTCTTCTTCCTGCTGTCGAAGATCGAGGCGGACTTCAATCCGTTCTCGGCCGAGGAATCGTGAGCGATCGCCCGACGCGACGGGACGCGCACGGCCCGCCGCACCCATTCCGTCCCGCGGACTCGCGACTGCCGGCTAGCGGGTCGAGAGGCGGCAGAAGCACGAGGCGGTGATGGGCACGTCGGAGCGGGCGAGGGCGAGGTCGAGACGCTGCTTGACGATGATCGCCTCCGCGTCGCGTCCGAGGCGCTCGAGGCACTCGTGGTACCCGTGCAGGCTCCACACGTTGTCCGGGTGCTGGCAGGCGCGGCTCAGGGTGTCGTCGTAGCCGAGGTCTGCCCGGTACACCGCCTCCGCCTCCTCGACCCGGTCCTGCTCGAGGAGGAGGGCGGCGAGGGCGTGGCGCGCCGGCTGCATCCATCCCCAGGGCTCGTCGTAGGGCAGGTTGTCGTCGAGCTCCACGGCCGTCCTCATGCGATCGAACGCGGCGTCGAAGCGACCGCGCCGGTACTCGATCTCGCCCCGCATCATCGCCTGCGCGACCGCGAGGATGTCGATGCACCGGTTGTTGAAGACATAGCGGCTCTCCGGGACCCGGGCGAGCGCCTCGTCGAAGGCCGCGGCCTCCCGGTCCGCCGCGTCGACGTCACCCAGCACCGCGTGGGCCACCGCCTTCGCGTAGCGCATCATCGCGGTGGTGACGGAGAAGAGCTCGCGGTCTCGGGGAAGCTCCTGTGCAACGATCTCCTCCCACCTCCCGAAGCGGACGAGCACGTGCTGCTTCATCGGAACGAAGCCCTCCAGCCAGTCCGCCATGGGCGGCGAGGACACGGTGAGGAGGTCTTCGGGGAGGGTCTCGATCATCTCCTCGGCCGCGGCGAGGGCCGGACGGTACTGCCCGAGGAACATCGCCCCGTAGATCTTGAAGTGGTAGTCGTGACAGCGGTAGAGAGAGTAGAAGTTCCCCGCGCCCTCCCTCGCCAGGTACTTGCGGTCCGCCTCGACGGCGGCCTGGTTCGACTCCACCACCGCGCGATAGTCGCCGCAGAGCACATCGATATGGGTGGGCATGTGCTGGAGGTGACCGGCGTCCGGCACGAGCCCCCGCAGCCGGTCGCCGGCCGCGAGGGCCCGTTCCGGGTGGGGCGACATCTCCATCAAGTGGAGGTACATGTGGAGGAGCCCGGGATGCGGCTCGTCGCCGCGTGCGTCGCGCTCCTGCATGGCCCCTTCGAGGACTTCGATCGCCTCCGTGGTGTCCGCCCCTTCCGCGACCGCCCCGGTCTTCAGGTCCCAGAGCGCCCACGGGGTGCGGTTCATGATCGCCTCCGCGAACAGAGTCGCGACGTCCGCATCGTCCCCGTGCTCCGCGTATACCTCTCGCATCGCTTGCGCGTACTCGTCGTTCCAGGGGCCCATGTCGGGCTCCGCGGTGCGCGAGGGGTAGCGGTATTCGAGGGCCCCGATGAGCGCGCGTTCCACATCCGTCGCGTTCCGGGCGCACTCCGTTGCCCGGACCACCGCCTCGTGCGCCGTCGCGAGGGAGCGCGCCGCGTCCTCCTCGTCGAACGCCTCCCACGGCTTGTTGTAGTTGGGCCCGGCCGCGTATGCGACACCCCACCACGCCATCGCGCACTCCGGGTCCGCATCGAGCGCCCGGCGGTAGCACGCGATCGCCTCTTCGTGGTGGTAGCCGTAAGTCCAGGCGAGCCCGCGATCGAACCAGGCTTGCGCCTCCTCCGAACCCGTGGCAATCGGCCGGCTGTACGTTCCAAGGTCATAGTAGTCGTCGGACATGGTTCTCCTCCCGTCCGGTATCCCGCCGCACCCGAAAGCACGGCGCGGGCGCCGGAACCCACGTACCCGGCCCCGCTCCCCGCCCCTCAGTGCCCGAAGTACGCCTCGCGGACGTGAGGGTTGTTCATGAGCTCGTCCGCCGTGCCGCGCAGGCGAATCTCGCCGGTCTCCAGGACGAGGACGTCGCGGGCGAGGTGGGTGGCGAAGTTGACGTTCTGCTCGGTGATGAGGATCGTGATGCCGAGCTCCTCGTTCATCCGGCGAAGCGCGGCCGCGATGTCGTGGCAGACCCGGGGGGCGAGCCCGATGGTCGGCTCGTCGACGACGAGCAGACGCGGGCTCGACATGAGCGCCCGGCCGAGGGAGACCATCTGGCGCTCGCCGCCGCTCTGCGTCCCGGTTTCCTGGTTCTGGCGCTCCTCGAGCACCGGGAAGAGATCGAAGACCCTCCGCAGGTTCCGCTCGGCATCGCGAGGAGCGGTATGCGCGCCGACGAGGAGATTGTCCCGGACCCCCATGAACGGGAAGAGATGTCCCCGCTCGGGCGCGTAGCCGACGCCGAGGCGCACGATCTCGGTCGCGCTCCGTCCGGTGAGCGAGACCCCGTCGAGACGAATCTCGCCGGTCGTGCGGACGAGCCCGAGGATCGAGTCGAGCAGGGTGGACTTGCCGGCCCCGTTCGGGCCGATGATCGCCGCGATCCGCCCCGCCTCCACGTCGAGGGTGACCCCGTGAAGCGACCGCGCACGGCCGTAGAACGCGTCGAGGTTGCGGATCTCGAGGAATGCCATCCGACGAACGCCGCCTCGCCTCGCCCCTTCGCTCAAGCCTGCCCGAGGTAGGCTTCCCGGACAAGCGGGTTGTCCAGCACCTCTTCGAACGCGCCTTCGGCGATCACCGCGCCGAACGACATCACCACGACCCGGTCCACGAGCGGTGCGAGGGAGCGAAGATCGTGGCTCACGATGATGGCGGTCATGCCGCTCCGGCGTTCCGCGACCAGGAGCGCCGAGAGCTGGGCTATCTCCCCCCGGGTGAGGCCCGCGAACACCTCGTCGAGCAGCAGCACCTCGGGCTCGGTGGCGAGCGTGCGGGCGAGCTCGAGCTTGCGCAGCTCCCCCATCGATAGCTGGTCCGGATACATCGCGGCCTCCCGCTCCCCGAATCCGACACTCCGCAGAAGTTCCCGGTCGACGCCCTCCGGCGGACGCTCGGCGATGAGCCGCCGCACGCTGTCCGGCATCATGGCGACCCGGACGTTGTCGAGCACCGTCATCTCGCCGAACGGGCGAGGGATCTGGTAGGTGCGGGCGATGCCCCGAGCCACCCGCCGGTGGGTCGGCATCCTCGTCACGTCGTCGCCGTGAAAGTACCCCCGCCCCGAGTCGGGCCGCTGCTCACCGGTCAGGACGCCGAACGCCGTGGTCTTGCCAGCCCCGTTCGGTCCGATCAGGCCAAGGAACTCGCCGGAGTCGACATGTACGCTTAGACCGTCCAACGCAACCAGTCCGCCGAAGCGCTTCGTCACCTCGCGAAGCTCGAGAAGCGTATTCACGGCACGGCCCATCCGGGATGGCGTTCGGTCACTTCGCGACGCTCGAAGAGCCGAGTCACGGCGCGATCCGTCGCCTTGCAAGCAGCGGCGCGAGCCGCCTCGCGCCGGTGCGAAGGATGGCGTGAAGCCCGCGCGGCTCGAGCACGTACACGACGAGCGCGATCATCCCGTAGATGACGTACCGTTCGGGACCGGGGAGGTACGGCCGCAGGTACTCGAGGAGGAAGGTCAGGAAATAGGCCCCCAGGATCGGCCCCGCAACGGTCGACGAGCCGCCGAGGAGCGCGGCGACCAGAATCGTGAACAGGAAGTTGATGTCGAAGAGCCCGCGGGGGGCGATGGATCCGAGGTAGTGGACGTAGAAGGCGCCCCCGATGCCGGCCACCGCCGCGCTCGTCATGAAGGCGAAGAGCTTGAGGCGGATCGTGCTGAGCCCGGAGGCGGCGACCGCCCCCTCGTCCATCCGGAGCGCGGCGAGGGCGGCTCCGATCCGGGTGCGAAGGACGAACCACAGCCCGAGTCCGATTGCGAACACGAGACCGAAGGTCAGGTAGTAGTTCGGAATCGCCCCGGAGACGATGGTCGGGATGCCCGACAGTCCCCGGGTGCCCCCGGTGACCTTCGGGGCGATGACCTGGGTCAACTGGTACATGAGCTCCATGAACGCCAGGGTCACGAGGGCGAAGTAGGTGCCGCGGATCCGCAGAGCGGGAAGAAGGAACAGGGTCCCCCCGACCAGGGTCGCGAACACCCCGGCCGGGATGCTGAGCCACAGCGGCGTATCGAGGTGATAGGTGAGCATGGCGGTGGTGTACCCCGCGATGCCGATGAGGAAAGGGTGGCCGAAGCTGATGTAGCCCGTGCGCCCGGAGATGACGTCCCAGCTCATCGCGAAGATCGCGAGGAAGTTCGCGAAGACGAGGATGCGGACGGTGCCCGTCGAGACGAACACCGGCACGAGGCACATCACGACCGCGAACGCGAGCCATCCCAGGAGCGGCCTCGCCAGCGGCACCCTACAGCTCCTCGCGCCCGAACAGGCCCTTCGGGACAATGACGAGGACGACGATGACGAGGACCATCGTGAACACGCCCCGGAGCTCCGCCGCGACCAGAGTCGTCGTCACCGTCTCCATGAAACCGATGAGGTGGGCGACGACGAGGCTCCCGACGATGCTTCCGATGCCTCCGACGACCACCACCGCCACCGCGATGATGAGCGGTGCGACCCACATCCCCGGGGTGAGCTGGGTGTAGGTCGCGAAGAAGACCCCGGCGAGCGCGGCGAGCCCGCCCGAGATGGCCCACGTCGCGAGGCTCATCCGGTGGGGGTCGATCCCGGAGATGACCGCCCCCTTGCGGTCCATCGACACGGCGCGCAGGGCCCGCCCGAGGCGGGTCCGGCGCACGAACACGACGAGCCCGCCGAGGACGATCCAGCTCAGCACCATCGCGGCGAGGATGTTGTGGGAGACGAACACCCCTTCGTGACGGAAGACCCCGGGCACGATCGGCCACATGCTCTTCGGCGCCGAGGTGTAGACGACGACGATGAGGGCCTGCATGACCACGGCGAGGATCAGGGTCGAGATCTCGACCGCGATCGGGTTGTGCTCGAGCCGGCGGACGAGAACCGTGTAGGTGAGGATGCCGAAGGCGGCCCCCGCGAGCACCGCGATCGCGATTCCCGCCCCCTTGGAGATGCCGAAGACCTGGACGGCGGTGTAATAGGCGTAGCCGCCGAGCATCAGGAAGACGCCGTGGGCCAGGTTGAGCACCCGCCCCACGCTGAAGATCATCGTGAAGCCGACCGCGACCAGCGCATAGAGTCCGCTGAGGGCCAGACCCTGGATGAGGATGTTGGTCACGGCCCTCCCGTCCGTCCGTGCCGCGATGGCCGAAGCCGGGCCCGAAGACCGGAATCGGAGCGAACGCCGCCGCCCGGCGGATCTGCGCCCCGTCTCCGGACGGCCGGGGAGCCGGCTCCGGCTCCCCGGCGTTGCGGCCTGCGGTCCGCTACTGGAGCCAGGGCGGAATCGAGAACTCGCCGCTCGCGTACTTCGGCGGATAGACGACCTTCGCGGTGCCGTCCGTGTACCACTGGATCACCACCATGGACGGGGCGCCGTCGTCATACGGCGGGGTGAGATCGAACTTGATGTTGTGGACGAACTCGCGGCCCGTGCGCGGCTCGATCTCGCCCGGCTTGAAGTATGCGTAGCGGTGCCAGAACTCGCCGTCCTTGTAGAGCTTGACGTCGGTGTTCTCCATCTCCCGCACCCAGTCGTCGAGGGGCGCGAAGCCACCCGCCCGCTCCGCCGCCGCGAACGCGTTCTTGACCCCATGATAGGCATTGAACCCGTTGAAGTGGGGGAAGACGGGACGCTCGTCGCCGTACTTCGCCCGGTACTTCTCCGCGAAGACCTTGGACGAATCGTCGAGCTCCATCCCGACCGCGGGAATCGGACTCAGGGTGGAGATCCCGCCCCCGGCCCCGCCGGTGTCGTTCCAGAAGTCGAGGCCGAGCGCGGCGACGTTGATGCCGGTCATCGCCACCGGAACCTGGAGCTTGACGTACTGCGACGACGGCACCTGGCTGTTGACCGAGGAGATGAGGTACATGAAGTCGGGCTCGAGCGCGACCGCCTTGTTGTAGATGGGCGCGAAGTCCACGGTCTGGGTGTCGTAGACGATCGTGTCGAGCACCTTGATCCCCGCCTCGGCCTCCATGATCTCGGCGATGAACTCCTGCACCCCGCCCCCGAACGCGGTGTCCTCCTGAAGGATCACGGTCGACTTCCAGCCCATCTGCTTCCCGAGGACGTCCTTGCCGAAGTCGACGTAGAGGGTTCCGAGAGCGTAATCGCATGCGATATTCATGAAGTACATCTTGTACTTCTCGTACTCCTCGCCGACCATGTCGATGAGGCCGATGTACGAGGTCCAGGTGTCGAGGGTCGGGGTCCGGTACTCCGCCATGCGCGGAAACCACCCGAGGGAGACGTCGTCGATCGATCCGGAGACGATGAAGTCGACGTTCTCCGACTCGTTCAGGTACTCGTAGGCCTTGATCCCTTCGGTCACGTCCTCGCGGGTATCCGCGGACACGAGCTCGATCATCCGGCCGCCGAGCACCCCGCCGGCCGCGTTCAGCTCCTCGATGGCGATCTCCGCTCCCCGGAGCGTGCTCCGGCCGGTGTCGGATGCGAACGACCCGATGAACCCGACCTTGACGGGATCGCCGACGGCCCGCGCGTCGTGCGCAAGTGACGCCGCCACCCCGATGGCCAGGGCCGCAAACAGGGGCGCGAGCGCCCGATCGGTACGCAGTTGCATGGCTCTCTCCTCGTGTCTCGAGCGGCGTACGGCCGCCTCGTTCACCCGGCGCGCGGAGTCACGCACCGAGTACCGGCGCGCCGGGCCGGGGACGGTCCCTGCCCGCCGCGCTGCAATGGCCGCCGGCTCCGCGCGAAGAGCGGCTCCGGCGACATCCGCGAGGGGCGGAAGTCCCGCGTCGCGCCGCCGCGACACGGGACCGCCCCCGTCTTCTTCGATTGTTCGGTTCCCCGTTCGTGCGCACCGCGAATCACCAGGCGATGCGGCCATCCGCGTCGTGGATCACCGCGTCCGCCTCGACCTCGACCATCATGCCCGGCGTGGTCAGCTCCGCCCCGACGCCGGTCGTGACCGGCCGTATGCCGGCAAAGATCTCGCCGTGGGCGCGCACGTATTCGCCACCTGCGCGCATGTCGGTGAGGTAGGCCCGGGTGCGGGTGACGTGGCGGAGCTTCGCGCCGACCTCGTTGAGCGCCCGCTCCACCCGCGCGAAGGCGTAGATCGTCTGGGCGTAGGTGTCGCCGGGAGCGTGGAGGCGCCCCGAGGGCTCGATTGCGGTCGTCCCGGCGACGAAGACCAGAGGTCCGACCCGTTTCGCGCGGACGTAGGAGCCCAGCTCCTCGAACCGGCCGCCCCCGGATGCGCTCCGTACCGTCATCAGGACGCGCCCACCGGCCGTTCGGCGCCGTCGATGCGGGAGCGGATCGCGGCGGCGGCACGGGAGAGCGCGGAGCGCTCGGCTTGCGCGAGCGGGATCTCCTCGATCTCGATGAGCCCGCGGGGCCCGAGACGGCAGGGAACGCCGAGCACCACCCCTTCGATGCCGAACTCCCCGTCGAGGCGGACCGAGACCGGCACCGCCCCCGCCCGCGCTCCGCGCAGGTGTTCGAGCACCTCGACGACCGCGTGCGCGGGCGCGAGGGTCGCCGAACCGGTCTTGCGAAGCGCCACCACCCGCGCGCCGGCGGCGACCGTTCGCTCCACGCAAGCGTCGATCTGCGCCCGGCGGAGGTGCCGTTCGAGCGGCGCGCCGCGGATCCGGGCGCGCGAGACGACCGGCACCATCTCCGCCCCGTGGCTTCCGAGGACCATCGCCTCCACCTCGTCGACTTCCACGCCCGCGGTGCGCGCGAGCGCCTCGCGGAAGCGCGCGGAATCGAGGGTTCCCGCCATCCCGAGGACCCGCTCGCGCGGAAACTCCGTCGCCCGCAGCATCTCGACGGTCATCTCGTCGAGGGGATTGGAGACCACCAGCACCACCGCGCCCGGGGATGCGGTCCGAATGGACTCCGCGACGGAGCGGACGGTGCGACGGTTGGCCTCGAGGAGATCGGCGCGGTCCATGCCCGGGGCGCGCGGCCGGCCTGCGGTCACCACCGCCACGTCCGCGCCGGCGACGAGTCCGAGACCGGTTCCGCCGGTCACCCGGCTTCGCGAACGGGTCAGCCCGGAGGCGTGGGCGAGGTCCACCGCGAGCGATTCGGCAAGTCCGGGAACGATGTCGACGACGACGACCTCGTCCGCCATGCCGGCATTCGCCGCCAGATGCGCGACGTTGGCGCCGACCCCGCCCGCTCCGACCACCGCGAGGCGATCGAAGCGTACAGGGTTCCGTCCCTCGGGCCGCGCCGGCGGCATCCACTTCGCGCCGCGCCGGTAGAGTCCCCGCACGAGGGCGGCGGTCCCATCCGGCACGGGCACCGCGGGCCGATCGAGCGGACCCGCGCGGAGCGCGATCCGGAGGCGGGCCGCGGAATCACGCGCCTCGGCGGTGACGATGGTCCCGGGGAGCACCTCGATGTGGCGCCGGCCACGGCGGCTCGCGCGCTCCACGTGCTCGGACCCGATCACGCGCCGGTCGGCCGGCATTTCCTACCGGACTCCGGCGCGCCGGCACAGAACCGGGCGCGGTCTCGCGTGCAGGGGAGGCCGCGCTGGCGGGCACCTCCCCATCCGCATCGAGTCCGTGCGGGTCCCGGAGACGTTCGGACCGCCCGGGTCGGGGCTCACGGCGCCGCCTTCCCGTCGAGCGAGCGGACCGCGGCGGCCGACCCTTCCATCGCGGTCTCGACGGCGGCCTCGGTGCCGGCGATGAACATCCGGCCGTAGCGTCCGACCGCGCGCACTTCCACGATGTCGATCTCCGCCGCCTTCTCCGCCTCGTTGGCGGCAAGCGCGACGTAGGCGGCCGGGGCGCACTCGAGAACCCCGAGGGTCCGGCCGGGGACGAGCAGGGACCCGGACGACCACTTGTTGAGGAGCTGCGCCTGGTACGGCTCGACCGAGGTGATGATCCGGGCGGATTCCACCACCGGGCGCAGGCGATCGGACATTTCCATCCCGAGACGGGCCAGGATCGCGTCGCGGGCCGCGCTCACCTCCGCATTGAGCGGCGAGCGCAGGATGAAGAAGCCGAACTCGCGCTCGACGATCTGGCTCGTCGCCTCCACCCGGCTCGCCTTGAGCGCCGCGTCGACGAGCCCGAACACCTCGTTCCCGGGCGCGAGCTCGCCGATGAGGATGGTGTCCCCGGCGAGGGGGATGGAGCCCTGCACGGTCGCGCCGTTGTAGGCCGCGAACTTCGGCTGCAGCCTGTCGATCTGGACGAGCGCCCGAATCGTCACCCGATCCGTCACGTCCGCGCTCCCGTCTTCGTCCCGGCGCAAGTCCGATCGGGCGCCCGCGCGTGGACGCGTGGCGTCCCGGGTACCGCGCGCTCGAGGCCCGGGGGGACGGCCCGGACCGTCATGCCCGTCCACCCCGCGCGGGCTCATCGCCATAGAGCTCGTGGAGGTCGCGCCACGGCCTCGACTCCCACGCGATCCGCTTGATGTTGATGAGATGGAGAGCGGTCACGTTGTCGCTCACGATGGACCCCGACGCGGTACCGGTCCCCAGCATGAAGCTCGGCTCGAGACCGGTCGAGAATCCCATGCCCCCGGTGATCGCGGGGGTGTTCACGAGGACCCGACCGGCCGGAACCCGTCCGTAGCCGGCGACCACCTCCGGGTCCCGCGCGTGGATGACCGCGGTGTGCCCCCAGCCCCCGTGGCGAAGGACGCGCTCCGCAGCCTCGATTCCCGCCCCGGTCTCCGCCGCCTCGTACCAGGCGAGAACGGGAGCGAGCTTCTCCGCCGAGAGGGGAGCGCCCGGCCCGACCCCCGCCGGCTCCGCCACGAGGACGCGCGTGCGCGGCGGGACGTCGAAACCGGCGAGCGAGGCGAGGCGCTTGGCGGACTGCCCGACGTTCTCGACCACCGGCGCGCCATGGCGATCGAAGAGAACGGAGGCGAGCCGGCCCGCCTCGGCCGACGTGCAGAAGTACGCCCCCTTGAGCTTCATCTCGTGGCGCAGCCCGCGGGCCGCGGGCGCATCCGCAATGACCGCCTGCTCCGCGACACAGGCGGTCCCGTAGTCGAAGCTCTTCGAGACGATGATGCGTTCGGCCACCTCCGCAAGATCGTCCGCCACCGACCGATGCACGTAGACCGGCACGTTTCCGGGCCCGACGGCCAGGGTCGGCTTGCCGGAGGAATAGGCCGCCCGCACCATCGCGGCCCCTCCGGTCGCCATCACCACCGACGTGCGGCGGTGGCGCATCAGCTCGTCCGTTCCCTGGATCGTCACCTCGTCCAGGCACTGGACGAGGCCCGGCGGCGCGCCCGCCTGCTCGGCGGCGCGCGCGAGCACTGCTGCGGTGGCGACCCCGCACCGGACCCCGCGCGGGTGCGGGGCGCAGACGATGGCGTTCCCCGCCTTCACCGCGGAGAGGGCCTTGAAGATGACCGTCGAGGTCGGATTGGTGACCGGGATCAGGGCGGCGACCACCCCCATCGGCTCGCCGATCGCCGCGACCTTCTCCCCCTCGTCGCGCCACAGCACCCCGAGGGTGCGAACGTTGCGAAGCCACTCCGCGACCGAGAGGGAGTTGAAGAGGTTCTTGATTCGCTTGTCGGGGACGTTGCCGTAGCCGGTCTCCTCGACGGCCAGCCGCGCGAGCCGTTCCGCCTCCGGCTCGATCGCGAGGGCCATGCTCTCCACCATCGAATCGATCGTCTCGGGAGGCGTCGCCCGGAACGCGAGCCACGCTTCGAAGGCCCGCTCGGCGGCACGGCGCGCGCCCGCGATGGAACGGAGATCGGCGTCCATCAGCGTTCGCCTCGCGCGATCGCTTCTGTCGCCCACCGGACGTCGGCGGGAGAATCGAGACCGGCGTGCATCAACGGTGACCCCGCGCGATCGCGCCGGTAGCCGGCCGAAGCCCGGCGATGGATGGCGCGGAGAGTCGCGTCCATCAGCGTTCGCCTCGCGCGATCGCCTCTATCGTCCGCCGGGCGTCGTCGAGGTCGCTCGCCCCGATGCCGACGGTATCGAGACGCCGCCCGGCCGGGGCGAGGTCGCCGCCGAGCAGGGTCTCGGCAAGCGTCGTCATCGCGCTGGTGACCGGGACTTCGGTGCCCGCGACCTCCGCGGCCGAGAGAAGCGGGGTCAGCGAGCCGACGACCGCGCAGCGAAGGAGCCGCCGCGCCTGACTTGCATCCGGCACCGGACGCGCGCCCTCGCCGGCCGGCGTGCCCGCGAAAGCGTCGAGCCACTCGTCCGTGTCCGGGAGATCGCGGACCCCGTAGCGGGCCGCCACCCGGCGGCGCTCCTCCGCCATGGCCGCGACCACGGCGAGGTGGCGTTCCCCGACGAGCGCTCGGAACGTGTCTCTCTCCGGAAGCGGCCTGGCGCCGGGGGGCAGCTCCGGTCCCGGGGGCGGGGCGGCAGGCCCTCCGAGGACCAGTGCGGGCACCTCGACGACGCCGCTCCCGTCCCCGAAGCCGCTCTCCACGACGCTCCGCACCGGGACCAGGTCCGGGAGGAAGCGCGCGAGTCCGCGAATCACGTCGGCGCGGTCGCTCGGCAGCACGGCGGCGAGGGCGGGCCGCGCCCGGGTGAGATGCAAGGTCGCGCCGTCCTCGCGAGCCCACCAGGGGAGCGCCTGCACCTCGGCGAGCACCACGTCCGCCTCGCAACCGCCGGCCCGCAGGAACCAGGCCGCCTCCAGCGCCCCGAGCGTGCGGCCCGGCACAAGGGCCAGGACCTGCCCGTCCGCAACGTGCTCGGCAAGCACCATGGCATAGGTCCGCTGCTTGAGGACCGGCCCGGTGACGAACACGAGGTCCGCGCCGCGAAGGGCCGTGTCGAGCTCGGCGCTCAGTCGAATCGACGGCCCGGTCTCGCGGCCGGCCGCGAAGGTCCCGATTGGACCCGCCCCCCGCAGGGTGGTCCCCCCGGCGGCGCGGATCGCGGCGAGCTCCGCTCCGTAGGCGGAGAACAGGGTGACCTCCGCGCCCTCGGCCAGGCACAGGCATGCGAGGAGGCGCCCCTCCGGCCCGCCGCCGAGCACCGTGACCCGGGCGAAGGCGCGGGCAATCGGGGCGGGCGGAGCGGGCCGCTTCGCCATCGCCTCCGCAAAAGCCTCGAACTCCGTCGCGCTCACCCGCGTCCGCCTCGCGGCGTCATCCGGGCGACCCTTGCGGCCGGATTCCCGGCGTTCGGGTCCGGCGGTCGGAGCAACCCGAGGTCACCGCCCCGTCAGTCCCCGCCACCCGACAAATCGTCGAGGATGGGGCCAAGGTCGTCGTGCGGACGTGGAATCACGTGGACCGCGATCACCTCTCCGACCCGATCGGCCGCGACCCCGCCGGCGTCGGTGGCGGCCTTGACCGCACCCACCTCCCCCCGGATCAGGGTGGCGACGAGCCCGCCGCCCGTTCGCGACTGCGACACGATGCTCACGTTTGCGGCCTTGACCATGGCATCGGCCGCCTCGATGGCCGCGACGAGACCCCGGGTCTCGATCATGCCGAGGGCCGTGTGGCCGGCTGGGACTTGCTGGTTCATTCGGTGGCTCCTTGTTTCCGTCTCTGGCTCTGGCGATTCGAACGCGGGCGGCGTGGCGACGCCCCGGTCGCCTCCGGCGGGAGCAGATCGATATCGCGGGCCCCCACCGACAACTGATCGACGAACCCCACTGCGGTGGCGTCGGTGGGGACGCCGGCCGTCTCGGCCGGAATGCGCGCCGCGGAGCCGGTGGCGACGAGGACCAGATCGCCCGGCCCGGCGCCGCAGGCGTCAGTGATCACGGCCGCCGGTTCGAGGACCTTGCCGTCCGGGTCCACGTAGTCGCCGACCAGCATCCGGACCCCGGCGAGGCTCCCGGTCTTGACGGAAGCCGAAACCCGGCCGGTGATTCGCGCGAGCCGCATCAGAAGTTCCTGAGATAACGGTCCGTCTCGACCCGGGTGACCTGCCCGTCCATGAATTCGAGCTCGCGCTCGGCCTGGCCGACCAGGAGTTCCAGGCGGTCTTCGCCAAGGACCCCCGTGAGGAATTCCGACTCCCGCGCGAGGCGCAGCGCGGTCTCGAGGTCCACGGGAATCGGCTCCGCCTCGGGAAACTCGTAGCCGTTCCCGGCCGTGTGGTGCCGGGGCGCGAGCCCACCCTCGATTCCGTCGAGCCCCGCCGCGATGTCGCAGGCCATGAGGAAATAGGGGTTGCAGTCGGCGGAGCCGTCGCGCTTCTCGACCCGGATTGCATCCGGCGCACCCTCGATCACCCGCAGTCCGACGGTACGGTTGTCCACCCCCCAACTGTTGTTGACGGGGCAGAAAGTAAAGGGCCGGCGCCGGCGGTACGCGTTGGGGGTGGTCGCGGCCGCAAGCGCGGTCTCCGCCATCCGCTCCTGCATGCCGGCGAGGAAGGAGAGCCCGAGCTGCGAGAGATGCCCGTCCGCGCCCGCGAACTTGTTCGCTCCGTCTCTCCACGCCGAGTAGTGGGTGTGGAAGCCGCTCCCCGACTCCGTGGCGAAGGGCTTGGACATGAAGGTCGCGAGGTAGCCGTGCTTCGCGGCAATCTCCTTGACGAAGGAACGAAAGGCGATGACCCGGTCGGCGGCCTCGAGCACCGGACCGTAACGGATGTTGACCTCCACCTGCCCCGGCGCGTACTCCGGGTTCGACTGCTCGATGGGGATTCCGACTCCGGGAAGCTGGCGCCGGATGGGACCGATCACGTGCTCGAGCTCCGCGGCCCGGCCGAGCCCGTACACCTGGTTGCCGACGTCGACCGGCTGCTGCGTTTCCGGATCCAGGAGATAGAACTCGAGCTCCGCCCCGACCGAGATCTCGTACCCCATCGCCTCGGCTCGGGCGATCTGCGTCTCGAGCGCGCCTCGCGGATCGATGGGTACGGGCTGGTGGTCCATCCCGACCGCCCGGCCGAAACAGAACGCGCACCCTTCCTCCCAGGGCACCGCGTGAACCGGCCCCGCGGGGACGATGTGCATGTCCGGGTACCCGTTTTCCATGCTGACGAAGGGCGTCTCCCAGACATCGCTCGTCATGTCGATTGCGAACAGGGCAATCGAAAGGGCGGCGCCCGAATCGCAGACCCGCGGCCACTGCTCGGCCGGAATGCGCTTGCCGCGCAGGATGCCGTTGAGGTCGCCCACGCCCATGGCGACGGTGTGGATTCCGTCCGGAAGCGCGAATCGTTCGCTCGCCATCGCGTTCTCCTCCAAATCGTCTCGGCGCGGAGCGCCACCTGTATACTGTATTCATTCCAATTGGAGAAGCAAGCCATGCGGGGCGATCGGCCCGAGGCGACCGTGGTCGGCGGCGGGATTGCCGGGGTCATGACCGCCCTCTCCCTCCTTCGCAAGGGCTGCCGCGTCACCCTCGTGGACCGCTGGGAGCCCGGCCACGCCCGGGCCAGCTCATCGGACTACACCCGGATCATTCGCGCGATCCATGGAAGCGACGAGCTCTATACCCGCTGGGTCCGGGAAGCGCGCCTGCGCTGGCTGGAGCTGCAGGCCGAGCTCGGCTGCACGCTCTACGTCGAGTGCGGGGCGCTCGTCCTCGCCGGCGAGGGGCACACCGGCTGGGAGGATTCGACGTTCCCGACCTTCGAGCGGCTCGGGGTCCCCCACTTCCGCTTCGACGTCGACGAAATCCGGCTCCGCTTCCCGCAGTTCCGGTGCGCCAACGTCGCCTACGGCATCTACGAGCCCGAGTCGGGACTCCTGATGGCGCGACGCTCGGTGGTCCGGACCGCCGCGCTCTTCGCGCGGGAGGGCGGCACGCTCCGCCGGGGCCGGGTCACCGTCGACGAGGAGGAGCGGCCGTGCCTCGACGGCGCGCCGATCGGGTCCGACCTCGTCGTCATGACCGCGGGACCGTGGCTCGGCAGCCTGTTTCGCCGTACCGTGCGCCCCATCTCGAAAGTGGTGCGCCAGGACATCGTCTACACCTCGACGCCGGATGGCGATTCCGCCTGGGACGCGGACCGGATGCCTTGCTGGGTCGATCACGGCTACGGCGCCTACGGCACCCCCTCCGTCGAGGGTTGCGGGGTCAAGGCCGCGATCGCCTGGGAGGAAACCGTGATCGACCTGGACGAGGACGCGCGGGTGGTCGAGACGTCGGCATTCCACCGAACCCGGCAGTACCTGCGCCATCGTCTCCCCGGGCTCGCCAATCAGCGTCCCGTGGACCAGAAGGCGTGCCAGATCGCGATGACCCCGGACACCCACTTCATCATCGACTTCCACCCCGTGCACGAGAACGTGCTGATCGCGGGCGGCTGCTCCGGGCACCTGTTCAAGCACGGGCCCGTGTTCGGCGACTTCGTCGCCGGGGTGGGCTTGCGCGAGTGGGGCACCGCGGACCGGTTCCGCCTCGGCGCCCGTCAGGGCCTCTCGCTGACGCAATCACCCTCCGGCCGCTGAGCGCCCCGGCGACCGCCGAATTCTCCTCGCTTCGGAACTCGGCCTCTCCTCGAATCGAGGTTTGAGTCCATTCTCCCCGACCTCGATGTGCGACCTTTCGCACCGGACGGCGTCGAACCCGATTCCGTCATCGGACCGGAAATGAGAGATGCCGCCGGGTGTATTTGGATTCCTGACTACGTACAACGCCCAGGTCGGGGCCAGGGGCTTTTTGAGAACCCGACTTCCCGGAAACGCGGGCTTCCAGCCCGCGGCAATCTGCACACAGCACACTGATTTAACACCGTTTTTGTCCGCTTGTCCAGCACGGATACTGGACTTCCTACTTGCTATCGCCGCGGGGACGAACGGGGTTCCGGTGTAGCTTCCGCGACTATACGGTCGAGCGGACCCCGCTCCGCGGTATCCGTTCGGCGAAGCCGTGGGACCGTCCGGCTGACGCAGGAGATCACGGCGCGCGGCCGAGGGGTGTCCGGCCGGCGCGGTCGTTCACCGCCGCCGTCGGCACGAACTGGCACGGCTTCGCCGAACGGTTACGCTCCGCGCGAGCGCCAGCACCGCCGCCGTGCACCCGCGCCGTGGTCGAATCCGGTACATCGCCCCCTTGTGACGGCCCCCGACCTACCGCGCGCTCGTTGGCTCAGCCAGAGGCGTGGAGCTGATACATCGGGATCGACTTGAAGGTGGCCACGTCGATCCCGCGTTCGTCAACGATCGCCTGCACCCACTTCGGCGTGCGCCCGATGCCGCTCCAGGTCTGGTCGGGGTTCTGCGGGTTGCGGTACTTTGCGGGCCGTTTGCGTCGAGCACCGCTCGAAGCGCCGGTCCCGAGCTCGGGGAAGATATCGGTCATCTTGTAGCCTTCGGCCGCCACGCGGCGTTCGAGTCCGGCCCGCAGCTCCTCGCGGTTCCCCTTCTCACGAGACGCCATCTCGGCCTGGGCCTTGCCGAGCAGGTCGGCGAGCTGTTCGATGTCGAGAGATTCGAGGTTGATGGATGCCACCTGAGTCTCCTGATTGTCGATGGAGGACGGGTTCGCTGGCGTTCAGACCGATCCGGGACCTTGTACCGCGCAGGTTTACGCATTGTCCCACGCCGGTGCGCCAGGGCGGTTTCGCGGCCGGCGGCGTTTCTGAACAAGTCTGGAGCGCGGCCCCGCCTTGCCGAACCCCCTGAGGCTCGACGCTCCGTTTACGGTATCATACGAGCGGTCCGATCACTTCCGCGGGTTGCGGCTGCACGCGTCCGGGGGGCGATGATGGGCAACGTGGTGATGACGCAGGCGCTGCGCAACGCGGGGACCGCGGCGTCGGGCCACGGGTTCCGATCGAGCTTCAAGGACTGGACGCGGCAGCACGACGTGGACGAGTTGCTCTGGGAGTTCCCGCTGGCGCACGTCGAGGGTTCGGCGACCGTCGCCGCCCACTCGCGCGACGACCTGCTCGAGAATCGGCGGCCGGTCATGCAAGCGTGGGACGACTGCATATCGGGGTAGAGGCGATTCCCGGACCGGACATGGGCCGCTGACCTGCCCGTGTGGCGTTCGCCGGCTCCCGACAATGCGCCGCTCGTCGTGGTGGAACGCCTACGGGGACGCCATCGACAAACGCCTGGGCGAGCCGGCGCGGGGAGTACTGAGGATCGAAACTCGCCGTCGGCCCGACAGGGTGCGAAAATCATACGGGCGCTGAAGACGGAGTTGCCGTTTCGGGAGCGTGCACACCGGACCACGCTCCGCCACAACGATTGCGATGACAGGCACGAACACGAAAATGACCGCGGCGGTCGAGGCTTACTTCGCCGATCTTGACCGTGTGCGCGCCTCGGGCGGAGCGACTGGGGAGCGGTCGAGCTATGGGCCGCTCGCGAATCTGCTCAACGCGGTCGGAGCGGCTCTCAAGCCGAAGGTGTTCTGCGTCGGCGAGCTTGCCGACCATGGCGCCGGCCATCCCGACTTCGGCCTCTATGCCGCGAAACAACTCCAGCGCGGCCGGCCGCGCGACGGGCAGACCCCGGAGCGCGGCGTGGTTGAGGTGAAGGCAGCCGACGACGATGCCTGGCTGACGGCGGCGGGCGATCAGGTCACTCGCTACTGGAACCGCTACAGGTCGGTGTTGGTAACCAACACGCGCGACTTCGTGCTGGTGGGCGAGGCTCCGGTGGGGCGGCCGGCACGACTGGAAAGCCTCCAGCTGGCGGACAGCGCGGAGGACTTCCGCCGGAGGCTCGAAAAGCCGCGCGACTTCGCCCGCGATGTAGGCCCGGGCCTCGCCGAATACCTGGCCCGCGCCCTCTCCCATAGTGCCGCGCTCGCCGAACCCCGGGACTTGGCGTGGCTGCTAGCCTCCTACGCGCGCGACGGGCTCGCCAGGGTCGAGGCGGCTGACGACGCGCCCTCCCTCAAGGCGGTGCGGTCCGCGCTGGAAGATGCGCTCGGTGTTCGCTTCGAGGGCAAGAAGGGAGAGCGCTTCTTCCATTCAACGCTGGTACAAACGCTGTTCTACGGTATGTTCTCCGCGTGGGTCTTGTGGGCGCGGCAGTCGCCGACTTCCTCTGGCGCATTCCGTTGGCGCGAAGCGGTTTGGCATCTTCGAGCGCCCGTGCTCGCGGCCTTGTTCCAACAGCTATCGCAGCCGGGACGGCTGCAACCGCTCGGCTTGGTCGAGGTTCTGGACTGGACTGCAGCGGCGCTCGCTCGGGTGGACCGTTCCGCCTTCTTCTCTCGGTTCAACGAAGGCGAGGCGGTGCCCTATTTCTACGAGCCGTTTCTTGAAGCATTCGACCCCGCGCTGCGCAGGCAGCTCGGCGTCTGGTACACGCCGGCGGAAGTGGTTCGGTACATGGTCGCTCGCGTAGACAAGGCGCTGAAGGACGACCTCAATATCCCTGAGGGCTTGGCCGCGGAGAATGTCTACGTGCTCGATCCATGCTGCGGTACGGGGGCCTATCTGGCGGAAGTGCTGCGCCGCATCGCCGCCAACCTGGAGGGACAGGGCCTCGGCGCGCTCACCGGGGCGCGGGTGAGGCAGGCGGTGACGAAACGGGTTTTCGGATTCGAGATCATGCCCGCGCCTTTCGTCGTTGCGCATTTGCAGGTCGGATTGACGATGCAAGAACTTGATGCGCCGCTGGCGGACGACGATTCGGATCGGGCCGGCGTGTTCCTGACCAACGCGCTGACCGGCTGGGAACCGCGAACCTCCAAGCCGCTACCCTTCCCGGAACTGGAGGAGGAGCGCGACCGGGCGGAACGGGTTAAGCAGGACCGTCCCATTCTCGTCGTCCTCGGCAATCCGCCCTACAACGGATTCGCCGGAATGGCGATGGACGAGGAACGGGAGTTGTCCGAAGCCTACCGCACGACAAGGCGTGTGCGCCGCCCCGAGGGGCAGGGCCTGAACGACCTCTACGTTCGCTTCTTCCGCATGGCGGAACGGCGCATTGCGGAGAAGACTGGGCGTGGCGTCGTCTGCTTCATCTCGAACTACTCCTGGCTCGACGGCCTTTCGTTCACGGGAATGCGGGAACACTATCTGGAGGCGTTCGACGCCATACGCATCGACTGCCTGAACGGCGACAAGTACAAGACCGGCAAGGTCGCGCCGGGCGGCTCGCCCGATCCGAGCATCTTCTCAACCGAGGGCGACCCGGTCGGCATCCAGGTCGGAACCGCCATCGCGACCCTAGTACGCAAGGCAGACCACGAGCGCGCAGGTGTCGTTGGATTCCGGCATTTGTGGGGACAGGCGAAGCGGGCGGATCTGCTGGAGACGGCGGAGGGCGAGCCGGATGCTCTTTACGAGGAGATCGAGCCCGTCCTGCCGCTCGGTCTGCCCTTCGTGCGAACGGCGGTGAGCGCCGACTGGTTCGCCTGGCCGTCGCTGCCCGATCTGCTCCCGGTGTCGTTTCCGGGAGTCAAGACCAGCCGCGACGGGTTGTTCGTCGATACCGACCTCGACCGGCTCCGGGCGCGCGTGGCCGACTACTTCGATGCGGCATTGAGCCACGACGAGATTGCGCGGCGTTATCCGGCAGTGATGAAAACCACACCGCGGTTCGACGCCCGCGCGGCGCGCGACGCGTTGCTGGAGCGCGACACACCAAACGAGGCAGAGTTCATTCGCTATGCCTACCGGCCGTTCGACAACCGGTGGCTATATTGGGAGAAGGATGGCCTTCGGCTCGACAGGCCGCGCGGCGACTATAGGCCGCATGTGTTCGAGGGGAATCTGTGGATTGAAGCGCGCGAGCGCGAAACCAAGGAAGATTTCTCGCGGGGTATCCCAGTTCGCCATATAGCCGACAACCTTGGCAATGGCCTTTCCAGCTACTTTCCCGTTTGGCTTTGCGATGACGGTATGGGCAACGATGAGGCTGGCGGCCCGTGCGCCAATCTGTCGCCCACTGCTAAGCGTTTTCTCGACCGGTTCGGGGCGAGCGTCGAGGACCTGTTCCACCACGTCCTTGCCGTTCTGCACGATCCCGTCTACCGCCAAGTCAACGCCGGGGCGTTACGTATGGAGTGGCCACGCATCCCTCTGCCAGGCTGGCCTGACGGCGGCGCCGATGGTGTGGCCGAGGCACTCGCGAAATCGGCGGTGCGCGGACGAAAACTCGCCGAATTGCTCGATCCCGACATCCCCGTCCCCGGCGTGACGCAGGCGCCGCTGCGCACGGAGATCGCTGCAATTGCCGTCCCTGCAACCACTGGCGGGCGCAACATGACGGAAGAGGACTTCGCCGTTACCGCCGGGTGGGGCCACTACGGCCAAGGCGATGCCGTGATGCCGGGTCAAGGCTGCGCTGCCAGACGTATTTTCTCGCCTGACGAACGCACGGTGATGGGCGGGACACTCTCTGCGTTGGGCGAGAGGACCTTCGACATCTACCTCAACGGCTCTGCTTTCTGGCGCAATGTCCCATCCGCTACCTGGAACTACAGGCTCGGCGGATACCAAGTGTTAAAGAAATGGCTCTCGTACCGCGAGCATGAGATTCTTGGCCGCGCGCTGAAATCCGATGAAGTTCAGTACTTCTCCGAGATGGCGAGGCGGATAACGGCACTGATAGAAGCAACCAACATCAATGCGTCCGACCGTTGAATTGCGTGACGCTCACTCGGTTTAAGTCAAAAGGGCAAATCATGAATACCACGAAGTTAGAAGACTAGTGCCAAACGATAACTCACACATCGCCTTGATTCATCATGACCGAGTGCCTGTACGCCTCCTGGATGAGTTCTGCGCAGGTATCAACGTAGACTCTCTATACTTGGAGCGCATTTCGCGAGTTAAACTAGGCCCGCAGATGGGCATCGAATGGCTTGCTTTTCCTGCCATCGCGCTTTTCTTGCTGAAACCCTATTTTGAGAGTTTCATGAAGGAAGCAGGAAAAGACCACTACCTTGCTCTCAAAGAAGCCCTGCACGCGCTTTGGGGGAAATTGTTTTCGAAAGATCGTGATTTTCGCGTTGCCGTGGTAACTGTATCAGGCGAGAAGAAGATCAAGTATTCTATGCTGTTCGCGATCTATACGATTGCCGATAACGGCCATTTGGTGAAACTCATGATTCGTGAAGATTGCTCAGAAGATGAATATTCTGCGAGCATAGAGGCTTTTCTAAACTTCGTGGAGTCCTACCACTCGCGAGAACCGGAAAAAAAACAAGCCATCGATCTAGGCCGTGAGAAGAAAGGCGGAGGAATCACTCTTCTTGAGTATGACGGACAGAGCAAATCTCTACGAATCGTCAATCTGAGATCTGATTCAGGAAACGCTCAGCATGATGACTAGAGCGCGGACTGCCAAAGGACGATCCCTACATCTCCTTCACGCCGATATTCTCGATAAATTCCCTTCCTGCTGGTGTAATGTAAATGTGATCAGGCGAAATGTTCAAACCAGACACAGTTGTTCCCCGCCCTCGCTGGTAGCATTCAACATAACCCGCATCCAATATTCGGCCCAACAAGATGCGCATAAATGATGGCCACAAGGTCGGCTGCTTCGGGTCACACTTGTACGCTTGAAAAAGTACATCAAGCTCCAGCTGTGAGAACTTGTCGTGAATGAAGCGCAAATTTGCCTTATAGAGGCGTAAGCTCTTGCGATCAATATCTCCTCGGTCTGCGCGGCGATGGCAAATTGGACATAGTGCAATGAGATTATCGTACTTGTGCTCTCGGCATATCTTCCAGGGAACAATATGGTGGACATCAATTTCGATGTGGCGACAGGTGGGTATGGCGCAGCGATGGCCGGCTTCAACCAAGACCCGGCGTCTAGTTTCCGCCGGGATTGATGGCCGCTGTTCAGGTGTCGGTCGTGCGGACATTGATATCTTCCACAACATGAGAGGTACTATTGAATACAGTCATTGTATGCCGCATGCGCCTCTCCACGGAAATGATTCCGTTGACCTGCTCCGTCGCCGCCACAAAGTGCCCGTCGGCGAGGTGAGCGTGGCCGCCGGTCGTGCGATGACGCCGGTGCCCAAGCAGCTTGCCGACCAGGGGCAGGTTCTCGGCCGACATGACAGACTGACAGGTGGCGGTATGTCCACAGGTCATGCAGGCGGAGGCCGTCAAGCTTCGCATGGGTGCAACCTGTCCGCCAGGAGGTAGCGAGGCTGTAGGCGCCCCGGCCTTCGGCGTAGCGCGGAAAGAGGAGCGCCTTGGGGGGTGCGCACCGGGTAGCGTGCCGATGTGCGCCCGCGCGGTCTCGCCGAGTGGCTCCGCGCGAGGGCCGGTTGTCGTGTCGGCGAGATTCAGCGCGTCTTCGCCGATCTCGCACCAGCGAAGTTTCAGCTCTCCGCTGCGGCGGCATACGGTGTGGGCGAGTAGCCGGCTCGTGGCCACGGCCTTGGGCGATTGCGCCTCGCGAGCGTCAGGCGCCCTGGCGCCCGCCCGAGCCGCGCCAACTCGTTGGCGTCGAGGAAGCGGGGCATGCGCTTTCTCGGGTTCTTCGCGATGCCGAGACAGGGGTTGGAGCCGCGCTCGCGCAGGCCCCATTCCTCGGCCCGGAACATCATCGCGCGCAGAAACTCGAAGGCGCGGTCGGCCGCGCCGGGCCGGTCCCTGCCGGCCGCGTCGAACCACGTAGCTACGTTCTCCGGGCCGATGCGGTCGAGGGGCATCCTGCCGAATGCGGGCAGGATGCGGACCTTCAGGTAGATGCGCACGGTCTTGCGCCCCGAGGGCTTCCAGTGCGGGTCCGAGCGGCGCAGGTACTCGCCAGCGAACGCGCGGAAGGTCGGTGCCTCCTTCTCCCGCCGGATGTCGTCGGCGGAGTTCCCACCCGCGCGGATGCGCGCGATCATGTCCCGGGCGCGGCGGTTGGCCGGACCGTCCTGCGGGCGGCGAACCCCGGCCGGTCCGACATAGAGGTGATTCGCGCCAACGAGACCATGATCCGCGCCGTGGTAGTGATCGTCGGGCGGGCGGTCTGAGGCGCATGCCCGTCACTACCGCTGCGGCGGCCGGAAGCGGCCGAAGGCGCCTTCTGCGGCATGTCGCCCGGTGGGGGGGATCCGGTAGTGACGGGCATATTCCGGCCGTAGTTTGCAACGTGCTCCGACCAGCTTCTTCAGATCCACACGCGGGCGCGCCTCTGGCGCGGTTCAGTGTGAGAGACGCCTCTCGTCCGGGGTACTCACAGGCCGCCCGGATCAACCCAGCTCGGTGACCAAGAAGGAAGGCAGGAACAACGGATCGCGCGGCAACGCCGGGCCCGAATCGTCGCGCCAACGCCCGAGCACCGCATCCATGCCGTGCTCCTCGGCGCTTGCCAAGCGCTCCAGAACGTAGTCGTGCACTTCCTCAGGTGCAAACCCGCCTTCCGGCGTGCCCGGAAGCATCGGGCACAAATGCTCGACAGTGAAGAACGCTGGCATCGAAGAGAGGAGCGCCAGGTTGTAATGCGCCTCGGGAACACCAGCGACCACGCCGCACCCGAGCGCGTCGATGACGGCGTGCCACAAATCCATTCCATCCGCGAGCCCGGACTCGAAGCCTGCCTCCCAGGAACCGAACGGCCAACGTTCGGCAAGATCCGCGAGCAGCAACGTCCCGCGAACCGAAGCCACAAAGCCGCGGACTGGATCCCAGTCATCAACGGAGGCGAGCCACCGCTCCGCCTCCTGGGCACAGGAATCCGCCCCACCCTCGTTGACGAGCAGAAGACACCCGAGCAATGTCCGCGCGAGCCGCGAAACGCCGGAGTGACGATCAGTCTCATCCGCGATCAACCGCTCCAACAGCAACGACGCCCAAGGCTTCGGACGGACGTCGCTCCACACCATTGCCAAGCACGCAACCACGACTTGTCGCGGCTCGTCCTCAAGCGCAACACCGTCAAGAGCCGGATGCTCTGCGAGAGCCTTCTGCGCTTGCCCGGCACGCAGGGAAAGACACGAACTCATCGAACGCCCCCAAAGCTAGCGCGCCATCACCCCCCGGAGAAGTGCCGAACGTCGAATCTCGTCGGCAATTCTCGAGCGTGCGCCCGGACCCGAAGGACGCCCGGACACCCTGCGGACCGGTTCCACAACGCTCCCCGGATCGGAGGTAACCCGACTTCGCCAACTCGGCACATTGGGAGAGAATAACGCATTGATTTTTCATTATCGAACTCCAAAAAATCTGCACGACACAAGGTAGGTCGGTACTACAAGCGATATTGGGGTGAACAACGCAGGTAAACCTCCCACAATTCAATCGTTTGAGTCTCGAAAGATAACGAAAATCGAACAATTTCACATCGAGTTGGCGAAGTCGAGGTAACCCCCACTCTCGCAGTACCAAGCCGGGTAAGCCTCGGGCGACTCTCGGCCCCGAGGGTCATCGCTAAGGGCCTTGCGCTAGCAACGGTCGTGCGACCAGACCCGATCCCCGATGAAACACCCAGCGATCGCAGAGCCAACGCAGAACGCACGCGCCGCGAGACCCAAGCTCCCGGACCGTCGCCGGTTACTGAATCGTCGCGACCGGACAACACCCGCCGATCCAGCTGACAAAACGCGACAGGAATACTGATCAACGTGATCGGGTTCACGACGCCAGACGGACGCGAGGCGGTGCTGTGAGACAGCATGGGACCGGGGCTCGGACGGCGGCGGGCGACTTCGCGTCTGTCGACCCCGACGAGCTGGCGGCCCACGGCCGCATCGTGGCGGTGCGGGCGGACGGTCCGGGCAGCGCGACGCTGGTGCGGCTGATGGCCGTCGAGAGAGAACGGCCGGAGCGTACCGCGGGCGGCGAACCCCAGCCGCCCCGACACGGGGTGACCCGCGCCAATGAGACGATGATGCGCGCCGTGCGGCGTTCGCCGGCTCGCGCCGATGCGCCGCTCCTCGCGGTGGAACGCCTTCCGCCGGATGCATGCACGCTCTCTGTGTACGCTTCGCAGCCGGGGTCGCCCCCGGACCACGAAACACTCGATTCCGGCTGGTGGCCAGCCTTGACCGGTCAGGGCTCTCACCTGCTGGGTCGCATAGAAGGTTTCCGTCATGTCTATCCGTCTACATGCCTTCCTCCTTCCCCAAGCTTTGCCTGGCGCAATACGTAGGAAGCTCAGCTTCCGACGGCCGAACCGCGTTAGCGCCGGTTATGGCGGCTGCGCAACGACATTTCGGCTGGGTTGACTGTCGTTTCGCCCTCTCCAGCGACTTTCCGACGGCGACCGGCCGTCGTGTCCGCGCCCAAGCTGAGGATCGTACGTAATCAGGAAATATCTAGTCCTGCAACAGCGCCGCCGCAGAATCAAGAAACCTGCGTAAGTCCTCGATCGTAGATCGCAAGAGAAAAACCGAATACGGTGGATATTCGTCGGCATGCGCTGCCGCCGTTACCAATTGACACGCGCTTCGCAACGCCAAGACTAGGTTAAATGACCAACTGTATCGCTTCACACCGATACGATTCATGGGCCGATTTAACACGCCAACCAAGGGTGGGTCTTCAAATCCTTCGGTTTCCTCCAAAGCCAATGCTGAAGCGAGTGCTTTCGCGGTCTTTGCTAGCCCTTCTGGGGCGGTGCTGCTGGCCTTGTACCAAATGCGCCCAATTATTGTGGGACCACGGGTGCTCGGTCTGAAACTAGTGGGATTTCGAACACCTTGCAGGTAAACTCTGGCTTGACGAAGCCCTTCAGCAACGCTTACCTTGCGTTCACGCTCAATGTCGGCCCATAGGGCTTGTACCAACCTATGGTCTGCCGCCAGGGACCGTTGCACACGGTTCACGAGAGCCACCTCAACGTCATACAACAACCGATGGACTTCTTCTATTGCCAAAACAGAATCGCGGAGAGAAACGCGCGCAGTCCAAGTTAGGTCTTCTATACGGGCTGTTACCGATTGTAACGGCATAGCGGGGAACCATTCAGGAAGCAAAATCGGGGATGAAGTGATCGCTAGCTTCCATTCCGTACGACTCAATACGACCAAGGCCAACGCTTCCCCGGAAGAAACAACTTCCTTTTCTTGTACGACTTCGTCCCGGACTTCATCAAGAACGCTAACCACGTCATTCATAACCGTATTCGGATCAGCAAACATTCCCTGCTTCCGCAAAACATAACTTACAATGGGCACGTTTGGCTCTAGCAACTTCAATTCATTTGCGAAGTCGTTCCGGTCACTCAACACGGTAACCCAGTATACATTTAGCGGATACTCCGGAGAACCGCGACGGAGGATTTCATCGTTCACAATTTCAGGCGTGAGCAAATCAAAGCCCTCAAGCGAGTGCAGGCCGAACCGAGACCGCGATTCGTCCCAACGTGCGGATCCTTACGTTTACCCATCTCTTGTCGTACGAAAGAAAATTTGCCTGCGACGCTGACCGTACCAACTCGGCCGACGTAAACCTTTTTGCGCCATCTGGTGTGGGTATGTGTTCCACCAAACCCTCGAAATCATTGACGGAAACGCGAAAACGATTCGGTGCCTCTTGCCCGATCAATCTCAACAACCAATATGCTGCATATAACCATGGATTCGTCCGATAACCATGCTGTGACATTGCTTGTGATGCCGCTTGCCGGAAGAACTCATAATCGCGGCTAAGTTCGATATTTCTTCGGTCCAGTTTCGCCTTCATAAACCCTGAGAAGTCTCGTTTGTCAACGCGCAATCCCATTAGCGGGCGTCGTTTCTCAATTAACCAGTCAACAAACTCTCCGAGGACATTGGCTGTCAAAAACGGATGGCCAGCAGTTTCTTCAAAGACCGAATCGACGAAACTAGGAGCGCAGTCAATGCGATCTGTAAAAATCTTCCGTACTAGCTCGGCAAATTCCCCAGACGTAGTCTCGGCTCTATGTTCAAATAGCGGGAACGAATCCTGCTCGACATAAGGAGCTAGCTGATTCTGCTCCATGAGTATAAAATGCGCATTGGGTTGCTGACCCAAGAAGACGAGAAGATTGTTGTACGAAAACGCCATTAATTGGTCAAGTATTGGTTGAACTACAGTATACCGAATGTTTGGTGCACCTTCAACAGAGGATCTAAATAGCCCAAAAAGCGTCTCGTACTCGTCGATTACCAATACCATGCGTCGTTCCCTCACATCAAGCGGCGCACACTCAATAACCAAGTCCGAAATAAAGTTCCTCGAGACCCGTTTTCCGGAATCTACGGCATCAGCAACCCGATTATAGAAAACACTCGCGGATTCGTGCTGTGTCGTACCGCACGTTTGACCAATAATGACAGAATCTCCGGTTGACGATTCTAAGTCAAAACACGCTGTAGTCTTTCCGCTACGCCGCACGCTACACCATAGCCGAACCCCATTTTTTCGTTCGAACGTTCGGAGCAAGTCACGAACGCTCGACCGTGAGACATGATAGAACTTTGCCTTATTGGGATCGAGAAGTGGAAATTCGCGTGCAAAATTATAAGTAATCGGAAAAACGTCCCTCCTTTTCGTTCGAAAAGCAAAAAACGCATCGTCCAAGACGTTAAACGTTCGGTTTGCAGTGAGTTCACGTTGATCTTCTTCGGCAGGAATAACGATTTCACCTAATCCTTCACGAGTGTCTACGATCTCACGGACATCCGGCCTCAGTGGGGCGATTACCGCAGAAACTTGACGGCCGACGGCGTCGTTCAGCTCGGTCGTTGCTACAGAATCTCCATCCAAGAACGCATTGGCTTCGATAAACCGCTGCGATTCAGAACCGTGTGGTGGGCGAACTGTGATGTCCAGTCTTCTCTGTTGCCATCGATACTGGCCAACAATCGGCAAGGGCTGGAAGTCTTCATCTTCACGCTCGAAGAAACGTTGAAGAGCATCCAGAAGTGGTAGGACAGACCTTGTAAGCCCGGAGCTAAACGGACCGGGTTCAAGGTGGTTGATGACATCTTCTGCATGGTAGGGAGTCAGGAACGCGATATAGTGTGCCCAATTCCGCGGCATCCTTGGAAGAATCATTCTCCCCGTTTGGTCCCCAAGATTTACCGAGGAGTAACCCTTCACTATTCCAGCCACGGCAGAAGATATCAGCAAGCGAAGGGCGATGGCTGATCGGCGATCCGAAACTCTGGAAACACTCGCCGTGTAGAAATCGAGCGGCAAGTCCAAAAATCTCGAAAATCCACTTAGAGATTTCTGAACCGGGTCGCTATAACTGCGGTTCATCCGGACGAAATCATATCCTTGAGCAAATATGGTTGCGGAATGTTCCATTAATGGTTCCGAAAAAGCTGTACAGAGGTCATCTGGCTGAAGGTTCTTCATCTCAGTAAAGAATTCTCCAAAAAATTCTGCCAAGTAGTCCCTGTAATATGTGGACCATTGGAATATGTGTTGTTCGTGGAGTAGGTTAAGGGCTGCCCGAAAACGAACGACGAGCCGCGAATTGCCAGAAATAGTACGAACTGTCGTTTCCTCTGGCGACGTTGGGACCTGTGGTTCGTTCGTCTTTGCGGCGCGACCATCAGCGGTTTCTTCATCTAGAATAGCCATCAGCCGCCTTTTTCGCCGATTTTGAAACTTATCCACTATGCGAACTAGGTCAACTCTCCACTCTTTGAGTTCGGGTCGTCCCAACTGCCGAATAAGTTCCGTGAGCCTGCGTTCGGGCTCTTCGCCATGCCCAAGTGCAAGCTCGTTATCGATTGAAGTCAGATGTTCTTCAATTGAATTCGACACGTCATTCCCTGTTGGTTTAGCGCTGAAAACTCTGGGAGTTCACGAAGCTTGTGGGCGGGTGGGAGCGGTAGAGGGCTTGGAAAATAACCACAACTTCGACCACCGCGGCAAATGTCTTACGGTGGATGTATCAGTCTGGATGTGGCTGGTGTTGGCTGATTGCATTGGACCGTCAAATTGTGTTGCCAGTAAGCGGAGACGCGGCGATCTTGCACCGAGCAAGCTGTGGGCGCAAGGGTGGAGTGCGGCCCTTGGGGTGGAGAGGAGCGGGGTGCGGTCTTGACAGGGTGTCGCGCGTGCTGGTCCTCGAGCTGAACGGGCTTCAGATATCCTTGGACAGAGTGCAATCTGCGGGCGTCGTAGACCTCTTCGATGAAGGTTGGTAGGTTGGATCTGGCGTCCTCGAATGTCTTGTAGCCTATCCGGTAGAGCTCTTCGACCTTGAGGGTCCTGATTAGGCTCGCCGCCTTGGCGATGTCGAAGGGGTTGCTGGGAGGCGAACCAGCCCTTTACGTGCTCGACCGTGATGGCGTCCAGCGTCATATGCCCGAAGGCGGGCAAGATTTGGTCGTGGATCCGATAGGTTCTGGCCTCCAGGGTCCGGGGCCTCCAGGCCGGGCGTAGCGTTCGAGGAACTCCCCGGCGAAGGCGTCCATGGGATGGCCTGGCGTGCGGGGGCCGCCGTCGTTCTTCGCAGTGTCGGCGAAGGCGGCGATGTGCCTGCGGGCCTCGGCGCGTGCATCGGGGACGGTCATGGCGTCGGCGTCGTCGAGGGTGGCGTAGCGCCTGCGCCCGCGCATCGTGCGGGCGAGGGCGAAACTGACGCCATTCGTGGGCGCGCGGAGCGGCGCGGGCATGCGCGAGCTGCGCGCTGAGCTGGACGCTCGGCTAGGCGCTGCGCTTCGGTGTCGAGGCGACGCGGAGCGGGGCGGCATCGATGCCGGCCGACCACGGGGTGCGGCAGATGGCCGTCGGGAGCGGCCGGAGCCTCGTGCGTGCGGCGAACCCGGGCTTCCCCGACATCGCGGTGACCCGCGCCAACGAGACGATGATCCGCGCCGTCGTGGTGTTCGTCGGGCGGGCTGTCTGAGGCGCAAGGCCCGTCACTACCGTCAGGCGACCGGAAGCGGCCGAAGTGGTCTTCCGCGGCATGTTGGCCGGTGGGAGAATCCGGTAGTGACGGGCGGCGCGAAGCCTTGCGCGGCAAGGGGTGCTAAGCATTCTGTGGCGTGCCGCGCTCATGATGGGGCGCGGCGGGTGATACGATGCGTGGCGTTGACCTGACTGCGATGCAGTCGTGGCCGGCCCGGACGGGGCTGGCGTGCAGCGCCCCGCCGCGGTAACGCGCGGCCCCGGATGACGCACCGGGAGTGGAGCAGACCGGACCGCCGCGTTGGATCTGACAATGTGGCGTGTCCCCAAGCGGCTGGAAGGCTTCGTTGGCGGTGAAGAG
>JAPOPW010000020.1 GCA_026712715.1 Immundisolibacterales bacterium | reverse complement strand
GTCGAGAGCGGTCTCGTCGCGCATCCGCACCGCAGCGTCGAGGCTGGCGCGCGTGTCGACCAGCTCCAGCACCAACGCCCACGCAGGCACGGCAGCGTAGGTCAGCACATCGGTCAGCGCACCCACGACGAGCCCGGGGGTATCTCTGACGGAGCTGGGCCCCAGCACCGGCCAGTGGACGTAGTTCACCTCCTCCATGCCCCATACCGCCAGCGTCTGGCCGAAATCCTCCTCCTCGCGCGCGAGACCGAATCCGGTCGCCACGTCGAACAGCCCGCCAATACCCAACGTGGTGTTGAACACGAAGCGGGCCGAGCCCCGCATCGCGGGCTCGAGCTTGCCCTGGAGCACCTGATTGAGCACGGTGCCCGGATACGCCGCGTTGTCGAAGAAGTTGTGGACGCTCGCGCGCATACCACGGGGAAGCCGCAGGTAGAGGTGGGCCGCCGGCCCCAGCACGGCCCGGTCGAGCGCGTCGTTGAACGCGTAGGAGGCACGATTCGCGGACTCCCTCTCCGCCAATAATTCAATAAAAACAATTTTTTATAAGAGAAATTCGACAAGAACGAAAAGATTGAATGACGCCACTTGGCGATTTCTGAGACCTGCCTGACCACCGGAGCGCCTTTCTCGCCTCCTCCCTGCGCTCGATCGAAGACGGCGCGTTCCCTTGATGCCTGCGGCTTCGTTGGGGGGCAATCGAGCCCGTGCCCGACCGCCCGACCCGTCGCGCGGGCTCCAGCCTGGCAGAAAACGGTCGGCGCCGGCGCGGATCGTCCAGCCCTCCGCGCCTTGGCGGGTTGGGGGAGCGCTCCGGCCCGTCCGGGCCGGAGCGTGGGAGGCAAGGTCGAAGGAGCCGGCTACTCGGGTTGGGGCACGATTCGGAGATAGGGCCGGGGCGCCTTCCAGCCCGCGGGGAACTTCTCCTTCGCCGCCTCGTCCGAGACCGCGGGCACGATGATGACGTCGTCGCCCCGGTTCCAGTTGACGGGAGTCGCGACCTGGTGCTTCGCGGTGAGCTGCATCGAGTCGAGCACCCGCAATACCTCGTCGAAGTTGCGTCCGGTGCTCATCGGGTAGGTGAGGCTCAGCTTCACCTTCTTGTCGGGGCCGACCACGAACACGGATCGGACGGTCGCGTTGTCGACCGCGGTGCGGCCCTTGGCGCTGCCGCTCGCGTTCGGGTGGATCATGTCGTAGAGCTTGGCCACCGCGAGGTCGTCGTCGCCGATGAGGGGGTAGTTGACCTTGTGGCCCTGGGTCTCCTCGATGTCTCCGAGCCAGCGGTCGTGGTCGTCGGTCGAGTCGACGCTGAGTCCGATGACCTTGCAGTTGCGCTTCGCGAACTCGGCCTCGAGCCCGGCCATGTATCCGAGCTCGGTCGTGCAGACCGGGGTGAAGTCCTTGGGGTGGGAGAACAGGATCGCCCAGCCATCGCCGATCCAGTCATGGAAATCGATCTCCCCGTGCGTCGTCCGGGCGGTGAAGTTCGGAGCTTCGTCGCCGATTCGAATTGCCATTGTGAATTCCTTCCGGTTAACAGTATCCAACCGGCCGCAGCCGATTCGCAGGGCGCGGATTGTACCGCCGCATCCATGGGTTGAGGCCGTTTCCCGCGTCCGGACCGACTGATCATTTGGAAACCGATACGCAAGAAATCCTCACGCGTGGAGCCGCCTCCGGCCCCGTGCCGGGCCAGGCTCCTCGAGGAGCCCGATCGTTACGGATGAGTCAAGTCTGCAAAGTGGATTCGAAAACGAAACTTACGAGGCCGCTGCCGCTACGCAGCGGCCGGGCCTCGAACCGGGATGGGGGGCTTCGAACCGGAATCGTCGGTCCGAGGCGCAGCCACGCTAGTCTTCCAGCCCGGGCGGGACGAGGGTGTGCCAGTCGGTTGCATGCTGGAACGCGGATCCGATCCGGAGCGCCGTCGCCTCCCCGAACTCGGGGCACGCGATCTGGAGCGAGAGCGGAAGCCCGCTCGCGGTCCGCCCGTTCGGCACCACGAGGGCGCAGTAGTCGATGAGGTTGAAGGGTCGCGTGAATATGGCCGCGGTGGTTGACTGGTCGATTTCCGCGACCACCGGCGCCGCGGTGCGGGTGCCGGGGGTCAGCAGGGCGTCGACGTCCTCGAGGGTCGTGTCGAACTCGCGCTTGATCGCGGCCCGCTCGCGCTGGAGCGCGATGTACTCGGGCGCCGTGATGTCCCGCCCGGGACGGATCCGGGGCCGCACGTCGTCGTCGACCGGGAGGCGCTCGTCGTCGACGTGCTCGCCGACCCAGGAATAGCCTTCCGCCGCGATGATCCGGCCGACGAGGGCCCCCATCGGAACGAACTCCCGAGGCAGATCCACGTCGACGATGGTCGCACCAAGATCCGCGAGGACGGCCAGCGAGTCGTCATAGGCCGCGAGGACGTCCGCGTCCACCTCGTCCCGCTCTCGCTCCGGCATGCGGGCGAGACGCAGGCCGGCGACTCCCCGCCCCATCCCGCGTCGCGGATCGTCGTCGGGGGAACGAAGGGTCAGCGGGTCGCGGGGGTCGCGGCCCCGGATGAGGCGATAGAGATCGGCCGCGTCCTCGACCGTCCGGCACATCGGGCCCGGGGTGTCGAGGGTGTGCGCGAGAGGCAGCACGCCGTGGCAGCTCACCCGGCCGAGCGTCACCTTGAGACCCGTCAGGCCGTTCCAGGCGGACGGGATTCGTACCGAGCCCCCGGTATCGGTGCCGATTGCCCATGGGGCAAGGCGCGCGGCCACCGCGACGCCGGAACCGGAGCTGCTTCCACCCGGCGCCCGGTGCGCGGCGAGGTCCCAGGGGTTCCAGGGTGTGCCCATGTGGCGGTTGGTGCCCCAGGCGCCCATCGCGAACTCGACGGTCCGGGTCTTGCCGATCACGATCGCCCCGGCCTCGAGGAGCCGGCGGGCAAGGGTCGCGGTCGTTTCCGAGACGCGCGCTTCCCACACCTTCGAGCCGCCCGTCGTGACCCTGCCCTCGAGGTCGATGATGTCCTTGAGCGCAATCGGAACCCCGTGGTAACGGCCGACCGCGTGCCCCGCCCGGCGGGCGAGATCGGCCGCCCGGGCCGCCGCCCTCGCGTCGTCGCCGTACACCGCGATGAACGCCCCGAGCCGGTCGTCCAGCCGTTCGATCCGCGCGAGCAGCGCTTCGACGAGCCGTTCGGACGTGAGATCTCCCGACACTAGCGCGTCGGCGGCGGCATTCGCGCTCAGGAATTCGACGGATGACATGCCTTCTCTCCTCGCAGTTGAATCGGGCGCGGCTCGCCCGGGCGGCACGGGAAGGGGAATGCGGAACGGATGGGGGTTCCCGCTTCCCCGTCCGACCCCCGGACCGGATAGACTTGCCGCCGGCGGCCGGACCGGTCCCCTCGCATCGCTACGCCGTGAACCCCGTCAGGCCCGGAAGGGAGCAGCGGCAGCGGCCGGTGCGGGTGCCGGGGTGCGGCTGGTCCGCGCCGCCCCCCTTCCGCGCCGCGACGGAGCCGTCGCCCGGATTCGGCATCACCCCCGCTCTCGCGTTTCGACCCTCGACCCGCGCGACATGCCGGCGGCGAGCCCCGGGACGGTCGCCCCGGCCACGTGGGTGCGACGCGGAATCCGAGACGCGGACGGCGGGAGGCGATCCGCGATGCTCCCGGGCGCCGGGCGCGAGCGCGGCTAGAGCATGTCGCGAACCGCGTCGCGCTCCTCTTCGAGCTCCTTCCGGGTCGCGTCCATCTTCGCGCGGGCGAATTCGTCGATGTCGAGGTCGCGTACGACCGTGTAGCGCCCGTCGCCAACCGTGACCGGGAAAGAGTAGATGAGACCTTCGGGGATCCCGTAGCTTCCGTCGCTCGGAACCGCCATGCTCAACCAGTCGCCGTCCGGCGAGCGTCCCACCCAGTCGCGCATGTGCGAGAGCGCGGCGAAGCCGGCCGACGCCGCGCTCGAGAGCCCGCGCGCCGCAATCACCGCTGCTCCGCGCTGCTGCACGCCGGGGATGAACTCGTCGCGAACCCACCCTTCGTCGACGAGCTCGGGGGCGGGCCGTCCTTCAACCGTGGCGTGCCGGAGGTCCGGAAACTGGGTCGCCGAGTGGTTGCCCCAGATCGTCATCCGGGATACCGCGCCCACCGCCACTCCGGTCTTCCCGGCCAGGCGCGCGATCGCGCGGTTGTGGTCCAGCCGGGTCATCGCGGTGAACTGGGCGGGGTCGAGGTCCGGCGCGTTCTTCATCGCGATGAGGGCGTTGGTGTTCGCCGGGTTGCCGACCACCAGCACCTTGACGTCCCGCGCCGCGCGCTCGTTGAGGGCGCGTCCCTGCGGCCCGAAGATGCGGCCGTTCTCGGCAAGCAGATCCTTGCGTTCCATCCCCTTGCCGCGCGGCCGGGCTCCGACGAGCAGGGCGAAGCGCGCGTCATGGAACGCCTCGTTCGTGTCGCTGGTGGCCACGACGTCGTGCACGAGCGGATACGCGCAGTCGTCGATCTCCATCACCACCCCGTTCAGGGCGGAAAGGGCGGGCGGGATCTCGAGAAGCTGGAGGATCACCGGCTGGTCGGGACCCAGCATCTCTCCGGACGCGATCCGGAACAGGAGCGAGTAGGCGATCTGACCGGCCGCGCCGGTCACCGTGACCCGGACCGGCCCCTTCACGACCGCTCCCCCGTGGGCACGTAGTCGCGCCGCGCGTGCCCGAGGTAGAGCTGGCGGGGGCGGCCGATGCGGAAGTCCTCGGCATCGCCGATCATCTCGTTCCACTGGGTGATCCACCCCACGGTCCGGGCGACCGCGAAGATCACGGTGAACATGTTGAGGGGAAAGCCGAGAGCGCTCAGGATGATTCCGGAGTAGAAGTCGACGTTCGGATAGAGGTTGCGCTCGATGAAGTAGTCGTCGCTTCGCGCGATGCGCTCGAGCTCGAGGGCGCTCTCGAACATCGGCTGCTCGCGCTCGGTCCCTTCGAGGTTGCTCAGGAGCTCGTGGCAGGCATCGCGAATGATGGAGGCGCGAGGGTCGTAGCTCTTGTATACCCGGTGCCCGAAGCCCATCAGGCGCACGCCGCTCTCGCGGTCCTTCACCCGGTCGATGAACCTCGGGATGTCGCCGCGGCTGCCGATCCCGGAGAGCATACGGATCACCGCCTCGTTCGCGCCGCCGTGCGCCGGCCCCCACAGGGTCGCGATCCCCGCCGCGATCGCCGCGAACGGGTTGGTTCCCGAGCTGCCGCACAGGCGCACCGTCGAGGTGCTCGCGTTCTGCTCGTGGTCGGCGTGCAGGATCATCATGAGCTCGAGCGCCCGCGCCGCCACCGGATCCGCTTCGTAGGGCTCGGCGGGTACCCCGAACATCATGCGCATGAAGTTCTCGACGAAGCCGTAGGCGTTGTCGGGGTGCATGAACGGCTGGCCGGCGCCCCACTTGTGGGTGTCGGCCGCGATCGTCGGCATCTTGGCGACGAGCTGGCGGATGCACCTCATCCGGTGCACGGGGTCGTTCACGTCGAGCGCATCGTGGTAGAAGCCCGAGAGGGCGCCGACCAGGCCGACCATCATCGCCATCGGGTGGGATCCGCGACGATAGCCGGTGATGATGGTGCGAAGACCCTCGTGAACCATCGTCCGCGATCGAATGTCGTTCTGGAACGCTTCCCATTCGCTCGTGGTCGGCAGCTCGCCGTGGATGAGCAGGTAGCACACCTCGAGGAAGCTGCTCTTCTCGGCGAGCTGCTCGATCGGGTAGCCGCGGTACAGCAGGATGCCTTCGTCGCCGTCGATGAACGTGACGTTGCTGCGGCATGCCGAGGTGGACATGAACCCCGGATCGTGGGTGAAGAACCCGAGCTCCCGGGGGACTCCGGTGATGTCGATCACCGGCGTTCCGTAGGTCGGCTCCAGCACGGGCAGATCGACCTTGTGCCCGGTCTCGGGGTCGGTGAGAGTCAGGGGCTTCGGCATGTTCAGGTTCCCTGTCGCGGGCATCGATCCGGGTTGCAGCCGCCGCCGCGACCCGCGCGCCGGCTCCTCCGCGGCCCGATCGCCGCGAGGCCGTGGAAGCGCCCTCATGTTCGCACAGCCCGCTCGTTGTTGGGTAGCCATCCACAAATCCGATCCGGTAAACTTGCGGGCCGTCGCCCCCGTCTTCCACACGCGATCGGTTCGCCATGAGCGATACGCCGCTCTTCGCCGCAAACGCTCCGTTTCTCGAAGACGCGTATCGCAGATACCGTTCGGACCCCGGCGGCTGCGATCCCGATTGGCGTTCGTTCTTCGAGGGGCTCGAGCGCGGCCGCGAGGGGCCGGCGGCGGGTGGCGACGAACCGCCCGGCGCGCGGGCGGGCGATCGCCAGGGCGACATTCACCGCCTCATCAGCGCGTACCGTTACCGCGGCTACTGCATCGCGGACGTGGACCCGCTCAACATGCACGAGATCTACGGCCGCCCCGGCGCGCCTGACGTGCACCCGAAGGTGCACGGGTTCACCGAGGCGGATCTCGACCGGACCTTCGCGACCGACACCCTGTTCGGTCCGCCGGAGCTCACCCTGCGGGGGCTCGTGGACCTCCTGCACGCCACGTACTGCACGCACATCGGCACCGAGCTCACGCACCTGAGCAACCCCCGACCGAAGCGCTGGGTGCAGGAGCGCCTCGAGCGCGCCGGCGGGCAGCCCGGTTTCAGCCCTGCGAAGAAACGCGAAATTCTCGAGTGGGTGATCGCGGCGCGCGGTCTCGAGGAGTTCCTGCACATCCGCTATCCCGGGCAGAAGCGGTTCTCTCTCGAGGGCGGAGAGTGCCTCATTCCCCTGCTCGACGAGATCATCCAGCGGGCCGGGACCCGGACCACCCGCGAGATCGTCATCGGGATGGCGCACCGGGGACGTCTCAACGTCCTCGTCAACGTGCTCGGCAAGCTGCCCGCGGTGCTGTTCCAGGAATTCGAGGGCAAGGTCGAGGAAGGCGGAGGCTCGGGCGACGTCAAGTACCACCTCGGCTTCTCCTCCGACGTGGAGACCCCGGGCGGTACGACCCACATCGTGCTCGCATTCAACCCGTCGCACCTCGAGATCATCAATCCGGTCGTGGAGGGATCGGTGCGGGCGCGGCAGATGCGGCGGCGCGACCGGGACCGCAACCAGGTCCTTCCGCTCCTCGTCCACGGCGATGCCGCCTTCGCCGGACAGGGAGTGGTGACCGAGACGCTCAATCTTTCCGAGACGCGCGGCTACTCCACCGGGGGCACGGTCCACGTCATCGTCAACAACCTCATCGGCTTCACCAACAGCGACCCCCTCGACTCGCGTTCGAGCAGCTTCTGCACCGACGTCGCGAAGCTCGTGCAAGCGCCGATTTTCCACGTCAACGGAAACGATCCGGAGGCCGTCGCGTTCGTCGCCGGCCTCGCCCTCGACTACCGGATGGAGTTCGGACGCGACGTGGTGATCGACCTCGTCTGCTACCGCCGCCACGGCCACAACGAGGCCGACGAACCGATGGTCACCCAACCCCTCATGTACGGAAAGATCCGCAAGCAGCGAGGGGTTCACCGGCTGTATGCCGAGCAGCTCGAGCGCGAAGGCGTCATCGAGGAAGGCCAGGCGAAACGGATGTACGACGCCTACCTCCGGCGGCTCGAGGCGGGAGAGCCGGTGTCGCGGCCGCTGGTGCACGGTCTGAAGATTGACCACCTCGCGAACTGGGAGCCCTACCTCGGGCCGGACTGGCGGGCGCCGGCGGAGACCGGCATTCCCGTCGCGGCGATGGAGTCGATCGGGCTCGCGCTCTGCGAACAGCCGGAGCACTTCCGCCTGCACCGGGTGGTGGATCGGCTCATGTCGGCACGTCGGGAAATGGCCCGCGGCGAGCGCCCGGTGGACTGGGGGTTCGCGGAGATGCTGGCCTACGGCTCCCTCCTTCGCGACGGCTACTCGATCCGGATGTCCGGACAGGACTGCGAACGCGGCACCTTCGCCCACCGACACGCCACCGTTCACAATCAGGAGGAACGCGGAACGTGGCAGTCGCTTTGCCACCTCTTTGACGACCAGCCTCCCGTCGAGATCATCAACTCGCTCCTCTCGGAGGAAGCGGTGCTCGGGTTCGAGTACGGCTACAGCTCGTCGGAGCCGGAAGGGCTCATCGTCTGGGAGGCCCAGTTCGGGGACTTCGTGAACAGCGCCCAGGTCGTGATCGACCAGTTCCTGAGCTCGTCGGAGGCCAAGTGGGGCCGCTACTCGGGAATCGTGCTCCTGCTTCCGCACGGCTACGAGGGGGCCGGACCCGAGCACTCCTCGGCGCGGCTCGAACGGTTCCTCCAGCTCTGCGCGGAAGACAACCTCCAGGTCTGCGCCCCCACCACGCCGGCCCAGATCTTCCATCTGCTGCGCCGGCAGATGATCCGGCCCTACCGCAAGCCCCTCGTCGTCATGAGCCCGAAGAGCCTGCTCCGGCACCGGCTTGCGGTCAGCACCCGGGAGGACCTGGGTCCCGGCAACGGCTTTCGGGTCGTGATCGACGATGAGGACATTCCGGACCCCGGACGGGTGACCCGGCTCGTCCTGTGCGCGGGCAAGCTGTGGTACGACCTTGCCGAGAAGCGCCGCGAGCGCGGGCTCGACCACGTCGCCCTCGTGCGCATCGAACAGATCTACCCGTACCCGCGCGAGGAGATCCAGGCCATCCTCGACCGCTATCCGAAGGCTCGGGACGTCATCTGGGCCCAGGAAGAGCCGCGCAACCAGGGCACTTGGTTCTTCACGCTCTCGCGACGGCACCTCGCGGGCATGATCCGATCGAACCGCCGGCTCGGGTACGCCGGACGCGAGTACTCCGCATCACCCGCCGCCGGCTACATGCGGGTCCACCTCGAGCAGCAGAGCGCACTGGTGGAATCGGCGCTCGGGCTCGATGAGCTCGCGGCCCTCAAGCAGCGCACGGCCTAGAGCGTGCGTGCGATTCTGACCGCCCCTGCGGGCCGGACGTCTTGGCGATCGGGCGCGGACACCGCATCCGTGGGCGATGGCCGCGGCGCGGGCTTTCGGACCTCCGACGCGAACGGGCGGTTCTCCTTGCCGGCCGAATTCCCATGCGAGCGCGGAGCGGAGACATGCTGATCGAAGTACGGATCCCGACCCTCGCCGAGTCGGTCCCCGACGCAAAGCTCCTCGCCTGGAACTACCGGGCCGGCGACCGGGTCGAGCGGGGCGACGTGCTCATAGAGCTCGAGACCGACAAGGTGGTGCTCGAGGTTCCCGCGCCCGAGGACGGAACCGTCTCCGAAATCGTGCTGGCCGAGGGTGAGACCGGAGAGAGCGGGCAGCTCCTCGCGCGCATCGAGACGGAGGCCGGCGCGAGTGGCGCCGCCCGGGAAGCGGGCTCGGGGCGCGACCCGGACGCGAGCGGCGCCGGGCGTCGGAAAGAGGAGCACCGCGCCGCGCCGGCGGAGATCGCGATGGGACCGGCGGCCCGGCGCGCCATCGCCGAGCACGGCCTCGATCCGGCCGCGATTGCGGGGACCGGTCGGGACGGTCGCATCACCAAGGCGGATGTGCTCCGCCACCTGGAGCAGGCACGGGCGGACGGCGCGGCGACGCCCTCCTCCGCTACGCCGACCGCCGCTCCGGCGACGGTCCGCTCGGAGCCCGAACCGTCATCGGAATCGGCTCCGCCGGCGGTATCCGGCGCTACGCCGGTGCGCGAGATGCCGTCCGACGCGGCAGCTACCGGAGCGCGGGCCGAACGGCGCGAACCGATGTCGCGCCTTCGCCAGCGGGTCGCGGAACGCCTGCTCGACGCGCAGCGCCGCGCCGCGATACTCAGCACCTTCAACGAAGTGGACATGCAGCCGGTCATGGACCTGCGGCGCCGCTACCGCGAAGACTTCGAGCGACGCCACGGGGTTCGTCTCGGGTTCATGTCGTTCTTCGTGAAGGCCGCGGTGCAGGCGCTCGAGCGATATCCGCTCGTCAACGCCTGCATCGACGGAGACGACATCGTCCACCACGACTACTGCGACATCGGGGTCGCGGTCGGCTCCCCGCGCGGGCTCGTCGTGCCGGTGCTCCGCAACGCCGAACGACTCTCCTTCGCGCAAGTCGAGCGCGCAATCGCGGGCTACGGGGAGCGGGCCCGGGACGGGTCCCTCGCCATCGAGGACCTCGTCGGCGGCACGTTCACCATCTCGAACGGCGGGGTGTTCGGGTCCCTGCTCTCGACCCCCATCCTGAATCCCCCCCAGAGCGCCATCCTCGGCATGCACAAGACGCAGCCCCGGCCGGTGGTCGACGAGCAGGGCGAGGTGGTCGTGCGGCCCATGATGTACGTGGCCCTCTCCTACGACCACCGCATCATCGACGGGCGCGAGGCAGTCGGATTCCTCGTCACCATCAAGGAGGCCGTCGAAGACCCGGCGCGCCTGCTCCTCGAAGTCTGAGATCTCATGCCCGCTCGCAGACCCTCTCCGGATGATGCGGCCCCGCTCGACGTGGTGGTGGTCGGCGCCGGGCCGGGGGGCTACGTCGCGGCGATCCGCTGCGCCCAGCTCGGCCTTCGGACCGCTTGCGTCGACCGGTGGACCGACGAGCGCGGTCGCGCCGCCCCCGGCGGAACGTGCCTCAACGTGGGGTGCATTCCGTCGAAGGCCCTGCTCGACTCCTCGCACCACTTCCACAACGTGAACCATCTCCTCCCCGGCCACGGGATTTCCGTCGAAGGGGCCCGGATCGACGTCACGGCCATGCAGGCGCGCAAGGATCGGGTGGTTTCTTCGCTCCGGCGCGGCGTCGCCGGCCTGCTTCGAAAGAACGGCGTTGAGCTCGTGACCGGCACGGCCCGCCTGACCGGCGCCGGCGCCGTCGAGGTCGCGGCCGACCCGCCGCGCGTGCTCCGTCCGCGCCACGTGATCCTCGCGGCCGGCTCGGAGCCGACCACGATCGCCGTCGCCCCGACCGACGGGGAACGGATCGTGGACTCCGCCGGCGCTCTCGCCTTCACCGAGACGCCGCGGCGCCTCGGCATCATCGGGGCCGGGGTCATCGGCCTCGAGCTCGGGAGCGTGTGGAGTCGTCTCGGCGCCGAGACGGTACTGCTCGAGGCCCTCGACGACTTCCTGCCGGCGGCCGATCGGGACGTCGCGATGGAGGCGTTGCGCCTCTTCCGCCGGCAGGGACTCGACATCCGTCTCGGCAAGCGGGTCACCGGCTGCGAGGCGGTGGGCGACGCGGTCGCGGTGCACTTCGAGGACGCGGAGGGCACGCAGCGAATCGAGGTGGATCGTCTCGTGGTCGCGGTCGGACGGCGGCCGGCGACGGCCGGGCTCGGGCTTGAGGAGGCCGGCGTCGAATGCGACGATCGGGGGTTCGTCCGGGTGGATGGGCACGGACGCACGAACCGGGACAACGTCTGGGCGGTCGGCGACTGCGCGCCCGGACCCATGCTCGCCCACCGCGCCGCGGAGGACGCAATCTCGGTCGCCGAGCGCATCGCGGGGGAGAACAGCCGCATCGACCATCGGACCGTCCCGTGGGTGATCTACACCCACCCGGAGATCGCCTGGGTGGGCCGGACCGAGGCCGAGCTCGACGAAGCGGGTATCGAGTGGCGCTCTGGCCGGTTTCCTTTCGCGGCCTCCGGGCGCGCCCTCGCGGCCGGCGACACGGCCGGATTCGCCAAGATCGTCTGCGACGAGACCACGGACGAGATACTTGGGGTGCACGTGTTCGGTGCCAACGCGTCCGAGATCATTGCGGAGGCCGTGACGGCCATGGAGTTCCGGGGCAGCGCCGAGGATCTCGCCCGCACCATGCACGCCCATCCGACCCTCGCCGAGAGCCTCCACGAGGCCGCGCTCGCCGTCGACGAGCGCGCCATCCACCTTTGAGTACACCCTGAACACACCCTCTCCAACGGAGATCGGGGGAATTCGGGTCGGAACGTGGTTGCGGGTTCGAAGGAACGAACCGGAATAAGATCGCCGCGACCCATTCGAATGCCGAATTCCTCCCATGACACGAGGACACCGAAGATGACGACTGCCTCCGGCTCCGCTTCGACACTGTCCGTCACCGGCCGCGAGCTCGAAATGTTTCCGATCGAAGCGGCGGGAGGCGACCACGCGAGCCTCCCCTACTCGCTCAAGGTCCTGCTCGAGAACCTGTGCCGGCACGAGGACGGCGTGAACGTCACCCGGGCCGACATCGAGGCCCTCGCGAGCTGGGACCCGGCCGCCCAGCCGACGACCGAGATCGTGTTCACCCCGGCGCGGGTGCTGCTCCAGGACTTCACGGGCGTGCCGGCGGTCGTGGACCTCGCGGCAATGCGCGATGCGGTGCGCGCGCTCGGGGGCGAGGCGAGCCGGGTCAACCCTCACGCGCCCGCCGAGTTGGTGATCGACCACAGTCTGCAGGTGGACCTCCACGGGCGGCCCGACGCCCCCGATCTCAACGCCCGGATCGAATTCGATCGGAACCGGGAGCGCTACCAGTTCCTGCGATGGGGCCAGAACGCGTTCTCCAACCTCCAGGTCGTGCCGCCCGACACCGGCATCGTGCACCAGATCAACCTCGAGTACCTCGCGCGGGTGGTCTTCGACCGGTCGCCGGACGGCGGCGCGCGCGCCTTTCCGGACACCGTGGTCGGAACCGATTCGCACACCACGATGATCAATGGCCTGGGCGTGCTCGGGTGGGGCGTGGGCGGAATCGAGGCGGAGGCGGCGATGCTCGGGCAGCCCATTCCGCTGCTCATTCCGCGGGTGGTCGGCTTCCGGCTGGAGGGAAGGCTCCCGGAAGGCGCGACGGCGACCGACCTCGTCCTCACCGTGGTCGAGATGCTGCGCGCGCATGGCGTGGTGGGGAAGTTCGTCGAGTTCTGCGGCAGCGGCCTCGACGAGCTCCCGGTGGCGGACCGCGCCACCATCGCCAACATGGCACCCGAATACGGGGCGACCTGCGGAATGTTCCCCATCGATGCGGAGACGGTCCGCTACCTGGAGCTGAGCGGCCGCGACCCCGGTCAGATTGCGCTCGTCGAAGCCTACGCTCGCGCCCAGGGGATGTTCCGCGAGGCGGGCGCGGCTTCCACCGCCCGCTACAGCGAGTCCCTGGAGCTTGACATGAGCACGGTTCGGCCGTGCATCGCAGGCCCGAAACGACCGCAGGATCGCATCCCCCTCGACATCGCAAAGCCGACGATTGGCGGCGCGATCGCGAGCTCCCGCGACGGCCAGGGCGGCGGGAGCGCCCAAATCACCCTCGACACCGGCCCGTGCGAGCTGGTCGACGGCGCGGTCGCGATCGCCGCCATCACCTCCTGCACCAATACCTCCAATCCCGCCGTCATGATCGGGGCCGGCCTGCTCGCCGAGCGCGCCCGCGCCCGCGGCCTCGCCGTCAAGCCATGGGTCAAGACCAGCCTCGCCCCGGGGTCGCTGGTGGTGACGAGCTATCTCGAGAAGGCCGGGGTCCTCGAGAGCCTCGAGTCGCTCGGCTTCCACGTGGTGGGCTACGGGTGCACCACCTGCATCGGGAATTCCGGACCGCTTCCGGCGGCCGTCAGCGAGGGAATCGCCGCCGGCGACGTGATCGCGTGCTCCGTGCTCTCCGGCAACCGGAACTTCGAAGGCCGGGTGCACCCCGAAGTGCGCATGAACTTCCTCGCTTCACCGCCCCTCGTGGTGGCCTACGCGATCGCCGGGACCACCCTCGTCGACTTCGAGACCGACCCTCTCGGGACCGACTCCGAGGGCCGGCCGGTCTACCTTCGGGACATCTGGCCGAGCCAGAAGGAAATCCAGGCGGCGGTGACGTCGTCGATCGGCTCGGAGATGTTCCGGTCACGCTACGCGGACGTCTATCGCGGGGACGAACGCTGGCGGGGCATGGAAGTCTCCGCTTCGGAAGGGTACGAGTGGAGCGACGACTCCACCTACGTCCGCAACCCCCCGTACTTCGAGGGAATGCCCGCCGCAGCGCCCGGGTTCGACGAGGTCCGGGGAGCGCGGGTGCTCGTCAAGCTCGGCGACAGCGTGACCACGGATCACATCTCGCCCGCCGGCTCCATCAAGGCGGACAGCCCGGCCGGCCGCTACCTCGTAGACCTCGGGGTGACCCCGGCCGAGTTCAATTCCTACGGAGCGCGGCGCGGCAACCACGAGGTGATGATGCGCGGAACGTTCGCGAACATTCGCCTCCGCAACCAGCTCGCACCCGGAACCGAGGGAAGCTGGACCTCCCACCTCCCGTCCGGGGAGCGGATGTCGATCTACGACGCCGCGGTGCGCTACCGGGCCGAGAACACGCCCCTCATCGTGCTCGCGGGGGCCGAGTACGGCTCCGGTTCTTCACGCGACTGGGCGGCAAAGGGCCCTGCCCTGCTCGGGGTCCGCGCCGCGCTGGTGGAGAGCATCGAGCGCATCCACCGTTCGAACCTCATCGGCATGGGGGTGTTGCCGCTCCAGTTCCGGGAGGGAGAGAACGCCGAGTCCCTCGGCCTCGACGGCACCGAGATCTTCTCCACCGAAGGACTCGAGCCGGGAGCGCGGGCGGTCACCATCGTCGCCGCGCCGGCGGACGGGGGCGAGCCGAAACGGTTCACCGCCCGGGTCCGGATCGACACGCCGAAGGAATGGGACTACTTCGGGCACGGCGGCATCCTCCAGTACGTCATCCGTCAGCTCGCGGCCTGACGCGGACGGGGGCGGCGCCCGGCTGATGGAGCTCTCCCCGCTCACTGCCATCTCGCCGCTCGACGGGCGGTACGCCGGGCCGACGGCGGAGCTTCGCGCCTGGTTCAGCGAGCACGCCCTCATCCGGGCCCGGGTCCGGATCGAAGCCGCGTGGCTCTCCCGGCTCGCGAAGGAGCCCGGACTGGGGCCGCCGGACCCCGGGCCGGCCGCGCTCGAGCGGCTGGAGGGGATGGCGAGCGGGTTCTCCGACTCGGACGCGCAAGCGGTCAAGGAAATCGAGCGCACCACGAACCATGACGTCAAGGCGGTCGAGTACTTCCTCCGGGAGCGGCTCGCGCCCTGGCCGCTTCTCGCCGAGTACACGCACTTCGGCTGCACCTCCGAGGACATCAACAACCTCGCGTGGGCCACCCTCGTTCAAGGGGCGCGGAGCGAGGTTCTCCTCCCCGCCGTCGACTCGCTCGCCACGTCGCTCCGGACCCTCGCCCACCGCTACGCGGATGTCCCGATGCTCGCCCGCACCCACGGCCAGCCCGCCTCGCCAACGACCGTGGGAAAGGAGCTCGCAAACGTCGCCGCACGCCTCGATCGGCAGCGCGACCAGATCGCCGGCCAGCCGATTCTCGCCAAGATGAACGGAGCGACTGGCAACTACAACGCCCACCACGCCGCATATCCCGACGTGGACTGGCCGAACCTCGCGGGGCGATTCGTCGAGGAGCTGGGACTCGAATTCAATCCGTATACCACCCAGATCGAGCCGCACGACTGGCTCGCGGAGCTCTTCGGGTCCATCGCGCGGCTCAACACCGTGCTCGTCGACTTCGCCCGCGACGTCTGGGGCTACATCTCGCTCGGTTACTTCCGGAACCGGGCGGCCGCCGGAGAGGTCGGGTCGTCGACCATGCCCCACAAGGTCAACCCCATCGACTTCGAGAACGCCGAGGGCAATCTCGGGCTCGCCAACGCGGTGCTCGACCACCTTGCCCGGAAGCTCCCCGTCTCGCGCTGGCAGCGCGACTTGAGCGACTCGACGGTGCTCCGCAACCTCGGGGTCGGCCTCGGCTACAGCCTGGTGGGATGGAAGTCGATCGCGCGCGGGCTCTCGCGCCTCGAGCTCGACCGGGCCGCCCTCGCCGCGGACCTCGAGCGGCACCCCGAAGTGCTCGCCGAGGCGATCCAGACCGTCATGCGCCGGCACGGTGCGGCCGGCGCCTACGAGGAGCTCATGGCCCTCACCCGGGGGCGGGTGGTAGCGGCCGGCGACCTTCGGGACTTTGTCCTGGGGCTCGACCTGCCGGCGGAAGAGAAGGCGCGGCTCGCGTCCCTTCGTCCGGCCAACTATGTCGGACTAGCCGCGCGCCTCGCCCGCGAAGTCTGAGCGCCCCCGACCCGCTCGTCCCACGTTTCGCCCCGAAGATTCGGGGGAGACCCCCGCAAGCGCGCCCGCGATGCCGCGACGCCTCCGGCGACACCCACCGCCCATTCCGGGCCGCCCGATTCGGACCGCCCGGGGGCCGCGTTTCGAGCCGGACCGAAGGACTCGCGCGCGTTCGAATCGGGGTCGGCGCACCGCTGCGCACTCGTGCAGGGTGCGCCAGCCGTCCGGCGAAGTGGCGCCCCCGGCCGTGCCTCCTACTGTCCCGATCCCTCGGGCGGCACCCACCAGTACGGGTCGACCTCGGCGTTCGGACCGTACTCGCCGATCGGGGGGCCCCATTCGGCCGCCCCGGTTCCCCAGTATCGGCCCGCGTGGTCTCCGGGCTGGGGGAACCATGGAGTGCTCCGGTGCGCCACCCAGGGCGGACACGCCGGGGCGACCGCGCACGAGGCGGGGGCCGCCGCCCGCGGCGTGCCTGGGTAGTCGAACCCGGGGTGCGGGGTAGCGGGAGGAAGCGCGTGGTCCTCGGCGCGACGTGGGTCCGCGACGGGGGTGGGTTCCGTCCGGGGCGACGCCGTGCTCGCGGGCGCCGTTCCGCCGGCGACGCTTCCCGGGTCCGGACGGTCGGATTCGGCAAGGCGAAAGACGAGGACGAGCACGCCGAGAAGAACCAGCGGCCCCCACATCAACATCAGCCGGCCGGAATCGTCCACCATCCGCCCTTTATCCGCCCTTTATCCGCTCGGAGTCAGGAAGTGAATTCTATACGCAGCGCCGCCGCCGACGCCGCGCCGGACCCGCCCGACCCGCGCATCGACCCGGGGGCGCCACGGGCCTCGCACAACCGCCGGATTCCTGGTTCGGCCCTTGCGTCGCCTCGTCGAGATATGCGATCATTTCGCCTCCGGTGCGGGGTGGAGCAGGCTGGCAGCTCGTCGGGCTCATAACCCGAAGGTCGGAGGTTCAAATCCTCCCCCCGCTACCACTGAGACCGACATTCCGCCGCGCGGGATGTCGGTCACCTTCTTCCCGCCCCTGGCGCCGGCCCATTCGATGATGGTGCCGAGGTCGCCATGGAGCGCGGCGTGCATCTCGCCGCGCTTCTCGCCGGGGG
>JAPOPW010000037.1 GCA_026712715.1 Immundisolibacterales bacterium | reverse complement strand
GAGGCCGATGAGGTTGCCTCCGGCGACGCCGATGCAAAAGTCGGCCGAGCGCTGGTTGACCGCGAGGCTCAGCTTGCCGTCGCCCGACACGAACGCCTGGTAGGTCTTGTGGCACGGCGGTAGTGCCATCTGGTCAAGTTCGCCTACGTTCCACCCCGTCCAAAGAATGCGGCGAGATCGAGGGCTGGATTTGATCTGATCGATGACGCCCTGGATTTGGTCAATCTCCCGGCCATCGCTCGTAAGCCAGCGGCGCCATTGCTTACCGTACACTGGGCCGAGGTCCCCCCATTTTTCGGCAAACGCGCGGTCCTCGAGGACGCGCGTTTCGAAGTCTTTCCGGGAGATCTCCTCTCCGGTTTCACGGCGGTACTTGGCCCACGGCCAGTCCGTCCAAAAATGGACTTGTTGCTCGAGCAGTGGCCGGATACTGGTCTGACCGGAGAGCATCCACAGCATTTCCTTGGCCGCGGTCTGCCAGTAGATCTTCCGGGTGGTGAGGACGGGGAACGCGTTTGAGACATCGAAGCGCATGTGTCGTCCGAACAGGGCAAGGGTGCCCACGCCCGTCCGGTCCATGCGCTTGTCGCCGTGGTCGAGGATGTCCTGGAGGATGTCCAGGTACTGGTACTCCGGATGCCTTGTATGCTTCATGTTCGTCATTGTCTCACTCCTCCCCTTGTTGCGTTCCCTCTCGGTGACGTCTTGCGCTTCTCTGCCCCGCGTTGCCCTCATGGCAGTCCGTCACCGTCGCCAGACAAGGCCGACGTTCGCGGTCCACGCAGAGGGAGTCGGTGGTTCTTGTAGTCGTCAAGTTCCGACCGAAGCGCTTCGGTCGGATGCGGACCTGTAGCCCTGGGTCTACAGCCCGGGATTTCAACAGGATGCGGCGTTAAGTCTTCGCCCGAAGCGGTTCAGGATCAAAGTAAAGCGCCCGCCCGAGAGAATCCACAGCATCTCCTTGATGGCGGTCTGCCAGTAGATCTTCCGGGTGGTGAGGACGGGGAACGCGTTCGAGACGTCGAAGCGCATGTGGCGGCCGAACAGCGCAAGGGTTCCCACGCCCGTTCGGTCCATCCGCTTGTCGCCGTGGTCCAGGATGTCCTGGAGGATGTCCAGGTACTGGTACTCGGGGTGTCGCGGTTGTGCGCCCTGGTGCATGGTCTGTCTCACGTCTGAGGCGGTTCGCGCAGGGAGGCAAGAGCCGTGTCGGGTGTCGGGTCGAGGGTGCCGGTCCTGGTGCGGTCGCGACGCACGCGAACGCACGGGTCAAGATAGCGCTTCACCCCGCAGTCGCCGGCTCCACCACAGCATGGCTGCACCGACCAGCAGCATCGGGACCGACAGCAACTGCCCGGCGGTCATCCAGCCGAAGGCCAGGTAGCCGATGTGCGCATCCGGCTCGCGGAAGAACTCCACCGCGATTCGCGCGACCGCGTAGCCGACGAGAAACAGCCCGGACACGGCCAGCCGGGCGCGCGGGCGGCGGGAGAACCACCAAAGGAGCGCGAACAGGGCGAGTCCCTCGAGCGCGGCCTGGTAGAGCTGGCTCGGATGGCGGGGCTCCGGCCCCGCGCCCGGAAAGACCATCGCCCACGGGACGTCCGTCGTCCGGCCCCAGAGCTCGCCGTTGACGAAGTTCGCGATGCGCCCGGCCGCGAGTCCGGGGGGGACGAGGGGGGCGGCGAAGTCCATGACGCTGGCGAATCCGAGGCCGGTCCGGCGTCCGAACCAGGCCGCGGCCACGATCACTCCGAGGAGCCCGCCGTGGAAGGACATTCCGCCTTCCCAGATCCGCGCGACGATCAGCGGGTCGGAAACGAAGCGCGGGAAGTCGTAGAAGAGGATGTAGCCGACCCGGCCGCCGATGACCACCCCGAGCGCGGCCAGGAACACGAACTCGTCGAGCTGCTGCGGCGTCCAGCCGCGCCAACCGTCGCGGGCCGCGCGCCGCCGGCCGAGCCACCATCCCAGTCCGAAGGCAACCACGTAGGAGATGCCATACCAGCGGATCGCCACCGGACCGATGGCGATGGCGACGGGATCTATCTCCGGATAAGTGAGCACGATCGGCGCGCGGGGCTCGGCTCTTCGGACGGCTGCTCCAGTGGTCGGCGATGATAGTCGATCCACTTCCGCGAGCGCGCCGAGGAAGGTGTCGAACGAAACGGACCGCCCGAACTGCCGGTTCTCCGGCGGGGCGCGCCGCGGAGGCGGCCGGAACCGGCGCACCGGACAGGAACCGCACGCGGCGCGGACCCGGTCCTGCGCGATGCCCTCACGACGCCCGGGCTAGCGCGTCGCCCGGCGAAGACGCGTGGCGAGCTCGGCGAGCGCGCGGTGGATCCCGGCCGTGTCGCGCGCCGTCGCGAACACGTACCGGTCGGGGCGGACGATCACCGCCACGGCCTCCCGCCCGGCCAGCCACTCGGCAACGGCCGGTCCCGGCGCATCGATGACGGCGAGGTCGAGACCGTCCCGGCGACCATCGACGGTCGAGCGACCCCGATCGTCGAACGGAAGAAGCGAAAGGAGGGCGAACCGGCTGCCCGCGACCTCGTCGAGACGACGGCCGTCAGCGAGCCGCGGTTGCGGGAAGACGACCCCGCACGCCGGCGACCCCTCCAGCCACACCCCCGGTCCGAGCCGCGGCTGGGGAAAGTCGAACCGCTCGGGGCCGCCGGCCCGAAACTCGGCGTCGCGGGCCTTCGCCACCTCCGGGTCCGTTGCCTGGATGATCGCGCCGAGGCGGACCGCGAGCTCGATGAAGTCGCGCACGTGGGGGCCGCGCTCGGCTTCATAGGTATCGAGAAGCGCGGGATCGGCCGCCCCCGCCACCACCATCCGCAGCTTCCAGGCGAGGTTGGACGCATCGCGAATGCCGGCGCACATGCCCTGCCCGAGGAACGGCGGGGTCTGGTGCGCGCTGTCGCCCGCGAGCAGCAGCCGGCCGCGCCGCCAGGGCGCGGCGACGAGGGAATGGAAGGTGTAGACCGCAGCGCGCTCGATACGGGCATCGTCCGGACCGATAGCGCCGGCCAGCAGCGCCCAGACCCGCGCGGGCTTCACGACTTGCGCCTCGTCTTCGCCCGGCATGAGCATGATCTCCCAGCGATGCCGGGTCCCCTTGACGTGCACCCGGGTCATCGGACGGCGCGGGTCGCAATGCTGGACCGTGTAGTCCGGAAGCTGCCGCGCCCGCTCCGATCGGGGATCCGCCACGACGTCGACGACGAGCCAGGGTTGATGCAGGCCGAGGTCCTGCATGGTGGCGCCGATGACGTCGCGCACGAGCGAGCGCGCGCCGTCGCAGCCGACGACGTAACGGGCCGTCAGCGCTTGCGTCGCGCCGGTTGCCGCGTCCCGGACGGTGACCGACGCGTGGTCGCCCGCGTCGCGGACCGCCGTCGCCTCGTGCCGGAGGCGAACGTCGACGTTCGCAAGGCGCGCCACCCCCTTGCGGAGCGCCGCGTCGAGCTCCGGCTGATGGAAGTACCAGTTGGTCGCCCAGTCATGCGGCCCGGGGCCGTCGGTGCTGCGACGCACCATGAGGGTCTCGCCCGCCGCGTTGACGAAGTGCATGCCCTTCGACGTAGCCCGCGCGACCTCCGCGACTGCCCCGGCCAGTCCGGCGGCCTGGAAGACGCGCATGACCTCGCCGTCGAAGTGCACCGCCCGCGGCAGGGGATGGATCTCCGCATCGCGCTCGAGCACGAGCACCCGAAGCCCGTACCGACCGAGGAGGTTGGCGAGCAGCGCGCCGACCGGGCCGAAGCCGACCACGCCAACGTCGAAGTCCGGCTCAACCACCCGGCGGCGTGCCCATCTGCCGCGCAAGATCCTCCATCCACCTTTCACGCGTCGTGAATCCCGGCCGCGAACGGGCCACACGCTCGGTCTCGGCCAGGATATCCTCGTCGGTACGGGTGAGGTCGACCGGCTCGCGCACCGGCTGCTCGCAATGCCACGGGGTGTCGAAGAACACCTCGAGCCGAGTGCCTTCCGGATCGAGGAAGTAGAGCGATATGGCGTTGCCGTGGGTCACCGGCGCCATCGCCCTCGCCCGCTCGCCCTCAAGCACGGCGTGGAAGTGACGAAGGGTCGCGAGATCCGGAACGCGAAAGGAGACCTGGTTGACGACATTGAACTCGAGCGCCGGCGGACGGCCGGTGACGAGGGCGAGCTGGTGGTGCTCACGCGGGTCGCGGCTCAGGAACACGAGCTCGATGCGCCCGCCCGGCGTCTCGAGCTCGCCCCGATCCGTGACGGTGAAGCCGAGCACCCGGCGGTAGAAGTCCTCCATCAGGACGAGATCGTGCACGAAGAGTCCAACGTGGCTGAACGCCAACTGCGGTACCGGATTCTCGCGTTTCATGGCGGTGATTCCCGAATGCTCGCCGGTCTGCGACCGGCCCGCTCGATGCGGTCCGCCCCATGCAGTCCGTTCGACATCATAGCGACACTCCCACGGGAGCCGGCACCGGTGCGCACCCGGGTGGCCGGTCGAACGGGGAAGCGCGCGCCGCGACCGGACCCGTGCCGGCGGCGGCGGTTCGCGCAAGACCCGGAGCGCGCGTTCGGCCGACCCCGAGTGCGGATCACGGGCGCAATCCCATGCGGGGCGCGGCCCGGTGGCCGCCCGCCGTGCATCGCCGGAGGGCGTCGAATACACTCGCCGAAGAATCCGAGCAGACCAAACCCGAGGGAGCATTCCATGCGCATTTTCAAGCTTCTGGCACTCGCTGGCGCGATTGGCACGGGCACGGCGGCAATCGCGGCCGATCACACGCTCACGGTGTCGAGCTGGGCGCCGCCGACCCACGGAATCAACGCCACGATGTGGCCGCAGCTCATCAAGATGATGGAGGACGCGACCGGCGGCCGGGTCACCGCGCAGATCAAGTACCGCCTGGGGCCGCCGCCGGCGCAGATGGACCTCGTCCAGGACGGCGCCGCGGACCTGTCGTGGATCTTTCACGGGTACCAGGCGGGCCGGTTCACGGCCACGAAGCTCATCGAGCTGCCCGGCTACGAGGGCGACGCCGAGGCCGCGTCCGTCGCCTACTGGCGGGTGCACGAGGCGCACCTCGGCGCCGCCGACGAGCACAAGGGGGTCAAGCTCGTCGCCCTGATGACCCACGGCCCGGCGCAACTGCACTCCTCGCGCAAGGTCACCTCGCTCGACCAGGTGTCGGGGATGAAGCTCCGCGTCCCGGGCGGGGTCGGCGGGGATGCCGGCGCGGCGCTCGGCGCGACCGGAATCCAGGTCCCCGCCCCGAAGGTCTACGAGACCCTGGCTTCGAACGCGGCGGACGGAGTGGTCATGCCGTACGAGGCGCGCAAGGGGTTCAAGCTGACCGAGGTGGCCCAGAACGTCTACGAGATTCCGGGCGGGCTGTACCGCGGCTCGTTCGCGATCATCCTGAACCAGGAGACCTTCGACGGTCTGCCGGAAGACGTGCGCGCGGCGCTCGACGAAAAGGTGTTCGGCGAGCCCGCGTCGCGCATGGCGGGGACGGTGTGGGATGCGATCGACGTGGCCGGCCGGGAGGTGACGATGGCCACCGCCGACAATTCGATCAATCCCGCGTCCGAAGCCGACGTGGCCGCCTGGGAGGTCATCGCGGCGCAGATCCGCGAAGACGTGCTCGCCGAGATCGAGGCCAAGGGCATCGACGCCCGGGCCGCGCACGAGATGGTCAAGGCCGAGATGGCGAAGAACTAGCGAAGCTCCGGCGATTTCCCGTTGATCCGAGGCCCCGCAACCACCCCCGGTTGCGGGGACCGCCCGTTGCGCTTTGTGGTTCGATTCGCGCGCCGCGCGGCGCACGCGCCCGTGCTGCTCGCCGTCACGGCGATGTTCGCGATGATGGTCATGACCTTCTTCGACGTCGTGCTGCGCTCGACGATCAACACCCCCATCGAAGCCGCCACCGAGCTGACCCGGATCCTCATGGCCATCGTGGTGTTCTCCGCCCTTCCGGTCGTCTCCGGGCGGGCGGGGCACATTTCGGTCGACGTGCTGGACTGGGTCTTCACCCGCCCTGCGGCCCGCTGGCGCGACGTCGCCGTCAACGTCCTTTGCGGGACGATGCTGTGGTGGCCGGCGGAGCGGGTCACGGTGCTCGCCGAGCGGGCGCGAAGCTACGGCGACGTCACGGAGTACCTGGGGATCCCCCAGTTCTACATCGGCTGGTTCATCGCGGTCTTCACCTTCGTCACCTCCCTCGTGCTGATCCTGCGCGGCGTGCTGCTCGCGTTCGCCCCCGACCTCGTCCGGCCGGCCGATGACTGAGGCGCTGGTCGGCTTCGCGGCGGTGCTGGGGCTCGTCCTGCTCCGCATGCCGATCGCGTTCGCGATGGGTCTCGTCGGCATGCTCGGCTACATGCACCTCAACTCCTATCGCGGCGCCATCTCGATGGTCGGCCGGCTGACCATCGACGCCACCCAGAACTACGGCCTGTCGGTCGTGCCGCTGTTCATCCTGATGGGGCTGTTCGTCAACAAGGGGGGGCTCTCGCGGGAGCTCTACCGGGCTTCCCACGCGTTCCTCGGCCACTTCCGCGGCGGCCTCGCGATGGCGACGATCTGCGCGTGCGCCGGGTTCTCGGCCATCTGCGGCTCGTCGCTCGCGACGGCCGCGACGATGTCGAAGGTGGCGATGCCGCAGATGCGCCGCTTCGGCTACGACGACAGCCTGTCCACCGCCTCGATCGCGGCCGGCGGCACCCTCGGGATCCTGATTCCGCCCTCGGTAATCCTCGTCATCTACGGCCTCCTGACCGAGACCTCGATCGGCAAGCTGTTCATCGCCGGCGTCGTTCCCGGCCTGCTCGGGGTGCTGTGCTACCTCGCCGCCGTGCGATTCACGGTCGCCCGCCGGCCGGAGGCCGGACCGGCCGGAGAGCGGACGAGCTGGACGGACCGGGGACGGGCGCTGCGCAATGTCTGGGCCGTGCTCCTGCTGTTCTTTCTCGTCATCGGCGGGCTCTACGGCACGTTCGACGTGTGGCCGGTCAACCTGACGTTCTCCCCCACCGAAGCGGCCGGCATGGGCGCGATGGGCGCGTTCCTCGTCGCGCTCGCGCGCGGCACCCTGACGGTCCGGGACACGTTCGAGGTGCTCCGCGAGACGGCCTTCACCACCGCGTCGCTCTTCACCGTGCTCATCGGCGCCTGGGTGTTCTCCAACTTCGTGAATCTCGCCGGACTTCCCGAAGCGCTGCGGGCGCTCGTCACGGACCACGCCGTCTCCCCGGAGACCGTGATGCTGCTGATCCTGCTGGTCTACCTGGTGCTCGGCTGCGTGTTCGAGTCGCTGTCGATGCTGCTGCTGACGGTGCCGATCTTCTTCCCGCTGGTGACGAGCCTCGGGTACGACCCGGTCTGGTTCGGAATCATCGTCGTGGTGGTGACGGAGATCAGCCTCATCACGCCGCCGGTGGGACTCAACGTGTTCGTGCTGCGCGGGGTCGTTCCCGACGTGTCGACGGGCACCGTCTTTCGTGGCGTCACGCCGTTCTGGATCGCCGACATCTTCCGGCTGGGCCTGCTCGTCGCGCTGCCGTGGCTGGCCCTGGCGCTGCCGAACTCCATGTGACCGGTGCCGGCGGGTGCCGCCTCGACGGCCGGCCCGCCCCTGCGCCCGCGCCGGCGCTTCGCCTGCGCCTCCCGATCGTGGCGGCAGCGAAGGGTCGAGCGGCGGTCGGGGAGATTGTCGTGCCCGTCGCGCCCGTTGTGCTCACCGCGCTCGCCGCGTTCGCCGCGCTTTCCCGGATGGTCGATCCGGCCCGAACCGGAACGTCGGTCCCCCCGGCGCCCCGGCCCAAATTGCCGCTCCCCGGCGATGCGTGGTACATGTAAGTTCCGAGAACGGCACGGCGCGGGGCAAGGCCGGAGACGGCGCCCGCGCGGAATCCGGATGAAACCACACGGGAGAGGCGAGACATGACGGGTTGCATCGTGGGCTGGGCGCACTCGAAGTTCGGGCGGCTGGAAGGCGAGGACATCGAGTCCCTCATCTGCGGCGTCGCCTCCGACGCGGTGGCGGACGCGGGAGTCGAGCCCGAGGACGTCGACGCGATCTACGTGGGCCTCTTCAACAACGGCTTCTCCGCGCAGGACTTCCCTTCTTCCCTCGTGTTCCAGGCGGACGAACGGTTCCGCTTCAAGCCGGCGACGCGGGTCGAGAACGCCTGCGCGACCGGCTCGGCCGCGATCCACCAGGGGCTCAACCTCATCGAGGCGAAGCGCGCCCGCGTCGTGCTCGTGGTCGGGGTGGAGAAGATGACCGCAACCCCCGGCCCCGAGGTCGGCGACATTCTCCTCGGGGCGAGCTACCGCAAGGAGGACGGGGAGATCGAAGGCGGCTTCGCGGGGGTCTTCGCCACCATCGCGCAGCGCTATTTCCAGAAGCACGGCGACCAGGGCGACGCCCTCGCCCGCATCGCGGCCAAGAACCACCGCAACGGCTGCGCCAACCCGTGGGCACAGATCCGCAAGGACCTCGGCTACGAATTCTGCCGCGAGGTCTCCGAGAAGAACCCGATCGTGGCGAGCCCGCTCAAGCGCACCGACTGTTCGCTCGTCACCGACGGGGCGGCCGCGGTCGTGCTCGCCGACATGGAGACCGCGCTCGCGCGCGACAAGGCCGTGGTGTTCCGGGCCCGGAGCCAGGTCAACGAGTTCCTGCCGATGAGCCGCCGGGACATGACCTTCCTCGACGGATGCGCGCGCGCCTGGTCGCAGGCCCTCGACGAAGCGAAGCTTTCGGTCGGGGACCTGAGCCTCGTCGAGACCCACGACTGCTTCACGATGGCCGAGCTCATGGAGTACGAGGCCATGGGGCTCACGAAGCCGGGCGAAGGCGCGCGCGCGGTGCTGGAGGGCTGGACGGAGAAGGACGGCCGGCTGCCCGTCAATCCCTCGGGAGGGCTCAAGGCGAAGGGCCATCCCATCGGCGCGACCGGGGTATCCATGCACGTGGTGGCGTCGATGCAGCTCCGCGGCGAAGCGGGCGGCATGCAGGTGGACGGGGCGCGGCTCGCCGGCACCTTCAACATGGGCGGGGCGGCGGTCGCGAACTACGTCAGCATCCTCGAGCCGCTCCGCTAGCGAGCTCCGCGGGCGGCGCAACGGGCCTCGCCGGACACCGCGAGGCCCCTCCCCCGAACGGCCGGCCGACGCGTATCCGCGGCCCGGTTCAGGCGCGTGGCCACCGGGGCGCCGCGCGCCGCAGCCGCGACGGCGAGTGCGACGAGGACGTGGCGATGAACGGAACGGTCCGCTATGGCGTGATCGGGGGCGGCCACATGGGCCGCGAGCACCTCCGGAACATCGCGCTCATCGACGGAGCGGAGGTCGCTGCGGTGGCGGACCCCTTCGAACCGTCGCGGTCCGCCGCCCACCGCATCGCGGGCCCCGGCGCGGTCGCGTACCGCGACTACCGCGATCTCCTCGCCGACGAGGCGATCGATGCGCTCGTCATCGCCACTCCCAATCACACCCATGCGGACGTGCTCGAGGACGCGATCGCGACCGGCAAGGCGATACTCGTCGAGAAGCCGCTTTGCACCACCGTCGCGGACTGCCGACGGGTGGAGGAGTCCGCCCGGCGGGGAGGCAGCTTCGTGTGGGTCGGGATGGAGTACCGGTACATGCCGCCGGTCGCCCGCCTCGTCGAAGTGGTGCGCTCGGGCCGGCTCGGCCAGCTTCGCATGCTCCACATCCGCGAGCACCGCTGGCCGTTCCTCGTCAAGGTCGGCGACTGGAACCGCTTCGCCCGCAACACCGGCGGCACCATGGTCGAGAAGTGCTGCCACTTCTTCGATCTCATGCGGGTGATCGTCGGGGACGATCCGGTGCGGGTGTACGGCTCGGGCGCGCAGGACGTCAACCACCTGGACGAACGCTACGGCGGCGAGACCCCCGACATCATCGACAACGCCTTCGTCATCGTCGATTTCGCGGGCGGCTGCCGTTCGCTCCTCGACCTTTGCATGTTCGGCGAGGCGGCGCCCGCGGAGCAGGAGATCGTCGCCACCGGCGACTCCGGGCGCGCCGCCTGCTCCATCCCCGCTTCCGAGCTGACCGTGGGCGAGCGGGCGGCGGGCAGGAGCGAGACGACCGTGATCGAGGTGCCGCCCGGGCTCCTCGCCGCGGGCCGTCACCACGGCTCCACCTGGTACGAGCACGAGGCGTTCCTCGCCGCCCTTCGCGCCGGCACCTCCCCGGCGGTGAGCCTGCACGACGGCCTCGTCGCCGTCGCCATGGGAGTGGCGGCGGAACGGTCCATCGCCGAGCGCCGGCCGGTGGACATGGCGGAGCTCGACGCGTAGCCGTTCGCACCGCGGCGTGAGGGCCTCGGCGGAGCGGCAGACGACGCGGGACTCGGAAAGGCGCGCGGGCCGCCGCGGCTCGGGGACGGACGCGCGGCTGCGGTCGAGGCGGTCCCGTCCCTATCCGGAGCGGGCGGGCGCTCCCGCCTCGAGAGGACGAAGGGCGGCCTCCAGATCGTCGAACGAGGTGACGGGGGCGTCGCAGCGGTGCCCCTCGCAGACGTAGGCGATGGGCTCGCCGTCGGGATGCGGGGCACGCGCCGCGAGCATGCCGGGCAGGTCCACCGCGTCGTCAGGCACCGCGGCCACGTAGCGCTGCGGAGCATAGGGCGCGGCGCAGCGCGCCCGCCAGCGCTCGAGGGGCTCGCCGCGGCCGCGCAGCACGATGGTCTGCGGCGGCTCGAGGAACTCCTCGAGGGCGTTCAGCATCGCCCCGTGGGCGTGCGGCATCTCCGCGACCCCGGACCAGCCGGCGGCGAGCGTGCGCTCCGCCGCCTCGAGGTACCGGGGCTCGCCGAGGAGGTGGCCGAGGCGCCCGAGCCACGTGGCCGCGACCCCGTTGCCGGCCGGCACCGAATCGTCCGAGAACGACTTGCTGCGGTGCATGAGCTCCTCGTGGTCATGGGCGGTGAACCAGAATCCGCCCCGTTCCCGGTCCTCGAAGCGCTCGAGGAGGGCGTCCGCGATCGCGACCGCGAAGTCCAGGTGCTCCGCACGCCAGCGGACCTGGAGGAGCCGCAGGGCGGCCTCGAGGACGAAGGCGTGGTCGTCGAGATAGGCGGGAAACCGGGCCCGCCCCGCCTTCCAGGTGGCGAAGAGCCGGCCGTCGGCCCAGGCGTTCGCGCGCAGGAAGTCGAGCGCCCGTTCCCCCGCGTCGATGAAGTCCGGCTCCTCGAGCGCCTCCCCCGCCACCGCGAGCCCGGACACCATGAGGGCGTTCCAGGAGGTGAGGACCTTGTCGTCGAGCCCCGGCCTCACCCGCGGCGCGCGCGCCTCGAACAGCTTGGCCCGCGCGCGGTCGAGGGCCTGCGCGGCGGCGGCCTCGTCGATCCCGAGCTTCGCGGCGAGCCCCGCGCGTTCCACGAAGGTATGCAGGTGCCACTCGCGGCCCTCGAAGTTGGGCGGGCGGTCGAGCCCGAACGACGCGGCGGCGGCGGCGAACTCGTCCTCGTCCAGCACGGCGCGGGCCGCGTCGGGGGTCCAGACGTAGAACCGCCCCTCCTCGCCTTCGGAGTCGGCGTCCAGGGCCGAGTAGAACCCGCCCTCGGGAGAGCGCATCTCGCGGATCGCCCAGCGGCCCGTCTCGCGCGCGGTCCGCGCGAAGAGATCCTCGTGGCCGCCCCCGATCCGGGTCGCCTGGGCGCACAGGGCAAGGAGCGGCCCGTTGTCGTACAGCATCTTCTCGAAGTGCGGGATCATCCACTCGCCGTCCACCGAGTAGCGGCAGAATCCGCCGCCCAGGTGGTCGTAGATCCCGCCAAGCGCCATCCTGGCGAGGGTGTGCACGCCCATGTGGAGGTCGCGCGGGTCGCGGTGGCGGCGAAAGCACCGCTCGATGTTCGTCGGATGGGGGAACTTCGGCGCGCCTCCGAATCCGCCGTCGCGGGCATCGAACGCACGGCGAAGCCCCGCCATCGCCCGTTCCAGCGGCCCGGCGTCCATGGCGGCCGCGGCGCCGGCCCCGTCCGGCTCCGCGCGAGCGAGGGCATCGCGAAGCGACCGGTTCTGGTTCGCGATCTCGTCGCCGTGGCCGGCGAGGAACTCCACCACCCGCAGCAGGAGATCACGGAACGCGGGCAGGCCGTGGCGCGGCGCGGGCGGGAAATAGGTGCCGCCGAAGAAGGGGGTCCGGTCGCCGGGGGTGAGGAACATGGTGAGCGGCCAGCCCCCCGGCCGCCGCGCGAGAAGCTGGTGCGACACCTGGTAGATCTTGTCCAGATCCGGGCGCTCCTCCCGGTCCACCTTGATGTTGACGAAATGGGTGTTCATCACCTCCGCCGTCGCCTCGTCCTCGAACGACTCGTGCGCCATCACGTGGCACCAGTGGCAGGCGGAGTAGCCGATGGAAAGGAGAATGGGCCGATCCTCGCAGCGGGCGCGCTCGAGGGCCTCCGGCCCCCACGGGTACCAGTCGACGGGATTGTCCGCATGCTGCAGGAGATAGGGGCTGGTCTCCGCGGCGAGGCGGTTCCGGCGGTGGCTTGGCGCGGTCATGATCTCCTTCCCGATACCGGGCACGGTGGGGGTTCCCGGCACGGGCCGGCCCGGGCAGCGTAGCGTACAATCGCCGCCCGTGACACCGCTCTATCTCAAGCGGGGCGAGGAGCGGCGCCTTCGCACCGGACATCCCTGGGTCTACAACAACGAGCTCGACGTCGGCCGTGCGCGGCTCCGCGGACTCCCACCGGGGGAGCCGGTCGAGCTCCGGGACCATCGGGGCGAACCCCTCGCGAGCGCCTACGCCAACCCCCATTCACTCATCGCGGCGCGAATCGTGAGCCGCGAGCCGGGGGTGCGGCTCGAGCGCGGGCTCCTCGCCGAACGGATCGGCGCGGCCGATGCGCTTCGCCGGCGCGAGTTCGACTCCCCCTACTACCGGATGGTGTTCGGCGAGAGCGATGCGCTTCCGGGACTCATCGCGGACCGCTACGGCGACGTCGCGGTGGTGCAGATCACCACCGCGGGAATGGACCGGGTCAAGGCCGAGCTCGTCGACGTCCTGCGCACCGACCTCGGGTTCCGCACCGTCGTGCTCCGCAACGACACGCCGGCCCGCTCACTCGAGGGCCTCGAGGCCAGCACGGAGGTCGTCGGCGAGCCGATCGGCGAGACCATCACCGTCGAGGAAGGGGGCGGCGTCTTCGAGGCCGCCCCGCTCGCGGGACAGAAGACCGGCTGGTACTACGACCATCGCTCCAACCGGGCGCGGCTCGCCTCCCGGGTGGCGGGCAAGCGCGTGCTCGATCTCTATTCCTACACCGGCGCATGGGGGATCCGGTGCGCGCTCGGCGGCGCGAGCGAGGTGCGCTGCATCGACTCGTCGGCCAACGCGATCGAGCTCGTGGAGCGCAATGCGGTCCGGAACGGGGTCGCGGACCGGGTGCGCGCGGAGCGGTCCGACGCGGTGCGGGCGCTCAAGGCCCTGCGTTCGGCGGGCGAGCGCTTCGACGTGGTGGTGCTCGATCCGCCGGCCTTCATCCGCCGCCGCAAGGACCGCACCAAGGGGTTCGAGGCATACCGGCGGGCGAACGGGCTCGCGATCCAGCTCCTCGCGCCGGGGGGGCGGCTCGTGTCCGCCTCGTGCTCGGCCCACCTCGAGCGGACGAAGCACCTCGAGATCATCGCCCGGGTGTCGCACCCGCTCGGCCTGCATCCCCGGGTGATGGAAGAAGGCGGGCAGGACCGCGACCATCCCGTGCATCCCGCCCTTCCCGAGACCGGCTACCTCCGGGCATTCTTCGTCGAGTACGCCTGAGCGGCGCGGTCGGGCACGGACGGACGCGGACGGGCCCGAATTCGCGTGGATCGACGCGGGGTCCACGAGCGAGATCCCCACGTGATTCGCGCCGCATTCCGAATCCTTCGACTCGCGGGCCGTGGAACGATCCGTCGCCGGTCTCCCGATGACCGGACGGTGACGAAATGCGGCAGTTCCGATACGCCGGCCGAGGCTCCGGACCGAGGTCTGGAGATGCGCGAACGGCCGTGCTACGGTCGCCGCGTTCAGGTCCCGGATGAATCGCCGACAACGCCTCGGAGGGCCTGCCGATGAGCCGTTCCGTTCCCCCGGCCACCGTGGAGTACCCCTGCTCCGACGGCCAGCCCATGGCTGAATCGGACATCCATGCGAAGTGCATGATGTACGTCGCCACCGCTCTTCGAAGGCACTTCGCGCGACGCACCCGGGGGGACGTGTACGTCAGCACGAACTCGTTCCTCTATTACGAACGGGGCAATCCGCGGGCGGTGGTGGCGCCGGACGTGTACGTGGTGCTCGGAGCGCCCGGGCATCTGCGCGACTCGTACCTGCTGTGGAACGAGCCCAAGGCGCCCGACTTCGTTCTGGAGGCCACTTCCGCCAGCACGCGAAGGGAGGACGTGGGGCGCAAGCGCGAGGTGTATGCCGCGCTCGGGGTGGCGGAGTACTTCCTGTACGACCCGCGAGGCGAGTACCTCACCCCGCCGCTCAAGGGCTACGCGCTCGACGGCGGCCGGTACCGTCCCCTGCCCGCGATGACGGTGTTGCCGGACCGCGGGGCGGCGATACGAAGCACGGTGCTCGGGCTCGAGCTCCGTGACCGGCGCGGCGAGCAGATGCTGCGGCTCCGGGACCCCGCGACCGGGCGCGATCTCCCCACGTACGAGGAGCTGGACGAGGCAACCGAGACGGCGCAAGCCGCACGCCGCGACGCAGAGGCCGCGCGCGACGCCGCAGAAGCCGCGCGGCAGGCCGCGGAAGCGCGCGTCGCCGAGCTGGAAGCGCGCCTCCGCGACCCGGGCTGAGCCGCCCTCGGGGCTTTCCGCAACGGGCCGGACGAGCGGCCGCCCGAGGTCAGACCGAGTAGCCGAACTCCTCGCGGAAGCGGGCCGCGAACGAGTCCGCGTCGAAGCGGTGGTTCTGGCAGCCGGGATGCGCGACCTTGATCGCGCCCGCGAGCGAAGCGATGCGCCCCGTGGTCGCCCAGTCGTGTCCCGCTTCCAGGCCAAGCAGCAGGCCCGCCCGGTAGGCGTCGCCGCACCCGGTCGGGTCCACCGCCCGCGGCACCGCCACCGCAGGAATGATCTCGGGTTCCCGGCCGCGCACGAGAATCGTCGAGCCCTCGTCGCCCCGGGTGACCACCACGGCTTCGACCCGGCTCACGATGTCGTCGGGGTCGAGTCCCGATCGCTCCTGGATCAGGCTCCACTCGTAGGCATTCACGGTGAGCCAGGTGGTCCGGTCGAGAAAGCGCGCGAGCTCGGCCGGGCCGAACAGATGCATCTGCTGCCCCGGATCGAAGATGAACCGGACCCCGAGGTCGGCGAACTCTTCCGCGTGGCGAACCATCGCGTCGCGCCCGTCCGGGGTCACGATTCCGATGTCGACCGCACCCGCGTCGCCAACCGAGTTCAGGTGCGCATGGTTCATGGCGCCGGGGTGAAACGTCGTCAACTGGTTGCTCTCGGAGTCGGTGGTGATGAACGCCTGGGCGGTGAAGGCATCGACCTCGGTCACGAAGCGGCGGTCGACGCCGTTCGCGTCCATCCACGACGCATACGGCCCGAAGTCGTGCCCGACGGTCGCCATCGGCCGCGGATCTCCGCCGAGAAGCTTCAGGGTGTACGCGACGTTCCCTGCGCACCCACCGTACTCGCGCCGCATCTCCGGCGCGGTGAAGCACACGCTGAGGACCTCCACCCGCCCCGCCGGGAGATGGTCCCGGAACGGCTCCGGGAACTGCATGATGGTGTCGTAGGCCACCGAGCCGCAAATGAGTGCCGTCATGCCTGCACAGGCTCCCTGATCGATTGGTCCCGCCGCGCCCCGGCCGTCCCCGGCGGCCGGGCCATCCGGGCGAGAAAGCGTCCGGTATGGGACCCCGGAACCGCCGCCACCGCCTCGGGGGTGCCGGTGGCGACGACCCGCCCGCCGTCCCTGCCCCCTTCCGGACCGAGGTCGACGATCCAGTCGGCGGCCTGGATCATGTCGAGGTTGTGCTCGATCACGACGACCGTGTTTCCGCGGCTCACGAGCCGATCGAGCACCTCCAGCAACTGCCGCACGTCGTGGAAGTGCAAGCCGGTGGTCGGTTCGTCGAGAACGTAGAGGGTGCGCCCGCTCTCGCGCCGGGAGAGCTCGCGGGCAAGCTTCATGCGCTGCGCCTCGCCGCCGGACAGGGTGGACGCGCTCTGTCCGAGCCCAATATATCCGAGGCCAACGTCCACCAGGGTCTGGAGCCGGCGCGCGATGGCCGGAATCGGGTCGAAGAACGGGCGCGCCTCCGCCACCGTCATGCCCAGCACCTCGTCCACCGTCTTTCCGCGGTAGCGCACGTTCAGTGTCTCGCGGTCGTAGCGCCGGCCCCGGCACACGTCGCAGCGCACGTACACGTCCGGCAGAAAGTGCATCTCGACCCGGATGACCCCGTCGCCGCGGCACGCCTCGCAGCGCCCCCCCGGCACGTTGAAGCTGAAGCGCCCGGGCGAGAAACCCCGGGCGCGGGCTTCCGGGGTGGCCGCGAAGAGCTCCCGGATGGGAGTGAACAGCCCCGCGTAGGTGGCGGGATTCGAGCGCGGCGTGCGGCCGATCGGGCTCTGGTCGATATTGACCACCTTGTCCACGCAGTCGGCACCGACGATGCGCGCGCGATCGTCCGGACCCGGCCCGCGGCCGGAGCTTCGCGCGAGCGTCCGGTACAGCGTGTCGTGCACCAGGCTCGACTTCCCGGATCCGGAGACCCCCGTCACGCACGTCATCACCGAGAGCGGGACCTCGGCATTCACCGAACGCAGGTTGTTCGCCGATGCGCCTTCGATCCGGACCCAGCCCGCCGGCGTGCGCCGCGCCCGCGGCTCCGAGACGCGCAGCTCGCCCGCAAGGTACCGGCCCGTGATCGATCCCGGCTCTCCCGTGATCGCTTCCACCGTTCCCTGGGCCACCACCTCGCCGCCGTGCACCCCCGGGCCCGGCCCCATGTCGATGATGCAGTCCGCCTCGCGGATCGCGCCCTCGTCGTGCTCGACCACGATCACCGTGTTGCCGAGATCGCGCAGCCGCACCAGGGAATCGAGCAGCCGCCGGTTGTCGCGCGGATGCAGGCCGATGGAGGGCTCGTCCAGGATGTACATCACGCCCACGAGGCCGGCGCCGATCTGGCTCGCGAGCCGGATGCGCCGCCCCTCGCCGCCCGAGAGGGTGTCCGCGGCCCGGTCGAGCGACAGGTAGTCGAGCCCCACGTCGATAAGGAAGTCGAGGCGCTTGGCGATCTCGTTCACGAGCCGGCTCGCGACCTCGCTCCGGTAGCCGTCGAAGACGGCCCGCCCGAGGAACTGGCGAAGGTCGGCCACCGGAAGGCGCTCGAGGCCGGGCAGGTCGCGCCCCGCCACCCACACCGATCGGGCATGGCGATTGAGCCGCCGGCCCCCGCAGTCCGGGCAGGGCCGCGAGCTCATGTAGCGGGCGAGCTCCTCGCGCACGTTCGCCGACTCGGTATCCCGGTAGCGCCGCTCCATGTTCGGAATGATGCCTTCGAAGGGCCGGACCTGCCGGTGGCGCCGGCCGTACCGGATCTCGATGGGCTCCTCGCCGCTGCCGTGGAGCACGGTGTGGCGCACGTGCGGCGGAAGGTCGCGAAAGGGCACGTCGAGGTCGAAGCGGTAGTGGGCGGCAAGCGACTTCAGCAGGCCGAAGTAGTAGGCGTTGCCGCGGTCCCAGCCGCGCACCGCGCCGCCCGGCAGACTGAGCTCCGGGCGCGAGACCACGCGCTCGGAGTCGAAGAACGACTGGCGGCCGAGCCCGTCGCACGCGGGACACGCGCCGGCCGGGCTGTTGAAGGAGAACAGGCGCGGCTCGAGCTCCGGAAGCGAGTATCCGCACTCGGGGCAGGCGAACCGGGCCGAGAAGACGTGGTCCGTGCCGACGGTGCCGCCGTCCGTGTCGAAGGCGGCGACCGCGGCCCGACCGTCCGCGAGCGCGAGCGCCGTCTCGAAGGACTCGGAGAGCCGCGCCGCGATGTCCGGGCGGACCCGGAACCGGTCCACGACCGCCTCGACGGCGTGATGGACGTTTCCGTCGAGAGCGGGCGGCGGGTCGAGCTCGACGACCCGGCCGTCGACCCGCGCCCGCACGAATCCGCCGGAGCGAAGCGACTCGAATACGTCGTGGTGCTCCCCCTTGCGGTGGCGAACGAGGGGAGCGAGCAGCATGAGGCGCTCTCCGGGAGGCCGGGCGAGGACCGCGTCGACCATCTGGCTCACCGTCTGCGACTCGAGCACGAGGTCGTGTTCGAGGCAGCGGGGCTCGCCGACCCGGGCGAAGAGCAGCCGGAGGTAGTCGTGGATCTCGGTCACCGTGCCGACCGTCGAGCGGGGGTTGCTCGACCCCGCGCGCTGCTCGATCGCGATGGCGGGCGAGAGGCCCTCGATGTGGTCGACGTCCGGCTTCTCCATCACCGAGAGGAACTGGCGCGCATAGGCGGAGAGCGACTCGACGTAACGCCGCTGGCCCTCGGCGTAGATCGTGTCGAACGCGAGCGAGGACTTGCCGGAGCCCGAGAGACCCGTGATCACCACGAGCCGGTCGCGGGGAATGTCCACGTCGACGTTCTTGAGGTTGTGGGTCCGCGCACCGCGGATGCCTATCGCGCCCGTTCCCGGGCGCCGGTCGGCGGAGAGAAGCTGTACGGCGTGCATGAACCGGTGTGGCTCGTGACCAAACGAGCGAGTCTAGTCGATGCGGCGAAGCGGCGGAACCGCGTGGGGATCCGGCGCGACGTGATCGGGATTTGCGCCCGATGTCGCGTGGCCGGATGAAATCCGGTCCGGAGGCGCGCAAAATGGCGCCAGGGACCGAGTGCGCCGGGGGGTCGAGCCGCGCCGGTCGGGTCAATCCGGAAGGGGGCGGAGAATCATGGCACGGGGCGTCAACAAGGTCATACTCGTCGGCAATCTCGGAGCCGATCCCGAGACCCGCTACACCGCGAACGGCGGAGCCGTCACCAACCTCCGCCTCGCGACCAGCGACTCCTGGACGGACCGCCAGACCAACGAACGTCGCGAGCGGACGGAGTGGCACCGGGTGGTGATGTTCGGGAAGCTCGCCGAGATCGCCGAGCAGTACCTGCGCAAGGGCCGGCAGGTCTACATCGAAGGCTATATCCAGACCCGCAAGTGGCAGGGACAGGACGGCCAGGACCGCTACACCACCGAAATCGTGGCGCGGGACATGCAGATGCTGGGCGGACGCGGGGAAACGGGAGGCGATTCGGACGACTGGAACCGGTCCGCCGCGCCGCCCGCGCAGACCGCGCCGCCCGCCGGCGGAGGCGGCGCTCCCGGGGGGCGGGGCGGCGCCTACCAGTCGGGAGGGAACGACCCCGACCTCGACGACGACATCCCGTTCTAGAGGACACCTCGACCGGATTTGTAACGTTTCGAGGGTCAACCTGCTGAAGTGACTGGAGAAACGGACTTCCCAGGAATGTCCGGCAGGGACGGCGGCATGCTTCGTAAGGGGCACCTCCGAGAAATGGAACGTTTCGCCGGTGAGAGGCGAACGGAAACCGCCACGAGGGCAGCACCCGGGATCTTCCGGGTGCTGCCTTTTTCTGTTGCGGCGGCCTGACGTCAGCGCGTACCGGGAGTCCCCTGGTAGCGACCGCCAAGGGGAACCCTTGTCCTACTTTCGATAGGCCAGGGCTGGGGTTCGTCCACAGCACGCCAATCTCAAGCATCGGTTCGAGGCGGTCTGTTCCCTCAGCCAGGAGAGCGCGAGGGGAACCGGTACGGCCCCCCGCCAATGGAGCGCAAGGAGCCAGATGACGAGATCTCGACCAACAGCTCGCCGGGGTAGACATGCACGGCACCAGCGCAGGGCCCGCGGATGCCTTGAACCAGGCAACGGCGCTCTAGGCGTAGGTGACGCTTGAAGAAATTCAGAAGTGGCTCGCCATGAGATGGGTGATGCTCGGTTTTGCGCTGGTATTCGCCGTGATCGGGATCGGGCTGTGGCTGCATGCCGGACGATGGACTGCGATGGTGCTCGCACTGAGCGGGCTGGGGTTCGCAGCAGCTGGCCTCGTGTTGGTGGTCTACATCCCGCTCGTCGGACTCTTCGTGACGTTCGTGGTGGCGCCGATGGCGGCATTCCCATGGAAACGGGTGGCCTACGCCACGAGCGATGACTCCGCCACGGCGGATTAGGACTACACGGCGGCGAGCGGCAGCTGACCTTCGCGGCCGGGGAGACGGCCAAGAGCGTATCGGTGGCGGTATTGGACGATACCCACGTCGAGGGCCTGGAGACGTTCACGCTGTCGCTCTCGAGCCCCACGGGCGCGCGAATCGCCACCCTATGGGTATAAGTCCCATATCAACAACACAACGCTCCGGTGGTCTCACGCAGGATGTCGGCGAAGGTCTGGCTGACCAGCGTCAGCGCCACCCCGCGCCGAGTCACGAGCTCGAATTTCGTGTTGAGGCGGTAGGTCGCGGGCAGAATGCTTCGCATGCGCCCGCTCTCCACCCACCTCTGCGCGTACGCAACCGGCAGATAGCCGATGTGCCAGCCCGAAAGGATAAGGAACGCCACGCCTTCGATCTAGCGTGCCGTCGCGGTCGAGCGCAAGTCTCCGGTGAGAGGCGCCACCTGCCGCTCGGACAGGTAGGCACGGTGAGCGAGATCCGCCTCGTGCACGTCCTTGCGTTCGAGCCCGTCCGGTGCCCGGACGAAAAGCGGGTGCCCCTGCCCGCAGTAGAGCTCGACCGGATCGTCGTAGAGCGCCTCGTAGCTCAAGCCCGGACGGTGCTGGTGGAAGACGCCGATCCCCAGATTGACCCGGTTCTCCAGGACCGCGCGCTCGATCTCGTCCGGCGCGAGCGTGTGGAAG
>JAPOPW010000041.1 GCA_026712715.1 Immundisolibacterales bacterium | reverse complement strand
TTGCGCAATCGTGTCGAGCATCGTCTTCGCCGCCGTCAACGGGCCTGCGCCCCAGTATGCCGACCCCAACACGGGCTGTCCAGAGGGGAAGTCTCACCTTATGTATCAACAACATGATATGAACCCGAGATCAGCCCTGGGGTTGCTCCCGATACCATTCGGCGAATGCTGCGACGTCGGCCAGATAGTCGGGATCGCCGACCCCTCCCGGCTCGCCCGATGCGAGCGAGTACTCCATGGTGTAAATGCCCGTGAGGTGCTCGACGGTGAAATCCGCGTCGCGCCGAAACTCGATGCTCTCATCGAAGTAGTGAAGGAAGACGTCGTTCAGCTCGTTGCGGGGTATCGACGCGACGAGCGCCACCACGAGCAGACCGCACCCCCACAACAATCCCCGGCGCCGGCGTACCACGAATTCCCCGAGCGCGACCATCAGCGCATCGTGTCGGTGTCCGGCCGCGCGCAGCCGAATCGGCAAGAGCGAGAGCAGCGCAGGGAGAAAGGTCACGGAGAGCACGAACGCCGCGCCGACCCCGAACGCGACGAAGGTGCCGAGCTGGCGGAACGGCGGAACGTCGGAGAAGTTCATGCTCAGGAAGCCGAGCGCGGTGGTCAGGCTCGCGAGGAACACCGGCTGAAGATTCACCCGTAGCGATTCGGCAATCGCATCGCGCTTGGGATTGCCGGTACGAGGGCGTCGGAGAACAGCGCCGCTGCCTCGATCCGCGCTCGCGCGGGACGCGTCGGCCTGCGTGGAGTGGACAAAGGTCGTGAAAATGTGGACGCAGTTGGCGATCGCGACCGTCAGCACGACGATCGGCGCGATGGCGGAAGGCGCCGTCATCGGGAGTCCCACCCAGCCGCCGAGTCCTACCGAGGTCATGACCGACAACGCGACGACGAGCATGATCGCGAACGTCCCGCTGAGACTCCGGATCAGCAGTACGAGCATCAGGGTCATCGCGGCGAAGCTCGCCGGGACCAGCGTCTTGAGATCGCCCAGCGATACCTCCATGAAGGTCAGGTTGAAGATGACCAGGCCGGTCATTCGCACGTCGATCCCGGGGAAGCGTTCCCGAACCTCGTCCGCGAGTCCGCGCGCGAACTCGGCGACCCGGGACCCCTCGAGCAATTCGTCCTCGCCCGGCAACTGCACGGTGACATTGACCCCGCCGACCCCTCCGTCGCGGGCCAGGAGACGCGCTGCGAGACGGGGCTCGGCGAGGGCGACGGCGCGAATCCGCGACCGTTCGTCGGCGTCGCCCCAGGCACCTTCGTCCACGAGATCGCGAACCAGGAGGTCGTCCCCGTCCGCGGTGGTGTGCTGGAAGTTGGTGACGGAGTCGACGCGGGTCGAGTACGGAGTCTGCCAGGACTGCTCCGTGAGCCAGGCGGTCGCCTCGAGCGCGAGGGCCGAGGTGGCGTCGCGGTTCTCCGGCGCGACGGCGAAGAAGACGTTGCCGCTCTCCCCGTAAGTCCTCTCCATCGCCTCGAGTGCGAGGAGCTGCGGATTGTCCTTGGCGAAGTAGATGCGGTGGTCGGGGGAGAACTCGAGAAACAACACGCCGCTCCCCGCCGCTGCGACCAGGAGCACGCTGGCGGCGATGATTGGCCACCGCATTGCGATGACCCGGCTGCCGAGGCGTGACTCGAGCTCGCGCAGCGTCTTCATGCCTTGCACGGACCGCGGCCCTGTCGCGCGCTCAGGCCGAGGACCCCGCACCGGTCCGGCGGAGCCGGTCCGCGAAGCGGCAACGGGCCGGGACGGCGGGAGGCGTGGAAGCCGCGGCGTCGGACGGCGGACGAAGGTCCGCGATTCTCGACCGGGGTCTCGGTTCGCGCGGTTCGCGAAGCACGGTTCGGGCGTCGTGCAGCCCGGGGATCTCGGCGAGCCGACGCGGCAGCCCGTTCGACAACGCCACAGCGAAGAGCTTCATCAAGACCCTCGGAATCGAGGCGATCCATGTGGCCGGCGATGAGACGCTCGAGGACGCCGGCGCCGACCTGCCGAGTCTCGTCGGGGAGGTCCGCAACCCCCGCAGATTGCACCTGGCGCCATGATATCCGAGCCCCGTTCGGAGCGAGATTCGAAGCTCCCCGCCCCCGGTCGAATCCGCAGCCTGCTCCGGTCCACCCGCAGGGGCGCACTCCCCCCGATTCCTGAGCGCTCGTTCGAGACTGTCACGGTGTCTTCCGTCGGTGTCGAGAACGCATGGCGTTCGCTCGCTCGTGGCCGCTCGGGCACGGAATCCGCGCCTCCCTACAATCACGGGTGGACGGTCCAAAATCTCAACGGTTGCATCGCGGCCTGGCGGGAGCGCACATGACGATACCCTTCTACGACCACACCGTTCTCTATCGCGAGCTGAAGCCCGAGCTGGACGCGGCGGTCGCGCGGGCGCTCGAGGGCGGGCGGCTGGACTGGGGGCCGGAGCTGCCGGCCTTCGAGGCCGAGTTCGCCCGCTGGCTGGGGGTCGCGCATGCCGTCGGCACGAACTCGGGGACGGCGGCGCTCAAGGTGGCCCTGCTCGCCCTCGGCATCGGACGGGGCGACGAGGTGATCACCGTTCCGAACAGCGACATCGGCTCGACGGCCGCGATCCACCACGCGGGGGCCACCGCGGTCTGGGTCGACGTGGAGCCCGATACCGGCAACATCGATCCGATCCAGGCCGACGCGGCGGTGACCCCGCGCACGGCCGCGATCCTTCCCGTCGACCTCTACGGCCACCCGGCCGACCTGCCGGCCCTGCGCGCGGTCGCGGGGCGCCACGGTCTCGCAATCGTCGAGGACGCCTGCCTCGCTCTCGGGGCGGCAATCGGCGACCGTCGGGTCGGCCAGTGGGCCGACGTCACCTGCTTCAGTTTCGCCCCGAGCAAGCACCTCGGCGGCTACGGCAGCGGCGGGGCCGCGGTCACCGCAGATGCGGCGCTCGCACGCCGCATGGAGCGGTTTGCCGGCTATGGCCAGGACCGCGCGCGGCACTATCGGGAGGGCCTCGCGGCGCCGCCGCTCGAGCACCGGTGCGAAGGCCTCAACGAGCGGCTGGACGAACTCCAGGCCGCCATGCTGCGAGTGAAGCTTCCCCACCTTCGAGGAATCGTCGACGGCTACGTCGAACGGGCCGCGGCCTACTCCGAAGCACTCGCCGGTACCCCGGTTCGACCTCCGGCCGTGCGCCCCGACAACGTCCACACCTTCCGCAACTACGTGGTTCACCTCGAGGAACGCGACGCGGTGCGCCGGCGGCTCGCGCACGATGGCATCGCGACCGGACTGCACTACGCGCCACCGCTCCACCGCCAGCCCGTGTACCGGGAGACGGCGGCGGCGAAGCGGCCGTTTCCGGTCGCCGACCGGCTTGGGACCACCCTGCTCTCCTTGCCCATCGGCGCGCATCTGGGCGACGACGACTGCCGGCAGGTGGCGCACGCTCTGGCCGCCGCCGCTTCGTAGCCCCGCGCCGACCGGCGGGCGCACGCGGCGCGATCGGACATTTCGGCGAGCCGGGACGGGCGATTTGCGGGCGGGCGGAAATTGCTCCAGCATTCCGGCCGGGTTGCCGCGGGGGCCGGAGGTCCGTTCTCCGCGGCGAGGAGGCATCGAGGGGTCGACATTGAGCTTTCGCGTAGGCATCGACATCGGCGGGACGTTCACCGACCTCGTCCTGCTCGGAAGGGCAGGGCGGACGATCACCGTCAAGGTGCCGTCCACGCCGGACGACTACAGCCGCAGCATCGCCGAGAGCCTCGAGGAGGCCCTGCCGCGCATCGGCATCGGCGGCCGGGAGATCGACGAGGTCATCCACGGGACGACCGTCGCGACGAACGCGATTCTCGAGAAGCGGGGCGTCCGTACGGGGCTCGTCACCACCGCCGGCTTCCGCGACGTCCTCGAGATCCGGCGCCTTCGCATGCCGCGCCTGTATGACCTGAGATGGCAGAAGCCCGAGCCGCTCGCAGCCCGCGTCGACCGGGTCGAGGTCGAGGAGCGCATCGAACATACCGGCCGCGTCCTGCAACCGCTCGACGAAGGGAGCGTTCATGCGGCGCTCGACAAGCTGTTCGACAACGGCGTCGAGGCCATCGCGGTGGCGCTCCTCAACAGCTACGTCAACGACCGGCACGAACGGCGCGTCGCGGAGATCATCCGCGAGCGAGCCGTCGACGTGCCGATCTGCCTCTCGTGCGAGGTGCACCCGGAAATCAAGGAGTACGAGCGCACCAGCACGACGGTGGTGAACGCATACATCCTGCCGGTCGTCGGTACCTATCTCCGATCTCTCGAGCGGGTTCTGCGCCGGCTCGAGATCTCCGGTCCGCTGCGGATCATGCAGTCGAACGGCGGGGCCATGGGAGTCGATGCGGCGGCGGCGAAGCCGGTCAACATCATCGAGTCCGGGCCGTCCGCGGGCGTGGTCGGCGCGGCCGAGATCGCGGCCAAGCTCGGCTACGAGGACGTCCTCACCTTCGACATGGGCGGGACCACCGCCAAGGCGGCCATGATCGAGGGTGGCCGGTACGACCGGGTCGGGGAGCTGGACGTCGGGGCGGGCATCAACTTCGGGGCGCGGTTCCTGAAGGGCGGCGGCTATCACGTGAGCGTGCCGGCCATCGACATCGCCGAGGTCGGCGCCGGCGGGGGCAGCCTCGTGCGCGTCGACGCGGGGGGCGCGCTCGCGGCCGGGCCGGAGAGCGCCGGCGCGATGCCCGGCCCGGTGTGCTACGACCAGGGGGGGAGCGTCGCGACGGTGACCGACGCCAACGTCGTGCTCGGCTTCATCAGCCCGACGCAACTGGTCGGCGGCGAGCTCGCGATCCGCTCGGATCTCTCGGCGGCGGCCATCCGCGAGCAGATTGCCGACCCCATGGGCGTCTCGGTCGACGATGCCGCCTTCGGCATCCACCGCGTGGCCAATGCGACGATGGCGCGTGCATTGCGGGCGGTCTCGAGCGAGCGCGGCCGCGATCCGCGCCAGTTTGCGCTGATGGTGTTCGGCGGCAACGGACCGGTCCACGCGGCGACCCTCGCCCGGTCGCTCGATATCTCGACGATCCTGATCCCCCCGGTGGCCGGCGTCTTCAGCGCCCTCGGTCTCCTGTTCCCCGCTACCGAGCATCACTTCGTGAGAACCTTCAAGCGCGAGCTTGCGGACGTCGCGCGCGACGACATCGCCGCCGCCTTCGCGGCCCTCGAGGCGGAAGGAGCCGGCGCTCTCTCGGCCGAGGGCTATGGGGCGGACATGACCGAGCACGAACATCAGGCGGACCTTCGCTATCGCGGCGAGAACACCAACCTGACGGTGAGCGCAGCGGGGGCGGTCGACGATCCCCGGGTTCTCGCGGAAGGGTTCGCGCGGGAGCACGAACGGACCTACGGCTATCGCTCGGACGAAGAGACGGTGGAGCTCGTGAACCTCCGACTCATCGCGCGCGGTCTGGCCGCGGAAGCGAGGGTGCCCGATTCGCTCTCGGTGGCCGAGCGGAGCGCGGTCCCCGTGCAAGGCGGCGATCGCGGTCGCACCGTCTACTACGGCGCGGAGACGGGCCGTCTGGAAACCCCGGTAATCGCCCGGTCCGCGGTCGGCGCGGCCTGGGTCGACGGTCCGATCATCGTCGAGGAGTACGACAGCACGACGGTCGTTCCGCCCGGCTGCCGCATCCGGAGGATCGGCTGGGACACGCTCGCGATCGAAGTCGGACCCGAATAGAAACAGGCCAAGGTGGAGAGGAGCTGGACGATGGAAGCGCTCGACGTCTCGATGCCGGAGGAAGCCCGCGATCCGTTCACCCTCGACATCATCAAGAACGCGCTCGCCGCGATCGCCGACGAGATGGCCATCACGGTAGCGCGGACCGCCCGTTCGTTCGTGGTCAAGGAGGCCCTCGATTTCTCCACCGCCCTCTTCAACGCCGACGGCGAGCTGATCGCGCAGGGCACCTGCCTGCCGCTGCACATGGGCGCCATGCCCTTCGCGGTGGAGGCGATCCAGCGGGCCTTCGGCGGCGACATGCGCCCGGGCGACGTCTACGTGACGAACGATCCTTGGGACGGCAGCACCCACCTGCCGGACGTCGTGTGCGTGAAGCCCGTGTTCATGGCCGGCGAGCTCGTCGGCTACGCGGCGGCGCTCGCCCACCAGACCGACATCGGCGGGCGGGTCGCGGGGGGCAACGCAAGCGATTCCACCGAGATCTACCAGGAGGGACTGCGCCTGCCGCCCGTGCGCCTCTACGATGGCGGCGAGCCGGTCGACGCGATCTTCCGCATCATCGCCCGCAACGTCCGGGTGCCCGACACGGTCCTCGGCGACATCCGTTCCGAAGTCGCGGCCTGCGCCATCGGCGAGCGGCAGCTCATCGACCTCATCGGGAAATACGGGAAGGGTCCGTTCGAAGCCTGGTGCCAGGAGCTGCTGGACTACACCGAGCGGTTCACGCGCTCGGAGATCGCGAAGCTCCCGGACGGCAGCTACCGGTTCACCGACTGGATCGACGACGACGGCATCGACCCCGACCCGATCGTCTTCGCGTGCTGCATCACCGTGCACGGCGATGACCTCACGGTCGACTTCGAGGGCACCGCGCCCCAGGTGCGGGGCGCCATCAACTCCGTATTCCCGTTCACCGCGTCGGCCGCCTGGGCCTGCGTGCGCGCGGTGCTGGACGGTGACATACCCAACAACGCCGGCTACTTCCGCCCGATCGAAGTGAAGGCGCCGGAGCGCTCGATCGTGAACGCCTTTCCTCCGTCCCCGGTCGCGGCGCGGGGGCTCGCCGGTTTTCGCATCGCGGACGCCGTCATGGGCTGCCTCGCGCAGATCGTCCCGGACCTCGTGCCCGCGAGCGGCGGCAACGCGCCGGAAGCCGGCATCAGCCTCGGCGGCTACCAGCCGGACGGGACTCCGTTCGTGTACCTCGAATTCCTGGTGGGTTCCTGGGGCGGCGGCCCGCACCGCGATGGCATGGATGCCTGCACCGGCATCATCGTCAACTACTCCAACACCCCGGTCGAGCTGCTCGAGACCGAGCAGCCGCTTCTCGTCGAGCGGTACTCCTTCGTCGATGACAGCGGCGGTCCGGGCGAGTACCGGGGGGGGTTGGCCCTCGATCGGCGCCTCCGGTTCCTGTACGACGAGGGTATCGTCCAGGTGCGGTCGGACCGGCGCCACGTGCCCCCTTACGGCCTGAACGACGGTGCCACCGGGGCGCCCTCGGACGTCAGGATCCGCAGGGCCGGCGGCGAGGTCGAGCAGATGCCGTCGAAGTTCCTGACCCCGCTCGTTCGGGACGACGTGATCGAGATTCGCCTTGCGAGCGGGGGCGGTTACGGCCGGGCGTTCGACCGGGACCCCGAACGGGTGCTCGCCGACGCACGCGAGGAGAAGGTGAGCGTGTCCCACGCGGCCGAGGCCTACGGCGTCGTCCTCGGAGGCACGCCGCTCGCGATCGACCGGGAGGCGACCCGCGCCCGGCGGGAATCGACGAGCGCCGGGCGGTGACACCGTCCCGGCCGAAGAGGGCAGGCGGGTGAGCCGGCTGAGACCGGCCTGGGTCGAGATCGATTTCGGGGCGCTGAAGCACAACGTCGGCCTCGTTCGGCGGAGGGTGGGCCCGAAGGTCCGGATCTTCGCCGTCGTCAAGAGCCACGGATTCGGCTGCGGCGCCGGGCCGGCCGGCCGGGCGGCGATCGACGGCGGCGCCGATGCGCTCGCGGTCGGCGATCCGGACGACGTGCGCGAAATCCGCCGCGCCGGAATCGACGTGCCGGTCCTGCTCTACGCGTCCACGACGCCCGACGTGGCGGGAGAGGTCGTGGCCCTCGGCGCGATCGTCACGATCCACGATCTCGAGAGCCTGCACGCGTTCGCGGCCGTCGATCGCCCGGTCGAGGCGTTCGTCAAGGTCGAGGCGGGGCTTGGCCGGCTGGGGGTGCCGCGCAAGGACTGGGGCGAGGTGTTCGAGACCGCTTCGCGCTCCGACACGTTGCGCCTGACCGGGATCTACACCCACCTGAACGCGCCCGACGATGCGGACGAGATCGCGCAGCAGATCGCGCGCTACGACGACGCTTGCCGGCAGGCCGAGGACATGGGCCTTCCCGGTCTCACCCGCATGGTGGCGAGCAGCCTCGTGACCCTCGGCTATCCCGGTCTTCGCTACGACGCGGTGAACCCGGGGCGGTTCCTGTTCGGTCTCGTCGAAGGGAAGTGGGCGGAGATCGATGCCGCCCGGCCGGTGATCGCGGCGGTCAGGAGCCGGGTCATCCAGGTGAAGGAATTCGCGGCCGGCGCGACCGTCGGCTTTCTCGGCTCGAAGCCGCTCGAACGCGCGACCCGGCTCGCGGTGCTGCCGCTCGGGTTCGGCGACGGTCTCAACCATCTGCCGCCGCTCGGGGAGCTCCTCGTGGAAGGCCGTCGCGCGCCGATCATCGCCCGTCGCGGCATCGAGCACGCCGTGATTGACGCGACGGGCATTCCCGGCGTTCGGGTCGGGAGCGACGCGGTGCTGCTCGGACGGCAGGGCGGCGACGAGATCACGGCCGCGGAGCTTGCCGGCTGGCTGAACCTGCCGGTGCTCGAGCTGCTGCCCCGCCTCGCCCGCACCCTGCCCCGCCAGTACCTCGACTGATCGCAACCGCCGTCGAGCCCGGGGGAGGAGGGAGACATGGCCGATCTCGCGCACCTGAGCCTGGCGGGCGCGGCCCGCCGGATTGCGGCCCGGGAGCTGTCTGCGCTCGAGCTGGCCGAGGCGACGTTCGCCCGCATCGCGGCGTTCGACGAACGACTCGGCTCCCATGTGACGTTGATGACCGAGAGCGCCCTCGCGGCGGCGCGCGCGGCGGACGCCGAGATCGCGGCCGGGCGCCGCCGGGGGCCCCTGCACGGCGTGACGGTCGCCCTCAAGGACATCTACGACACCGAGGGGGTGCTGACCGCCGGGGGCTCGAGGACCGGTCTCGGCCGCATTCCCGATCGGGATGCCGAGACGGTGCGCCGCCTCCGGGCGGCGGGAGCCGTCATCACCGGCAAGCTCACGACCCACGAGTATGCGCACGGCGGTCCGAGCTTCGACCTGCCGTGGCCGCCCGCCCGCAACCCCTGGAACGTCGAACACTTCTCCGGCGGATCGTCATCCGGATCGGGCGTGGCGGTGGCGGCGGGGCTCTGCCTCGGGGCGCTCGGCACCGATACCGGCGGCTCGATCCGGGGGCCGGCCGCGCTTTCCGGCGTGACCGGACTGATGCCGAGCTACGGCCTGGTGAGCCGGCGCGGCGTCATTCCGAACTCCTTCACCTTCGACCACTGCGGTCCGTTGGCCTGGACGGCCGAGGACTGCGGGCTGCTGCTGGATGCCCTCGCCGGGTTCGATCCGGAGGACCCGCGCTCGAGCCCCGAACCGCCGCGCGCCGCGCCCGCGTCCATGGCCGGGTTGCGCATCGGCCTGCTGCGCCACTTCTGGGAGGAGGACCTGAGCGTTTCGCCCGAGTTGGTCGCGGCTTGCGAGCACGTGGCCGACGTGCTCCGCGGCCTCGGCGCCGAGGTCGAGACCGCCCGCATTGCGCCGGTGCAGGACTGGTACGACGTCAAGATCACCATCGCCGAGAGCGAGCTCTTCAACGTCCATCGGCGCAATCTCCAGAGCCGCCCGCGCGATTTCGGCCACGATTTCCTGTCGCGTGCGCTCGGCGCGGTCTGCTTCACGGCGCAGGACTACGTGGCCGCGCACCGGCGATGGCGCCAGCTGCTGCGGTCGATGAAGCCGGTCCACGAGCGATTCGACCTGCTCATCGCGCCCTCGGCGACCGGGCCGGCGCCGCGCCTCGACGCCCACCGAACGGTGAGCTTCTGGCGTTCGCCCAGCATCACGACGCCGTTCGACGTGACCGGCGGACCGGCCCTCACCCTGACTGCGGGCTTCTCCGCGAACGGCCTGCCGTTGGGTGTGCAGCTCGCCGCCGCGCCCTTCCACGACCGGCTCGTGCTGGCGGCGGGGCAGGCATTCCAGGCCGAGACCGAATGGGGCCGCCGCCGTCCGGTGCTCGAAGCGGGCGACGGCGCGGCGCTCGAGGCGTATCCACTGCCCGCGCCCGAGCTGCCCCGCGACCGCGCGATCCAGGACGAGGCACGGACGCTGGCCGCTCTTGCCGGCCTCCCCGAGGACGACGAGTTCTTGCTGGCCCTCATCGCCGAGGCGGCACCCCATGCGCGCGCCATGGCCGCGCGGCTGGACCGCGACTACGCCTTCTCCGACGAGATCTGACGCGCCGTCCCGGGTCCTGAACGCTTCATCGCCACGCCTTCGGTCGGCCGAAACAACGGGTCCGAGCATGCTCTCGTTCTCGACGGTCCCGCCCTCCGGGAACAGGTCAACTCGTCCGGAGCTCGATGCGGCAAGTCTCGCGAGTTTGATAACGTCACCGCTTCATGCTAAACGTCAGATCAACCGGCTCGTGTCCATAAGGGACGCAACATATTGAAAAAATTTATAAAGATTCGGACGTTGGAGCGAGACGGTGAATTTCCGGTGAACCTTGCCGCCTGAGGCGGCGGCCCCGGAGGTCCCCTTCCCCATGAATCGTTCCGGTTTTACGAGGTTCGTTTTCTTTCTCTGGCGGCTCTATGTGATCCGCCGCCTGGTCCTCTTCGTCCCCCTCCTCGTGGGGGTGAGCTTCGCCGTCTTCGTCCTGATTCGAATGGCCCCCGGCAACCCGGCGTATCTCTTCGCGGGGCCGACCGCGTCGGAAGAGACGATCAAGGCGATCGAACGCGATCTCGGGCTCGATCAGGCGATCTGGGTGCAGTACGCGCGCTACATGCAGAACCTCGCCGGGGGCGACCTCGGGGTCTCGCTCGTCACGTCGCAGCCGGTGCTCCAGGATCTCGTGGTCCGCTTTCCCGCCACCCTCGAGCTCATCACCTTCGCGATGCTGCTCATCGTCGTCATCCTGATTCCGTTGGGGGTCCTGGCCGCGATCGGAGGGAACCTCGCCGGGCGGCTGTCGAGCGGTTACGGCTTTCTCGCCGGTTCCCTGCCGGACTTCTGGTGGGGGCTGATGCTCATCTTCCTCTTCTACACGTGGCTCGGATGGGCGCCGGTGCCCCTGGGGCGCATCGACTTCGGTCTGGAGCCGGCGTACCGGACCGGGTTTCTCACCATCGACGCGCTGCTCGCGAACGACCTCACCGCGTTCCGCTCCGCCTTCAGCCGTCTCCTCCTGCCCGGGTTCACCCTTGCCTTCATCTTCGGCGCTCCGGTTCTCAAACATCTGCGCGCAACGATGTCCGACGGACTGCACGCGCCGTACATCCAGTACGCGCACCTGTGCGGGCTACCGCGCAGCCTCATCTTCCGCTACGCGTTCCGCAACGCGATCATCCCCCCGATGACGATGGCCGGGATGACCTACGTCTACCTGGTCGGGGCGGCGGCGCTCGTCGAGAGCGTCTTCGCGTGGGGCGGGTTCGGCCAGTACGCGGTCCAGGCCGCGATCAGCTCGGACTACATGGCCGTCTCGGGCACCGTGCTCGCGGCGATGCTCTTCGCGCTCTGCGTCTATCTCATCCTGGATCTCGTGTATACCGTGATCGACCCGCGCGTGAGGTATTGACCGGGTGGCGGCGATCGATCCTGTCGAGCGGCCCGATGCGGCCGAGCCGGCTTCCCGCGCGCCGGACGCCGGCGGCGTCAACGCGGCGGTCGTCATCGGGGGGTTCCTCGCGTTCGGGAGCATCCTGCTCGCCGTGTTCGGCCCGCTGATCGCGCCCTACCCGCCGATGGATGCCAACCCGGGCCAGCAGCTCCTGGCCCCGAGCGGGACGCACTGGTTCGGCACCGACGACGTCGGCATGGATGTCTTCAGCCGGGTCATCGCGGCGCCGCGCATCGACCTCGGAATCGCGCTCTCCGCGACCGTCCTCGCCCTCGTCATCGGTACCGCCATCGGCGGTATCGCGGGCTATTTCCGGACCTGGTGGTCGGAGGCGATCATGCGCATCTCCGACCTCATCCAGTCATTTCCGGTCTTCATCCTCGCCATGGTGCTGGTGACGATCACGGGTCAGGAGATCTGGATCGTCGTCGTCGTCATCGCCTTCGTGAACGTGCCCCTCTACGTCCGGCTGATCCGGGCCGAGCTCCTGTCCCTGCGGGAACGGACCTTCGTGGAAGCGGCCATCGTCCTCGGCGTGCCGCCGCTTCGGATCATTCGTCGCCACCTCATCCCGAACGTGCTCGGAATCATCATCAACCAGGCCTCCATCACGATGGGGGTCGCGATGCTGCTTACCGCTGGGCTGAGCTTCGTCGGGGCCGGGGTCCGCGTGCCGACCCCCGAATGGGGCCTCATGATCGCGACCGGCGCTTCCAGCATCGTGACCGGACAATGGTGGCCGTCCGTCTTTCCCGGCATCGCGCTGTCGCTCTCCGTGTTCGGATTCGCACTGTTCGGCGACGGAGTGGCCCGGATGCTCGGCAGCCGGGAGCGCGGAGCGTGAACGGCGCCCCCCACTCCGAGGTCGCGGTGCGGGGCCTCACCGTCGAGTTCTCGTCGCGGGCGGGAACGGTTCGCGCCCTCGACGACGTGACCCTGGACATCGGGCGGGGGGAGACCCTCGGGGTGGTCGGGAAGAGCGGGGTCGGCAAGTCGCTGCTCGTGCGGGCGCTCGTGAACGCGGTGCCGAGTCCGGGGCGGATCGTCGGCGGCACGGTCTCGATCGACGGCCGGAACGTCCTCGATCTCGAACGCGAACAGCTCCGCACGCTCCGCGGCCGGCAGGTCGGGGTCATCGTTCAGAATGCCCGCATACACTTGAATCCGGTGCTGTCGGTGGGCCGGCAGATCGCCAACGTCTACCTCGCACACCACCGGGCGTCGCGCAACGAAGCCTGGAAGCGCGCGACGGACATGCTGAGGGCGGTCGGCATTCCCGACCCGAAGGAGCGGATGCGCTCCTACCCGCACGAGCTGTCGGGCGGGATGGTCCAGCGGGTGGTCATCGCGATGGCCCTCATCTGCGAGCCGAGCGTCGTGCTCGCGGACGAGCCGACGAGCGGGCTCGACGTCACCATCCAGGACCAGGTGCTGCGGCTGTTCCGGGGCCTCGTGTCGGAATCGGGGGCCTCCGCGCTCCTCGTCACCCGCGACATGGGAATCGTCGCGAACTTCTGCGATCGGGTCGGGGTGATGGACGCGGGACGGCTGATCGAGGTGGCGGCGGTGCCGGAAATCTTCACCCGGGCCGTTCAGCCGCAGACGAGAGCGTTGCTCGCCGCGGCCTCCCTCGGCGAGGAGAAGGCCGGATGACCCCGGCCGATCCGGGCGGATCCGGGGTGGCCGGCCGCGAGGGGGAGCCGCTCCTGAGGGTGGAGCGGTTGGTCAAGCACTACGCCTTGCGCCGCGGGAAGAAGGTGCTGACCGCGGTCAACGATGTCTCCTTCGCCCTGTGGCCGGGGGAGACCCTCGCCCTGGTCGGGGAGAGCGGCTCGGGAAAGACCACGATCGGGCGCTGCGTGCTGCGGACGATCCCGATCACCGCGGGCGACATCTGGTTCGACGGGCGGAACCTCACCCGTCTGTCCGCGCGTGAGCTCCGGCCGCTGCGGGTCGGCATCCAGGCCGTCTTCCAGGACCCCCTCGACTCGCTCAATCCGAGGATGCGGGTCGGCGCAATCGTCGAGGAGCCCCTTCTCGAACACTTCCGGCTTACCTCGAACGAGCGCTCGGAGCAGGTCGCCCAGGCGCTCGAACGGGTGGGGATGGCGCCGGACCTGCTCCACGCGTTCCCCGCGCGCCTCACCCCGAGTCAGCAGCAGCGCGTGGCCATCGCCCGGTCCATCGTATGCCGGCCGAAGCTCATGGTGCTCGACGAGCCGACCTCGTCGCTCGACCCGCTCACCAGGTCGGAGATCCTCGAGCTGCTGACCGACGTCCAGCGCGAGACCGGGATCAGCTACCTGCTCATCTCGCACGACCTGGTCAGCGTTCGCCACATCGCCCATCGAATCGCGGTGATGTACCTCGGTGAGATCGTGGAGCAGGGCGCGATCGACACGGTCTACGAAACGCCGTCGTTCCCCTACACGCGCGCCCTGCTGGAGCTTGCCCCCAGCATAGAGCGAAGAATGGCCGGGCAAGAGCCCGAGGTGCAGCTCACCGGGGAGATTCCGAGTCCGATCGACCTTCCGCCGGGCTGCTATCTCGCTTCGCGGTGTCCCTTCGTGCTCGACGAATGCAACGACCGGCATCCGGACCTCGAGCCGCTCGACCCCTCCCACCATTCCCGTTGCCTGCGCGAGACGGGATGGCTTCCTCCAATTGCTCCGGGTACGTAGCGGCACATTCGGGAAACGCCCGCCTTCGACCACCGGAACATACGGAATTTCCTGTCGATTATCGAATTTTCGAACCCGAAAATTCGGGCTGTCTCGCGAGCCTGCGGGCAAGGCCGAGTCGATTGGTGATGAACCCGTGATGAAAGCATGGAGAAACCGGGACAAGAAAACTCGTTCAATAAACGCTTTCTTCTCCGGGTTGAAACTTTTTTTGTGGATCGGGGGCGTTCGGGTTTATTCTGTCCGGAATCTCAATTCCCGAGGAAGGCGAATATGAAGACGCGCAAACAAGCTCACGAAGCGCTCGTCAGGAACTTCGTACAGGGGCGGATCGACCGCCGGACTTTCCTCGGGAGACTTTCCGCCCTCGGCGTCGCGGTCCCCATGGCGGGATTGCTCGAAAACGTCGCCCATGCCCAGACGCCGAGCGACACGCTCGTCATCGGGGCGCCGGCGACCCCGACTACGCTCGACCCGGAATACTCCTCTTCGCCCCAGGATCGCGAGGTCGATTGCTCGACCTACGATCGATTCACCCAGTTCAAGATCGTGACGGACGACAACGGAAACCGGGTGGCCGACCTGTCGTCCCCGCCCGAACCTCTGCTCGCGGAGTCGTGGGAGATTTCGGACGGCGGCCGCAAGTACACGATCAAGCTCAGGGAAGGGGTGAAGAGCTATTTCGGCAACGAGTTGACGGCCGAGGACATCGTGTGGTCCTGGGACCGGGTCTTCGGCCTGGATTCGCAAGGGCTGTTTCCCCTCGGCGTTGCCTCCATCCGGAGCAAGGAGGCCTACCGTGCGGTGAGTCGGTACGTGGTCGAGATCACCCTCGACGTACCCAATCCCCTGCTGATGACCGTGCAGGCGACGCCGGTGCCCGGGGCGGTGTTCCTGGATTCGACCGAGGTCAAGCGGCACGTCAGCGAGGGCGACCCCTGGGCCCGGAAGTGGCTCGCCACCAACACGGCATCGTTCGGCCCCTACCACGCGATGTCGTTCACCCCGGGGCAGCAGGTCGAGTACGTCGCGAACCCGAACTACTTCCGCGGGAAGCAGGGGATGGCGCGCGTTCTCTACCGCGAGATCCCGAGCTCCGCGACGCGCCTCACCCTGCTCAAGGCGGGGGCGATCGACATTGCCGAGGACCTGGTGACCCGCGAGCGCCGAAGCCTCGCCGGCACCGAAGGGGTCAGCATCACGAGCGTCAAGGGGAACCTCGGCGTGATCTACGGGGTGAACAACTCGGTCGAGCCGTTCACGGACAAGCGGGTGCGCCAGGCGGTGGCCTACGGCCTGCCCATCGACGACATCATCAACACGGTGTACTTCGGCGATCCGAGCGTTCGCCTGTTCCAGGGACCGGTGCCGGACCAGTACCCCGGCTATCCCGCTTCCTGGCCCTATCAGCCCCGCAACGCGGAAAAGGCGATGGAGCTGCTGAGCGACGCGGGCCAGAGCAGCATCTCGTTCGACCTGTCGTACTCGACGATCTACCCCGAGCACGAGCAGATCGCGCAGCTCATCCGCACCTCGCTGGGGGAAATCGGGGCCGAGGTGCGCCTCCAGAAGCTGACCCCCGCGAAGTACCAGGAGCAGTACTACTCGCACAAGGCCCAGTCCGTCATCGTGCAGGACGCGCCCTTCGTGGTGGACGGCGCATATGCGGAGTTCCTCTTCTTCGGGCCCGGCAAGGGAGCCGTCGGCAACTGGATCGACTACGTCAACCCCGAGGCGCAGGACACCATCATGCAGGCCCTCGGGACTGCCGACCTGGACGAGCGAAACGATCTCGCCACCGCGGCCGCGCGCCACATCGTGGAGGACGTGCCGTGGCCGATGTACCTCGGCATCGGGTTCCACATGGCGATGCGGACCAACGTGACCGGACTCGCGTGGCGCCCGCACAACCTCGTCCACCTGGTCGACCTGCAGAAGGGCTGATTGCGGAGAGGGACCTCAACGCGCACCGGGCCGCGCGGCGGACCCCGGTTGTTGACACCCTGAATCCACGGCGAAGGGAGCGGACATGGCAGAGCTGAAGATCCCCAGTGCGGAGTCGGTCCGCATGCACGAGCGTGCGAAGAACGTCCTGCCGGGAGGGGTGACGGGGGCCGGCCGCGACACGAAGCCGCACTCGATCTACTTTCGATCGGGGCGCGGGGCGACCCTCACCGACGTCGACGGCAACGAGTACCTCGAGTACCACGGCGGGTTCGGGTCCGCCGTCCTCGGGTACTCGCACCCCGAGGTGACGGAGGCGGTCGCGAGGGCGACCGAGGAATGGGGGACCTTCGTGGGGGTGCCGCACGAGCACGAGCTTGCGCTCGCGGAGCGGCTGACAGAGATCGTCCCCTGCGCGGAGATGGTGGCGCTCTGCGGTGGCGGGGGGTCCGATTCCCTCTACCACAGCGTGCGCATCGCCCGGGCCGCCACCGGGCGCGAGAAGGTCATCAAGGTCGAGTCCGGGTATCACGGCTGGCACGACGACCTCGCGGTGAGCACGTCGGCGCCGCCCGCGACCAGCAACTTCGAGCGCCTGCCCCGGCCGCGGCCGATCTCGGCCGGCAGCCTGAAGAGCACCACGGATGCGGTAGTGGTCGTGAGCATCAACGATCTCGATGCCGTCACCGAAGCGTTCGAGCAGCATGAAGGGGAGATTGCCGCCCTGGTGGTGGAGCCCGCCCTGCACAGCGCCGGATGCGTGATCCTGGACCAGTCCTACCTCGACGGCGCCCGCGCGCTCTGCGATCGGCACGGCGCGGTCCTCGTCTTCGACGAGATCATGTGCGGGTTCCGGCACGACATCCGCGGGGTGGGGGCGATGTACGGCGTGAAGGCGGATCTCGCCGCGTTCGGCAAGGCGATCGCGAACGGCTACGTGATCGCGGCCGTCGTCGGCCGGCGGGACCTCGTCTCGCTGCTGACGCCGTCCGGGCCGGTCTTTTACTCCGGAACGTTCAACGGCCATCCGGTGAGCTCCGCGGCCGCGATGACCACCCTCTCGATCCTCGAGCGCGACCGGGTGACGGATCGCCTCGCGCAGATGACGAAGCGCCTCGGCGACGGCATCAACGAGGCGATCGAGGAACTCGGGCTCAATGCGGTGTGCCAGTACTTCGGGTCCGTGTGGACGCTGTACTTCCATACCCGGCAGGTCCGCAACTCCGCGGATCTCGGGCGTGCGAGCGGGCCGCGGTCCGAGGCGCTGAACGACGCGTTCCGGGCCTGGATGCGCGAGCGGGGGGTCTATGTCCATCGCCGCGAGACGCTGCGGGGGTTCGTGGGCGCCGCGCACCGCGATGCCGACATCGATCGGACCGTGGAGCTCGCGCGAGGCTTTCTCGAGGAGCACCGTGACGCGCTGAGCGTCGCGTGACCCGAGCCGCGGACGTGCGGGTCCGCGACCATGGCGTGGCGAGGGACGTGACGTGCCCGCGCGCCTTCCCCGGGGGAGCCGTGCATGCCGCCTGAGCCGGACGATCGGACTGAAGTCGGCGTCGACATCGGCGGCACGTTCACCGATCTCGTGGCCCTGCATCCCGAGACCGGAGGGCTCGTCACCGGCAAGGTGCTGAACAGCGCGTTCGGGCTCACCGCGGGAGTCCTCGCCGCGTGCGACGAGGTGGGCGTGCCTCCGGAGCACATCCGCTATTTCGTGCACGGGACCACCCTCGTCACGAACCTCCTGATCGAGCGCACCGGCGGGAAGGTGGGGCTCATCACCACGACCGGGTTCCGGGACGTGCTCGAGATCGGATACTCGTTCCGCAAGGGCACCTTCCACTTCCTCCACGAGCAGATCCCGCCCCTCGTGCCGCGGCATCTGCGGACCGAGGTCGGCGGCCGGATCAACGTCCGGGGAGAGGTCGAGGAGCCGCTTCACGAGCCCGACGTGGTGGCGGCGGTCGACGCGCTTCTCGGTCACGAGGTCGAGGCGGTCGCGGTATCGCTCTACAACTCCTACACGAATCCCGAGCACGAACGCCGGGTGGCGGAGATCGTTCGCGAGCATGCGCCGCAGCTCTTCGTTTCGTTGTCCGTGGACGTCGACCCGCGCATCGGCGAGTACGAGAGGGTAAGCACGTGCACCCTCAACGCCATGGCGACGCCGACGTTCCATCGCTACTCCGACGATCTGAGCCCCCGCTTCCGCCACCGCGACGGCATCCGGTACATGCATTCGGGCGGCGGGCTCCTGACCCTCGAGGAGGCGCGGCTGCGCCCGATCCAGCTCGCGAAGTCCGGACCCGCCGGGGGAGCCCTCGCCGCGTCCGCGGTCGCCCGCCACGTCGGCTACGAACACGCGGTCACCATGGATGTCGGCGGCACCAGCACGGACATCTGCATCATGCTCGGCGGCGAGATCCAGCAGCGCGAGGTCGTCGAGCTCGAGCACGGGATCCCGGCCCGCATTCGCAGTCTCGACATTCACGCGATCGGGGCGGGGGGCGGAAGCATCGTGTCGCTCGATGCCGGCGCGGCGGTGAGCGTCGGGCCGCGCAGCGCCGGCGCGGTGCCCGGTCCCGCCTGCTACGGGCGCGGCGGGCCCGCGGCGGTCACCGACGCCAACCTGGTGATCGGGATCCTGCCGGACGCAGGTCTCCTCGGCGGCGGCGTGCCCCTCGACCGGGAAGCCTCCGCCCGCGCCCTCGGCGAGGTCGCCGGCCCGCTCGGGACCAGCGCCGAGACCCTCGCCGAGGGCGTATGGTCGATCGTCAACGCGAACATCGCGCAGGCCATCCGCGAGATCACCGTGCAGCAGGGGACCGACGTGCGCGACTTCGTCCTCGTCGCGTTCGGCGGGGCCGGACCGCAGCACGCGGCGGGGGTGGCCGCCGAGCTCGGCATCCGGCGGGTGGTCGTCCCGAACCACTGCAGCGTCCTGTCCGCGATCGGGCTCCTGACCGCCGACCTCAACGTGTTCGCGGCCCAGACCGGTCTCTTCCCGATCGAGGCCCTCGGGGAGCGGGGCGTCCAGGAAGCCTACGAAGGGCTCCGGGAGCAGGCGACGGAGCGGCTGGGGGTCCATGCCGGGCCGGACGTCGTGTCGGAGCGCTTCGCCGGACTTCGCTACGTCGGCCAATGGCACTATGTCCCGCTCACCCTCTCGGCATCGGAGACCCCGGAGCGGCTCTACGAACGCTTCGAGGCGCAGCACGAGGTTCTCTACGGCACGCGGATCGGCACGCCGGTCGAGATCGTGGACATCGGGGTCACCGTGACGCAGCCTCGCGAGCGGGACCTCGCCGCCTATCTCGCGAGGACCGACTGGGGCCAGGCGGGAGAGGTCGCCGCGCCGGTCTCCCGGCCGATGCTGCTCGGTGGGGTACGGACTCCGGTCGGCGTGCACGCCCGGTCGGGCCTCGCGCCGGGAACGCGTTTGACGGGCCCGTGCCTGGTGGAGGAGCCGCAGTCGGTCACCTGGGTCCCGGCCGGGTCGAGCGTCGAGGTCACGCCCGAGGGATACCTGTCCATGTCGGTGGGAGGGGAGGGTTCGCCATGAGCACGCCCGCGGACACGCATCTCGATCCGTTCACGGCCGAGATCATGCGCTCGTATCTCATCAGCACCGTCCGTGAGATGGTGGTGACGACGACGCGGACCGCGTTCTCGACCTGCTTCTGTCACGGGGAGGACTTCACCTGCGCCCTCTTCGACGGCGACGGCGCGATGATCGCCCAGGACCAGGGCGTCACCGTGCACGCGGGGGCGATGTGGGAGGCGGTCCGCTACGTGATCGACACCCAGCCGACCATCTCCGAGGGCGACGTCTACCTCCACAACGATCCCTACAACTGGGGCACCCACCAGGCCGACTGCATGGTGTGCCGGCCCATCTTCCACCGCGGCGAGCGGGTGGGCTTCGCCGCGAACCGCGGCCACTGGACCGACATCGGCGGCATGGCTCCGGGGGGCTGGTCCGGGACGGCGGAGGACGTCACCCAGGAAGGGCTCATCCTCTCCTCCATCCGGCTCATCCACGCCGGCGAGGTCAACGAAGACATCCGGCGCTTCCTCCTTCGCAACGTGCGGATGGCCGATCAGCTCTGGGGCGACATCCAGTCGCAGATCGCCTCGAACATCGTGGCCGAACGCCGCATTCGCCACCTCATCGACCGCTACGGGCTCGAGAGCTTCCGGGCCAGCGTGCGCTACGCCCTCGACTATTCGCGGCGGCGCTTCCGGGCCGGGCTCGAGAAGCTGCCCGATGGCAGCGTGAGCGGGGAGGACGTCATGGAGGACGACGGCAGGGGGGGCGGCCCGTTCCCGATCCGGGTGACCGTCACCAAGACGAAGGAGAAGGTGACGGCGGACTTCAGCGAGACCCACGAGCAGGTGATGGCCCCCATCAACTGCTCGCTCGCCTGCACCAAGGCCGCCATCGTCGGATCGCTCATATCGACCATCGACCCCGAGATTCCCCTGAACAGCGGCCTGATGGACTGCATCGAGCTCGTCACCCGGCCCGGCACGCTCGTGCACCCGGTCCATCCCGCGCCCACCTTCGCCTCGACCGCAGACCCGGCCGCGAGGTCCTGCGAGGCCATGCTGGAAGCGCTGCGCAAGCTGGTGCCCGACCGGGTCCCGGCCGGCTCCTATTCCACCGGCAACAACGTGACGGGGGGCGGCTTCGACGACGAGGGCAACGAGTTCCTCTGGTACATCTTCATGGCGGGGGGGTGCGGCGCACACCGGGGCTGCGACGGCAGCAGCTCGGAATGGCACATCATGTCCAACTGCAAGAGCGAGTCCATGGAGACCTGGGAGGTCCGCTACCCGGTCGCGTTCGAGTCCTATCGACTGCTCCCGGACTCGGGAGGGGCCGGGGCGAGCCGGGGGGGGCTCGGCACTGAGAAGTCCCTTCGCGTGCTCGCCGACACCCGTCTGACCGGCATCTCGGATCACCACGGGATCGGCGCGCGCGGAATGGCCGCGGGACGGCCCGGCGAGCCGAACGGCTTCGCGGTCATGCGCGGCGGCAAGGAGCACACGATCTCCGAGCTGTTCAGCCTGCCGTCGAACTCCAAGTTCTCGAACGTGCCGCTTCGCAAGGGAGACGTCTTCGTGACCAGGCAGGGCGGAGGCGGCGGCTACGGCGCCCCGGGCGCGCGCGGGCGCGAGCTCGTGGAGCGTGACCTGCGCGAGGGGTACATCACGCCGGGGTCGGCGGCCGTCTACGGTCGCGATCCGGCGGCGGACCCGTAGCGCCCGGCCCGGGGCGAACCGGCCCGGCGTCCTCGTCCGGGCAAGGTTGTCGAAGGTGCCGTCCCGCAAGACGGCAACGGTGTTTCGTGCGCTCGCGGCCGAGCGATTCAAGTGGCTCGGGCCGGGCCGGGGTCGGGCAGGTCAGAGGATGTCGTCGCGGATGCAGGCCTTGGCGTGGTCGGGGCCGACGGGGCGCAGTTCGGGGACCACGGAGGCGCAGTCCGCGGTGGCATAGCGGCAGCGGGTCCGGAACACGCAGCCCGATGGCGGGTTGATCGGGCTCGGGATGTCGCCTTCGAGGATTATCCGCTCGCGCCGGACGGTCGGATCGGGCACCGGCGCCGCCGAGAGCAGCGCCTCCGTATAGGGATGCCGGGGGTTGCGGTAAAGCTCGGCTGCGGGCGCGGTCTCCATGATGCGCCCGAGATACATCACGATGACCCGGTTCGAGACGTATTCGACCACGCTCAAGTCGTGGGCGATGAAGAGCATCGTGAGGTCCAGGTCGTCCTGAAGGTCGCGGAGCAGGTTCATCACCTGGGCCTGGATGGACACGTCGAGGGCGGAGACCGGCTCGTCCGCGACGACGAACTCGGGGTCGACGGCGAGCGCCCGCGCGATGCCGATCCGCTGGCGCTGCCCGCCCGAGAACTCGTGCGGATAGCGGCGCATGTGCTCGGGTTCGAGTCCGACCCGCCGGAGGAGCTCGGCGATGCGGTCGTGCATGGCGCCGCCCTCGGCGAGCCCATGGATCTCGAGCGCCTCGCCGATCGTGTCCTGGACCCGCATGCGCGGATCGAGGCTTGCGTAGGGGTCCTGGAAGATGATCTGCATGCGCCTTCGATAGTCGCGAAGCTCCGGGCGCGCGAGGTTGGTGATGTCGGCCCCGCCGAAGCGCACCTCGCCCCGGGTCGGCTCGGTAAGGCGGAGCATCGTGCGCCCGACCGTCGTCTTGCCGGACCCCGACTCGCCGACGAGGCCCACGACCTCACCGGGGGCGAGCGCGAACGAGATGTCGTCCACCGCCTTCACGTGGCCCACGGTGCGCCGGAGCAGCCCTCCACGCACCGGGAAGTACTTGGCGAGCCTTCGCACCTCGACGAGCGGCGCGGCGGACGGGGCTTGCGCTCCCGCGTCCGCATTCATAGCGCGGCCCAGCGGATGCAGCGCGAATGGTGCCCGCCCGCGATCTCGGTGAGAGCCGGGACGGCTTGCCCGCACTGCGCAACCGCATGACCGCAGCGCGGCTCGAAGGCGCATCCGGGGGGAAGATTCATCGGATTGGGGACGTTTCCGGGGATCGCCTCGAGGCGATAGTCGACGATGACTCCCGGGTCCGCATCCGCATCCCGGTCCTGTCGGACGCTTCGCGGAATGCTGTTGAGAAGCCCGATCGTGTACGGATGCCGCGGCGACTTGAAGATGTCGACGGCCGTCCCCTCCTCGACGATGCGCCCGCCGTACATGACCACCACCCGGTCCGCCATGTCGGCCACCACGCCGAGGTCGTGGGTGATGAAGACGATGCTCATCCGCTCCGCCGACTCGCGCTGGAGGGTGCGCATGAGGTCGAGAATCTGGGCCTGAATCGTCACGTCGAGGGCGGTGGTCGGCTCGTCGGCGATGAGCACCGTCGGACTGCAGGAGAGGGCCATCGCGATCATCGCCCGCTGGCGCATGCCCCCCGAGAGCTGGTGGGGAAACTCCTCCACCCGCTTGCCGGGGTCCGCGATGCCGACCCGGTCCAGCATGTCGGCGGCGAGCGCCTTCGACTCCGCGCGGGTCTTGCCCCGGTGCAGCCGGATCGCCTCCGCGATCTGGTCCCCGACCGTGAACACCGGGTTGAGGCTCGTCATCGGCTCCTGGAAGACCATCGAAATGTCGTTGCCCCGGATGCTCCGCATCGCGCGGTCATCCATCGCGGTGAGCTCGACGACGTCGCCCTGCTTGCCCCGGAACAGGACCCGTCCGCCGACGATCCGCCCCGGCGGGGTGGGGATGAGGCCCATGACGGAGAGGCTGGTCACCGACTTCCCGGAGCCGGATTCGCCGACCACCGCCAGGGTCTCGCCGCGGCGGACGGTGAACGAGACGCCGTCCACCGACCGGACGGTCCCGCCCTCGGTCTCGAAGTGGGTGCGAAGATCCTCGACGGAGAGGACGAGGTCCGAGGCGAGCTCGTTCACGCGCGGTTTCCCGGGATGCTCGGCGTGCGGAGCAATGCGGCATTCTCCGGATGGAATTCGCCGTGCATGTCATCACAATGGCGATCCGGTTGGCAAACCCTTAGGATTCGCGGCGCTCCGGGCGGACCGGGGAGGAGGATCCGATGAGCGCCCTTCAGGGCAAGGTTGCGGTGGTGACCGGTGCGGCATCCGGAATGGGTCGTGCGACGGCGCTCCTGTTCGCTCGCGAAGGGGCCTCGGTGGTCGTCGGCGATGTCGACGAGGCGGCCGGCGCGGATGCTTGCGAGGAGATCCGCGGGGCGGGGGGCGAGGCGACGTTCGTCCGCACCGATGTCGCGATCGAATCCGAGGTCGCGGCGCTCGTCGCGACCGCCGAGCGCATCCACGGCGGGCTCCACACGATCTTCAACAACGCCGGCATCGAGCAGCCGGTCACCCCTTCGACGGAGGTGACCGAGGAGCTCTTCGACCGAGTCATCGGAGTCAACCTCAAGGGCACCTTCTTCGGCTGCAAGCACGCGCTCCCGGCTCTCCTGCGGGCGGGCGGGGGCACCATCGTCAACAACAGCTCCGTCAGCGCCTTCGCCAACGTCGGCCGCAACGTCTCCTATGCCTCCTCCAAGGGCGCGGTCATGTCTCTCACCCGGGTGCTCGCCCTCGAGTACGCGGACCGGAACATCCGGGTCAACGCGATCTGCCCCGGGGTCATCGACACCGGGATGAACCGGCGCAACCTCGAGCTCGCCGACGATCCGGACACCATGCGCGAGCGCTGGAAGAGCGTCACCCCGCTCGGACGGATGGGCACCCCGGAGGAGATCGCCCGCACGGTGCTCTACCTCGCCTCCGACCAGTCGTCGTTCACGACCGGGATCGGCCTTCTGATCGACGGCGGCCGGGTGGCCACCTGATGGGCCGTCTCGCCTGCCGGGTGGCCCTCGTCACCGGTGCCGCGAGCGGGATCGGGCGCGCCGTCACGAGGGCCTTCGCGGCCGAAGGGGCGGCGGTCCACGCGGTGGACGTCACGGCCGACCGCCTCGCCGAGGTCCTCGAGGGGCTCCGCGCCGAGGGACTCGCGGCATCGACCACGGTCGCCGACATCTCCAATCCCGAGGACGTGGAGCGCACCGTCGCCCGTGTCCTCGACGCGAGCGGGCGCATCGACTGCCTCGCCAACATCGCGGGGGTCATCTCTTCGGAGCCCGTCGAAGAGGTGAGCCTCGCCGAGTGGGACCGCATCCTCGGCATCAACCTCCGGGGCACGTTCCTTTGCGCCCGGGCGGTGGTGCCGGCCATGAAGGGCCAGGGGTCGGGGTCCATCATCAACGTCTCGAGCCGCGCGGGGGCGATGGGCTTCGCCGGCATGACCGCCTACTGCGCCTCGAAGTTCGGGGTCGAGGGCCTGAGCCGCGCGCTCGCCCAGGAGCTCGCTCCCCACGGCATCGCGGTCAACACGATCACCCCGGGGACGCCCGTCCACACCGCGATGAGCGAGACCACGTACTCCCCCGAGCAGCGCCGGATCTGGCGGGACCCCGCGGTCATCGCACCCGCCTTCGTCCACCTCGCGCTCCAGGGTCCGGACGGGCTCAACGACCGCTACGTCAACGCCTGGGATCTGACGCAGGAGCTCGAGGGGGGGGGCGGGTCGTGAAGGCCGTCCTTCTCGACCCGACCGGCCGCGACGACCTCGAGTTCATCCGGAAGTTCGGCCCCGGGATCGACCTCGTCGCACCGGATGCCTCCGGCGGCTCCGCCGACGTGTTGCTCCCCGGCGCCGCCGCCATCGTGAGCCGGCGGGTCCCGGTGACCGGCGAGCTCATGGACGCGGCCGGCGGCTCTCTCCGGCTGGTCCAGCTCTGGTCCGGCCGGCGCGATCGCGTCGACCTCGCGGCGGCGCGCGCCCGCGCGATTCCGGTCGCCCTCATGCCCCAGGCGGGCTGCATCGCGGTCGCGGAGCAGACCCTGCTCCTCATGCTCGGGCTCTCGAAGAAGGTCGTGCGTGGGCACGAGGCGACCGTGGGCGGGGCGTACCGCGGCCTCGGCGTCGAGCCGATCCGCACCGAGGAGCGGCGCCACCGTTTCCAGTGGATGCAGTTCCCCGGGATCTTCGAGCTCCATGGCCGGACCCTCGGCCTCGTCGGCTTCGGCGAGATCGCGACCGAGGTGGCTCGCCGGGCCCGCGCGTTCGGAATGGAGGTCGTGTACTGGAGCCGGCGACGGCTCGAGGTGGAGATCGAGGAGGAGGAGGGCGTCCGCCATCGGGCGCTGCCCGACCTGCTCGCGGAGAGCGACTTCGTGAGCCTCCACGTGCCCCTCACGGCGGAGACGGAGCGCCTCGTCGACGCGGGCGCGCTGGCCCGGATGAGACCCGAGGCGTTCCTCGTCAACACCTGCCGGGGCGGGGTGGTCGACGAGGACGCGCTCGTGGAGGCGCTCTCGTCGGGCCGGATCGCGGGCGCGGGGCTCGACGTCTTCCTCTACGAGCCGGTCCCTCACGACCACCCCCTGCTCCGCCTCGAGAACGTGCTGCTCGCACCTCACCTCGGTGGCGGCTCGGGCGGGGCGCGCGCGAAGCATGCGCAGGACCTGATGGCGAACCTGGCCGCCCTGCGCGAGGGCCGCCCGGTCCGCCACCTCCTCGGGAGGACGGGGGCGGAGTGAGATTTCCCGAACCGGTGTCAAAGCGGAATCTCGGGTTCGGTCGGACGAGCCGGATGGGTTCCCACGGGTGGCCGGGAGTCTCCGGGGGGCGGGGCCGTCGGGGTCGTCCCTCGCGAGTGTCGCGCCAGGTCCTGCCGTACCGGGTGCGCAGCGCTCGACACCCGCGCCCATGCGCTTTATCTTGATCGAGCCTGGCACAACTTGAACCATGCAGTCGGCGGCATCTCTTTCAGTGGGTGGCTCGGAACCGCTCTCCGGGTCCGGGGGCCGGGCCACGAAGTCACCTCCCGAAATCGAGCATGCGTGGTCGGTCGGCCCGAGGAACGCTTGAGATGAACCCTCCCACCATCGCCGATCTCCGCGCCCGCAAGGGCGGGCGCAAGATCCTGACCATGCACGTCGATTCCGACGCCGAGGCGGCCGCCGCGGCGGAAGCCGGGATCGAGATGTTCACCTGCGAGGTGAACGAGACGCTTGCCGGCTATCGGGCCGCCGCGCCCGGCGTCTTCATCCAGGCCGGCCCCGACCAGGGGGTGCTCTCGGGCCCCGAGACCGCGATTCGCGAAGGATTCCGGGCGATGGAGATCGGCGCGGACGGGATCTACTTCTCGGGCGGGCTCGATATCATCGAGGCGATGGCCCGCGAGGGCATACCGGTGACCGGCCACGTCGGGTACGTGCCGCGCTGGACAACCTGGACCAACGTGCGGGCGGTGGGCAAGACGCCGGACGAGGCGGTCGCGATCTACCGGCAGGTCAAGGACCTCGAGAGCGCCGGGGCGTGGGCCGTCGAGATGGAGATCGTGCCGGTGGAGGTCGCCGCGTTCATCACCCGCTCGACCAGCCTCGTCACCGAGGGCATGGGATGCGGGGCGGTCTGCGACACCATCTATCTCTTCTCCTGCGACGTGCTCGGCACGCATACCGGCCACTATCCGCGCCACTCCAAGAGGTATGCCGATTTGGTGGCCGAGGAGGCCCGGCTCCAGCGGATGCGGGTCGACGCGTTCAAGGCCTACGCGCGAGACGTCGAGACCGGCGGCTATCCCGAGCCGGGCCACGAGGTCCACGTCGGCGACGAGGTGCTCGAGGCGCTCGAGCGGGCGACGAAGGGATAGCACTCACGGCTTGGTCGACCAACCGCCCGGCGGCCTTCCGCCGGACGAAGGGGCTTGAAATGACGATCGCATTCCGGCCAGGGACGGTCATCGACGGCACCGGCGCGCCCCCGCGCGAGGGTTGCACCGTCCTCGTGGACGGGAGCCGGATCACCGCGTGCGGCGCCCGGGAGGACGTGGAGGTGCCGAACGCGGCCGAGATCGTGGACGCCCCGGACGCGACCCTCATCCCGGGCCTCATCGACCTCCACGTCCATCTCGCGTTCAGCGGCGACCTCGAGCGCGACACGTTTCGCACCGAGGTGGCCGGCCTCAACTACGCCCAGATGGCGCTCCGCGCCGCGGGCTACGCGCTTCGCACCCTGCGGGCCGGGTTCACGACGCTTCGCGACGTGCACGCGCCGGGCGGGGTCATCATCGACCTCGCGCGCGCGATCCGGGCGCGCCACGTGCCGGGGCCGACCATCCATGCCTGCGGAACCGGTCTCTCGGTGACCGGCGGGCACATGGACCAGCCGGGGTGGGCCGACCATGTCCGGCTCGAGGGCGTCACCTCGCCCTGCGACGGGCCGCTCGAGTTCCGGCGCGGGGTGCGCCGGCAGGTCAAGCGCGGCGCCGACCTCATCAAGATCAACGCCTGCGTGAGCTCGCTCCTCCATCCCGAAGTTCCGTACCGCCAGGAGATGACGGACGACGAGCTCGAGGCGGCCTGCGACGAGGCGCACCTGCTCGAGCGCCACGTCGCGGCCCATACCTCGGGCGGCCCCGGTCTCACCGCCGCCGTTCGCGCCGGGGTCGACACGGTCGAGCACGGCCACTGGATCGATCGCGAGACGGCGGACCTCATGGCCGAATCGGGAACCATCCTGGTGCCGACCCTCCTCGTCAACGAGCGGAACTTCGAGTTCTCGCGCGAGGAGCTCGGCGGCTCGGATGCCTCGTGGCGCTGGCGCGAACAGTCGCGCGACGCCAAGTGGGAGAGCCTCGAGATCGCCCGCCGGGCCGGAGTCAGGATCGGCTGCGGCACCGATGCGGGCTACATGATCCCGCACGGCGAGATGAATGCCCGCGAGGTCGAGCTGCTCGTCCAGGGTGGACTGAGTCCGGTCGAGGCGATCCATTCGGCCACCGGCATCGGTGCGGAGCGGCTCGGAATCGAGGCGGGGGTCATCGCCCCCGGCCGGCTCGCGGACCTGGTGCTCGTCGCCGGCGATCCGGTGGCCGACATCCGCGTGCTGCAGGAATTGCATCGCTTGCGCGTCTTCAAGGAAGGCGTGGAGGTGGCGCAACGAGACGGTGAGGCGGCGTGAGCGTGTCCGTCCTCCGGGCGTCCGACGACCGCAGGACATCGCGCACGGCGCATCGTCGCGAATGATGGAAGGGATACCTCGTATCACGAGAAACATCAACGACAGGAGAAAACGATGAGAAAGCTAGTGTTGGCGACCGCCGTCGCGGGCCTGCTCGCGGGCGGCCCGGCGGTGCAGGCGAGCGACCTCGAGATCGTCCTTGCCGAGGACCGCGTCGACCACCGGACCTTCGACCCCCGGGTGACCCAGTCACGCCATGAAGAGCAGGTGATCGTCCAGATCTTCGACCAGCTCCTCTCCGCCGACGAGAACGGCAACCGCCATCCCGGGCTGGCCAAGTCGTGGCAGGTCTCGGACGACAAGCTCTCGTACACCTTCCAGCTCCGCGACGACGTGACCTTCCACGACGGCACCCCGTTCAACGCAGAGGCGGTCAAGTTCACCTTCGACACCATCGTCGACCCGGAGCTCGGCTCCCAGGGCGCGGTGGACATCATCGGCCCCTACGCCTCCACCGAGGTGCTCGGCGAGCACGAGGTACGGGTCAACTACAGCCGGCCCTACGGCGCGGCCCTCGGCGCGTTCGCGGAGACCGAGCTCTCCATCGTGAGCCCGACCGCGGTCAAGGAAAAGGGCAACAACGGCTTCGCGCAGAGCCCGGTCGGGACCGGCCCGTTCAAGTTCGTCTCGTGGGAGAAGGGCAAGCAGATCGACCTCGAGCGCAACGACGACTACAACTGGGCGCCCGCCTGGATGAGCCACCAGGGTCCGAGCCAGGTGAGCCGAGCCACCGTGCGCTTCATCCCCGACGCGAGCACCCGGGTCGCGGCCCTCGAGGCCGGCGAGGTGGAGGCGTCGGAGCTCGTGCCCGCCCTCGACATGCGCAGGTTCGCCGCCGGCGACGAGTTCACGACGATGGTCGGCAACGCGGCGGGGCTGCCGTTCGCGGCGCTGTTCAACACGAGCCGGGGCGTGTTCGTCGACAAGGCGGTGCGCCAGGCGTTCATGCACGCCGTCGATCGGCCGACCCTCGCCGCGAACCTCTTCTTCGGCTTCGCGGACCCCGCCTATGGCCCGATCAGCGCATCGACGCCGAGCTACTGGTCCGGCAACGACGCCTACTACCCCTTCGACCTCGACAAGGCCAACGCGCTCCTCGACGAGGCCGGCTGGAAGATGGGCGACGACGGCATCCGGCACAAGGACGGCCAGCCCCTCTCGGTCTACTTTCCGGCCCTGCTCGAGCCCGACACCGCGGTGGCGGTGCAGGCCGATGTCCGGCGGGTCGGCTTCGACGTGAACGTCGAGAACGTCATGAAGGCACGCCAGGACGAGCTCATCTTCGCCAACGGCTACGACATGCTGGTGATCCGGTGGGTCTCGAACGATCCCGGGGTGCTCTCGATCCCGTTCCACAGCCGCAACATCGTCGAGCCCGGGAAGTTCAAGTTCAACTGGGCGCGCTACGCCGATGCGGGCATGGACCAGATGCTCGAGGATGCGGAGAGCGCGGCGACCGCGGAGGCGCGTGACGAGCTCTACGCGGCGATCCAGAAGCAGATCATGGACGAGGGGATCTTCCTGCCCATCCACAACCAGGTGCAGACGATCGCGCACACCTCCGAGCTCACCGGCTTCCGGCTCGCCGCCGGCCAGTGGCAGGTGCGCTTCTACGAGGTGAAGAAGGCCGAGTAGACCACTCCGGCGCCCGCTCGAACCGGAACGGTCCGGTGCTCCGGGGCACGGGGCGCCGGATCGTTCCGCCACTCTCGAAGCCCGCCCTCGCATAACGGGGCGACGCAGCGGCGGGGCGCTTCGAGTCGCGTTCGAAGGCCGCTCGGCATGGCAGGATCTCGGCCCACCGACATGTGCGGAGCGGCATTCATTCAACCGGGACGTGGCGCGTTCCCCGGTCCGGGGACCGGCAGCGCGTGACCTATTTCCTGCGCCGCATCCTCGGGATGGTCCCGGTCCTCCTCGTGACCTGGACCCTGGTCTTCGTGGTGCTCGAGATCATCCCCGGGGATCCCGTCAACCTCATGCTGGCCGGGCGTCCCGCCTCGGAGGAGGTGCGCGAGCGCGAGCGCAAGCGCCTGGGCCTCGACAAGCCGGTCCACGTCCGCTACGTGAGCTTCCTCGGGCGGGCCTTGAAGGGCGACCTCGGAGAGTCGTTCCAGACCCGCGAGCCGGTCACGAAAATGATCCTCGACCAGCTCCGCCCGACCCTGGAGCTCTCCCTCGGCGGGTTCATCGTCGGGGTGACCCTCGGGGTCATCCTCGGGGTGCTCGCGGGCATCCGGCCGAACTCGTGGCTCGACACCTCGTCGATGTTCGTCGCGCTGCTCGGAGTCTCGCTCCCGAGCTTCTGGACGGGAATGCTTCTCATTTTCGTTTTCGGATCGACGCTTCGGTGGGTCCCCATCGTCGGCGAGGGCATACCTGCTCTCATCCTGCCGTCGATCACGGTCGGCCTGTTTCTGTCCGGGGGGCTCGCGCGGCTCATCCGTTCGAGCATCCTCGAGGTGATGGGACAGGACTACATCCGCACCGCCCGCGCCAAGGGCCTCTCCCAGTGGGTGGTCGTGATGAAGCACGCGATGCGAAACGCGCTCATCCCGCCGGTGACCCTCCTCGGGGTGCAGTTCGGGCTCCTCATCACCGGCGCGGTCATCACCGAGACCGTCTTCGCGCGGCCGGGGCTCGGCCAGCTCCTGCTCCAGTCGGTGCTCAACAAGGACATCCCGCTCGTGCAGGCCCTCGTCGTCTACGCGACCGGCGCCTACATCATCCTCAACCTGCTCGTGGATCTGCTTTACGGGATCATCGATCCGCGCATCAAGCTCGAGCAGGCGTCGTGAACGCGGCGGTGATGGCGCATCCCGGGCGCGGCCGGCTGACGGTCGGGCGGGTGGTGCGTTCGCTCGTCGTCAACCCGGGCGCGCTCATCGGGGCCATCATCCTCACCGCCCTCGTCGTCGGCGCGATCTTCGCCCCGGTGCTCACCCCCTTCGACTACTACGCGACGGATACCGGGCCGCGCCTGAGCCCCCCCACCACCGCGAACCTGCTAGGGACGGACCTGCACGGCCGCGACATCTTCACCCGGGTCCTCTACGGCGGCCGATTCTCGCTCTCCGTCGGCATCGCGACCGTGCTCTTCGCCGCGATCCTCGGGAGCCTCTTCGGCATCTTCATCGGCTTCACCGGCGGGCGAGTGGACGCCCTCGGCTCGCGTATCATCGACGTGATGTTCGGCTTCCCGTCCATCGTGCTCTCGATCCTCATCGTCGCGGTGCTCGGAGTGGGTCTCGTCAACGTCGTCATCGCGGTCGGAATCGCCGAGATCCCGTACTTCGCCCGGGTCGTCAGGGGGGCGGTCCTCGGCGCGAAGGAGCAGCTCTTCGTCGAGGCGTCGCGGGCGCTCGGGGCGGGGGATCTGCGCATCATGCTCCGCCACATCCTGCCGAACATCTTTCCGACGATGATCGTCCTCGCGACCCTCAACCTCGGGGGCGCCATCCTGTCGACGGCCTCGCTCAGCTTCCTCGGGCTCGGCGCCCAGCCGCCGACCCCGGAGTGGGGCACCATGCTGAGCTCGGGCCGCGAGTTCATGCGCTACAACCCCGCGGTCATGGTCTTCCCCGGTCTCGCCCTCTTCCTCGCCGTCATGTCGGTGAACCTGCTCGGCGACCGGCTCCGCCAGATCCTCGACCCCCGCGCCGCCGACTGAGAGAGAAGACCCCGATGCCAGCCCGGCTCGCCGATCGGATCAGACAGCGCCCGCAGTCCGTGCGCACCCGCATGCTCGACATCGCGGCCGGGCTGGACGACGTCATCGCCCTCGGACGCGGCGACCCCGACCTGCCCACTCCCGCCCACATCGTCGCGGCGGGACAGCGCGCGCTCGCCGAGGGTGCGACCCACTACACCCACCCCATGGGTCTGCCGACGCTCCGCGAGGCGATCGGCCGGCACCTTGCCGAGGTCGACGGGCTCGACTACGCGGTCGACGAGATCGTCGTCACCACCGGCGCCCAGGAGGCGGTGTTCGCGGCCATGCTCGCCTGCATCAACCCGGGCGACGAGGTCATCGTGCCGGCTCCCGGCTATACCTCCTACGACCAGGCGATCGAGCTCGCGGGGGGCGTGCCGGTCGCGGTGCCGACGTACGAGCGCGACGACTTCGCTCTCACCGCCGCGGCGGTCGAGGCCCGGTTGAGCCCCCGCACCCGCATGCTGTGCCTGCTCAATCCCTCGAATCCGACCGGCGCGGTGACGCCCCCCGGCGAGGTGGAAGCGCTCGCGGCGCTCGCCGCGAAGCGCGACCTCATCGTCATCTCCGACGAGATCTACGCCCGGCTCGTCTACGAGGGCGCGAAGGTTCTGCCGGTCGCGCGCCTCCCCGGCATGAAGGAGCGGACGATCACGATCAACGGCTTTTCGAAGGCGTACGCGATGACCGGTTGGCGGGTCGGCTACTTCGCGGCGGCGCCGACTCTCGCGAAGGCGCTGACCGAGGTCCACCACGGCCTTACCATCTGCGCCCCGGCGGTGAGCCAGCACGCCGCGCTCGCGGCCCTCGAGGGCCCGCAGGAGTGCGTCGAGGAGATGCGCCGGACCTACGACGAGCGCCGCCTCGTCATGTGCCGGGCGCTCGATCGCATGGGACTGAGCTACGGTCGGCCCCAGGGCGCGTTCTACGTCTACGCCAACGTCTCGAGCACCGGTCTCGCCGCCTCGGAGTTCTGTGTCCGGCTCCTCGAGGACGCGCGGGTCATGATCTTTCCGGGGTCGCTCTTCGGCGACCACAATGACGACTTCCTCCGGATATCGCTCCTCCAGCCGGTGGCGCGGATCGAGGAGGCCGTCGAACGGATGGCCGGGACGGTGGCGGCCCTCGCCGGCAATTGAAAGAGGAGGAGTTCATGCTTTCCGAAAACGTAAGTTCCATCAAACATATGGCCTTCGCCGTGCGCGACGCGAAGGCCGCCCTTGCGACCTACGCCCAGTTTCTCGGGGTTCCCCCGGACACAGTGATCCACGAGTACGCGAAGTCGCGCAACCGGGTCGCGCTGTTCGATCTCGGGGGCATCGAGTATCAGCTTTGCGAATCGATGGACCCGGACGGGCGCTTCGCGGAGTGGATCCGCGAGCGCGGGCACGAGGGCCTGCACCACATCTGCTACGAGGTGGATGACATCGACGCGGCCCTCGAGCACGCCCAGTCGAACGGGGCGAGCCTTCGCATCTGCAAGTCCTGCCAGGTGGCGGGCAGCCACCCGCATCCGGAGGGCTTTGTGGCGTTCCTCGACAACGACGCCGGGGGCATCGAGATCGAGCTCATGCAGGTCTACACGCCCGAAGAGCTGAAGCAATACCAGGAAGTGCAGGGGATCTGACATGAGTGCAATCACAGTCGGCACGGCGACGGCGGCTCCGGGCGAAATCGCGAACGGGCGCATCGAGGTGACGGCCATGGCGGGCGGGGCGTCGCTCGGGATGCCCGTCATCGTCATCAACGGGGCGAACGACGGCCCCTGCCTCTGGGTAGACGGGGTAATCCATGGGGACGAGCCCGAAGGCACGCTCATGTGCCATCTCCTTCGCCGGGAGGTCGATCCCGCGACCCTCGCGGGCTCGCTGGTGCTGGTCCCGGTGATGAACACGGGCGCTTTCGAAGCCTCCCGGCGCGGCAACCCCCTCGACACCTTCAGCTACGACATGAACCGGATCTACCCCGGCCGGCCCAACGGGTACTTGACCGAGCGGGTCGCCCACGCCCACAAGGAATGGCTGGTCGAGGTCGCGGACATGAACATCGCGGTCCACTCCGGAGGGGAGCATTCGTACCTCTCGGAGATGATCTTCGTGACCGACCACCCGGGCTCGCAGGAGCTCGCCCGGGCCATGGGCGAGGCGTTCTCCCTCGTCCTCAAGACCCCGCGGCCGAGCGGAAACCCCATGGGGGTGATGCTCGCGGCCGGCAAGTCCGGCATCACGGTGGAGCTCGGCGGGCGTTCGGCGACGTCGCCAGAAGGGTTCCGCCGGGTCGGCCGGACCCTGGCGGACGCGGCCCTCAACGTGATGCGCCACTACCGGATGATCCCGGGCGAGGCGCGCTACGCCGCGGTCCGCCACAAGGGGGTGCAGGAGGCGCTCCTCGCCCCGGCGAGCGGGCTCTACCTCCCTGAGCCCGGCGTCGACTTCCAGCAGCCGTTGGCGAAGGGCGACACGATCGCGCGCATCTTCGACGTCTACGGAGACGAGGTGGGCCGAATCTCCGCCCCGGCGGACGGCATGTTCTTCGGGCTTCGGTGCCTGCCGAGCGTGATGACCGGGGACTGGTGCTGCTTCTACGCCAAGCTCGACGGCACCTGGGACGACTAGGGGCTGTCACGATGGGCGCGCTTTGTTGACGCCCGAAGGACGTGGCAGCGTTGATCGCACGAGCCCGGGGCACGACGCGGTCGCCGGTGCCGTGGCCGCTCCCTTCCTCCGCGGATTGGAAGAAACGGGGTCAGAGTGGGATTTCTCGCACTTCGGGAAATGGGGTCGGAGGAAGTTCTTGTCTTGCGATCCGGATGAAGTGCGAAGAATCCCAATCCGACCCCATTTCTTGCCGGCACCGGTCCGGCGGGGCACAACCACGGCATGGAATCAATGGGTAACAGGATGTTCAATTCAATCTTGATTGGCGCATAACGCCATGACCGGACGCGAACGCGACTTCGTCGGCTACGGCCCCCGCCCGCCCGATCCGGGCTGGCCCGGCGGCGCCCGACTCGCCCTCAACTTCGTCATCAACTACGAGGAAGGGTCGGAGCCCTCGATCGGGGATGGCGACGGCGTGAGCGAGGCCCGCCTCACCGAGGCGGCGCAGTCGCCGGTGCCGAGAGGTGAACGGGACCTTGCCGCCGAATCGATGTTCGAGTACGGCTCGCGGGTCGGGTTCTGGCGCCTGAAACGGCTTTTCGACGAGCGGGAGCTGCCGTTCACCCTGTTCGCGTGCGCCCTCGCCCTCGAGCGCAACCCCGCCGCGGCGCAGGCGGTGCGCGAGGACGGCATCGACATCTGCTGCCACGGCTGGCGCTGGGTCGAGGCGTTCCGGCTGACCGAGGACGAGGAGCGCGAGCACATCCGGCGGGCCGTCGAGTCGCTCGAGCGGACCGTCGGGCGCCGCCCCGAAGGCTGGTACTGCCGTTACGGCCCGAGCGTCAACACCCGCCGCCTGCTGGTGGAGGAGGGCGGCTTCCTCTACGACGCCGACGCCTACAACGACGAGCTTCCCTACTGGGTCGAGGTCGGCGGCCGGCCGCACCTCGTGGTGCCGTACTCCCTCGCCCACAACGACGGGAAGTTCGCGGGCGCGGTCGCGACCGGGGGGCAGTTCTTCGAGTATCTCCGCGACGCCGTCGACTTCCTGCGCGAGGAAGGAACCGCCACACCGCGAATGATGTCCGTCGGGCTGCACATGCGCCTTGCCGGCCATCCGGCGCGGGCCGCCGGGCTCGCCCGCCTGCTCGACCACGTGCGCGCGCGCGGCGACGTCTGGGTCACGACCCGCGGCGCGATCGCCCGCCACTGGGTCCGCCACCACCCGCCCGCCTCCGGATGCTGACCCTCGTCCTCGAGCCGTTGACCGCCGCCGCGTTCGCGCCGTACGGCGATGTGCTGTCCGCCCCGCCGGTCCCGGGGGAGCGGGCGTTCTACGCCGACGGACTCACCCCGGATCAGCCCGACACCCGCTTGAGTCTCCACGTCAACCACGTCCTCCCTTCCGAGCTGCCCTTCGTCGCGACCCGGATGGAGCACCACCCCGCGACGTCGCAGACGTTCCTGCCCCTCGACGCATCGCGCTACCTCGTGGTGGTCGCCGGCCGCGCCCCGGACGGCGGCCCCGATCCGAAGAGCTTGAGGGGATTCTGGTCGCCCGGCACCCAGGGCGTCACCTACCACGCCGGCGTATGGCACCACGGCATGGTCGTGCTCGACCGCCCGGCCCACTTCGCCGTTCTCATGTGGCGGCGCAGGGAGGGGAGCGACGACGTGTTCGCGGACCTTCCCGCCCCGGTCGAGCTCCGGACCCGAGGCCGGCCCTCGCCGTAGCGAGACCGCACGGGGCGGAGCGTGATGGTCACCGGCCCCGCCCGCGCCCTCGTCCACGGCGCGGGTTTCGAAGGGGCCGGGGGTGTCTTCGAATCGTTTCCAGCGCTGCTGACCGCAAGCGGGTTCGATTCCCTGTTTCACCAGTGTCGCTTGCGCGCGGTGCTCGAACGCGAAGGGCCCGGGAGCGGCGGGGCGCCCCCCGGCTCAGGCGAGAGGCTGGCGCAGGAGCTCCAGGAGTTCCCCGGCGTCGAGCCGAGCCGGTGCGTCCGCGCCCTCCATTGGAAGGGTCGGGCGCCCCCCGGTTCAGGCGAGGGGCTGGCGCAGGAGCTCCAGGAGTTCCCCGGCATCGAGCCGAGCCGGTGCGTCCGCGCCCTCCAGGAGCCGCTCGGCGAGGTCGCGCTTGTGGTGGTGCAGCGCGACGACCTGCTCCTCGATGGTCCCCTTCGTCACCAGGCGGTAGATCGTCACCGGGCGGGTCTGGCCGATGCGGTGGGCGCGGTCCGATGCCTGGTCCTCGGCGGCCGGGTTCCACCACGGGTCCATGTGGATCACGTAGTCGGCGGCGGTCAGGTTGAGTCCCACCCCGCCCGCCTTGAGCGAGATGAGGAACACCTCGCCTCGCCCGGCCTGGAAGGCCGCGATGCGCTCGGCGCGCGCCTTGGCCGGCGTGGAGCCGTCGAGGTACTGGTAGGCGATCCCCGAGCCGTCGAGATGCTCCTCGATGAGCTTGAGGTGCATTACGAACTGCGAGAAGACGAGCACCTTGTGGCGGCTCGCGAGCAGCTCGTCGAGGGTCTCGGCGAAGGTGGCGAGCTTGGAGCTCTCCGGCGCCCCGGCGTCCTGCACGAGGCGCGGGTTGCAGCACGCAAGACGCAGCCGAGTGAGGTGCGCGAGGATCTCCAGCCGCCCCTCGCCCGCCCCGGGTCCTTCGGCGATCCTCGTCTCGAGGTCTTCCACCGCGCGCCGGCGCAACGCCTCGTAGAGCGCCGCCTCGGCCGGCGACATCTCGACGTGCAGGATGACCTCGGTACGCGGCGGCAGGTCGTCGAGCACATCGGTTTTCAGCCGCCGCAGAACGAAGGGGGCGATGAGGCGGCGCAGGCGCGCCCGCGCGGCCGGCTCTCCATCGCGCTCGATGGGCGACGCGAAGTGGCGCCGGTAGTGCTCCGTCGAGCCGAGCATCCCCGGGTTCGTGAAGCCGAGCAACGAGTACAGGTCCATCAGGTTGTTCTGGATGGGAGTGCCGGTGGTAACCAGTCGAAAGCCCGCCTTCAGGCCACGCGCGGCGCGGGCGCGCTTGGTCGCCGGGTTCTTGATGGCCTGGGCCTCGTCCAGCACGGCACTGTGCCAGTCGATGGCGGACAACGAATCCGCGTCGTTCTGTAGCAGACCGTACGTGGTGACGATCACGTCGAACGGTCCGACCTTATCGATCAGTCGCGCACGAGAAGAAGTCGCCCCGGTATAGGCGACCGTGTTGAGGGTCGGGGCGAAGCGACGCGCCTCGTCGAGCCAGTTCGCGACCACCGAGGTCGGCGCGACCACCAGGGCCGGGCCGCCCGGGGCGCGGTCGAGCAGCAGCGCGAGGGTCTGCACGGTCTTGCCGAGTCCCATGTCGTCGGCGAGACAGGCGCCTGCCCCCCCCCGCGCGAGCCGCGCGAGCCAGCGGAATCCGTCGCGCTGATACGGGCGCAGCTCCGCCTGCAGGGTGCTCGGCAGCTCCGGCTCGAATGCCCCCGCGTCGCGCAGCCGCTCCTGTTGAACGCGCCATCCCGCGTCCGCGTCGAGAGTCGTGCGCTCGGCGAAGTCCCCGAGCGCGATCGCCGCCATGCCGTGCACGCGCACCGAGCCGCGCGCGGCCGGTGCGGAGAGGCTGCGAAGATCGTCGAGCTGACGGCGGAACGACGAGGTGAGGGCGATGAACTCACCGTCACCGATCTCGAGGAACCGGGAGTCCGGGCTCGCATCGAGCAGGGTGAACAGCTCCTTCAGATCGAGCCCCCGCCCCTCGTCGACCGCAAGCGTGCCGGAGGCGTTGAACCATTCCGCCGCGGACTTGATCGTCAGGCTGAGGCTCGAGGCTTCCGCCCGCGCCACGATGCGGAAGGGCTCTCCCTTCGGCCACAGGCAGGGCGCCTCGGCCGCGCGGAGCTGCTCCAGCAACTCCAGCGCACCGGACGGATCGGGAAACACCCAGGGCGGCGGCGCCCCGGCGGCGGCGGCGAGCGCCGGGCAGGCGGCGGCGAGGCCCTCGGCGCCCGCCCGCTCGGCCGGGAGGTCGCGCTGCGCCTGCACCGTCTCGCCGTCGCGGCTGGCGAACACCGTCGCCCCGCCCGCGCCGGGCTCGAACCAGGTCCCGGACCCCGGGATGGGCTCGACCACCAGCTCCGCGACGAGCCCCGCCCCCGAGGGTTCGAGCCGCACCCGGGTCCGGGGGTCCGCCTCGACCGGTCGCGCCGCGCCGGCGCCGCCCGCGATGCCCCCGTGGATGCGGACCTCGGAGGCAAGGGCGGAGACCGCGTCCAGCAGCCGGGCTCTGGTCGCGGCGGGCAGCTCCAGGCCGCCCTCGGGGATGATCGCCCGCAGCCGCTTGTGGCCGCGCGTGAACCGGGTGACCTCGCAACGTCGATTGTCCAGGACTTGCACGTGGTAGCCCTCGGAGTCCGCGTAGTCGGGCACGAGGCGTGCCCGCAGGCCCCCCTCGTGCTCGTCGACGACGAGCTCGGGCTCCCCTCGCACGACCTCCATCGGGGCGCCGGCTTCGCTGAACAAATGGGGATGACCGGCAAGCTCGGACAGCCCCGAGCTGCCGAGGTAGTAGTGCTGCCGGCCGTTCCAATCGCGGGTCTGCCGGATCCTCGCCGCTGCGGCTCGGTCCTGCTCCAGCAGGAAATCCATGTTCGCGGCCGACGTGGCGAGCCGCTTCATCGAGACCGGCCGGCCGGCGGACCACGTGCCGTTCTTGTACTGATGTTGCTCACGCGGCTTCGCCACGACCTCCCCGAGGTCCTCGCAGAGCTCCCACGCGAGCCGGCGCCGGCGGGTGGAGGGGCCGCTCTTCTTCGAAGCAGCCGGCTTGCTCCGGGTCTCGAACGCGAGCTCTTCGAGCGCCTTCAAGGGATACTCCCACTCTTCCATCGGCGCAAGCAGGGAAGTCAGCGACCGGGTGTCGAGCCGCGCATGCAGCGCGTCTGCCTCCTCGCGGTACGCCGTCGCAGGCAGGGGACGTCCCTCCATCATCGGCAAATCGGGTTGGCCGATGACCGACAGACACTCCGCGAGCGCCCAGGAGAACCCGTGGTCCCGGACGCGGTTCGCATAGCCGACCAGCGCGTGGCACGGGGCCGGTTCGGCGTACTGCCCGAACTGTCCCAGCCAGCAGCATTCCAGCCCTTGCAGCAGCGTGCCGAGCTCCGGGGCCGGGAACATCATCGCGGCGACGCGCGCACCCTTGCGCATGTCGCAGGCGCGGGCGACGTAATGCACGACGAGCGGCTCGTCGTTGCCTTGCTCGGCGGTGCGAAGCAGTTGCGTGAGCAGCGTCCGGCTCGACGGCGAGTCGTCGCGGACGAGGGAGAGCAGCGAAAGGGCGAAGCCCGGGGATGCGGGGAACACGTTGCGCTTGCGGGTCCCCGCCCGCTCCTCGGCGACGGCCGCCTCGATGTGCCGGCGCGCCTCGCCGTCGTCGCCTCGCAACGTGGCGACGAGGGCGCGCGCCCCGGCATGGCCGGTCCTGGCCCGCTTGTCCTCACGCAGCTCCGGAGGAAGGGCGTCGAAGACTGCGTCCACCTCGTCGAGACGACCCTGGAGGATGCGGATGAACGCGATGTCCGCCGCGAACGCGGGCGGGTCCGACCCCAGGTCGCGGCAGGCTTCGACGATCGCTTCGGGCGGCGCGGCGGTGCGGATGACGTGCATCAGGCAGCCGGAGAGCGCGCGGTCCCGCCATGCTTCGGGAAGGGTGCGAAGCAGACCGGCGGCGCCGGGCTCGGCCAGGAATCGCCAACCTTCAGGGCCGATCCGGTCGCCGCGGACATGCGAGAAGCGGCCGGCGACCGTGTGGCAGCGCAGCTCCATCGCGGCCCGGGCTTCGTCATGGTAGTACGGGTGCCGGGGATGCACGTGCTCGTGGCCGGCCACGATCCGGTCGAGCAGGCCGCACCGGTGCGCCTCCAACGTCAGCCACGGCGCCCAGTGCGGAGATGCTCGAAGTCCGGCGCCCCGCCGGGGCGCGAAAACGAGCCTCTTCTCCACGACCTCCCGGTTGGCTTCCCTCAGCCGTGCGGTGGAGAGGCGCCGCCCCCGCGATTCGATGTCGCCGTGGTCCAGCGCATGTTCCAGTATCCGCGCGATCTGCGGTGCGGTGCACACATGAGGATCCACCACCCCGTAGACGAGTGCCGCGGCCCGGGCGTCGGGCGAGAGCGAGTCGAAGAACTCGGCGAGCTCCTGGCACTCGGACACGGCCCCGGGCACTCCTCGGTTCAGGACGAAGCGACGTTCAGGCTGCCCACCCTCTCTCCGGAGCCGGGACACCGGAAGGCACGTTCGTCGCGAGCGAGGGGCGCGGTCCGGGCTCGGGACCTCCGGCCGGCATCATCGGCCGCCGGCGGGTCGGGGGGCGGCGGGATCGAGCAGCTCGATCCAGTGCACTACCGGGTGGCCGGCTCGCCGGCGAAGGTGCAGCAGGCAACCGATGTTGGCGGTCGCGATGATCTCCGGCTCGTTGCGCTCCAGCGCCTCGATCTTGCGCTCGAGGAGGCGTTTCGAGAGGGTGGGCTCGAGGATCGAGTAGGTGCCCGCCGAGCCGCAGCAAAGGTGGGCGTCCGCGACCTGCGCCCGCTCGAATCCGCAGCGCTCGAGGACCCGCTCCACCGCATCCGCGGCCCGGAGCCCGTGGCTGAGGGAGCAGGGGGCGTGGAACGCCACCCTGGTCCGCCTTCCGTCCAGACCCAGCCGATCGAGGGCCATCTCGTCGGCCGAGAGCGCTTCCTCGATCGCTTCTCCCGGGTCCCGGGTGAGCGACGAGACGCGCGCCGCCTTCTCCGCGTAGGCGGGGTCGTTCCGAAGCAGGTGTCCGTACTCCCGGACCACCGCCCCGCAGCCGCTTGCAGTGACGACGATCGCCTCGGCACCGTTCTCGATGTGCGGCCACCACGCGTCGATGTTGCGGCGCATGCGAGCGAGGGCACGCGCCGGGGCGGTCAGGTGGTGGTCGATGGCGCCGCAGCAGGTCTCCTTGCGGGCGCGGACGAGGCTGATGCCGAGGCGGTCGAAGACGCGCGCCGCGGCCGCGTTGATGCGCGGCTCCGCGGCCCGTTGCACGCAGCCCGCCAGCACCAGCATGCGCCGGCGGTGCCGGGCGGCGGGCCGCCGCCCGGCCCGGCGCGCGGGCGGAACCATGCGGCTCGCTCCGGCGGGGAGGAAGGGCCGGACGATCCGCCCCGCAAGGAGCCCGAGCCGAACCAGCAGCGGACGCGCGAACACGAAGCGAATGCCGGAACGGGCCAGGATCTCGAGCCACGACCGCCGCACCCTTTCCTCCGCGAGCTCGCGTCCGAGGTCCGCCAGGCGCCCGTACTCGACCCCGGACGGGCAGGTCGTCTCGCAGGCCCGGCAGGTGAGGCAGCGGTCGAGGTGGGTGAGAGTCCGGTGCGTCGGACGGTGACCCTCGAGGACCTGCTTCACGAGGTAGATGCGGCCTCGCGGGCCGTCGAGCTCGTTGCCGAGGAGTTGGTAGGTCGGGCAGGTCGCGTTGCAGAAACCGCAGTGCACGCACTTGCGCAGGATCCGTTCGGCCTCCTGACCCTTGGCGGTCGCGAGAATGCTTGGCGTAATCGAGGTCTGCATGATGAGGCGCGTGTTCGATCGATGGCGGAAGGTACGGTGTGATCGCGGGTCAGAGGCCGTCGTAGAGACGGCCCGGGTTCAGGATGCGGCCGGGATCGAATGCGGCCTTGAGGCGGGCGTGCAGGCCGGCGATTCCCTCGTCGAGGGGGTGAAAGGGGCGCTCGCGGTCCCCGCCCCGGAAGCAGACCGCATGCCCGCCCGCGGCGGCCGCGGTGGACCGCAGCACGGACTCCGGCGCGTCGCTTCGCACCCATCGCTGCGCGCCTCCCCAATCGATGACGGTGGACCCCGGAACATCGAACGGCGGCACGTGGGCGGGAACGGAGAGCCGCCAAAGGGGCGGCCCATCGTCGGCAAAGAATGGAAGGCGGTGGTCGCGGAGGGTCTCCCACACCGCACCGTCGCCCGCTTCGCCGCCGAGCCGCTCGGCCGCCTCGGCGACGGCGGGTTCCGATCCGCCGAGCCGCAGGTGCAGCCGATCTCCGTCGTGAAAGGCACCGAGAATCGGATGGGGCGACCGCGCCCAGCCGCTCAGGCGGAGGATCGCGTCCCCGGCGCTCATCTCGAATACCCGGGTCCGGTCGCGGGCGGGGCGTGGAAGGAGCTTGAAGGAGACCTCCAGCAGCACGCCGAGGGTCCCGAGCGCCCCCGCCATCAGGCGCGACACGTCGTATCCGGCGACGTTCTTCATGACCTCGCCGCCGAAGGAGAGCACGTCGCCGCGGCCGTTGACGATCCGGGTTCCGAGCACGAAGTCGCGCACCGCGCCGGTCCACGGCCGGGTCGGGCCGCTCAGGGCGCAGGCGACCACCCCGCCGATGGTGGAGGCCGGGTCGTGCCGGGGCGGGTCGAAGGGTAGCCACTGGTTGTGCTCGGCGAGCGCGGCCTGGGTCTCGCCGACCGGTGTCCCCGCCCGCACCGTGAGCACGAGCTCGCTCGGCTCGTGGTTGACGATGCCTCGGTGGTCGCCGATGGCGAGTGGCTCGCCGGCCGGCCTCCGGCCGAAGAAGCGCTTGCTGCCGCCCCCTTCGATGGAAAGCGGCGTTCCGGTCTCGAAAGCGCCGCGGACCCGGTTCCGGAGCGCCTCCGTGCGATCACCCATCGCGGGACCGGCTCCGCGGGGAGTCGATCTTCGCCCGGGTGTGCCCCGGGGATCGCCGGACGGCGCCCGGAAGACGGATCGCGATCGGCTTCGCAACGCCCGTCTCGCCCCCCGCTCGCGGTCGGCCCCCGTCACCCGGAGCAAGGCTCGTCCACCGCCACCCCCCGCGTCGCCGGTCCCAACGCATCAGAAGCGCTCGATCTCGGGAAACGGGAGGTTCCCGCGGTGCACGTGCATGGCGCCGAACTCCGCGCAGCGGTTCAGGGTCGGCACCGCCTTGCCGGGGTTGAGGAGCCCCCGCGGGTCCCACGCCCGCTTGATCGCGTGGAACTGCTCGAGCTCGTGGGCCGGAAACTGGACGCACATCTGGTCGAGCTTCTCCACCCCCACCCCGTGCTCGCCGGTCACCGTTCCCCCCACCTCCACGCAGATCTCGAGGATCCGCCCCCCGAACTCCTCGGTGCGCTCGATCTCGCCCGGCTGGTTGGCGTCGAACAGGATGAGGGGGTGCAGGTTGCCGTCGCCGGCGTGGAACACGTTGGCGACGTCGAGGCCGTACTCCGCGGAGAGCTGGCGCATGCGTTTCAGCACCTCGGCGAGACGCTTGCGCGGGATGGTCCCGTCGATGCAGTAGTAATCTGGCGAGATGCGCCCGACGGCGGGAAACGCGGACTTGCGTCCGAGCCAGAACCGGGCCCGCTCCGCTTCGTCGCGTGCCACCTTGAGCCGGGTAGCCCCCGCGCCCTCGAGCACCACGCGGATCTCCTCGAGCTGCGCCGCGGTCTCCGCCTCCGTCCCGTCGAGCTCGCAAAGGAGGATCGCCGCCGCATCGGTCGGGTAGCCGCAGTGCGCGAAGTCCTCCGCCGCGCGGATGGCCGGGCTGTCCATCATCTCGAGACCGGCCGGAATGACGCCGCTCGCCATTACCTTGGCCACCGCGTCCCCGGCCCGCCCGAGGTCGTCGAACGCGGCCAGCACGACCCGCGCCGTCTCGGGCTTCGGCAGGAGCCGGACCGTCACCTCGACGATGACCCCGAGCATGCCCTCCGATCCGGTGATGAGGGCGAGGAGGTCGTAGCCCGGCGCGTCGAGGGACTCGCCACCCAGGGTAAGGAGCCGGCCCTCGATGTCCACCACCTTCACCTCGAGGACGTTGTGGACGGTGAGGCCGTACTTGAGGCAGTGCAGGCCGCCCGAGTTCTCGGCCACGTTGCCGCCGATCGAGCACGCGATCTGCGAGGAGGGGTCCGGCGCGTAGTAGAGCCCGTGCGGGTCCGCCGCCTCGGAGATGGCGAGGTTGCGCACGCCCGGCTCCACCCGGGCGAGGCGCCGGTCGGGATCGAGCTCGAGGATGCGGCTGAACTTCGCGAGGCTGAGGAGCAGCCCGTCCTCGAGGGGGAGGGCGCCCCCGGAAAGGCCCGTCCCGGCCCCGCGCGCGACGACCGGGACGCCCTGCGCGGCGGCCGCACGCACGATGCGCTGCACGTCCTCGACCCGGTCGGGCAGGACCGCGAGCATCGGGAGGCGGCGATACACCGTCAGCCCGTCGCACTCGAATGGACGGAGCTCCTCCGGCTCGGTCAGCACCGACTCGCGCGGGAGGAACGTCAGCAGCTCGGCGGCGAGCTCCCTGCGGCGAACGGCACGCGGCCGTTCGTCGATGCCGGGGGCGGTGGAATTGGACATCGGTCACTTCCCGCGGTCCCGCTGCGGCGCGTTCGTGTGCCGCGCGGCCCGCCTTCGCGTGTCACATCGCGCAAGCTTAACCCGAAAGCGGCGAGCCGGTACGCGATGGCGGGAGATCGGATGGGGTGCTGCGGGCGGCGGGAACGCTCGCTCAGGTCCCGACCACGAGGGGACTCGTCAGCTTCGCGAGGGTCGCGAGGACGCTCGGCGCGACGAGCCGCCCGGTGCGCGGATTGGCTTCGCTCGGCACGTTCTCGATATGAAGAGTGAAGCGTGCGGCCTGCGCCTCGACGGTGATGTCGTGGGTGTTCCGGGTGACGGTCGGATCCACCCAGATCTCGAGACGGGTCCGGTCCGGTCCGACCCCGGCGAGACCGAGCGCGGCCGCGACGTTGACGTTGGCGGGAAAGCGGCGGGCGCCCTCGCGGGCGGTCCCTTCGAACACCCGCGTCGGCTCGCCGAGGGCGTGCACGTCGATGCCCCGCTCGACGAGCCAAGGGACGCCGGCGAGCCCGGCCGGCGGCTTGCGGGTGACCATGCGCACCTCCTCCACCTCGCCGCGCGCCGCCGCCTGGACCGCGTCGAGGCCGAGGAGCGCGCCGCTCGGAACGAGGATCCGGCCGCCGCGGCGGGCGGCGAGGTCCACGCAGTCGAAGTGGTCGAGGAGGGCCCCCACGCTCACGCAGACGAGGATGCGGCCGGCCTCGAGGGCGGGGCGGGCGATCTCGGCGAACGCCGCCGCGGGCGCGCACTCGACGACGACGTCCGCGAGCGCCGCCAACTCCGTGGCCGGACGCACGACCGGAGTCGACCGGAACTTCGCGCATCGTGCGCGGGCGCGCTCGAGATCCCGGGCCGCCACTGCGGCAAGGGCGAGCCCGGGAACGGCGCCCGCGTCGATGGCGCGCGCCACTTCGAATCCGATTGCCCCGAATCCCGCGACGGCGACTCGAAGGGGGTCCGATTCGGCGGCGGGCGAAGGGCCGGGGGAGGGCACTGCCATAGTTGGGTGAACTCTTCCGAAAACGCTTATGATTCGACTCTGGATCATAGACGCTCGGATGCAAGGAAGGCGCATGGCCCTGCTCGAGATTCGCGATCTCGTGACGCAGTTCGACACCACGGCCGGTACCGTGCAGGCGGTGGACGGCATCTCCTACACCGTCGAGGAGGGGGAGACGGTCGCGGTGGTCGGCGAGTCCGGTTGCGGCAAGTCGGTGAGCGCACTCTCGGTGCTTCGCCTCATCCCGAATCCGCCGGGGCGGATCGCCGGTGGGTCCATCCGCTTCATGGGCCGGAACCTTCTCGAGCTCGACGAGGAGGAGATCCGGGAGATTCGCGGCCGTGACATCGGCATGGTGTTCCAGGAGCCGATGACGTCGCTCAACCCGGTGCTGTCGGTGGGAGTCCAGCTCACCGAGACCGTGCTTCGCCACCAGGACGTCACCATGGCCGCGGCGCAGGAGCGCGCCCTGGACCTCCTGCGGATGGTGGGGATCTCGGAGCCGGAGCGGCGGCTTCGCCAGTACCCGCACCACCTGAGCGGCGGGATGCGCCAGCGGGTGATGATTGCCCTCGCCCTTTCCTGCGAGCCCAAGCTCATCATCGCCGACGAGCCGACGACGGCGCTCGACGTGACCATCCAGGCCCAGATCCTCGAGCTCATGAAGGACCTCACGAAGCGTCTCGGGGTCGCGCTCATCGTGATCACCCACAACCTCGGGGTGGTCGCCCGGTACGCGGACCGGGTCAACGTGATGTACGCGGGAAGGATCATCGAGTCGGGGAACGCCCGCCAGATCTACCACTACCCGCGACACCCCTACACCCTCGGGCTGCTCGCGTCGGTGCCGCGCCTCGACCAGCCGCGCGGCTCCCGGCTCGTTCCCATCGAGGGACAGCCGCCGGACCTCACGCGCCTCGACGGCGGGGGCTCGTTCCGGCCGCGCTGCCGCTTCGTCGAGCCCGCCTGCGCCGAGGCCCGGCCGCCGCTCGTCAGGGTCGAGTCGGTCGGGAGCGGCCACGACGCGGCCTGCTTCCGGAGCGCGGACCTCGTGGAGGCGGCCGCATGAGCGCGGCGGCGGCCGTTGCGGGGGCCGGCGCGGATGGCGGAAACGGAGTCGGGGGAGCCGCGGGGGCGAGCGGGGCCGATTCCGAGACGCTGATCTCCGTCCGCGGACTTCGCAAGTACTTCCCGGTCCTCGAGGGCCTCCTCATCAAGCGGGTGGTGGCGGAGGTCAAGGCGGTGGACGAGGTCAGCTTCGAAATCCGCCGGGGCGAGACCCTCGGCCTCGTCGGCGAATCCGGGTGCGGCAAGACCACCGTCGGGCGCTGTCTGCTCCGCCTCGAGAAGCCGACCGCGGGCAGCATCCTCTACCGGGGCGAGGACCTTGCCGCCATGACCGACGACGGGCTCAAGGCCCTTCGCCAGAAGATTCAGGTCATCTTCCAGGACCCGTTCAGCTCGCTCAACCCGCGCATGAAGGTGGGGCAGATCCTGAGCGAGCCGATGCGGGTGCACGGGCTCTTCGCGACCGCCGCCGAACGGCGCGACCGGGTGGACGAGCTGCTGCGGGTCTGCGGGCTGAATCCGAAGTTCATCGACCGCTACCCCCACGAGATGAGCGGTGGCCAGCGCCAGCGGGTCGGCATCGCGCGGGCGCTCGCCCTCAACCCCGAGTTCATCGTCTGTGACGAGGCGGTCTCCGCCCTCGACGTCTCCATCCAGGCCCAGGTCATCAACCTGCTCGAGGAGCTGCGCGAGGAGTTCGGACTCACCTACCTCTTCATCGCGCACGACTTGAGCGTGGTGCGCCACCTCTGCCACCGGGTGGCGGTGATGTACCTCGGCAAGCTCGTGGAACTCGCGGACTGCGACGAGCTCTACGAGAGCCCCATGCACCCCTACACGCGTGCGCTCCTGTCGGCGGTGCCGGTGCCCGACCCGGTCGTCGAGGCGGAGCGCCAGCACCGGGTCATCCAGGGGGAGGTGCCGAGCCCCATCAACCCGCCGAGCGGATGCGTGTTCCATCCCCGGTGCGACCACGCGGTCGCACGGTGCCGAGCCGGCATTCCGGACCGGCGCGAGCTGCGGCCCGCGCACTGGGTGGCCTGCACCGAGGTCAGCTAGAATCCGCGGCGCTCGTTGGCTCCGGATGCGACCTGGAGTAATCTCGAACCTACGCAACCCAAGAGAGGAACAACATCATGGCACTCGCACGAAAGCGATACGCGATCGCCCTGGGGGCCGGCGCCGTAGCCCTGGCCGTCGCGGGCGGCCCGGCGCTCGCCGACAGCCCGAAGATGGGCGGGGTTCTCAACTTCGTCGTCGGGAGCAAGATCCCGACCTACGACGGGCACCGGGAGTCCACCTTCGGGATGATTCACCCGATTCGGCCGTTCTACAGCCTGCTGATCCGGGTCAATCCGGAAAATCCCCAATCCACCACCGACTACCTGTGCGATCTGTGCGAAGGCGCTCTCCCGTCGCCGACCGACGACGGCAAGACCTACACCTTTGCCATCCGCAAGGACGTCAAGTTCCACGACGGGACGCCGCTCACCGCGCACGACATCAAGGCGACGTACGACAAGATCGTCTTCCCGGCCGAGGGCATCATCAGCTCCCGCCGGCCGCAGTACAGCATGGTGGACAGCGTCGAGGTGACGGACGATTACACCGTCGTCTTCAATCTGAAGTACCCGTCCGGAGCGTTCATCCCGGCCCTCGCCTCGCCCTTCAACTTCGTCTTCGCGAAGAAGGACCTCGAGCGCGAGGATCCGGAAGGGAAGGACCCGCTCTATGGCATGAAGTGGCACCAGACCAACATCAACGGCACCGGTGCCTTCACGTTCGTGCAGCACCAGCCGGGCGCATTCGTCGAAGGCGCTCGCTACGACGGCTATCACCACGAAGGAAAGCCGTACCTCGACGGATTCAAGGCGATCTCGGCCCCCAAGACCGCGGTGCGGCTGAACGCCATCCGCGGCGGCGAGGCGGCGATCGAGTTCCGCGGCTTCGCCCCGAAGCAGCGTGACGACCTCGTGGGCGCCCTCGGCGACGGCATCACGGTGCAGGAGAGCGACTGGAACTGCCAGCTCCTCATCTCCATCAACCACAAGAAGCCGCCGTTCGACGACGTGCGGGTGCGCCAGGCCCTCATGCACGCGGTGGACCGCTGGTCCGCATCGGAGTCGCTGTCGAAGATCGCGATCGTCAAGACGGTGGCCGGCATCGTGTTCCCGAGCCACGGGCTCGCGATCGACAACGACACCCTGAAGACCTACGTCGGCTTCTGGCCGGACATCGACAAGGCTCGGGACGAGGCGAGGCGGCTGCTCAAGGAGGCGGGAGCCGAGAACCTCACCTTCGACCTCCACAACCGCACCGTTGACATGCCGTACCGGATTCTCGGCACCTGGCTCATCGGCGAGTGGAAGAAGATCGGGGTGAACGTCACCCAGGCCGGGGTCGCGACCAGCGAGTGGTACGCGAAGCACCGGGCCGGCAGCCACGACCTCGGCATCGACGCGAACTGCCAGTCGGTCATCAATCCGGTGGCGGACGTCGGCAAGTACACGAGCCGTTCGAGCAATCCCGCCAACTACAGCCACTACGAGGATGCCGAGCTGGACTCGATGCATGACCAGCTTCTTCGGAGCGGCGATCCGGCGGAGCAGGCCACCATCATGCGGGCGTTCGAAAAGCGTGTCCTCAACGACGAGGCTCGCTACGGCATGACCCTGTGGTGGAACAAGATCAATCCGCACCGTTCCTACGTGAAGGGGTGGAAGATCGCGCCGAGCCACTACCTCAACCAGCACCTGGACCAGGTCTGGATCGACGAGGGCTGACGATCCGTAAGGTCCAAGTCGACGGCCCGGGCGGCGTCCGCTACGCCCGGGCCGTCGATTCTCCGCCGTCGCGGCGGGTACCATCGGCGGGCCGGAAGCGGAACACGGAGTCCGAGGGAGGTGACATGAAGCGCGCGGGCGGCAGCCCTTGGGGCGCGACGAGCGGAACCGTCATCCGGGTGCGATAGCATGTCCAAGTACGTAGTCAAGCGCGTCCTCCTCATGATCCCCACCATCATCGGGGCGGGGATCATCGTGTTCCTGATGATGCGCCTCCTTCCCGGGGACATCTGCCTCATCCGCATCGCCGGCGACGGCATGGGAGTCACCGACGAGGCGCTCTCGCGGTGCCGCGCCGAGTTCGGGCTCGACAAGCCGCTCTGGGCCCAGTTCATCGACTTCGCGGTGGGCTACGCCACGTTCGACTTCGGGAAGTCGATGTGGACCACCAACCCGATCACCTACGAGATCGGGCTTCGTTTCCAGCTCTCCCTGCAGATCGCGATCATGGCCACGCTCACCGCGGTCGTGATCGCGCTGCCCCTCGGGGTCATCTCCGCCATCCGGCAGAACACCTGGATGGACTACGTGGTGCGGACCTTCGCGATCGCCGGCATTGCGATCCCGTCCTTCTGGCTCGGGATCATGATCATTCTCGGGATGCTGATCCTCACCCAGATCTGGTTCGGCACGCCCTGGATGTTCCCGATCCACTACAAGCCGATCTGGGAAGACCCGCTCCACAACATCTCCCAGACCATCTGGCCGGCGCTCGCGACCGGGTACCGCTACTCGGCGGTCATCACCCGCATGACGCGCTCGGCGATGCTCGAGGTGCTGCGCGAGGACTACATCCGGACCGCGCGGGCAAAGGGGCTTCTGGAGAAGGTCATCCGCACCCGGCACGCCCTCAAGAACGCCATGCTCCCGGTCGTGACCCTCATCGGCATCGAGTTCGCCTTCCTCATCGGCGGGCTGGTGGTGACGGAGCAGGTGTTCAACCTCAACGGACTCGGGCAGCTCTTCGTCGACGCGGTGAACGCGCACGACTACACCCTGGTGCAGGCGCTCGTGATGCTGGTGGTGGGGGTCTTCGTGGTGACGAACCTCTTGGTCGACCTGGTGTACGCCTGGTTCGACCCGCGCATCCACTACAGTTGACGTGTCGAAGCCGGGGCAGGGACGGACAGTCGAACGGACGGTGCAGCGATGGCGGTAACGACAGGCGCGTACGTATCCGAAGAGGTCTTCGAGCGGCCTCCCCTTCAGACCCGGCTGTGGGCAATCGTGCGTGCCCAGCCGCTCGGGATCGCGGGGGCGTTCATCGTCCTCGTCATGGTGCTGTCCGCGCTCTTCGCGCCGTTCATCGCACCCTACGACCCGGAGCTCAACGACTTCGGGGCGATGCTGGTGCCCCCGGGCGCGAGCCACCTGCTCGGGACCGACGAGTTCGGCCGCGACATCTTCTCGCGCCTCGTCTGGGGGGCGCGGACCGCGATGCTGGTCGGCTTCTCCTGCGCGCTCCTCGGCTCGACCATCGGCCTTCTCATCGGGGTCGCGAGCGCCTACTTCGGCGGCAAGTTCGACATCCTGCTCCAGCGGGTCATCGACATCTTCATCGCGTTTCCCTCGATCATCCTCGCGCTCACCATCGTTACCGTGCTAGGGACCGGAACCCAGAACGTCATCATTGCGATCACCATCCCCCTCATCCCGAACTGCGCGCGCGTGGTGCGCTCGAGCGCCCTCGCGATCCGGGAGATCCCCTACGTGGATGCGGCCCGGGCCCTCGGCTTCGGCCACGCGCGAATCGTTCTTCGTCACATGGCGCCCAACGTCATGGCGCCCTACCTCATCATGATGACGACCTTTCTCGGGCAGGCGATTCTCGCCGAAGCGGGGCTTTCCTTCCTCGGGCTCGGGGTTCAGGAGCCGATCCCGGCGTGGGGCCTCATGCTCCAGGGCGGCGCCCAGGAGTACGCGGAGAGCGCCCCCTGGGTGCCCATCTTCCCCGGCGTCGCGATCAGCCTCGCTGTCTTCGGCTTCAACCTCTTCGGCGACGCGCTCCGCGACCTTCTCGACCCGAAGCTCCGCCAGCAGTAGCTACTGCCGGGGCATCAGGAGTGCCGGCGAATCGTTGCGGGGGCTGTTGACCAGCGCGCTCACGGGCCAGCGGTCATACAAAGAACCGCAGTCCTTCTTCGCCCTCGTGACGGCGTCGACTGGCGCGGGCCCGGGCCGCAGCCACTCTCCCGCTGCATCGTCATCGAGGATGTGCGGCTGACGGTGGTGGATGTCCGCGATAGTAGGTGCCGCCGCAGTCGTCAGTATGACGAACGTCCCGATCGACCCCGGGGTTCCCGATCCAGGTTCCCATATTCCGGCGAGCGAGAACACGTCCACGCCCTCAGGGCGGATCCAGTACGGCTGCTTCTCTCCGTTTTCCGGGCGCCATTCGAACCAGCCATTCACCGGGACAACGCACCGGCGCTCCCGAAATGCAGCTCGGAAGGCGGTCTTCGCGTGCACCGTCTCCGAGCGCGCATTGATGAGTTGCCTCGCTCCAGGCTGGTTCGCCGCCCACTCGGGGATCCGTCCCCATCGGAGCTCGGCGAGCCGCCGTTCGCTCCCCTCCGTGCGCACAACCACGAAGTCCTGCCCCGGGCAACCGTTGAAACGGGGCGTGAGGTCAAGCTCCGGGTGTTCCCGGGCGCCGTACTTCGCGACCAGTGTCCCGAGCGTCAGCTTCTGCGTGATTCGTCCGGACATTTCGTCTCCTCCGTCGGTTGGCGTCGTCGTCAAATCGCGGTAGTGCGGCGTTTTCCGACTGGCGTTCCTCCCGGCCGTCCGCCGTCCACGCTCCGCGACCAACGGACCGTCCGCTGTGCTACAAATCGCGCGGTCATGGACACGTCGCGGGGAACGAAGGTCGTGACCCACGCCCGATGGCTTCGGCACGCCGTGCCCCTTCCTGCGGTCGTCGTCGGCGCCTGGTACGGCGTCGAGCACGGAAGCAGCGGAGCGTTTCTCCTCGCGGGCGTTGCGGCGCTCGCCTGGTTCGCTTGGCCCGAGGTCTCGCGGTTCCTCGCCTGGCGTCGACGGCGCCGCGCTGAGGTCGCCAGGGCCCAGCTGGAGCGCGCCATGAGTCGAGCGGACCGGGAGGTCGCAAAGGCGGAACGCGCTCGGCAGCGCGCGGACCGGCGTCCCTCAAGCACCAGGCGTGCCCGGCGAGCAGAGCGCATGGAGAAGCGCGCCCTGCGCGCGGTTGCCGCGGCAGCGCGTTCGCGGGAGCGTGTCACTGCCGTCGGCGACGATCGCTCTGCACCTTGACCTGATTGCCAGACGAGCGGGAACCGTCTCCGAAGCAGCCCGATGGTGATTCCAGCGTCGCTGAAATGGCTCGGGCGGCATGAGGCTGGCACACAATGGCTCGATCGCTTGCCGCTCTTGCTCGACGAGCTGACGGAGCGATGGGGTCTTGCGTTGAAAGGCGTGCCGTTCTCCAGCGCAAACCTCGCCTACGTCGTTCCGGTTTCACGTGGCGGGGCGCGTTTCGTTCTGAAAGTTCAGTGGCTCCATGACGAGGCCGCGCACGAAGCCGACGCGCTGAAGACCTGGAACGGCAACGGCGGCGTGCGCCTGATTGACCACGACGCGGCGCGGCACGCGCTCCTCCTGGAGGAATCCGTTCCGGGAACGTTCCTTGCCGAAGCCGATCTCGCCGATCCTCTTGGCATCCTGGCGGGCCTGTTCCCGCGCCTGTGGAAGCCTGTGGGGGAGCCGTTCCGCCGGTTGTCCGACGCGGCACGACAATGGGCGCTCCACCTGCCGCAAGCCTGGGAAAGAGCGGGGCGCCCTTGCGAACGACTCCTGGTCGACGCTGCTCTCGAGCATCTTGAGTTGCTACCGCCAACCCAGGGCGAAGAGGTTCTCGTCAATCAGGACCTTCATGGACACAACGTGCTCGCCGCATCTCGCGAGCCCTGGCTCGTGATCGATCCCAAGCCGTTGCGCGGTGAACGGGAGTTCTCGCCCGCGCCGATCATCCGAAGCTTCGAATTCGGACACTCCGAAAGGGCGGTGCGCTTGCGGTTGGACCGTCTCTCGTCCGAACTCGGGTTGAACCGCGAGCGCGTTCTTGGCTGGACCGTGGCCCAGACGATGGCATGGAGCTTCTCCAGCGAATATCGCGAACATCATCATGAAACGACGCGATGGCTCTTGAGAGCGCGTTGAGGAACGATCGCTCGCCGCGCGGTCTGACGACTGCATTGAGCATCAGGACGTGCTGCTGCCGCGCCTCAGGAGACGCGCACACAAGGTCCTCAGCGTGTCGGCACTTCCGAAGACGATCAGGGTCGTGACGAGCACCGCTCCGGTGACGACCTGCTGGGCTTCCGGCGTCACTGCGGCGAGGCCAAGCGCATTCCTGACGAACGCGAGCACGAGGACTGCGATCAGCACTCCGACGAGGGTGCCGCTGCCGCCGAAGATGTTGACGCCGCCCAGCACGACCGCGGTGATGACGTTCAGCTCGAGTCCAATCGCGGTGTCCGCCCGGGCGCTCGCGAGAAACGCCGTCAGTACGATTGCGGCACCCCCCGCCATGACTCCGGAGGCGACAAAGACTCCGAGCAGAGTGCGATCGACGTTGATTCCCGAGAATCTCGTCGCCTGGCGGTTGTTGCCAATCGCGTACAGCACACGTCCTCCACGGGTCAGGTGCAGGAACACCGCGAACCCCAGGAAACAGACGACGAAGATGACCGAGCTCCAGGGAATCGGCGTTCCGGGGACGGTTCCGAATCCGATCTCCTGGTACCAGTCGGGAAAGCCCGTGACGCCCCGCTCCTCAAGAATGATGAGGGCGACACCCCGGAACAGGGCGAGCGTGGCGATGGTCACCACGAGCGACGGGAGACCTCCGTACACCACAAATGCGCCATTGACCGCGCCCGCGAGCCCGCCGACGACAATCCCCGTGAGCATTGCGAGCTCAACCGGCAATCCCTGTTCGAGGCATACGGCGATGGTTGCCGAGCAGAGGCCGATCATCGAAGCGACGGAGATGTCGATCTCGCCGGTAATGATTACCAAGGTCATCGGCAACGCCATGATCGCGAGAGGCGCGACGCTCGCGAGGGCGATCGACACGTTCGACGAGGTCAGGAAGTACCGGGACACCTGGGAACCCATCGCGAACGTGGCGATGAGCACGACGAGAAGAAACACCTCCCACCGGCCGACGTACCGGAAGATGGCGCTCATCGCTCGGGATCCCCGGGGCGTGCCGCACCGGCGAGCCTCACAAGGACCGGGCGCCGCCGGGACTCGCGCTCGTGTCGTTCGGCGCGCCGAGCAAGGGTGCCGTAGAACAGCACGGTGGCGAGAATTGCGCCCCCGAGTACCGCCTGCAGCCAGAACTGGCTGATGCCGAGAAGCTGAACCCCGTTCTGTAGCACCGCGAAGATGAGGGCGCCGATCACCGCTCCCAAGACCGTCCCGCTTCCGCCGAAAATGCTTACCCCTCCGACGACGACGGCGGAGATCGTCTCGATGTGCAGCTCGGGCGCGATCGTCGAATCGACGGTTCCGAATCGAGCGCCCCAGAGGAACCCGACGAGTCCGCAGAGGAGACCGCAGATCGCGAACGTCATGCCGAGGTGCCAGCGTTCGTCGATGCCGGCGATGCGGGCGTTCTCGGGATCGCTGCCGAGCGCGTAGAGATTCCGTCCGAAACGGGTGTAGCGCATGATGAGGGCGAAGACCAACGTGACGAGCAGTGCAAGCCAGACGAGAAGGGGAAGTCCGGCGAGATCGATGTCGGTAATGCCCTCGTAGCTGTCCGGAAGCGCGGTCGCCGAGATCTGCCGGCCCTCGGCGATGAGAATCGCGCCGCCCCGGTAGATGGCGAGTGTGCCGAGCGTCGCGACGATCGCGGGCACGCGGAAGACCGCGACCGCGAGCGCGTTTCCGATGCCGAGCACAAGGCCCGTGGAGCAGGCAATGGCCAGCACGACGAGGACCGATCCCTCGGGGTTTCCTTCCAGCCATTGGGCCGAGAGAAAGGCGCTCACCGCCACGTTGGCTCCTACCGATATGTCGATCTGGCGGGCGATGATGACCAGTGCCTGGCCCACCGCGACAATGAGAACCAGGCACGCGGAGAGTGCGACCTGCTCCAGGTTGGAGAACTGCAGGAATCGGGGCTCCCGGAGCGCAATCCCGAAACAGATGACGAAGAACGCAACGACGAGGATGAACTCACGGACGTGCAGCAGTCTGCGGAGGATGCGAAGCGGGTTCACGGACAGGTTCGCGATAGCGATCGTGCCGGCCAACCTTCACGCCGCGCCGAGAGGATCGGACGCTTCGCGCTCGGCATGGGCGGCGGCGAGCAGGATGGCCTCCCGGTCGCTCGAGCCGCGGTCCGCCTCGTAGGCGACGCGCCCGCTTCGAAAGACGAGGATCCGGTCGGCCATCGCGATCACCTCCTCGGCATCATCGCTGATGAATATGATCGCGAGACCCTCCGTCGCCAGACGGGAAATCGTGCGATGAATCTCCGCCTTCGCCCCGACGTCGATTCCCCTCGTCGGCTGATCGAGGAACAAGACCCGGGGCATGGGGATGAGCCACTGGGCGAGGAGCTCGGAGCGGAGGTCGAGATCCTTGGTGCTTCGAGCCACGGCGCGGTCGACGAGCAGGTCTCCATCCTCGAGACGCTAGTGTCGAGAGGCGTGGACGCAATCATTCTCGCGGCGCTCGATTCGCGCGGACTCACCCCCGCCGTCAACCGGGCGAGCGCGGCCGGGATCCCGGTGATTCTCGCGGACTCCGGTGTCGAGGACGCGGAGGTCGTGACGATCATCCAGACCGACAACGTTCGCGCCTCCGGACTCGCCGCCGACTATGCTGCGGCGTTGTTGAGCTACAGCGGGAAGGTCGCGCAGATAGAGGGAGAGATTGCGTCCGAGACGGCTCAGCTTCGCAAGAAGGGCTTCCACGAGGGCATTGCAAAGTATCCCGACATCGAGCTCGTAGCGTCCATCACCGGGCATTGGACAACCGCCGGGGCCGTCAATGCCGTCGAGGCAATCCTTCAGGGAAACCCCGACGTCGACCTCATCTTCGCATCCGCCGACCTGATGGCCGTTGGCGTCGCACAGGTCCTCGACAGGAGAGGACTCGACGAAGTAATCGTCATTGGCTTCGACGGGATCCCTGAAGGGGTGGCTCTGGTGGAGCAGGGGAAGGCAGCGGGCGATGTCGCCCAGAACGCGATCGCGATGGGAGAAATCGGAGTGGAGATCGCGCTTCAAATCATTAGCGGCGAAAAGAAGGCCAGCGATTTTCCGGACACGATCGATTCCGGAATGCTCCTCGTACACCGCTGGAACGCCGCTGCGTACCGGCGTGACTTCCTGGGCGAATAGAGCATCACCGAGGCGCCGCGCGAGGCACCCGCACCATGGATTGGTCGGTAGCCTCGCGCGGCGACAGGCTCGGCGTGCGGTGAACAGCTCGAGATGCCCCCCTTTCGGATCGACGTGAACGGTCGTGCCCGCCGCTCGGAGGTCACAAGAGGCGCAGAAGGGGAGCTTGGGCGTAGAGATCCGCAAGCGGCGCCGTGCCGGTGCGCCATTTCGTCCATGAGCCCTCCACCATGAGCCCTTCACCCGAAGAAGCACCCCGGCTCGTTGAGATGCGCGGGATCTCGAAGCGGTTCGGAGGAGTCGTGGCGCTCGATGCCGTCGACTTCTCCGCCGACGGGGGAGAGGTCGTCGCGCTTCTCGGCGACAACGGTGCCGGCAAGTCGACGCTGATGAATACCCTCTCGGGGGCGCTGCGCGCGGACGGCGGGAGAATCCTTCTCGCCGGGAATGCGGTTCGGATCGAACGCCCGAAGGATTCGAAGGATCTCGGGATCGAGACCGTCTATCAGGACCTCGCCCTGTGTGACAACGTCGACGTCCCGACGAATCTCTTTCTTGGTCGCGAGGTCATGCAGCGTGTTCCGGCAACCCCCATTCGCGTGTTTGCCAAGCGCCGCATGGCACAGTTGACGCGCCAGTTTCTCGACCAGCTCGAAATCGAGCTGAGCGACCTCGGCGTCCCGGTCAAGTTCCTGTCGGGCGGGCAACGCCAGTCCATCGCGATTGCAAAGGCGGTGTCGAACCAGGCGAAGGTCGTGATCCTGGATGAGCCGACGGCAGCGCTCGGCGTCGTGCAGACCGAGAACGTGTTGAATCTGGTGAAGACCCTTCGAGACAGGGGGCTCTGCATCATCTATATCAGTCACAACATGGAGGATGTCTTTCAGGTGGCCGACCGGATGGTCGTGCTGAAGAACGGGCGGGTGGTGGGAGAACGACGGCGCGCGGACACGAACCGCGACGAAATTGCTCGACTCATCATCACCGGAAGCGGTGGGATGCACGACCGGGCGGAGAACGATGTCTGACACGACTCCGCGCGGCTCGGGAGCCGGGGCACCCGAAGCGATGGACCGTTCGAGGACGCTCGTGATCGAGCGCCTTCAGCCGCTCCTCATCCTGGTTGCGGTCGTGGTGCTGATGAGCGTGCTGTCGCCGAAGTTCTTCAGCATCGGCAACCTCGCCATCGGCGTGACGCTCGTCATCATCAGTGGCGGTATTGATCTCTCGATCGGGACGGTCATGTCCCTGACGATGGTCGTCATGGGCACCCTGGTCATCAATCTCGGACTGCCGCTGGAGCTCGGCATCCTTTGCGCAATTCTCACCGGTGCGTTGGTCGGGCTCGTGAACGGAGGGCTGATTGCCTATACGGGCCTGCCTCCCTTCATCGTGACGCTCGGGATGCTTGGAATCGCCCAAGGGTTGGCGCTCACCATCAGCGACGGCTACTCGATGTACGGGTTTCCCGATTCGTTCCAGGACTGGAGTTGATCCGATTTTGTGGACAGCCTGACACTGTTGTGAGGAGGTGTTCAGATGTCGAAGAAACAACCGCGGTACGCGCCGGAGTACCGGCGCCAGATGGTCGAGCTGTTCCGTGCGGGTCGCACGGTGAAGG
>JAPOPW010000031.1 GCA_026712715.1 Immundisolibacterales bacterium | reverse complement strand
TCAACGTGACGACGGGACTGGTGAGCCAGTGGGAGCGTGGCGAGAAGCGCCCGCGCGGCGCGTCGTTGAAGCTCCTGACGCTGGTGGCGAAGAACGGTCTCGGGGCGGTCGCGTGACGGCTGTCGGCCGGGCCGGGCAGGCAGAGCCCGGCCCTTCCCGTCCGGCGTGATTTCCGGAGAGAACGGCTCAGGACATCTCGTGATTCAAAGGTGGCGGAGTGTGGGATCGGCCAAGGCGGAAGTGTCAATAAGCTATTGTTAATAATTAAGATACGGAGATATCCGTCGGCTGGTTCGTGAGGCTCTCGTGACGGCGTGGTAGGGTGCCGCCACCACAGAGCTGCCACCGGCAGCGTGGTCGGCTGACGCCGACGTGGGCGCCGAAAGGCGCAATCAGGTGCCGTATCGCGATCCATCGCGATGTCTCGCGGGCAGACGCCCCGCCGAAGGCACGATGAGCCACATCGAATTCGATGGAGGCTCAGAGAGCAATCGGCGAGGCGGCTGCGGCGCGGATTCTTGTGGCCGCGCGGCAATCGGGGAACCCCGCGGTAATCAATCACGTCGAGCCGTGGCGCGTGGCGTTGCAGCGGGGCCGGGGACGCTCCCTGGCCGTGCGGACGAACCGCAAGGCTGGCAAGCGCAGCGCGCCGAAACCGTGCTCGCAGCCACTGTCGGACACCGACACGCCCGAGCCGCCGCATTGGACGGCAGGCGTAAAGGCGTCAAGGGCAGTCTCGCAGCACCTGCTGCGACTCCGCCCGTCTCGCGCAAGCGAGGCGACGGATCGCCCATCACCACTCAGCTACCCCACGCCCACCCCGGGCGCGCGAGGCGAGCCCGGGGTGCGGTCGATCATGCTTCGGATCGATCCGCCGGGTCGCGCGACTCGTCAGAGGACCGGCAGCACAACAACGACAGACCGAACCCGCGCCCGGGCGGTCGCTTCCGTTGACGATCGGCGGCAAGGGTGCGGGGCCGGGCTCCGCGACGGCTCCCCTACCGGTCAACGTCGACGGCGGCCTGCCGCACGACATCGACGCGGCCACGGTCCGCAACCGCATGGGTAGGATCCGAGGCCGAGGCTGGTCTTCGTGCCGTTGGGGGAGATGGCCTGCGCCCAGGTCTTGGAGAATCCGCCGGACTTGCGGGGGGTGACCAGCAGGCTCAGTCCGTGCCCGCCGTACCCGTCCCCCTTACCGGCCGGGGACGTTGACGGTTCTGACGAAGGTGGCGCAGAGGCGAACGGAGTGCTTTTTTCCGGGAGGGATCATGAATCTTCCTACTCTTCGGCTTACGGGATTTTCGCTGCGGTGCAGCGTATCGCCGCGGCAAGAAGAGAGTCGATAGCATGATGTTTAACAGCGCGTTAAGAGGACCTATCGGCTTCTCCTGACATCCCGAAAAACACCCGTCAAGCAGGCATCTTGCCCGCGAGGCCGATGGAGGGCCTGCGTTTGCGCGGGGTGGAAGCCCGCGATCCCGGGAAGCCGGTGATCGCCGGGAGCGCGCGCGACCCGGATGAAGGGCATGCGTAGTCAGGTCAATTCATGGCGCATTTCCTGTCTGTTCTCGTCTGCTGCTCCGCAGCAACTGGCGTGATGCCTGGCCGGCGCCAATCGTCGCGTGAGTACCGCCAATGCGGGAATGAAATCCGAACCCTCGCCGGACGCCCTGTGGCGCCCGGTTCTATACGCCGACGACGCGGACGATTCCGTCGAGACCGGTGAAGTCCCCCGGGTTCCTGGTATAGAGCGCGAGGCCGTGGGCAGCCGCCGTCGAGGCGATGAGCAAATCGGCGAACCGGGTTCGGCTGGTCCGCCCCGCTGCCCTCGCCGCCGCGAACACGCGGCCATATGCACGCGCCGCCTCGGCGTCGAGTACCAGAGGCTCCCACATGGTCGCCGCCCACTGGAGACGGTCCTGTCGCCGTGCCCTTTCCCCGTCGTCGACGGTGGCGTGCGGGCCGGCGGCGAGCTCGGCAAGCGTCACCGCGGCAATGGCGGATTCGTCGGGGAGCGACGCCGGATCGACGATGTCGTGATCGATCACCACCGAGGTATCCAGCAGCCCTCTGGTCGGCTCAGCCATCGACCGACTGATCCACGACCGCATCCAGTTCCGCGCGCAGACGGTCGTAATCCACGCGCGGGGCGCGGCGCGCCGCCTCGGCAATCACCGCTCGAAGCACGAAACGCCGCTGTGGAACCGCGCGGAGCTCGGCTACCGGCACCCCGTTTCGGGTGACGGTGATCGTTTGACCGGCCTGTACCTCACGGAGTATCGCGCCCGAGTCGTTGCGGAGCTCGCGCTGGGTAATGGTCCTTCTCATGGGAAGCGAGAATAGCATTCGTAGCATAACGTAGCAATTATGCTACATCCTGCTACGGATGGAACGGACCCTGACGGCAGACGATGATCGAATCGCACCCCCAGGTGCAGTTCGTCGGCGGGGTGCGCGCCGAGCGACGCCCGCAATGGACCGTTCAGGTCTCCTCCCGTTGCGAAGTCTGTTCGGCAGTCGAGACAACCGCCTGAAGTCTCCGTGCCCCGGGCGCGATGAAATCGCGGGTGAGCTCGGGCCACGCGGCCGGTGCTCGGCATCGCTTCGATCTCGTCTCCGTCGGCGGGCCGCCCTCGAGCCGATGGCGGCGCGCAGCTCCGCGTCGTCCATCTGCCGGCCGAAATAGGCCTCCACCACCGCGGGGGCCTCCTTGACCTCGTCGGGCGTCCCCTCTCCGATCTTCTGGCCGTGGTCGAGCACCGTGATCCGGTCGCACACCTCCATCACCACCCGCAGGATGTGCTCGATGATGACCACCGTCAGTCCATAACGGTCCTTGAGTGACATCACGATCTTCAGCAGGTTGTCGACGTTGACCGGGCTCAGCCCCGCCGCCGGCTCTCGGCAAGGAAGCCCCTCACGGTCGCGAGCCCGTACGGCACCCCTTGCGAGACGACGGTGATCGCCGTTTCTGCACGGGTTATGCGCTACGCTTATTCCGTGTCCATCCTGCAGGGTCATCGAGATGGTCAACGTCACGCTGTCGGTCGATGAGGAAGACCTCAAACGGGCGCGGGTATTGGCCTTGGAGCAAGGCACTTCGCTCAATGCGGTCATCCGCGATTTCATCAAGGATTACATCGGCCGCACCAAACGCTACCGCCAGGTAACGGAGCGAATCCTTCGAGCCGCCGAACACTCGCGCTTCGATAGTGGAGGCCACGCTTGGACCCGGGACGAACTGTATAAACGATAAGGTATTGCTCACCGAGGACATGCACGATGGTCTGCAGATCGAGTCGTTGACGATCCGCAATCCCTTTGTTGGCCCGGCTTCGGAGACTGCTTCTGCTTCAAGGGGACAGAGTGCTTGAACCGGAGACCTTCATGGAAACGGCCCTGCGGCGCACTTGCTGACCCGCGGTTATTGCCATGATGGCTGCTCGATGTGATGAAGTTCGGGGGGAGAATCGATACTCGGTACCGGGATAGCGGAACGGACGAGGGTTCTCCTGATTCAATTCGGCTCCCCATTTGCTACTCGCGGGTCTTGCAGAAGATGGCGGCGAGGAAGCCCATCAGGCTCGCGAGGCCCACCGGAAGGCGAGAGCGAGCAGCGAGTCCGACATCTGGCTGAACCCGGAAGCGGCGGCGCCCTTTCCCGGAATCCACCTCACGGGCCGGACGGGGTGCGCGCGTCGCCGCTCGACGGTGCGGCAACCGGGCGGGTGCCGTGGCGCCGCCACTGCCGGTCGGCGACGGCTTGCGCCTCGGCGACGATCCGGTCCCCGTCGAACCCGACCGGACGTCCGGCGCGGAGCCGCACCCGGCCATCGACGATCACCGTGTCGACATCGTGACCGGAGCCGGAATGGACGACGATTCCGTATCCGTCGACAACCGGCGCGAGGCTCGGGGCGGTGGCGTCGAGGAGGACGAGGTCCGCCTTCTTGCCGACCTCGATCGAGCCGACGAGGTCCCCAAGCCCGAGCGCGGCCGCTCCCGTGCGGGTCGCCCAGTGGAGGGCCTTGCGCGCGTCGAGACCCGTGGCCGCGATGGAGCCGGCGCCACCGGCGCGGATGCGGGCGGCGGCGATGGCCGTGCGCATCGCCTCGAAGAGATCCGCCGACATCGTGTCGGTGCAGAGCGCGATGCGGGCGCCCGCCGCCTCGAGGGCGAGGACGGGGGCGACGTCGCCGGCGCGGAGGTTTCCGATCGGCGCATGGGCAACGGTGAGTCCGCTCGCGCCGGCGCGGGCGACATCGGGCGGATCGAGGAAAATGCAGTGGGCGGCGACGAGGCGCTTGCCGAGGAGTCCGCACCGGTCGAGAAGCTCGGCGGGGCTCACGCCGTCCCGCGCCCGCACCCACTCGACCTCGTCCCGACTCTGGGCAAGGTGAGTGTGGACGGCGCCCTCGGTTTCTTCCGCCAAGTCCCGCACCTCCTTGAGGAGCGCCGCGCTGCAGGTGTCCGGTGCGTGGGGCGCGAGGTCGCACCGGATCCGACCGCTCGGGTGGTCGCCGTAGGCGGCGGCGAGATCCAGCGCCTCGTCGAGGGTCGCACGCCCGATCGCGGGGACGTGGCGGCGTTCACCTCCCCTCGCAACCGCAGTCATGTCGACGTCCAGGATGCGCCCGCCGACAACGCCGCGGAGCCCGATTTCGACCAGGGCCTCCGCGAGCGCCTTCGGATGGAGGTAGTAGTCGACGACCGTGGTCGAACCCGCGCGCAGGAGCTCGTACACCCCGAGCCGCGCGAGGGCGAGCACTTCCTCGAAGCCGAGCGCCGGGCCCTGGGGGATCCCGGGCGTGTAGGCGGGGGCATGCCCCAGGTCCTCCACCATGCCGCGGGTGATCATGAGCGGCGTGTGGTTGTGAACGTTGACGAGCCCGGGGAGGAGGATCCCGCCCCGCGCATCGATCGTCTCGCGGCCGCGGAAGCCGCGCTCGATCTCCGGGCTCGGTCCGAGCGCCGCGATGCGGTCCCCGACGACCGCGACCGCTCCGTCCGCGACGATGGTCCCCGCGTCGTCGAGGGCGAGGACGAGAGCGTGCTCCACCACGAGATCGCATGCGACCGGACCGGACCGTGCGCGCCTTGCCGACCCCGTGCCTTCCGCCATCGTCCGCGCTCCTCCCGTCACCGCCGCGACGCGGCCCTGCCGCCGCAATGCTTCTCCCGCGCAGTTCTTCGTGAATTGCCCTGGCCAGCCCCCGGCCACGAACAGATCGGGAGCGCAATATGGCCCGGAGACTTCACTGACGCTCGGTGCAAGTGGCCCAGGATTCCGCGACATCCGGGCCGCGCGGCCCGAATCGCGTCGAAAGCGTAGCCGATCGCGCATCGACGCGGCACGGGGGAGCGCGGCGAGCGGTCACGGACCGCCTCGCGTCCGCCGGCCGGGAAGGCATGGGGACGCCCACTCGAGCACCATTCGTCGCCTATGTGGACGCCCCGGGACGTGACGGGCCATGATTGCGCCATCCGTGCGGATCGGGTGGCATGGACTCGGCAAGGAAATGGAGAAGACCGGATGGTGAGCGCGCATCGGGACTTCGAGGGCTATCGAGGGCGGCCGCCCGATCCGAAGTGGCCGGACGGGGCGCGCCTCGCGATCTCGTTCGTCGTCAACGTGGAGGAAGGGGCCGAGCTCTTCGTCGGCGACGGCGACGAGCGCAACGAGTCCATCCACGAGATCATGCAAGTCGTCCAGGGAGTTCCCGACTTCTGCATGGCTTCACACTTCGAGTACGGGACCCGCGCCGGCTACTGGCGCATCGCCGACCTTCTCGACCGGTACGGGGTCAGGGCCACCTTCAGCAGCTCGGGCCGTGCGGTCGAGCGAAACCCCTGGCTCGCGCGCGATGCCCTCGAACGCGGGCACGAGATTGCGGCCCACGGCTGGCGCTGGGAGGGTCAGGCGGAGATGGAGGAAGCGGCCGAGCGGGACATGATCGCGCGCACCTACCTCGCCATCGAGGGGGTCTGCGGAGCGCCGCCCGCCGGCTGGCACACCAAGTCGTCGCCCTCCGTCAACACGCGCCGGCTCCTCGTCGAGCACGGCGGTTTCGCGTACGACTCCGACGCCTACGACGACGACCTCCCTTACACGGTCGAGGTGGCGGGGAAGTCCCACGTGGTGCTCCCCTACGCCTTCGACACCAACGACATGCGCTTCCAGGCGGGACGCGGCTTCGACCACGCCGGCGACTTCGCGCGCTACTGCGTCGACGCCTTCGAGTGGCTGTGGGAGGAAGGCGCGCGCACCCCGCGCATGATGTCGGTCGGACTCCACCTTCGCATCATCGGGCGCCCGGGCCGGATCGCCGGACTCGACCGGCTGCTCGCGGCCGTGACCTCGCGCGAAGGCGTGTGGATCGCCCGGCGCGACGCGATCGCGCGCCACTGGCGCGAGCGGATGGGCATTGCGTCCGGCTGGACGGCTACCCCTTGATGGCGCCCGCGGTCAGGCCGCGCACCAGGAACTTGCGCACGAGAATGGAGAACACCAGCACCGGGAGCATCACCATGGTGCCTCCGGCCGCGATCTTGCCCCATTCCCAGCCTTCGTAGTTCATGAAGTTGACCACCGCGACGGGCGCGGTCGTCGCCTCGGTGCGGGTCAGGATGAGCGCGAAGAAGAAGTCGTTCCAGGCGAAGAGGAAGCACAGAATCGCGGTCGCGGCCAACCCGGGGACGCTGAGCGGGAGCATGATGCGCAAGAAGCTCTCCCACAACGTTGCGCCGTCGATCCAGGCCGCCTCCTCGAGCGAGCGCGGGGTCGCGTCGAAGAACGTGCGCATGAGCCAGATCGCGAGCGACAGGTTGAAGGTCACGTAGATGATTCCTAGTCCGAGCTTCGTGTCCAGGAGGCCGATGTAGCGATAGACGAGGAAGTAGGGGATCGTGAAGGCGATCGGCGGCGCCATCCGGCTCGCGAGGATCCACAGGCTCAGGCGATTCCCGATCCGATCCTCCATGCGCGAGAGCGCGTAGGCGGCTGGCACTCCGACGACCATGGAGACGACCGTCGAGCCGACGCTGGTGACGAGACTGTTCCAGAACGAGGCCGCGAACTCGTCGTCGACGAGACCCAGGTAATGCTCGAACGTGGGGGTGAAGAAGAGCTTCGGCGGCCACGCGAAGATGTCGTCTATCGGCTTGAACGACATCGTGATCATCCACAGGAAGGGGAACATCACGAGCGCCACGAGGACCGCGACCAGCGCGATCAGGATGACTCGATCGCGACGCAGGCGGCGCTCGTGGGCCGAGGGGGGTCGCGGTCGTGCCGCCTCACTCAACGCGCTCTCCCCACCCGACGAGGCGGATCACCGCCCACGTGAGCACGAGGGTGATGCCGACGAGCAGCACCGTGATGGCGCTCGAATACCCGAGATAGGAGAAGTTGAACGCCTGGATGTACGAATAGAAGTTGGTGACCTCGGTCACCGTCCCGGGCCCGCCGTCGGTCAGGATGAAGATGAGCGGAAACGCCTTGATGCTGTCGATGAGACGAAACAGCCCGGCCACCATCAGAACCCCCTTGAGATAGGGGAGCGTGATGTACCAGGTGACCTGGAGCGCCGTCGCCCCGTCGATGCGGGCCGCGTCCGTGAGCTCCTCCGGCATCATCTGCAGCGCGGCCAGGATCATCAGCATGCAGAACGGGAACCATTCCCAGATGTCGGCGATGACGATCGCCATCAACGCCGTGTCGGGATCGGTAATGAGCGATGCGACCGGCAAGCCGAGCCATTCCATGAACCAGTGGAACGGGCTGATGTCGGGGGTGTAGAGCACCTTCCAGATGATCGCGACGACGATCGGCGGCAGGACCATGGGGATGAGAAACACGGTGCGAAGGGCCTGGAGGAGCCCCCCCTGCATGTTGAGGAGCAGCGCGAACAGAAAGCCGAGAAACACCTGGAGAACCACCGTCCAGAACGAGAGCTTCGCCTGCACCCAGAGCGAGTTGTGAAGGCGCCGGTCCTCGAGCAGCAGCTCGTACTGGAGGATCGGGGTCGAGAAGTTCCACTGCGTCTCCGGTCGCGTGAGATCGAGCGGGGTGAAGCTGGTGAGGACCAGGTAGGCGGTCGGCAGGAGGGTGATCACGATCATGACCACCAGGGCCGGCCACAGGCAGTACCAGTAGAAGCGCCGCTGAAGACTCGCGAACGAACGGCCCCGCCACGGTGCGTTCGGAGCGACGCGGGCGGAGGTCGCCCTGATGTTCACGGAGACAACACTGTCGTCGAGATGATCCCTGCGAGCCCGCCGCCGTGTCGCGCGAAGCGCGGCGCGCCCGGGTTCAGGTTCCGGGCGGCGCGAGCCGGTGCTCGCGCCGCCCACCACCCTTCACGCGCTACACGTCCATTTCCACGCCGGCCTTCCTGAGGTCGGCGATCGCCTCCTCCTGCGCCTGGGCCATCGCCTCGGCCCCGTTCTGCTGGCGGGTCGCCACTCGCTCGATGGCCTTGTTCAGCTTGTCCCCCACCTGCGGGAAGATCGGCACCGTCCGGTACTTCATGTAGCCGGACTTGCCGCCGAGCTCGAGGACCTTGAGGTAGATGGAAGCGACGTCCTGACCGTTCAGGGTCATGTTCTCGCGATAGGCCGGATCGCTGATCACCGAGCGCCGGCAGACCGCCGAATACCCCTTCTCGAGCGCGATGCGCCGGGTCGTCTCCTTGCTCATCGCCCACTTGATGAACTCCCAGGCGGCCCGCTTGTTCTTCGACCCGACCGGGATGCCGAGTCCGTGGCTGTTGGAGCCCGGAAAGTTGCCGGCGGGTCCTCCCGGCATGAGGCCGTAGCGGGCCGTGTCCTTGACCTTGCTGTCCTCGTGCTTGACGAGCGGAGTCATCCAGCCGATCGCCTGGGTGCGGATGTTCGAGCGCCCCGCGATCTGGGCTCGCATCGCCTGGTCGTCGGTGTACGAGAGGACCCCCGACGGACCGTAGCTCGTGAGCAGGTTCGCGTAGTACTCGGCCGCCTTCGCCGCCTCGGGCGTGTCCAGCACCGGAGTCAGGTTGCCGGGCGGGTCCTTGAAGATCCGGCCGCCGTGCCCCATGAGGTAGGGGATCCAGTTCCAGTGGTGCAGCTTGTCCGCGACGAAGGCGGTGACCCTCTCCTGATTGTGGATCTTGTCGCAGACGTTGATGAGGTCGTCGAAGCTCTCGGGCACGCCGACCCCGGCCTGGTCCAGCAAATCGCCGCGCGACATTCCCATGATCATGGCGCCCGCCTCCCAGGCGAAGCCGTAGGTGCTTCCGGCCTTGTCCTGCAGCGACGACTGGGCCCCGCCGACGAAGTCGCTCGCGTCCCAATCCGAAGGCGTCATGTTCGGATCGTTGACGAAGGGGTCGAGGTTCTCGACCCAGCCGGCGCCGATCCACCTTCCGGTATAGATGAACGTCACGTTGACGACGTCGAGGGCGCTGCCCTTGGTCGAGAGCTCCAGATCCGTTCGCTGGTTGTAGACCGGGAAGGCCTGGGTGTTGAAGTTGACCTTCATCCCCGACTGCTCCTCGAACTCGGGGATGTACTCCTTGAGGTAGTTGAAGAAGACGTGCTGGAACGAGGCGCCGTTGATCGTGACCCCGTCGAACTCCTTCGCGAATCCGACGATGGCGGGGAAGCCGACGGTGCTCGCGGCGGCGGCCGCCGCCGCTCCCTTTAGCACCGTGCGCCGGGTTGGACGTGATTGCGGCATTTCGTTGCTCCTCTTGGTGGTGGTGCGCTCCCTCTCCCCGACCGCCCCGCGGACGCTCACGGCGCGGAGGCGCGGAGGCGCGGAACTCTCTCTGGTCTCGCGCCGCCTCGTGCGAAGTCCTTGTCGTCCGCGAGGCGCATCAGGATTGTGGTCAGCGCGACACGCGAGCGTCAAGCGCGCTCGCACCGCCCCGCCCGGTCACGCCGCCCGGATATCGGTCCGGGTGAATCCCTCGCCCTTGAAGAGCCGGGGCTCGCCCGTCGCCTTGGCGAGCGCGCAGGCGAAGCAGGCGCCGAAGTTCAGCGCCGCCGCGTGGTCGAATGAGACCTGCGCGCCGACCACCGCCCGCGGGGGAGCCGGAGCCCGGGCCGGCGTCGCGGGAACCGACCGGTGGTGGAGGCCGACGCGCAGCGCAGGCCCGACCGCAGGCGCGCCGGGGTGTACACTCCGCCCACGGGCAGGAATCATGCTGCCCGAGCCGGGAGCCATGGCAAGTCCGACCCCCGTCGCACCGACCGCCGACGCCGAACCTCGCGTCGACCCGAAGCTCTTCGAGGTCATCCGCGACTCGCTCGTGGAGGTGACCGAGGAGATGTCGGCCTCGCTCGAGCGGACCGCGTTCTCAGCCAACGTCAAGACGCGCCTCGACGGCTCCTGCGCCTTCGTGGACGCCACGGGGCGTATGGTGGCGCAGGCCTTCTGCCGGCCGGCCACCTCGTGACCGTCGGCCGGCTCGTGCCGCGGGCGGTGGCGGAGCTCGGTCCGGAAAGCCTCGCGCCCGGCGACATGCTGGTCGTGAACGACCCCCACCGCGCGCGCGACGTCTACGGCGCCTGCATCGACCCCGGCGCCGGCTCCGTCGACACTGCCCGGACCGCCGAACGCCGGGCCACCCCCCGCTCCACCAGCACGGGAGAAGGTGGATGAACGACTGGGGCGTTTCGGACCGGGCGGCGGCGATTCACCGCGATGCCGTCGTGTGGGACATGACATTCCCGCTGATGGATCCCGGCCCGCCCGAACAACGCTACGGGCCGCTCGCCCGGATGGCCGAGAGCGGCTACGACTTCGTCTCGCTCACCGTGGCGCTGGACTGGGACGGGGTGGCCGAGACGCTGGCCGCCATCGCTCGCGAGCGCGCCTGGCTGCGGGCCAACGCGGACCGCTACGTCCTGGTCGAGACGGTGGACGACATCGACGCGGCCCGGCAGCAGGGCAAGCTCGCCGTCGGCTTTCATTTCCAGGGGACGAACCCGGTCGACTACGACGTCGACATGGTCGAGGTCTACTACAAGCTCGGCGTTCGACACATGCTGATCGCCTACAACGCGAGGAACGCGGCGGGGGACGGGTGGTTCGAGCCGAACGACGGGGGACTCAGCCGGTTCGGCGTCAGACTCATCGAGACCATGAACCGGGTCGGCATGATGGTGGATGCGACCCACACCGGCTATCGGACGACCATGGAGATGTTCGAAGTCTCCCGCGACCCGGTGGTCTTCACCCACTCCAACCCCCGCGCCTTGCACGACCATGGCCGCAACATCCGCGACGATCAGATCAAGGCCTGCGCGCGCAGTGGCGGCGTGATCGGACTGAACGGCGTCAGCCTCTTCCTCGGCGGAACGCAGGCATCGCCGGAGGCCCTGGCGGACCACGTCCAGTACGTCGCGGATCTGGTCGGCGCGCGCCATGTCGGCCTCGGCCTCGACTACGTATTCGACCAGCTGTCCCTCGCCGCGACGATCAACTCGCGACGCGCCTGGACGCCGCCGGACGAGAGCTTCGCCGACCAACCGCAGGAGACGGTGACCTACCTGCAACCCGAGCAACTTCCGAGGTTCACCGAGATCCTTCTCGAACGCGGGTACTCCGAGGACGACGTCCGCGGCATCCTGGGCGAAAACTGGATGCGCGTGGCCCGCCAGGTCTGGAAGTAGCGCAAGGGGTGCGGGGAGCGATGACCGACTGGAACGTCTCCGCCGCCGCCGCGGCCCTGCATCGCGACGCGCTGGTGTGGGACATGACCTTGCCGTGGCGCGACTACGGGGCGCCGGAGCTTCGGTCCGCCACCCTGCCGCGCATGGCCGCGCACGGGGTCGGCTTCGTCTCGCTCACCCTCGCCGCCGACTGGAGCGGGGTCCCCGAGACGGCCCACAAGATTGCGAAGGAGCGCGCGTGGTTTCAGGCCCGTGGCGACCGCTACGTGCTGGTCGAGGGGGTCGACGACATCGAGCGGGCGCAGCGCGAGGGCAAGCTCGCGGTCGGCTTCCACTTCCAGGGTTCGAATCCCCTCAACTACGACGTCAACCTCGTCGAGGTCTACTACCAGCTCGGCGTCCGCCACATGCTGCTCGCCTACAACTCCCGGAACGCCACCGGCGACGGCTGCAACGAGCGCACCGACGGCGGGCTGAGTCGCTTCGGCATCAGCGTGGTCGAGGAGATGAACCGCGTCGGCATGCTGATTGACGGAACCCATTGCGGTTACCGCACGACGATGGGGCTGTTCGAGGCCTCGCGGGATCCGGTGATCCTCTCCCATGTCAATGCCCGTGCACTGTGGGAGCACCGCCGCAACGTACGCGATGACCAGATCAAGGCCTGTGCCGCTTCCGGCGGCGTGATCGGCGTCAGCGGCGTCGGCATCTTCCTCGGCGACAACGACGTGTCCGCGGCCCGGGTGGTCGATCACATCGATCACATTGCCGGGCTCGCGGGGCCGGAGCACGTCGGTCTCGGCCTCGACTACGTCTACGACCAGGATGCGTTGACCCGCGGCCACAATACCCGGCCGGCCTGGAACCCTGACGAGGCGGCGTTCGGCAACACGCGGCGCGAGGACGTGCGGTACTTTCCACCCGAACACCTGCCCCGGCTCACCGAAGCGCTGCTCGCGCGAAACTACGCCGAGAGCGAGGTCCGCGGCATCCTCGGCGGAAACTGGCTGCGGGTCGCGCGCCGGGTCTGGAGGTAAGCGACCTTGGCCGAACCGGACGACCGCAATCCGTCGCAAGTCCGCTCGGTGACCGGGACCCACTCGTCCGAAACGCCAGGGCCCCTCGTCGCGGCCTTTGGCACGATCGCGGCGCGGGCGGAACGGGTCCTGCACATCGTGTCCGCGATTCAGGCATCCGCCGCGGGTCTGGCGGTTGCCGGGATGGTCATCCTGCTTGCCGGCAGCAGCCTGGGGCGCTATGCCTTCGGCAAGCCGATTCCGGTCACCGAGGAGCTCGGCGCGTTGCTGTTCGTGACCCTCGCGTTCCTGTCCGTCACCGAGGGCTTCATGGCCGATCGCCAAGTCCGGATACAAGTCGTGTGGCGCCTGTTGCCGCCGCGGATCAAGGGCTGGGCCATGGTCGTCGGCCACGGGCTCTCGGTCATCGGCCTCACCGTCATCATCTGGGCCACCTGGGACTTCGCCTGGTTCAGCTACCAGGTCGGCGCCGAGACCTATATCACCGAGATCCTGGTCTGGCCCTGGATGATGCTGGTCCCGATCGCGCTCGCGATTCTCGTCCTCGCCACCGTCGTGCGCATGGCGGTCGACGTGCACGCGATCCTCATCGGACAGCCGGTCAGGGAAGCGGGCGTCAGCTCGATCGACGTCTAGCGGGGGCGTTTGGTGGTCTTCGTCGTTCTCGTCCTGTTGCTCGCCCTGTGCCTGGTGACCGGCAATCTGCTGGCCACGACGGTCGGACTGCTGGGGCTGGTCATCCTGTACTTCGAGTTCGGTGCCAACTTCACGGTCATCGGCAACGGTATCTGGAACGTCGTCAACAGCTTCACGTTGACCGCGATACCGGTCTTCATCCTGCTCGGCGCGATCCTCGAACAGACGGGACTGGCGCAACGGATCTACAGCGCGGTCTCGCCGCTCTTCGAGCGACTGCCGGGAAAGCTGCTGCAGACCAACATCGGCGTCGCGACCATTTTCAGCGCCATCAGCGGCTCCTCGACGGCGACGACGGCAGTGACCGGATCGGTGGCCTACAAGCAGCTCGATCGCCTTGGCTACGACCGGAGCGCGGTGGTCGGCAGCCTGGGAGCCGGCGGCACGCTGGGGATCCTGATTCCGCCGAGTCTCGCCCTCATCATCTACGGGTCGTGGATGGACGTCTCCATCGGCCGGCTGTTCATTGCCGGCGTGGTGCCCGGCATCATGCTGTCGTCGCTCTTCATGATCTACATCGGGGTGACCGCCAAGCTGCGCCCGGAGATCGTCCCCGAGACCGAGAGGCCGATACCGCTCGGGGCGGCCCTGCGGATGTCGGCCCAGGCCTGGCCGTTCGTGGTCCTGGTATTTGCGGTGCTCGGCACGATCTTCCTCGGGCTCGCCACGCCCACGGAATCAGCCGCGCTCGGCGTCGTGGCGGCGATACTGCTGGCGCTCCTGTACCGCGAGCTGAGCCTCGTCAAGCTGTGGCGTGCCCTGCGGGCAACGGTGGTGACCTTCAGCACGCTGGTCCTGATCCTGGTCGGCGCGCTGGTCCTCGGGCAGGCGATCGCCCTCATCGGTCTGCCGAAGCAGCTCATCCTCCTGGTCGCGGAGAGCGGGCTGTCGCCGACCATGATCATCATCATGGTCTACGCGACCTACGTGGTGCTGGGCTGCTTCGTCGGCCCGCTGGAGATGATGCTGATCACCTTGCCGTTGACCTTTCCCCTGGTGACGGGGCTCGGCTACGACCCCGTGTGGTTCGGCATCGTGCTGGTCATCGTCAGTGAGATCGGTCTGCTGACACCACCTCTCGGGGTGAATCTGTTCGTCATGATGGCCGTTACCGGAGGACGGGTGTCACTGGGAGAAGCGGCAACCGCATGCTTGCCGTACTGGCTGTTGATGCTGGTCCTGCTGGCCATCATCACGGTCGAACCACGAATCGTTCTGGTGCTTCCCGACCTCGTGAAGTAGAGAAACACCGGACGACAGGACAGGAGAAAAACGATGAAACGACAAGTTGCAAGTCTCGTTGCTGCCTCGGCAATTGCCTGGGTCGGAGCTGGTCCCGCCGCCGCGGCAGATGTCGAATGGAAGCTGGGCAGCCCCGTCGGGCCGCAGGATCTCGCGACGAAGTACCTCGAGGACTATGCCGGCCGGGTCCAGGAGCGAACCGGCGGTCGCATGGCGATCGAGGTCATTCCCATCGAGACCCTTGGCTTCAAGAACACCGACTCGCTGCGGGTCGTGAAGCAGAACGTCGTCGACGCAATCTATGTCCAGACGTTCTACGTGACCCGGGACGAGCCGCTGATGGGAGTGTTCATGCCCCACGGCGTGCTGGCCGACCCGAAGGACAATCTCAAGGTTCTCGGCGTTCAGTTCGAGATCGCGGACGAAATCCTGCAGAACAAGTGGGGCATGGAAATCGTTACCAGGGACCCCACGGGCGGCGGGCAAAGCCGGCTGCTGGTGGTCTCGAAGGATCCGGTCACCAGCCTGGACGAGCTGCGCAAGCTCAAGTTCCGGCACTATTCGAAGGCCGGAATCCGGGCCTACTCCGAGCTCGGCGTGTCGACCCAGGTGATCCCCTCCTCCGAGCTGTACCTCGCGCTGCAGACCGGTGTCGTCGACGGTGCGATGTACGGCGCCCCCTACATCCTGTCGCAGTCCCTCGACGAGGTGACCTGTTGTGCCTCGTTCGTCGGGGCGCTGACCCTGTCGCCGCGCGGCATCAGCGCGGATGCGGCGAAGTGGGCGGACCTGCCCGCGGATCTGCAGCAGGCGATGATCGACGTCGGGAACGAGATGTTCGACGAGTCGATGGCGCGCTGGCGCGAGGAGGAGATCTACAACGCCGCCGCGGCTGAGCTGACGGACAGCGGCTACAAGATCCTCGATCCGTTCCCGCTCGAGGATCGGCTGCAGATCCAGCAGGCGATCCTGAAGGTGTGGCGAGAGGACGTGGAGAAGATCAGCCCGGAGGCGCTGGAATACTACGACCGCATCGTCGCGGCCCTGAACGCCGGCGGCTGACCTCGTCCGTCGCCGGCCGGCGCGGGAGGCGGAGGCGCGGCAACCCGGCCTCCGTCTCCCGATCGACGCGCGCGTGCGGCGGGGTGAAACGGTGGGGAGACACGAGATGGAAGACGACGTACCGGCCCGCGAGGTGGGCGGCGCGATCGAGCGCCTGCCCGAGCTCCTGAACGGCGACACGGGGTTCGCGTTCCGCGCCCGTGCGATGTCCCTCGACTTCGTGCTCGTGAGCGGGCGGAATCGTTTCTACGTGTCGGTCCGAGCGGGCCGGCTCGAACCGGTCGTCCGCGGGTCCCAGATACTTCGTTCGGCGGCCCTTGCCTTCGCCGCCGAGCCCGAGGTCTGGCTCGCCCACTGGCGGCCGGTGCCGTCCCCGGGAAACCACGACCTCTTCGCCCTGGTAAAGGACGAGCGGCTGACGATCGAGGGCGACACGCGGGTGCTCGTGCGGCACCTCCAGAACTTCAAGGACATCCTCGCCGCGCCGCGCGCCCTGTTCGAGGACCGCTGAGCCATGGCCACACCCGCGGCCGTCCACATCGAGCCGATCACCGGCCGGTACGTGCACCTCGAGATCGGGGGCCGACCCCACCGCGTGTACTTCGAGGAGGCGGGCGAGGGGATCCCGCTCCTTTGCCTGCACACCGCGGGGGCGGACGGGCGCCAGTATCGCCACCTCATGACGGATCGGGCGATCACCGATCGCTTCCGGGTCCTCGCCTTCGACATGCCCCGGCACGGCAAATCCCTGCCCCCGGCTGGCTGGCGCGAAGAGGAATACCGGCTCACGTCCGCTGCGTACGCCGAGATGGTCCTCGCGTTCTGCGAAGGACTCGCCCTCGAGCGCCCGGCGGTGATGGGCTGCTCGATCGGCGGGCGGATGGCTCTCTACCTCGCCATCCACCACCCGGAGCGCTTTCGCGCCATCATCGGCCTCGAGGCGACCGACCACCAGCCGCGCGGCTGGTTCGACATCGACTGGCTGCACCAGCCGGACATCCACGGCGGCGAGGCGTGCGGCGCGATCGTCTCCGGGCTGTTCGGCCCCGAGAGTCCCGACGAGTACCGGTGGGAGACCGTGTGGCAGTACATGCAAGGCGGGCCCGGGGTGTTTCTCGGCGATGTCTGGTTCTATCGGGTGGAGGGCGATCTCCGCGAGGAAACGCCTCGGATCGACGCTAGCAGGTGCCCGTTGCACCTTCTCACCGGGGAGTACGACTTCGCCTGCAGCCCCGAGGACAGCCGCCGGACGGCGGCGGCCATCGATGGCGTGGAGGTCACGGTCATGGAGGGCCTCGGGCACTTCCCGATGAGCGAGTACCCGGAGCAATTCCGCCGTTACCTCCTGCCGGTGCTGGACGCGATCGCCTGACGCGTCGAACGCGGCCATTCCCGACCGCGGTCGCGGGGACCGAAAGGAAGGTCAGCGGAGCGAAGGCGGGCGGGCGTCGACCCAGGCGCCCTCGCGCCGGTTCGATTCCACCGCGGCGTGGACCGCCGCGACGGACCGAAGGCCGTCTTCGGTCGTCGGCCACCAGGTGGCGGCCGGCGCGGGAGGCCGCCCCTCGCGCCGCGCCACGATCTCCTCGGCGAGATCCGCATAGATGTTGGCGAACCCCTCCAGGAATCCCTCCGGATGGCCGATGAGCATCATGCGGGACGCACGCGTCGACTCCGGCGAAAGCCCCTCGGCGCCTCGCTCCAGCCTTCGCGTCGACTCGCCGAGCGGCGTCCAGTAGAGCTGGTTCGGCTGCTCCTGGTCCCAGGCAAGGCCGCCTCGCTCGCCGAAGACCTGAATCCTCAGCCCGTGGGAGTGCCCGACGGCAACCGCGCTCGTCCAGAGCCGCCCCACGGTGCCGCCGCTCATGCGGAATGCCACCAGCGCATCGTCCTCGAGCTCGCGGCCCTCCACGCAACGGGCGAAGTCGGCCGTGAGCCGCTCCACCTCCTGCCCGACGACGAAGGACGCGAGGTGCAGCGCATGGACGCCGCAGTCCCCGACAATCGCGGAAACGCCGGCCTGCGCCGGGTCGAAGCGCCAGCCGGGAAAGTCGTTGGAGGGGTCGGCGAGGAAGCTGTGGGCGAACTCCGTGTTGACGACCCGCACCCGCCCGAGGTCGCCGCGCGCGACCATCGCCCTCATCTCGCGGGCCATCGGATAGCCCGAATAGACGTAGTTCACGGCGCAGATCCGACCGGTGCGGGCGGCAATCTCGACGAGCGCCTCCGCATCCTCGACCATCGTCGTCATCGGCTTCTCGCAAAGCACGTGAATGCCCGCCTCGAGAAATGCGCTCGCAATCTCGTAGTGCGTCGAATTGGGGGTGGCGATGGTCACGAGGCTGACGCGATCCCCCTCCGGCCGCGCGAGCTCGCCGGCGAGCATCGAGCGCCAGTCGCCGTACGCCCGGTCCGCCGCCACCCCGAGCCGGCAGGCGTAGTCGCGCCCGCGTTCGGGGTCGATGTCGACCGCGCCGGCCGCGAGCGTGAACTGTCCGTCCATGCGCGCTCCGACGACGTGCGCGCCGCCGATGATGCTGCCCTCGCCGCCGCCGATGAGTCCCCATTCGAGCATGCTCATTGAACCCTTCTTGCACTTCTTCGAACCGCCCGGCATCGTAGTCGCGCCGGATCGGGGAGACAACATCGCCCTCCCGGCGCGGTGGCGGCTCGCAAGGACGCGGTGCGCCTCCGGCGCCTCGGAGCCGGGGAAGGCGCATGTTCCGCGGCCCGGCGCCGGCTTCGGCGATGGTGGCGACCCGGACCATTGATCACGGCAGTTGCCCCGGTCGCGGGCCTGCGCCACGCTCGCCCTTGTGCCAAGGCCATGTGCAACGTCATTCCACGTCGCCCGGGGCGGGCGCATGGCGATGCTCGGCAACCCGGAGGAGAGGCAGTGACCGCATTCCTGATCGTGCGCGCGGAGGTGGACCCGGCCGCGAGGGACGAGTTCGACGCCTGGTACCAGGACATCCATTTGCAGCGCATCGCCACCGCCTACGGCGCGGCGGGCGCCTGGCGCGGCTGGAGCGCGGTGAACGACAACGTGCACGTCGCATGCTACGAGTTCGCGGACCTCGCCGAAGTCGACCGGGTCACGGCGTCCGACGAGCGCAGCCGGATGCTGGGTGAATTCGCCCGACGCTGGCAAGGTCAGGCGACCTGGACCCGCGAGGTGGTGGAGTCAATCCAGGCAATCTGACAGGGGTGGCGCCCGCCGGCCGAGGATTGCATGAAGACCCCGGCCCGGCGCGCCCGTCTCCACCCCCTTCGCGAATTGAACCGCCCTCCCCGGTGCACGGCTACGTGACCGATGCCACCTGGGACGTGCAGGACTGGCACTGGGGATAACCGCGATGGGGGCGTCTCGAGACGCATCCCCGCACCGAGTGGGAGACGCCGCACCGCGCTGCGGAGCGGCGTCGCCGACATCGTAGTGCTCGATCTCAACCGCGACCGCTTCCGCCCGACGAAGGCCGCACCCGAACAGCCTGCCGATGTTTGCGAGCGGATGATCGGCGGCAGGCGGGACAGTTCCCTGTCCCGCAACGCGAATGCGAGACCCGATCATGCGTGCAGCGCGCCCGCGCGCCGTTCGGCGGCAGCCTGTTCCCGGCGCGCCTGCGCAAGCTCGTAGCTCGCCTGCAGCCGCATCCAGAAGCCCGCATTGCTCCAACCGATCCGCTCCAGCGCCAGTGCCATCGCCGGCGAAATCCCGGCCTTCCCGTTCAACAGCCGGGACAGCGCCTGCCGAGTGCAGCCCAGCCGCGACGCCCCCTCCGTCACCGACAGCTCGGCGGCCTCCAGATTGTCGCGCAGTATCTCCCCCGGATGGCATGGATTCAGCATCGCCATGATTGCCGTTCCTCTTCGTTCAAGGGTAGTCCACGAGGTCCACATCCACGGCCTCGTTGTCCTCGAACCGGAAGACCACGCGCCAGTTCCCCGACACGCGGATGCTCCACAGACCGGCCATGTCGCCCTTCAGCCGATGCAGACGGTAACCGGGTTGGGTAGCGAGATCGCCGGTATTGCGCGCCTCGTCCAACAAGGTCAAGACGCGCCTCAGCTTCGGCACCAGGTCGCCCGGCAGTTGCCGACGACGATCTTGCTCGGCCAGGGCGCGAAGACCCTTGTGCCTGATCCGCATTGACCGATCATCGTGTGTAACGTCCCGCGTTGCAATCGCCAATCCTCGCCCGGCAGCGCGGTCGGTGGCCGCGGAGGACGCGGCTCCTCGGGCTCCATGGCCCCACAGGGTCACCCGTAGTCGCCCGAAGTACCGCGCCAAAGCAAGTACCCAATACCGTATCCGCGCTGGACGATCCGCAGGTGCTGCGCTTCGAGCCCATGCAGGTCGAAATCGAGCTCGCGGGAGAACACACCTACGTCATGACGGTGTGCGACCATCGTCATCTGTCGACGGAGTCCGCCGGCATGGTCCGGCAACGCGCTCCGCTCGGAGACCCGAACGCCGAGGTCGCAGTCGCCGTGGACCCCGAGCGATTCTGGAAACGGTTCATCTCCGTACTGGCGAGCTTTCCATGAGCAACCCGCGACGCAACCGGCCCGCGTACGACGCCGACGAGATTCTCGAGGGCATTCGGACCTGGGTCTTCGTCGAGAGTCCCACCAACGTCCCCGACGGAGTCAACCGCGTCATGGACCTCGCGGAGCGGGAGATGGTCTCCGCCGGCGCCGCCATCGAGCGCGAATCGGGCGGCGAAGGCTACGGGGACCTTCTCACCGCGCGGATTCCGGGAGAGTCGGAGGGCCCCGGCATCCTCGTGCTCGGCCACCTCGACACCGTGCATGCGGTCGGGACGCTCGAACGCGAGCTGCCCTTCCGGCGAGAGGGTGACCGGGTCTACGGGCCCGGGATCTACGACATGAAGGGCGGGATGTATTCCGCCTGCTACGCGCTGAAACAGCTTCTGCGGGCGGGGCGCACGCCGAATCTGCCGGTGACCTTCATGTTCATCCCGAACGAGGAAGTCGGGAGTCCCACCACCCGGAGCCGCATCGAAGCGGAGGCGAAACGCCACCACTACGTCCTGGTGCCGGAGCCCGCCAAGGAAGGCAAGCTGGTGACGGGGCGTCATGCCATCGCACGCTTCCGGGTGAGGGTTCGCGGCCGCCCTTCCCACGCCGGCTCGACGCTCGCTCGGGGGCGGAGCGCAATCCGGGAGATGGCCGAACAGATCCTTGCCATCGAGGGCATGACCGACCACGAGGCCGGAGTGACCTTGAGCGTCGGCATCGTCCACGGCGGCACGTTCGTCAACGTCGTGCCGATCGAGTGCGAGGCGGAAGTGCTGGCCGTGCTGCCCGCGCAAGAGGACATCGAACGAATCACCGCCGCGATGGTGGGGCTCGAGCCCATCAATCCAGACGTCAGCGTGGCCGTCGAGGTCGGCCCTCTTCGGCCGGTCTTCGCGCCTCATTCCAAGGTGATGGACCTCTACTCCCGGGCCGAGTCGATTGCCGGGGAAATCGGCTTCAACCCCGGCCATGGCAGCTTCGGCGGCGGAAGCGACGGCAATTTCACCGGCGCCCTGGGCCTCGCCACGCTCGACGGCCTGGGGCCCTGCGGCGACGGCGCCCATACGCACGACGAGTACATCCTGTATTCGTCGCTGGTCCCGAGGGCCCGCCTGCTTGCGGGGCTGCTGGCGTCCCTGGACGTACCCGACGAGCCGGCCTGACGGCCTCTTTAGAAAGGCGTCGTCGCGCCTCAGGTCTCGGGCGCCGGGTGCGCGTCGCCGCCCTCCCCCTCCCCGGCCGCGAGGTCGTCGAAGGAGGCGTGGTTGAGGCGGTAGAGGCGCGCGTAGAGCCCGTCCCGCGCGACGAGCGCGTCGTGGGTGCCCTGCTCCACGAGCTCTCCGTCGCGCAGCACGAGGATGCGGTCCGCGCCCCGGATCGTGGCGAGACGGTGAGCGATGACGATGGCGGTCCGCCCTTCGAGCAGACGGGCGAGCGCGCGCTGGATCTGGCGCTCGGTGTAGCTGTCGACGTTGGCCGTCGCCTCGTCCAGCACCAGGATGGGGGCGTCGGCGACGAGGGCGCGGGCGAAGCTCAGAAGCTGGCGCTGGCCGAGCGAGAGGTTTCCGCCTCGCTGGTCGAGCACCGTGTCGTAGCCCTCGGGGAGCCGTCCGATGAAGTCGTGGGCGCCGACCGCGCGCGCCGCCGCCTCCACTTCCGCCCGGGCGGCGTCCGCCTTGTTGTAGCGAATGTTGTCGTAGACGCTGCCGGTGAAGAGGAAGGGCTCCTGCAGGACCATCGCGACGTGCGCCCCGATGTCGCTCTCGCGAACGTCGCGCACGTCGTGTCCGCCGATTCGCACCGCCCCGCTCCACACGTCGTAGAAGCGGTGGATGAGAGCGGTGATGCTCGTCTTTCCCGAGCCGGTCGGTCCCACCAGCGCTACCGTCTCCCCCGGCTCGACCCGCAGGCTCACGTTCCGCAGCACCGGATGTCCGGCGGCGTAGCCGAAGGTCACGTCGTCGAGCTCGACGGCGCGCGCCTCGCGCGGCAGCGGGACCGCATCGGGCCGTTCGCGCACTTCGACGGGCACGTCGAGCACTTCGAAGATGCGCTGCCCCGCCGCCATCGCCCGCTGCATGATGCTGTACTGGATGGTGAGCGAACGGATGGGATCGAAGAATCGCTGCACGTAGAACAGGAACGCCACCATCACCCCGAGCTCGAGTTCCTGTCCGAGCACCATGCCGCCCCCGACCACGATCACCACCGCCATCGCGATGCCGGTCAGGGTGTCGACGATGGGGATCATGACGCTCGAGAACTTCGACCCGCGAAGGTGGGCGTGCAGATTGTCCTTCGCCTTTTCGTCGAAGAGCTCGAAGTTGACCGCTTCCCTGCCCATCTCCTGGATGGTCCGTATGCCGTGCACGTTCTCCGCGAGCGCGCCGTTCACGATCGAGCTCGTCTCGCGCGCCCGAAGAAAGGCCCGCCGGGCCCGGGGCAGCCACACGATGCGCACCACGACGAGGACCGGCAGCACCGAGAGGGTGAGCAGACCGAGCTCGAGGTCGAGCGCGAGCAGCACGGTGACGATGCCGATGAGGAGCACGAAGTCGCCGATCGCGAAGATGGAGGTTTCCAGAAATTCCTGGAGCGCATTGACGTCGCCCTGGAGCCGGGACATGAGCCGCCCTACCTCGGTGCGGTCCATGAAGGAGAGGGAGACGTGCTGCAGGTGGCGGTACATCGCGCGCCGCAGCCCGAAGAGCACACTTCCCGAGATCCGTCCGACGACGAGCTCCTGTACGAAGTTGGTGGCGTAGTTGAGCCCGACGACGGCGAAGAACCCGATGACGATGAAGCGCAGCGCGTCGGCGCCGGACTCGCCGGCCACGATCGCATCGTCGATCGCGTAGCGCAGCACGAGCGGGATCGCGACCTGGGTGAGGGTGAAGACGAGCACCGCGGCGACCCCGATCCAGACCTGCCGGCGATAGGGAGCCACGAAACCCCAGAAGCGTCGCACCACCCCTCCGTCGAAGGCGGCGCCGAACATCTCCTCCTCGAAGGAGATCTGCGAGCCGACCACCGCCCGCGGGGGCCGGAGCGCGGGATTCGCTTCCGCCGCCGCCTTCATCCGCCCCGCTCCTCTTCCTCGTCCGTCCCCGCTTCCCCTTCCCCTCGCGCTTCCTTTTCCGCCTCCGGTTCGCCGCCCTCGCTCATCCGGGTCTGGAGCGCGTAGAGCGCCGCGTAGCGCCCGCCGAGCGCGACCAGGACGTCGTGGGCGCCGCGCTCGACGATGCGGCCCTCGTCCAGAAAGAGGATCTCGTCGGCGTACATCACCGAGGACAGACGATGCGCGATGACGATGATCGCGCGGTCGCGGGTCACGTCGGCGAGCGCCTCGTGGATCTGGCGCTCGGTCGCGGCGTCGACCGCGGCGGTGGAATCGTCGAAGACGATGACGCTGGAGGTGGGGAGCACGCTCCGCGCGATCGCGAGGCGCTGGCGCTGGCCACCGGAAAGCGAGACCCCGCGTTCTCCGACCAGGGTCTCGTAACCTTCCGGCAACTGATCCACGTACTTGTTGAGCTGCGCCGCCTCGGTGGCCCGCCGGACCGTGCTCCGCTCCGCCCACGGGTCGCCGTAGTTCACGTTGTTGTCGATCGCGGCCGTGAACAGGAAGGGATCCTGCTGCACCACGCTCACGCAGCGGCGAAGGGAAGCCAGAGTCACCTCCCGCACGTCCTGGCCGTCGATGGTGACCCTCCCGTCGTCGACGTCGTAGTAGCGGGGCAGGAGGTGGGCGATCGTCGACTTCCCGCTCCCGGGCGGGCCCACGATTCCGGTGACCCGCCCGGGGCGAACCTCGAAGCTCACGTCCTCGAGCACCGGCGGACCCTTGCCCTCCTTCCGGTAGCGGAAGGACACGTTCTCGAAACGGACCGTCCCGTTCCGGATCTCGAGATCGCGCGCATCCGGGCGATCCCGGATCTCCGGCTCGAGGTCGAGCACCTCGAACAGGCGCCCGCCGCAGGTCGAGGTCCGCGCCACCGAGTTCACCGTCCACGCGATCTGGCGCACCGGCATCTGGAGGATGGCCATGAAGGCGAGGAAGGAAGCCAGCTCTCCGATCGTCAGCTCCTTCGCCATCACCATCTCGCCGCCGGCCCACAGCACGAGGCCCATCGAGACGAAGTACGCGAAGGTCATCGTCGTGGTGCTCTTCACGAAGAGGTCGATGCGCCGGTGCGCCAGGCGGAGCGCGCGACCGGAGATCGTGTCGAACCGGGCCATCTCGAAGCGCTGGGACACGAAGGCGCGCACGACGCGGATGCCGCCGAGGTTCTCCTCCATCACCCGGGTGAGCACCGCAAGCTCCTCCTGCAGCGCAACCCACAGGACGCGCAGCCGCAGCCGGGCGAGCGATGCGCCGACGGCGACGAAGGGCGCGAAGCCAAGCGCGAGGCACCCGAGCAGCCAGTCGATCGACATGAGCAGCCACGCCCCGCCCCCCACCAGGATCGCGAGCAGGATCGTGCGCTGCACCCCCGTGCTCACCCACAGCTTGGTGCCCTCGACGTCGAGGATGCCCCGGGTCATGAGGTCGCCGGTGTGCACCCGGTCGTGGTAGCTGAACGAGAGGGCCTGCACCTTCGCGTAGAGGTCGAGGCGCATCCGGTAGCCGATGAGCTGGCCGAGCGCCTCCCCCTGGTAGTTCTGCATCATCGTGAAGAGTCCGCGAAGGACCGAGGCGGCGAGGATGAGGGACGCGGCATGGACCAGCGCGGTGCGGGCCGCGGCGTCGTCCCCTACCCCCGCGAGCAGTCCCTGTGCATGGTCGACGGCCTCGCCGATGAGCTGCGGGATGAAGAGCTGCGCTACGCCTGCGAGCACCGTGGCACCCACGCCGAGGGCCATCCGCCACGGATGGGCGAGGGCCATGCGCGTGATCCGGAGCAGCACCCCTGCATCGAACGCGACCGCGGCGCGGGGCGTGCGCACCGAGTCGGGAACGAGAGCGAGCGTTCGGTCGGGGGTGGGGAAAGCGGCGGGTTCGGACGAAGACATGCAGGTGGCCAAGGCGACCGCCCATTGTGGGGCCGAGCTCCCCGCCGGGCAAGGGGGCGGCCCGCAAGGTGCAGGCAAGCTCCTCCGAAGCGGGGTTCGAAGTCCCGGGTTCGAATCCGAGGTCCGACCCCCGCTTCGCCCCCCTGTTTCACGAATTCGCGGGCCGAGCCCCGTTCCAGGTTCGGGGTCCGACCGCGTTTCAGGGTGAACCAGGCACGATTGGGGCGCCGGCTGCCCCATTCCGTCCACGGACGCTCTTCTCTACCCTTCGACTCTCGACCGGAGCGACACTCCAACCGCGAGCCGGGACCCGCCGAAACGGAGAGTGCCAGGATGAAGCTGCAACGATTCCGCAAGTTCAACACCCGCGACGTGTATCCGGGCGGGCGTCACGACAACGACATGTGCATGGCCGTCAAGGCCGGCAACCGCATCTACCTGCGGGGCCAGACCGGGCTCGATCTCGACCAAAAGCTGCGCGACCCGGCCGACCCGGCGGCCCAGGCCCACCAGGCGATGGAAAACGCGCGGGTGCTGCTCGAGGAGGCGGGGTCGAGCCTCGACCACGTCACCATGGTCACCACCTATCTGACCGATCCGGGGTACCGCTTGCCGGTCTATCGGACGGTGGCCGAACACCTGCGCGGCAACCACACGGTCGGCACCGGGCTCATCGTCAAGGGTCTCGCGCTCCCGGAGCTGAAGGTGGAGCTCGATCTCGAGGCAGTGATCCCCGAGACCGTCCCGCACCGGAAGTACCGGAAGATGAACTCCCGGGACTGGTACGGCGAAGCCGAGCTAAACCACGATTCCTGCTTTCTGGTCGACACCGGCGACGAGATCTTCCTGCGCGGCATGATCGGCTCCGAGCCCGACGGCCGGACCATGCACGGCACCGGCTTCACCGTCGCCGACGCCGCCGCCCAGGCCGACCAGGCGATGAAGAACGCCCGCACCCTCCTCGAGGAAGCGGGTTCCGGGTTCGAGGACGTGATGAAGACCCGGATCTACATTGGCGACCGCGCGTACCGCGAAGCCTGCTACCAGGTCGTCGGCCGGCACTTCGGAGACACCCACCCCTGCTCGACCGGGCTCGTCATGCGAGGCTTCGCCCGCCCGGTGATCCTGTTCGAGATCGACATGGCGATCATCCGGAACCGGGGCACGCCCCACCAGCGCCTGCGCCGCTTCCACACCGACGAGGTCTACCGGGACGGCCAGAAGCTCGGTTCGCGGTTTTGCCAGTCGGTCCGGGCCGGCAACGTGGTGCACCTGCGCGGCCAGACCGGCTCCACCCTGGACGGCGACTTCCCGTTCCCGGGGGACCCCGCCGCCCAGGCCGACCAGGCGATGAAGAAGGTCGCGGTGCTGCTCGAGGAGGCCGGGGCGTCCCTCGGCGACATCTGCAAGATCCACACCTACATCCTTCACCGCGGGCATCGCGAGGACGTCTACCGCGCGGTCGGGCGGCATCTCGAGGGGGTCCACCCGTGCGGAACCGGCCTCATCGTCGACGGTTTCGCCCGCCCCGAAATCCTGGTCGAGATCGACGTGGTCGCGGTCATCCAGGACCGGGAGGTGTAGCCCGGGCCCGGTCGCCAACTCGGAAACAGGTCGCGGTCATCCAGGACCGGGAGGTGTAGCCCGGGCCCGGTCGCCAACTCGGAAACAGGTCGCGGTCATCAAGGACCGGGAGGTGTAGCCTGGGCCCGGTCGCCCGCGCGGAAACATGTTGCGGTCATCGGGACCTGAGCGGCCGGCTCGATGGAGGCCGGGCCCCGCCCGCCGGCCTGGGCCGGTCCGTCCGGGTCGCGCATAATTGCGCCATCCGCATCGGGAGGACACAGGGCATGGGAAACGCGACGGAGCCCTCCGCGGCAGGGCGTGAAGACGACGGTCCCGTCCGGTGGCGGATTGCCGGTGACTGGTGGGATCTTTGCAACTGCGCCATCGGCTGCCCGTGCAACTTCGGCTCGGACCCGACCCTCGGCTACTGCGAAGGCGTGCTGACCTGGCTGATACGCGAGGGAAGCTACGGGGACGTGCGACTTGACGGCGATCTTGCCGTCGTGCTCATCATCCGGTTCGAGGGCAACGCCCTCGAACGGAACCGTGAGTTCGGATTCCTCATCGACGACCGCGCCGACCCTGCGCAGCGCAATGCGCTGGAGACGATCGTCACCGGCCGGGCGGGCGGAATCTTCAAGGCCTGGCGCGACCTCACCATCCGGCTCGACGGGGTCGAGTTCGTACCGATGAAGGTGAGCCACGACGAGGAGGAATGGCGGGTCGAGGTGCCCGGCCTGGTGGACGGCCTCGCCGGCCCCTTTCGGCAGTTCATGGTGCCGGAAGGCGACACGTGCCGGATCTACAACGCGCCGCGGCCCGAGGTGACCCCGGGGTTTCTCACCGTCGGCCAGGCGGTGCGCAACATCGTCACCGGCGCCTTCGGCCGAAGCTGGGACTGGTCGAAGCGCTCGTCCAAGCACATCGCATTCGATCTCACCGGTCCCGACGCCTTCTCCTGGCGCAAACCCTTGTCATAGGCGGTCAGGGAGAGACGGACCGACCGGCCCGCGGCGGGTCGCATGTCCGGGCCGTTTCCGATCCCGGCCGGTCTGACCACCCGCGACAAGTGGACGATCGGCGGCGGACTCGTCGCGGTCTGCGGGCTCGCCTGGGCCGCCATGGCCTGGCAGGCGGACACGATGATGGCGATGGACGCGCGCGGCGGCGCGGGCGCGATGGCCACGGCGATGCCAGGGCCGCCCCTTGCGGGCATCGATCTCGTCCTCGTCTGGCTGATGTGGGCGGTGATGATGGTGGCGATGATGGTCCCGGGGGCGAGCCCCATGATCGCCGTCTTCGCCGCGATCAACCGGCGGCGGCGCGAAGAAGGCGATCCCTTCGTCCGGACGTCGGTGTTTCTCCTCGGATATCTCGGCGCGTGGTCGCTCTTCAGCGTTGCCGCCACCGCCCTGCACTGGCTCCTCGACGCGACCCGATTGCTCACCCCGATGATGGCGTCCGCCTCCCCTGCCCTGTCCGCCGCGCTCTTTGCCGCCGCCGGCCTCTACCAGTGGACGCCGCTCAAGGACGCCTGCCTCAGGCACTGCCGAACCCCGGTCGGGTTCGTGCTCTCGGAGTGGCGCGACGGCACCGCCGGCGCGATCGTCATGGGCCTTCGCCACGGGCTGTTCTGCGCCGGCTGCTGCGTAGCGATCATGGGATTGCTGTTTGCCGTGGCGGTCATGGACCTTCGCTGGGTCGCGGCCGTCGCGGTTCTCGTCACCCTGGAGAAGCTGCTGCCCCGGCCACGCTTCTGGCGCCATTTCATCGGCGCGGCCTTCCTCGCCGCCGCACTCGGCTTCGCCACCGGACACGTCGGCTCGTAGGAGGATGGCTCGCGGAACGGGCCGGGACCCCCAGAGCGCCCCGCATGTTCCGGGCCGCGCCCCTTCGGCTTGTCCGAGCGCATTCCATTCCCACCTTCCCGCCGACCGGCAGACCGACCCCAATCGTGGAGGCACGCACGACGGCGAGCTAACATTCCGGGGGGACCTCCCGACGGGGACCGGTCTTGGCGCGGGCGGCCCGCCACCGAGTCGATGAACCCATGCTGCGAGTGACCGAAGAGCTCCTGTTGCTCATCATGGATGCCGAGAACGGCGGCATTCGGCATTCCCTCCCGGCGCATCGGCGAGATGCCGTGATTGCCGGGGCGGTGTTGATGGACCTGGCCCTCGAGAACCGTATCGACACGGATCCCGAGCGGCTGTTCCTGATCGACCCGGCGCCGGTGGACGACGACCTCCTCGATCCCGTCCTGCGGGACATTGCCGGCGAAACCGGGACCCACGACACCGCGTACTGGATCTCCCGCACGGCACGGCACGGCGCCGCCATCCGCAAGAAGGCGCTCGATCGGCTGATCGGACACGGCATCCTGGAGGCCGAGGCCAACGGCCTCGTGTTCCCGTCCCGGCTGGTCGCACGGGCCCACCGATATCCGACCCGCGACGGAGTAACCATAAGGGAGGTCCAGTCCCGGGTGATGACGACGCTCTTCAGCGAGGATATCCCGGAGCCGCGCGACGTCATCATCATCGGCCTTGCGGCGGGCTGCGACGTGTTCGAGAGCATCCTCTCTCGAGAAGAGCTGGCCGATGTGCGCGAGCGGATCGCCACCATCTCCCGGCTCGATTTGATGGGCCGCACGATCCGGGAGAGCATGCGCACGGTCAAGCCGGAAACGCCTTCCGCCACGGTCGTTCGCCCCCTCGAGGAGATACCGGAGGTGCCCGGATTTCCGTTGGCCGGGAATGCCTTCCAGATGGCGGGGGATCTTCGCGAGTTCCTTGGCGGGAACTACCGGAAACACGGTCCGATCTTCCGCATCCGGGCTTTCGGACAGCGGTTCATCGCGCTCGTCGGACCGGAAGCGAACGTCTTCCTGGCCCGGATCTCGGGCACCCACCTGAGATCCTACGAACCGTATCGCGACTTCGGCATCGCCATGGGAGCCCATCGCGTCATGCTGAACATGGATGGCCCGGAGCATCTGCGCATGCGCAAACTGCAGGTCAACGGCTATTCCCCGAAGACGTTCGAGTCCAACCTGGACATGGCCCACGACGCCACCCGGCGCCTGATCGAGGAATGGCCGCAGGGGCAGCCCGTGGGCGTTCAGCTCGCCATGCAGAAAATCATCGCCGAGCAGATCGGACTTTGCTGCACCGGCGTGTCGCCGAGTGCGTACATCGACGACCTCATCCATTTTCTGGGCACGATCGTCACCGTGCACGTCACGAAGCGGTTGCCGAGGCAGGTGGAACGGCTGCCGAAGTTCCGGCGCGCCGAACGGCGCTTGCAAGAGCTCTACGAACGGATACTGGAAGCCCATCGTCCGGAGACGCGAGGCGGCAAGCCGCCGGACTTCGTCGACGATCTCCTCGAGATGAACCGAAGCGATCCCCAGTTGCTGCCGGAAACGGACCTGCGGGCGAACGTCCTCGCTCCCTATCTGGTCGGCATCGACACGTCCGCGAGCGTGTGCGCATTCATGCTCTACGCATTGCTCACGCATCCGGATCTCCTGGAGCGCATGCAATCGGAGGTCGACGACCTGTACGAGCGCGGACCGCCGACTCCGGAGGGATTGCGCAAGCTGGACGTGACCCACCGCGTTGCGCTCGAGACGCTGCGCATCTATCCGATCATCCCGGCCGTCCCCCGCATCGTGTCCAACTCGTTCGAATTCGGGGGGTACCGGGTTCCGGCCGGCGCGCAGGTCCTGCTCGGCACGACGGTCAGCCATCATCTGCCGGAGTGCTTCCCCGATCCCGAACGGTTCGACATCGAACGCTATTCGCAGAGCGCGCAGCAGCACCGGCAGCCCGGCGCGTTCGCCCCGTTCGGGGTGGGCCGGCACCGTTGCCTCGGAAGCGGATTCTCGGAAGCGCAGGTCGCGCTCACCATGGCGACGATCGTCCGCGAGGCGGAGCTCGTGCTGGACCGGCCGGAGCGCCCGCTGAAGATCAAGCTCACCCCGGCGCCCCACCCGGACGCGTCGTTGCGCTTTCGCCTCGTGCGTCGCCGGCGCGGATGATGCGCCGGCGCACGATGAGACCCGCACCGGGTGCGCGTGCCCGACGGCGCGCGACCGTCGTCAACCGGAACCAGCGAAGTGAAGCGGATTCCACTCCCCGAGCACGCACACGACATCACGGCTGAATGGCTGCAGCAGGCCCTGGCCGCCGGCGGCGCATCCGGTTTGCCGGAAATCGATGCCGTGGAGGTCGAAAGGCTGTCGGACGTGACCAATGCACTGGGAAATGTCTTTCGCTGTCGCGTGGTCGCTCGAGGCGACGTCGCGGCCGATCCCGCTTCGGTCATCGTCAAGATTCCCACCTCCAATGCCCTTGCCCTGAAGTTGGCCAGGTGGCTGTCGCTCCACCGCCGCGAGCATGTCTACTACCGCGACATCGCATCGCGCGGTCGCGTGCGGGTCCCCTCCCTCTTCTATGGCGATTTCGACCCGCGCAGCCACCGGTTCGTCCTGGTGCTGGAGGATCTTGGCGCCATGGAGGCGATACCCCAGACGGCCGGAGTCGGGGTCGCGCGGGCGCGCCGCGCGATTCGCGAGATCGCCGCGTTTCAAGGGAGCTTCTGGGAGGCCACCGACGACCCGGCCCTGGTCGCCTGCGGCGCGTTCCTCACCGCCGGGGAGAGCCGCATCATGCAGACCATATACCTGCTGACCCTCCCCGCGGCGTTCGAACGCTTCGGCGACCTCTTCACGGCCGACACGCGCCGGCGGGCCGAGGCGTTCGGAACGAGAATCGTCGCCCATTTCGCGGCCGTCGCGGAAGGCCCGAAGACCGTCGTCCACGGCGATTTTCGGGGAGACAACGTGCTGTTCGGCGCGGGGAACGAAGACGACCTGGCGGTGATCGACTGGCAGGGCTGCGGCATCGGCTGCGGCATGTACGACGTCGCCTTCTTTCTCGCAACCAGCGTTTCCGTCGACGATCGGCGCCGCGTCGAGCGGGACGTGGTGGGTGAGTACCACGACATCGTGTGTCGCCTGGGAGCGAAGCACTACAGTCGCGACGACGGTTGGCGCAGCTACCGGCAGAACGTGCTCGGCACCCTCATGCCCATGGTGATCGGATCCGGCGCGCTCGACATGAGCGACCCGGCGCTCGTCGACCAGACGCGGGAGTTGCTGGGCCGGACGCTGACCGCGATCGAGGACCTGGACGCATGGGAGTTCCTGCCGGCCCGCGACCGGCTCTTCTCATCCGGCGGAGCCTTCTCGATCCTGTCGCGGGGCGGCTACAAGGCGTACACCCTCATTCTCGGCCTGCGCAAGAGACGCGGCGATTGAGCGCCTCGACCTCGCAGGTGTGGAGCGGGGACGTCGACGGGCAATGGCCGGCGTAGAACGAAACGGCGTGGAGCGGCCCGCCGGTTCGCACGCGGACCCCGATTCCGGGGACGGGGATCGCAGGGACGAGGGTCGCGAGGACCGCGGCGGCTTCTCGCCGCCTCCGAAGCGACAGGCCGTCGCTTCGATGGTCTGCGTGGTACTGGCCATGTTCCTGGGGGCGCTCAGCCAGACCGTCGTCGCCACGACGATGCCCCTCATCATCGCCGACCTGGGCGGTTTCGACCGGTACACGTGGGCGGCAACGTCGTACCTGGTCGCCGCCACGCTCGCCTACCCGATCGTCGGCCGGTTGAGCGACATCCATGGCCGCCGCCGGTTCCTGCTGGTGGGCACGGCGGTCTTCTCCGCCGGTTCGATCCTTCTCGGCTTCAGCGAATCGATGACGCAGGTCGTGGCGTACCGGGCCGTGCAGGGCGCCGGCGGCGGCACCATCATGACCTGCTGCTACGTGTCCGTCGCCGATCTCTTCCGGCCGGAGGAACGGGGCAGGTTCCATGGGATCCTGAGCGCCGTCTACGGCATGTCGTTCATCGCCGGACCCATGCTGGGCGGCCTGCTTGCCGATGCCCTGTCATGGAAATGGGCGTTCCTCATCATCGGTTTCGCCGGCATTCCGGTACTCGTGCTGACCGCGCGCGTATTCCCGAAGCCCGGGGGGCCTGCGGTGGACCGCGACTTCGATCCGATGGGCATGATCGCGCTCGTGCTCGCCGTGCCGCCCCTGTTCGTGGCTCTTTCCACCGGGGGCGTCCAGTACGAGTGGGGGTCACCCTTCGTCATCGGGATGTTGCTGTTCTCCCTTGCGATGACCGGAGTGTTCGTAGCCGTCGAAGCACGCGCCAAATCGCCGATCATGCCCCTGTCCCTCTACGCGGACCGCGTGGTCGGCCTGTCCGTCGTCATCTTGGTGCTGGCGAGCTTCGGGCTCTATGGAACCGTCCTGTTCCTTCCCCTTTACTTCCAGGCTGCATTCGGTTTCTCGGCGGCGCAAAGCGGCGCTCTGCTCACCCCGATGCTGCTGGGAATGGTGCTGGGCGGGGTCGTGGCGGGACAGGTCCTCTCCGGAGTCGGCGCACGCTATCGACTCCAGGCGCTGGTCTGGTCGGGGATCATGACGGCGGGACTGTTCCTTCTCTCCACCCTGGACGCAACGACCGGAGTCGTCCGAAGCCAGCTCTGCATCGTGATCGCGGGACTTGGCGTCGGCGGCATCGTGGCGACGCTCTCCATCGGCGTGCAGAACCACGTTCCGTTCGACGTCGTGGGGGTGGCGACATCGGCCTTGCAGTTCTTCCGGTCGGTCGGCGGCATGGTGGGGTTGGCGGTGCTGGGCGTCGTGCTTGCGACACGATTCTCGTCGAGCCTGGACGAGACGGTACCCGAAGCGGCGAAGGCGGCGCTTGCCGGCGGCCGGCTCGAAGAGCTGCGGAGCGACCCTCGCGCGCTCGTGGATGCCGACGCCGCGGACCGGTTGCGGACGGAGCTGGCGGCGTCCGGCCCCGACGGCGCCGCGCTGGCACGGGAGCTTCAGGACGCGCTCGGCATCGCGCTGCGCGAGGCGCTCGACGGCGTCTTCGTCGTCGCCTCCATTGCGGCGGCCCTGTCCCTTGGTTTCGCCCTGTTCTTCCGCGGCACGATTCGTTCCGGGCCCGTACCCGGCGACGGAAACGACATCGGCTCGGAGCCGCGGACGTAGCGCCCGGCGCAGTACCGGCCGGCCGGTCGGGCCGGGGAAGAAGGTGGCGCGTGCATCGCCGTGCCCCGCGGCCCGGCCACCGGACCCTCGACCGGGGCCGGGCGCCACCGCGTTCCTCATGGTAGCGGCGTCGCAACGCTCGGGTCGTCCCGGAGAGCGCGGGCGCGGACCCGGGGGCCGTCTGCTACCGTTTCAGGAAACGCGGCGGCTGCGATCGCCCGACCCCGAAGCGCTACCGCCGGCCGGAGACGCTGATCCCGATGGCGGCGAGGATGACGAGACCGGTCGTCAGATCCCGGTAGAACGGGTCGGCGTTCAGGATGTTGAAGCCGTTGCTGATGAGGGCGAGCAGAAAGACGCCGCCCAGGCTCCGCCACACCGCGCCCGCGCCCCCGTAAATGCTGGTTCCGCCGAGGATCACGGCCGCGATGGCTTGAAGCTCCATCCCCTCCCCCGCCCCCGCCTGTCCGAGCGCGACCCGCGACGTGGCGATGACCGAGGCGAGCCCGGCCGCGAACCCCGCGAATGCGAAGGTCGCCGTCTTGACCCGATCGGTGCGGATGCCGGAGAGGATGGCCGCCTCCTCGTTGCCGCCGACCGCGAAGACCCGCCGTCCGAACGCGGTCCGGTTGAGCAGGAAGGTCAGGACGAGGGCGAAGGCCACCATGATCCACACGGCGTTGAACACTTCGAGGAACCGGCCGCGCCCGAGCCAGATGAAGTCCTCGAGACGAACCGAGATGAGCCGTCCGTCGGAGATGACGATCGCGACCCCCTTGAAGATGAGGCCGGTCGCGATCGTCGCGAGGAAGGAGTGCACCCGAAGCGCGTTGATGACGACCCCGTTCAGGGTGCCGAGCGCGAGGCCGACGAACGGCGCGAGGAACAGCCCGAGGTAGGGGTTCACGTGGAGCGCGATCCAGGCCGAAACGACCGATCCCACCGCGAAGGTCGCCGCGACCGAGAGGTCGAACCCGCCCGCGATGATGACGAGGGTCATGGCCGACGCCATGATCGCGAGCGGCGCGTTCTGGTTCAGAATGTTGAGCAGGTTGCGGTACGTGAGGAAACTGTCCGACAGGAAGCTCAGCGCGCCGATGAGCACCGCGATCATGATGAGGACCGCGTAGGCCTGGAGGAAACGACCAAAGTGGAAACGGGTCATGCGAGCGGCGCGTTCTGGTTGAGGATGTTGAGCAGGTTGCGGTACGTGAGGAAACTGTCCGACAGGAAGCTCAGCACGCCGATGAGCACCGCGATCATGATGAGGACCGCGTAGGCCTGGAGGAAACGCCCGAGATGGAACCGGGTCATGCGGGCGCCGCCTCGTGGCGCCGGCTCTGGTGCTGGAAGAGGAGCGCGAGCAGCTCCGCCTCGCTCGACTCCTCCGGGATCACCTCCTCGACGATCCGCCCTCCGTCCGCGAGATAGGCGCGGTGGGCGAGGCCCAGCACCTCCTCGATCTCGCTCGAGATGAGAAGGACGCCGGTGCCTCCGGCCGCGAGCTCGGCGATCGCGAAGTGGATGCGTTCGCGGGCGCCGACGTCCACCCCGCGGCTCGGCTCGTCGAGTATCACGATGTCCGGATTCTCCATCAACCACTTGCCGATCAGGATCTTCTGCTGGTTGCCGCCGGAACAGGTCGAGACGTCCCCGTTCGGGTCCGGGGGACGCACCCGGAAGTGCTCGATGAGGCGCGTGGCGCGCGAACGCTCGAGGCGCCGCCGCATGATGCCGTCCGGCGCGAAGCGGGCGAGATGCGGCAGGGTCATGTTGGACGAGGTGCGCATCGTCATGACGAGACCCTGCTTGCGGCGGTCCTCCGGCGACATCACCATCCCGAGCGCCGCCGAGCGCCGGATGGAGCGCTTCCGATACGGCGCTCCCCGCACCCGGACCTCGCCGCCCGCCGCCGGATCCGCCCCGACGATGGCGCGGGCGATCTCGCTCCGACCGCTGCCGACGAGGCCGGTGAGGCCGACGATCTCACCCCGCCCGACGGTGAGGGTCGCTCCGTTGGCACCCCCCGGGCTCACGAGGTTCATCACCTCCAGGATCGGCTCCGCTCGCACGGGGCGAACCTTCGGAGGAAACGGGGTCTCGCTCTTGCCGCCGCCCAGCATCGCCGCGACCAGGCTTGACCGGGTCTCGCCGGCCGCGGGCACCGTCTTCACGTGCTCTCCGTCTCGAAGAACGGTAATCCGATCGGCCACTTCCAGTATGTCGTTCAGAAAGTGCGAGACGTAGATGATCGACCGTCCCTCGTCGCGCAGCTTGCGCATCGCGACGTGGAGCTGCGACACCTCGTCCCGTGAGAGCGAGGACGTGGGCTCGTCCATCACGATGATCCGCGCCTCGCGCGCGAGCGCCCGCAGAATCTCGATCTTCTGCTGATCGGCGATCGGAAGCCGGGACACGATTGCGTTGGGATCGAGCCGGAAGCCGCTTGCCGCCATCAGCTCTTCGAGGCGCCGTACCTCGGTGCGCCGCAGGACCCCGAAGCGCTGCTCCTCGAGGCCGAGGAAGACGTTCTCGGCCACGGTCAGCTCCGGAACGAGCTGAAGCTCCTGGTGCATGATCGCCACGCCGCTCGCGAGCGCGAGGAGCGGGTCCCAGGCTTGCGCACGCGCGCCGAACACCTCGAGCGTGCCGGTGCTCGCGGCGTAGTAGCCGCCGAGCACCTTCCCCAGGGTCGACTTTCCGGCGCCGTTCTCGCCGATGAGTCCGTGGATCTCGCCCGGCGCGATGTCGAGCGACACGTCGCGGAGCACCGCCACCCCGGAGAACGAGACCCCGATTCCGCTCGCCGTGAGTGCCGCCCCGCCGGTCATCGCCCCCGCCTTCGGTCAGCGCGCGAATCTCACCGAAATCTGCGCGTCAGGCGCGCGGCTCGGAGCCTCCTTCGTCCACGGTCACCCCGGGACCGATCCGCACGCCGTAGTCCGTCCATGCGCCCTCGCGGGAAACATAACCCCGTTCGACGTCGACCCGCACCTCCCCGAACGGACGCGTCTTCGGATTGCCGTTCCCCCCTCCGCCGCCCGTCATGGTCTCGACCACCGTGCCGGCCGCAACGGGCCGGGCCCGCATCTTGAGGGTCCGTTCGGACGATCCGTCGGGATGGACGATCTCGATCTCCGGCCGGCCTCCGTCCCGGCCCCCGCCGAGCCCCCACGCGGGAGTGTGAGAGCGTTCGAACCAGAGCGCGCAGTGGCAGTCCTCGAGCGTCTTGTAGCGCCGGACCACCCCGCACCCGCCGCGGTGGCGGCCGGCTCCGCCGGAATCGGTGCGGATCGAGAACTCCTCGAGACGCACCGGGAACTTGGTCTCCATCACCTCCGCGGGGATGTTGCGGAACCCGCCGTTCACCAGGTTGATGAGCGCGCTCTCCCCGTCGCCGTCGCTTCGACCGCCCCATCCGCCCGCGGTGGGCTCGATCGAGATCCATTGTCCGCGCCGCGGATCGACGGAGAAGAAGGCGGCTACCATCGAATCGCCGTAATGGGCCGCCGTCGAGCGTTCGGGAATCGCCTCGGACAGACAGGAGATGAAGAGGTCGGCGAGGAGGCCGAGTCCGGTGAAGTACCACTCGCACGCCGCCGGCTCCTTCGCGTTGAATAGGCACTCCTCGGGCATCCGCACCGTCATCGTCTCGAACGAGCCGCCGGTGATCGCCCGATCCGGGTTGATCATCGTCTTGTAGGCGAGGCGCAGCAGCGACTCGGTCTGGCTCGCGCCGCAGTTGACGGACCCCGCGACGGGGCCGGAGGATCCCGCGAGGTCGACGATGAGCCGGTCTCCGTCGACGGTGAGGGTGAGCGCGACCTTGACCGGCTCCTCGCCGATGCCGTCGTTGTCGAGCCAGCCTTCCCGGTACCAGGTGCCGTCCCGGATTGCCGCAATCGCCTGGCGGTCCATGCGCCGCGCCTGCTCGAAGATGTTCTCGCAGGCGGACCGGTAGGTGTCCGCGCCGATGCGCTCGAGGAGCTGGGAGAGCCGCCGCTCGCCGGTGCGGATGGCGGCGATCTGGGCGTCGAGATCGCCGATGCTCGCGTCCGGCAAGCGGGTGTTGAGCCGGAGGAGATCGAACCACTCGCGGATGGGCGTGCCTTGCGCCACGATGCGGGTCGGCCCGAGCCTGAGGCCCTCCTGGTAGATGTCCGTCGAACCCATGGTCGTCCCCGGGTCGATGGCTCCGATGTCGTTCCAGTGGGCCCGCGCGGCGCCGAAGCCGATGAGCTCGCCTTCGAAGAAGATGGGGCCGACCGCGGTCACGTCGTGCAGGTGCGAGCCCTGCATGTAGCTGTCGTTCATGATGAAGACGTCGCCTTCGGCGATGTCGTCGCCGTAGTAGGCCTTCACGTGGTGGACATTGGCGTCGATCGCGCCGATGAAGAGCGGCACCCCGGTCGACTGGCCGAGCATGTTGCCGTCCGCGTCGAGGAGGGCGACGGCGCTGTCCCGGCCCTCGTAGATGACCGCCGAATGAGCGGAGCGCCAGAGCGAGGCGTTCATGTCCTCGGCGCAGGAGATGACGAAGTTGCGCACGATCTCCGTCGTGACGGGGTCTGCCGCGTTGCCTTTCATGCCGCCTCCTTCGTCATGGAGAGGTGGCCGCCCTCGATCACCGCCGCCCGCCAGCCGGGGGGCACGAGGGTGGTCGCCGTCGACTCCTCGATGATTGCCGGGCCCGCCACGACGTCGTCCGGCTCGAGTCCGTTGCGGTCGAGGATGGGCGTCTTCCTCGACCGTCCCGCGAAGAAGACGTCGCGTTCACGCGTGGTCCGCGCCGGCTCGCGCGCGGGAGGCGCGGATGGCGGGCGGGCAAGCCGGCCGAGGGCCGCGACCCTGACGTTCGCCATCTCGACCCGGTTCTCGGGGCTCGAATGGCCGTACTGCCGGTCGTAGGCCGCGTCGAAGCGCCGGCGCACCGCGTCCATGTCGATGGGCCCGTCCGGGACGGGGATGGTGAGGACGTACTCCTGGCCGAAGTAGCGAAAGTCGATGGCCCGCTCGAAGGCGATGGCGTCCCCGGCGATGCCCTCCGCGACCAGTTGCCGGCGGCCCTTCTCCTCGAGTCCCTCGAAAGTGGACTCGAGGACGGCGAGATCCAGGAGGTCCCAGAAGCTGTAGAGCGTCTCCTTGTAGTCGTGGCGGACGTCGGTCTGGAGCATCCCCCACGCGGAGAATGCCCCCGGGTGCACCGGCACGATGACCTCGCCGATCCGGAGCTCCTCGGCGAGGGCGCCCGCCTGGGCCGGGCCGGCCCCCCCGAAGGCGACGAGGGTGAAGTCGCGCGGATCGATGCCTCGCTGCACGGTGATGGTGCGGATCGCGTCCGCCATCTTTGCGTTCACGACGTCGACGACGCCCTGCGCCATGGCTTCCGCGGTCAGCCCGAAGGTGCTCCCGATGGTTTCGAGCGCGGCGCGGGCGGCATCGCGGTCGAGGGCCATCTCCCCGCCCGAGAAGTTCGCGCCGTCGAGGCGTCCGAGCACGAGGTTGGCGTCCGAGACGGTGGCCTCGGTGCCGCCGAGCCCGTAGCAGGCGGGACCCGGCATCGAGCCGGCGGACTGGGGGCCGACCCGCATCGCACCCGCCTCCTCCCAAGCGATGGAGCCGCCGCCGGCGCCGATGACGTGTATGTCGACGACCGACATCTGCACCGGCAGCCCCTCGAGCTTCGCCTCGTTGGAGCCCGACGGCAGCCCGTCGACGATCAGGCTCGCGTCGAAGGAGGTGCCCCCCATGTCGATGCAGATGAGGTTGGAACGCCCCGTGGCGGCGGCGAGAGCCCGGCCGCCGATGGCACCGCCGACCGGGCCGGACAGGAGGGTCTGGAGCGGCGTTGCGCTCGCGGCCTCCGCCGTCATGACCCCGCCGTTCGACTGCATCACGTGCAGCCTCCCGCCGCCCGGCAGTCGCTGGTCAAGCCCGCCGACGAGGGTCTCGAGATAGCCCCGCACGACCGGCGCGAGGTACGCGTCCATGACCGTCGTGGAGGTCCGTTCGAACTCCCGCCACTCCGGCGAGACGCGGTGCGAGAGCCCGATCGGCAGGCCCGGGAGGCGGGCGGCGAGGTACTCCGCCGCCTCGAGCTCGTGCTTCGGGTTCTTGAACGCAAAGAGGAAGGCGATCGCGATCGCCTCGAAGCCTTCGCTTCGCACCGCGTCCACGAGGGGGTCGAGATCGCCCGTGTCGAGGGGCGTCACGATCTCGCCCGTCGCCGCAATCCGCTCGCGCGCCGTGAAGGTGTGCTCGAGCGGGGTGAGGGGCTCGGGCTTGTTCCAGCGAATCGAGAAGATCTCGCCGCGGTCGTTGCCCTGGATGGTGTAGATGTCGCGGAAGTTCTCGGTGGTGAGGAGCGCGACCTTGGCCCCCCTCCGGGTGAGGAGCGCGTTCAGTCCCACGGTCGTGCCGTGAACGAAGAAGTCGATCGCGCTGTCGGACGGAACCGCGACCTCGATGCCTCGAAGCACCGCGAGGGCCGGGTTGTCCGGCGTCGAGAGGACCTTCGTCGCGCCGCAGGCGCCGGACGCGCAATCCTGGTAGACGATGTCCGTGAACGTGCCGCCGATGTCGGCCGACACCCGGTAGTGAACGGTCACGTCGACACCTCCCGGCCGCGATCGCCCGCCGGGGACCTGGCCGGCCCCCGGCGCGGACCGCCCGCTACTGCTCCCACTCGCCCCTGAAGTCGGGGTTCGCGTCGAGGACCGCCTTGTCGATCATCGCCTGGAGCGGGCCCGCGTGGTCCATGTTGATGGCGTTGGTGACGGGCTTGCCCTCGATGGCGTTCGCGATCTGCTCCATCGCGAGCGCGCCCATGGTCTTCGGGAAGTAGGCGAGGGTCGCGTCCCAGCGCCCCTCGCGGATCGCGTCGATCGAGATCGCGGCCGCTCCTCCCCCCGAGAGATAGAGGTCGGCGACGTTGTACCCCTCGGCCTCGAGCGCGATCTCCGCCCCGACCAGGTGCTGGTCGGCATTCGACAGCACCGCGTGGACGTCCTTGGCCGCCTGGAGCATGTCCTGCATGGCCTTGAGCGACTGGTCGGGCGAGTACCAGCCTTCGCCGGTCCCCACCACCTTGATGTTGGGATGCCGGGCGAGGACCTTCTCGAAGGTCTCGAGCCGGAGGTTGTCGAAAGGGAAGGTCTTGAAACCGATGAGGATGATGACGTTGCAGGGGTCCCTGTCGGCGCAGTACGCGGCGACGGCCTCGGCCTGCAGGGTCGCGCCCGGAACCGGCGGCGACGCGACCGTCGCGGTGATGCCGGGCACCTGCGGCTCGAGGGTGTTGAGCTCGGGTCCGATCGGGAAGAGCACGGTCGCGATCGGCACGCCGGCCGCGATCACCTGCTCGAACGCCCCCGAGATGCCGACCGGGTCGTTGGGCGCGACGATCATCCCTGCGAAGCGCTCGCTCGCGAGCACGTCCTCGATCTGGCTGTACTGGTGGGTGGCGTCGAACTTGCCGTCGAAGATCTCGGCCTCGTATCCGAGCTCCTTCGCCTTGGCCTCGACGCCCTCGTAGGTGGCTTGATTGAACCCGTTCTGGGACGCGGCCGCGAAGAAGGCGACCTTCTTTGATTCTGCGGTTGCGCTCTGGGCGCCCGAGAAGGCCAGCGTGGCGGCGGCCAGCATGAGGAGGGAACGCTTCATCTCGACTACTCCGTCTGTGTCCGACTTCCCCGGAGTCTAGCATTATGCAAATATTATGCAATAACGCGGAATGACCGAAACGGTGGTCGGAAGAGCCGGCGGAGATGGCGACGAAATTGGAGGCGGAACCGAGAAAGCGCGGGCGACGCGGCGCCCTTCAGGTGTACGACGTGCTCCGGGAAGAGATCCTCTGGCTGCGGATCGCGCCCGGCTCCGCCCTCGACGAGCTCGCGCTCGCCGCCCGCTTCGAGGTGTCGCGCACCCCCATCCGCGAGGCTCTGCTCCTCCTTGCGGGGGAACGGCTCGTGACGGTGCTCCCGAACCGGACCAGCATCGTGGCGCCGTTCTCCCTCGACAACGCCGGGGACTACCTCGATACCGCGCTCATCATCTCCCGGGCGGTGGCACGGGCGGCGGCGCTTTCCGGCCGGAGCGAGGCGGCGCGCTTGCACGAGCAGGTGCGGCGTGTGGAGCGGGCGGTGCGGGCGGACGACTTCGAGGCGTCGCTCAAGCGCGAGCTCGAGGCGCTTCGCCATCTCGCCGAGCTCTCCGGCAACATCTTCCTCGTCAAGTTCTTCGGAGAGGTCCTCGATTCGGGCATCCGCATGCGGGTGCTGCACTACTTCCCGAATTCGACCACAGAGGAGCGCCGCGCTTCGGTCGGCCGCCTCGAGGCGCTCCACGAGGCGGTGCTGGCCGGCGATGCCGAGGAGAGCGACCGCGCGATCGAGCGCATGCTGCTCGCCGACTTCACGATCATCATCCGTTCTCTCGAGCCCCGGTTCGGGGCGAGGATGCGCCTCGACCGCGTCGGCGAAGGGCTCGGCGCGCTCTGACACGACCCGACGCGGACGGGAGCCGACTCGGTGGGGTTCGAATGGGAGGGCGGCGGCGCGGACCCGCTCGAAACGACGGAAGCGCTCTTCGCCGCCATCACCCGAGCGGGCGGGGAGATGCGGCCGCGCACGGCGGTTCGGGCCCCGACCCGAACGGCGGACCGGGTAGCCGAGCCGGTGTCGGGTCCACGGCGAGCTCGCGGCCGGCGCCATCTTCGACTCGATCGGAAACGGCTCAGGGGGACGGAACCTCCGCGTCGGGGGCGGAAAGGGCGTAGTGGGGTAGCCACGAGGCCCCGCCGACCCGTACCAGCGTAACCTTCCATTCGGCGGCGCCCCGCTCGAGGAAGAACTCGAGGGGGTCGACGAGATCCCCCCATTCGGCATCGACCCGCACGTAGGCCCGGCTCCGCCCGACGACGAGCGCGGATGGTATTGACGCGAGGGCGGGCCCGCTTCCCCGTTCCGCGGCGAATGGCTGATGCGTCCCGGCGTAGTCTTCGACGGTCCCGAACACCACCGTGCGGCTCACCGCGTGGCCGAGGATGAGGAGCCCGACGAGGGACGCGGCCACTCCGAGGAGCACGGCGCGGATGATGCGCATCGTCTCGCCCGGCCCGACCGCCGCGTCCGCGTCCGCGACCGTGACCGGCCGCGTGAATCGCCGCGGGCCGGCCACCGGAACGAGCCGAAGTCCAAGGAGCCGGCGCCCCGCGCTCAATCCGTAGCGGAGCGAGCTGCCGGGGCGCGACGCCCCCCGATCGCGCAGCCACAGGATGTAAACGCCAAGAACGCCGAACACCGCGAGAATGGGTCCGGTCGCCCGGTCGGTGTCGAGCGGCACGAAGAACGAAAGGGCATCGAGGGCAAGGGACGCGCCGAGCATCGCGAAGCAGAGGTCGACGGCGAGCGCTGCTCCGCGCCGAAGGAGCGAGGCCACCGGACGCGGCTCCCCATCCACGAGGACGGTCCGATGCCATCCGAGCCGGCCGCCCAGCCCGGTCACCGCTCCCCGGGGCGTCGCCTCCGCCTCGGAATCGCTCGCGGGTCGTTCGTCCTCGGGCTCGCCATCCGGAGGCTCGCGAGCCCCCTCCGGTCCTTCGTTCCGTTCGCGTTCCGCGCCCACGCCGTTATGCGCCCGACCCCGCGCCGGGACCGGGGATTCCCGTCCGGCCGGATGATCCGGCGGGATCCGCGGCCAACGCGTTCACGTCGAGAACGACACGCGGTTGCCGCGACAGGTACCGCCCGGTCAGGACGCGAGATGACTCGCAAACAAGTCGAGGGTACGCTCGCGGGCGGTCCGGGACGACGTCTCGTCGTAGCTCCCGCGGTGGTCGCAGTTGAAGCCGTGGCCCGCGTCGTACATGTGAATCGGGACTTCGGGGAAGCTCTTGCGGATCCGGTCCACGTCGGCGAGAGGGATCCCGGCGTCATGCTCACCGAAGTGCATGATGAGCGGGGCGCCGGGGGCAAGGCTCGGCTCGCGCTCGAGGGCGGCGACGATCTGCCCCCCGTAGTAGCTCGAAGCGGCGGCGACGCCGAGCTTGCAGGCGGCGAGAAACGTGAGCGATCCGCCCCAGCAATATCCGACCACACCGACCTTTCCGGCGCTCGCGGCCACGCCGACGGCGGCTTCGAGGTCGAGCACCGGCAGGCCGGGTTCCATCGCGAAAGCGAGATCGCGGCCCGCGGCGATCGCGTTCTCGTCGTAGCCGAGCTCCACGCCGGGCCGAGACCGATCGAACAGCGCGGGCGCGATTGCGAGATACCCCTGGGCCGCATAGTCGTCCGCCACCTCGCGGATATGCGCGTTCACCCCGAAGATCTCCTGGATGACGACTACCCCGGCCCTGGGCGCGCCGGCCGGATCGGCGCGATAGGCGGCAAGCTTGTGTCCGTCGGAAGCGGTGAGTTCGATCGTCTGGCCCATGGGACTCCCCTCGAAGATTTCGAGCCGGATTCTAAACCGGATTCGTTCGCGTCCCGCGCGGTCCCCCTGCGGGGGGCATGCGGTGGCACGGTCGGTGCCGAAGCGCTCCCGACTTCGCGCTCCGGTGCTGCCGAGGGCCACGGACCGATTGCGCTTCCGGGTCCCGCACACGCGAAAATGGCTCCGACCCGGAAAAATCGCCAATCCTCCCGGGTTAGCATTCGCGCGGACGGGCCGGGGCGGCGAAGGCCCCTTCCGTTCTCACTTGCACGACACCCGGAGGCGGAACGTGGGCGATATCCACATCGAATTCGACGAAAACCCGAACGGCGGCCGCGTGGCGACAGTCCGCTACGACAACGAAGCGAAGCTCAACGTGGTGGCGAAGGACGACGCCGACGCCCTTGCCGCGGCCATCGAACGGGTCGGCGCGAGCCCCGAAGTGAGAGCGGTGGTGTTGCGCGGTCAGGGCGAACGAGCCCTCATCGGCGGTGCGGACATCGGCTTCATGGTCGACGTGACCCCCGAAGAGGCCCGACCCTTCATCACGTCCATCCACGATGTGTGCGACGCGATCCGCCGCGCACCGGTCCCCGTCGTCGCCCGCATGTCGGGCTACTGCCTCGGGGCGGGGCTCGAAATCGCGGCGGCGTGCGATCTCAGGGTCGCGGACGCGACCGGGAGGTTCGGAATGCCCGAGGTGCAGGTCGGCCTCCCCTCCGTGATCGAGGCCGCCCTCCTCCCCCGTCTCGTCGGCTGGGGGCGCGCCGCCCGGCTCGTCTACACCGGGGAGATCATCGAAGCCGAGCAGGCATACGACTGGGGACTCGTGGAGTCCCTGGCCCCGGCCGGCGAGATCGACGCGGAGATCGGGCGGACGCTGGACATGATCTGCTCCGCGGGCCCGGTCGCGATCCGCCTCCAGAAGGAGCTCCTCCGGGACTGGGAGGAGCTCCCGCTACGCGACGCGGTGCAGCGCGGGATCGACTGCCTCCCGCGCGGCTTCGCGAGCGGCGAGCCGCGCGAGCGCATGCGGGCCTTCCTCGACCGGAAGGGCTGAGGAGGGACGCGGCCGGGTTTCGGCGCATTGGCGGTCCACCAGCCCCGCCAGGCTGCCTGAGCGATCGACGGCCCAGCGCAACGAGGTCGGCACGAAGAGCTCGACGGGCTTCGACGCCGCTGCGACTCCGGTGCCCACCGTGGACCTCGACCGGACCCGGAGGCTCGAGGTCAGAGGTGGAAGCTACCGGATTCGCGCGGGACGTGGAGAACGCAATGGACAGGCATGTGACGCGGACGGTCCCTCTCGAAGTCAACGGCGAACGGCACACCGTCGATGTGGACGCCGACGCGCCGCTCGCCATCGTGCTGCGCAATCGGCTCGGGCTGACCGGAGTCAAGGTGGGCTGCAGCCTCGAACAGTGCGGAGCGTGCGCGGTGCTGGTGGATGGTGAGTCGACCATGAGCTGCGTGCGTCCGGCCGCCGAGTTCGCGGGCCGGCGCATCGAAACCGTCGAAGGGCTCGGCACGCCGGAGCGGCCGGGGCTGGTGCAGCAGGCCCTCATCGACGCGCGCGCTGCGCAGTGCGGGTACTGCACGCCGGGCCTCGTGGTCGCGATAACCGCCCTCCTGCGACGCGATCCGGTTCCCCGGGAGAACACGATCCGCACCGCCCTTGCACCCCACCTTTGCCGGTGTGGCGCCCATCCTCGAGTGTTGCGGGCGGTCCGGGCGCTCGCGTCGGAGGTGCCCGGATGAAGGTCGGGGCGAGCCTCGCGGCACACCCTCGCGTGGAGGACTGGATCACCGTCCGGCCGGACGGGTTCGTAGAGGTGCGGACCGGCAAGGTCGACATCGGGCAGGGGATCGGGACCGCAATCGCGCTCGTCGCCGCGCGCGAGCTCGGCGTGCCCTTCGATCGAATCTCGATGTCCCCGCCCCGGACCGGGGTGTCGCCCGACGAGGGCTACACCTCGGGAAGCAACTCGATGGAGCACTCGGGCGAGGCCGTTCGGGTGGCGGCCGCGACCGCTCGACGCGAGCTGGTCCGCAGGGCCGCGAAGCGCCTTGGTGTCGAGCCCGCGACCCTGAACGTTCACGACGGGCTGGTCCACTCCCGCGAGACGAACCGGACGCTTCGCTTCGGCGAGCTCGTCGAGGGCGATCCCCTCGCCCTTCCCGTCGATCCGGACGCGATGCTCCGCTCGGACCGTGCCCCGGTGGCCGTCGCGCCGCCCATCGAGCCCCTTCGACTTCGCGAGACGGTCACCGGCTCGCTTCGTTTCTTGCACGACCTTGAACTTCCGGACTTGCTGCATGCAAGGGTGGTTCGGCCACCGCACTACCATGGGAGGCTCGCGGCGCTTCCGGAGGGGCTCGCGGCCCGTCTCGACGGTGCGCGGCTCGTTCGTGACGGGAGCTTCCTCGCGGTAGCGCATGCGGACGAGCACCGGGCGATCCGGGCCGCCGCGCGGGTCGCTGCGGCGGCGAGGTGGTCCTCGACGGAAGGACTGGACGAACGCCCGATAGGGGATCAGCTTCTCGGGAACCGGCGTGAGAGCTTCCCGGTGCGCGAGGGCCGGCCGTGCGAGGAACCGGTGCCCGGACCCCCGCCCGACGACGCGCATACGGTGCGGGCGGCGTACGAGCGCCCCTACCAGATGCACGCATCCCTCGCTCCTTCGGCCGCCCTCGCCCGCTTCGACGGCACCGTGCTCACGGTGTGGACCCACTCGCAGGGGATCTACCCGATGCGGGCCGGTATCGCGGAGGTCCTGGGACTCGACCCGGAATCGGTGGAGGTCGTGCACGCGCCGGGCGCCGGCTGCTACGGACACAACGGTTCGGACGACGCCGCGCTCGAGGCGGCGCTCGTCGCCCGCGCGGTCCCCGACCGCCCGGTGCTGCTCAAGTGGTCGCGCGAGGACGAGCACGCGTGGGAGCCCTACGGTCCCGCGATGCGGATGGAGCTTCGCGCCGATCTCGACGGGGACGGAAACGTCCGTTATTGGTCGCACGATACCTACAGCGACACGCACGTCATGCGCCCGCGCCCTGCCGCCTCCCAACCCCGCAGCGATCGTGAAGGCGTGCTCCCCAGGTCGCACGATACCTACAGCGACACGCACGTCATGCGCCCACCGCCTCGCACCTCCCAACCCCGCAGCGATCGTGAAGGCGTGCTCCCCAGGTCGCACGATACCTACAGCGACACGCACGTCATGCGCCCACCCCCTCGCACCTCC
>JAPOPW010000076.1 GCA_026712715.1 Immundisolibacterales bacterium | reverse complement strand
GGCCTCGGCTGGCTCGGCCAGGAGCCGGCCGCGCTCCGCGCCCTCGCCGCCTACTTCGCCGACGGCCCGAGCGAGCTTCGCGCGATCGCCGAGGAGGCGGAGCGCCGGATCGGCTTGGCGCTCGCCCGCGGGCCGCCCGTGTCCGCTCCCGCTGCGCCGCCGGCGGAAGAGGCAGCGGCGGACCGCGCGGACGCCACGCAACCACAGCCCGCGACCACCGACCCCGCCCCCGAGCGCACACCGCCGCCCGCGATCGGCGGCGAGGGCGCGGGCTGGGAGTGGATCAACTGGGTGCGGACGGGCTTGCGCGACGGCTCCGTGCCGGTCAACGCCCCCGGCGCCTGGCTGCACAACATCGAGGGCGAGGCGTACGTGGTGGCCCCGGCGTGCTTCGAGGCGTTCGCGGCCGGGCGCGACCTCGCCCCGGTCACGGTCCGCCACCGCGTGGTCCGGCTCCGGCGCCACCGGCAGCGAGCGGCTCCCTCGGGCGCGACCAACCTCTTCCGCGCCGCGCTCGCCGACGGCAGCCGCGTCAAGGGTATGGTGTTCCCGGGCGAGCTCGTCTGGGACGACCAGCCGCCGCCCCGCGCGAACGCCAGGCTGGTCGGCAAGAGCCGGTGACCGGTCCCTGCCGGGCGCGCCTTCGCACCGCGGCCCCGCGCTGCCTGCGGGCCGTTACCCACCTCGCCCAAGCGGCCCCGCGGCGACCGCGCCGCCAAGCGCTCTACGAACCGGCGCGACGCCGGCGGGGCGCCCGCGATAGGGATCGAAGCCCGCAAGGGCCGAGACCCGGCTCCGCCGGGGCTCGGTGCGAAGCACGAGAGCCCGGCCCGAAGGGATCGCCCCTCCTCCCGAGAAGAGTGGGACCGACGACGCGATGCGAACGATCTGCTCTCCGAGCTCAAGGCAGCTCATGGTTGCCGAGCGGCAACAGGAAGGGTCGAGGTCGAAACCAGTAGCGCCACAGGTCCGTCGCCGTGATGACGGCGGTTGCCGCGTGTGGTGTAGGTTCACCCTTGCGGGAGCGGCGGACTGATGTCGGCGCCGCCAACTTGTCCGTCACGGCGGGTCGCGGTCCCAATGAACGCCGTCCGCCGCCGTCTCGTCGTCGGAAACGATGACGGGTCTGAACGCGAGCGGCTCATCGCGCCCTGTCAGACTCTTGCCGAAGTGAGTGACCGTTTCGTCCATCACCCAGCACTGGTCCGGAGGGGCATAGGACTCGAACAGGTGGCAGTAGACCCACCGAAGATCCTTGCCCAAGGTGTGGAAGTTGTCGATGGAGTGTTTGGTACGGTCGAATCTCACTTGCTCGACGAGAGGGCCGTCCAGCGTCTCGAGGCCCAGGTGGACGGCACACTTCCCGGTGGACGGAAGCTGGTCGACCGCCCGGGCAAGGTGGCGCCGTACGTCGCGGGCCTTGTGCAGGACGGCCCGAGGGGCGTCGCAACTCCAGAACGAGCAGGCCGCGAAGGAAAGGCTGTCCAGAAAGCGGTTGTTGCCCGAGGCGCCGCCAATCCGGACGACGTCGCCCGCCGTGGCGGAGGTGAATCCTCGACGGGGATCGCGGTAGCCGGCCAGCAGTTCCTGTATCTGGTCGGACGGAACCCGGACACGGTACCGCCGCAGGTGAGCGCGAGCCCGGTGGTAGTCGACCGGCCTCGCGGTCACGTCCCACGTCTCGTTGGAGGCGATGTGGCAGGGGAAGGAGAGAAACGGCAGCTTTCCGGCCAACTGCGCTACGAGGTAGTCGTCGGGCAGCGACGCCAGTTCCACATGGAAGGTCATTTCGAAGACCAGCGAGATGTTGTGGCGAGTGAGGTGCTGGGCGAACCTCGACCACATGGCGAGCCACTTCTCGCGTTCCCGCTCGCTGTATTCGGAGCTTTTTCGCAATCGCTTGCATTCGACGAACCATTCCTCCCGGCCGGAGCGGGCCAGAATGTCCGGCGACTTTCCCGGTGGACGTTCGGGGATGAACTCCACGGTCGGGTAGCCGTTGCGTTTCCACAGCAGCGCGACGAGGAGCTCGAAGAGCCCGCCGTCGGGCTGGGCGCGCTCGCCGCCGAGCAGCCGTTGCACCCGTTCTTCGACGCCGCCGATGCGCTTCAGCAGACCGAGGTCGGCGCCGAGCCTCTTGAAGATCGGAAGGATTCTCGCGCCCTGGTTGGGCTCGTACTTCAGCGGATCATGCAGCGCAGTGTGCACCAGGTAGAGGTACCACGCCATGCGGTCGCGTCCGCCGTACGCGGAAACGTAGTCTCCGGTATCGAAGTCCCGCGTCCTTGGCTGCATGCCCGACTCGATGTTCCGTTCGATCGCTGCAACACGGGTCTTCCAGTCGTCGGCGTTCAGGAATCCGAGAAACCACTGGAGCGCGTTTTCGATGTCCGCGTCGTCGGTGCCACCGAACGGTGGGATCTCGCGAGGCATGGACGGAATCGCCGCAGGGACCGCGGAAGGCCGGGCTCAGGGCTGGTGCGCGCGACAGATTTCGCAGTCGCACGCCGGCGGGCTGAAATGGCGGACGCCCACGGCGGTGTCGCCGACCCGGTCAGCGCGCGCGAAGATCGGCCGGAACAGGCCCGTCTCGCCGTTCTCCAGGTAGCGGCGCAGGGCGTAGGCGCAGAGGTCCGCGATCTGGACCATGCGGGTCAGCTTGCTGTCGACGAACATGGGTGTTTCGATGATGCAGTCGACGCTCGTCCAGAGTGTGCCGGTCGCGTGGAAGGACCGCATCATGCGGGTGTGCCTCCGAGCGACCGTTTCGTTGTTGTCGTGCACCAGCAGCCCATGGTTGCGGTGGGCGCCAGGGCCGCCAACGTTCCGGAGGTACCGCTCGAACCGGGAGACGATCTGCTCGAACGCCTGCTCGCTGACGGAGCGCGGAGATCGCGCCGGATCGAAGTGGGACTTGTCCACGCATTCGGCGAACAGGCGGGCGAATCCCCAGGTCGACACTACCTCGGCGACATCGAGCACAGCCTGCCGACGCTCCTCCCAGGTGAGGTGTACATAGGGTTCGGTGTTGCGGTGGAGCTTGCGGGCGCGTCTGCGACGAATATCGTTGGCCGGCCCCGCAAGGCGCGACAGCTCGTTGTTCCTGTAGCGTTGGATCTCTCTGCGTCGATCAGCTGCGGCGAGCTGCTCGAAACCGGGGATTCTCGACTGCTCAAGGTACTTCCTCAGCATCCACGCTGTGTGGAGCTCGGCGTCGGCCAACCCGTACGCCCTCAGCACCCGCGACACTCCGCGGTCGGCGTCCCGCCAATGCCAGATCGGGATCGACAGGCCGGCGAGGACGAAGTGGCTGGTGTCGCCCGTGCTGGCGCCGGTTGTGCCGGACTCGTCGAGGTAGCATAGATACACGGCGGTCCCGGGCGAACTGGAACGGAAAGCAAAAAGCGCCTGGGCCTTGGAGCCTTGGGCTCCGAAGGACGAATCGCTTGGCGACTCTCCGCAGACGCGTCGAGAAATCTAGTGCGCGGTGGGGCGGGTGTCAACAAGGAACCGCGAGCCCCTACATCTCCCTTACGCGCGGCGCGGCGTCGAGCTGAGCCAACTTCGCCGCCGCGTCAGCAACAACAATCCCATCCGCCGACCTTCCCGTTCTGCTGGCCGTGCACTGGTTGATTCTCGCTGTCCTGCGAGCGAGAGGTCTGTTGCGGAGTGCTCAGGCCGACCCCGCCTGCGCTCTGATCGCATCCCACTGGAGATCATGGGCGGGTCCGGGCGTGGAGTTCACGAAGCGGTCGCGCTCAGGGACGGGTTGCGGCCGGCAGCGCCCGAGCGCTAGCACCTTCTGGCGAAGCGATGCGTGGCGCTACCATCCCGACGCCCGGGCGGGCCGTCGCGTCGGCGGCGCGGATGTCGAGAGCGCTGCTCGTTCACGGTCGACCGCGGAGTAGAAGCGAAGGGCGGTGCGGTGGGAAGGCCAGCCCGCCCTGGACGCGCGCGGCCGCCCGGAGAAATGCGCGGGCTTATCGGTAGCGGGAAATCTGTCCGAGGGCTCCCGGCTGCAGATTGAATCTTTCGCAAGCATCGTTCAGGAGGTCCTGGGCCGCCGCAGTGCTTAGACGACGCAGCGAATCATCAAGCTGAACTGAGGGGAAGAGGAACGTGGAAGAGAACATGTGGCCGGACAGCTGCCAATCGCTGGCGTTCGGGATGCGAACGTGCGCGATTCTGAATCTGTTGAAGTCCTGGAAGGGGCGCGGCAGCTCGGCATGGTCCGGCTGCATCGCCAGTGACAGGCCATGCTGCGCATGGGGCCTGAGGTGCATGGAGGAGTGATGGGCGGAGAGATCCTTCACCCTCAATCTCTCCTCGGCGGTCGCGGCTTGTCGCCGATAGAATGAGATCCAGCAATGATCGGTTCTCGAGGGTTTGGCGATGCCATGCAGCCCGTCGCCACTCAAGTCATGAGTGGCGAACCAGATTGCCGTGTATAGGTTGCGAACCACATCGAGCCAGGGCGTCCTGACGCCGTAGTGCTGGAGAACGGCGCCAAGATCCTTTCGGCGCCACCGGCCGCCGTTGAGCCTGCGGAGGCCAGAGAGCACATGCTTGTATGCATGCCAGCGCCTGCGATGATCGCATCGCGGATCATCGTCTGGGATTTCGCGAAAGAGCGAAGGGTAGGTTGTGGAGTAATTCTTCGTGGCTCCGCGAAGAAAGATCCTCGTGTTGGCGCTTTGGCCGCTGCAATAGGCGAGAAGCGCGAGGTCGTGCTCATCAAGGCGTTGTCCTCATCCGTTGGCGCGCGCAGCGCCAACGGGGCGCCTCGCGATAGTCGGGCCGCCGGGCGGCGCGCGATTCCGCGAGTTGGGGCGATGGGTCGGAGGTCCGCTGGCGCGCAGGGAAGGAGCGGCGCGTCACGGGATGCCCAATCGTGGATTCCTTGCCCTTCACGCTCTGCCCGGCTGGAACACCAGCCTCCAGGGAATGAGTTCGTGCTCGGGAGTCATCTCGTACTTCGCGATGTCCACATTCTTCAGTGATCCGTAGAGCGGCGCCGCGACGAGAAGCCGATCTTGCCGTGCTGTCGAATGGAATCGAGTCCAATGCTGATCGATCCACGACCAGTAGCAGTCGGGGGCATCGTCGATGTTGATGAAATGCGCGGCATGAAACCAGAGCCACATGGCTCCGGCCTCGGCGGAGTCCAGCCTGTCGATCTCTCGCAGGAGCAGGCAGTTGGTCACGAGGAGCATCTCGTTGAATTCTTCCGGCACGTCGACCGCGGTGCGGTCGCCGTGCTTGAGCGCGCTGGCGAGATCCGAGAAGCGTGTCCAGAACTTCTTTTCCGGGAAGCGATGGGCATCGGCGTCGAGCTGGCTACGCACAGCACTGGCGCCTTGCGTCCTCGAGATGTCCCGCAGGAGGCCGAAGGATGCGTAGGCGAGCGTTTGCACCGCCAAGGGGTCTTCCGTGGAGAGCAGACATCGAATGGCGGCATCCATCTGCCGCTTGGCCGCGCCCAGCGATGTCGTCGAGATGGTTGGCCACAATTCGGTCATCATGAATCCCAGCTAACGCCTCTCCGCAGGCAGCGCGCTCGTGGCGAAGGCTCAGGTATATCGAGTTGGTGCCACCGGGGCCAGTCGCTCAGGCATCAAGAGAACGCGTCGTCTTCGATCGAGTGCAGGAAGGAGGCGAGGAAGGCTCTCTGGTGGTCAGACAGGTCTCAGAAAGCGCTAGGTGGCGTCATTCAAGCTTTTCACTTTTGTGGTACGAATTGTGGTACGACCCTCATAACTATTTGTTTTTATTGAGTTATTGGCGGAGAGGGAGGGATTCGAACCCTCGATGGGGGATAAGCCCATACTCCCTTAGCAGGGGAGCGCCTTCAGCCGCTCGGCCACCTCTCCGGGTCGGAGCATCGTAGCACTCGGTACGACGCGAGTCATCGCCTGGGCGTGGAGGGAAACGAGGGTCAGCCGTCGTGCAGATCGAACGCCTCGTGCAGCGCCCGGACGCCGAGCTCGAGGTAGCGCTCGTCGACCACCACGGAGATCTTGATTTCCGAGGTCGAGATCATCTGGATGTTGACGCTCTCGCGGGCCAGGGCGTCGAACATGCGGCTCGCGATCCCGGCGTGCGAGCGCATCCCCACCCCCACCAGGGAGAGCTTGACGATACGCGGGTCGCCGGTGACCCGTTCCGCGCCGAGCTCTTCCGCCACCGGGTCGACCATCTCGCGAGCCCGTTCGTAGTCGTTGCGGTTCACGGTGAACGTGAAATCGGTCTCGTCGTGCTCGGGCGCGGCGTTCTGCACGATCATGTCCACCTCGATGTTCGCGGCGGCGATGTCCGCAAGCAAGCGGTACGCGACACCGGGACGGTCGGGAACGCGGTGCACGGTGATCTTCGCCTCGTCTCGATTGAACGCGATGCCTGAAATGAGCGGCTGCTCCATTCCTTCCTCCTCGTCCTCGGGCACGATCATCGTTCCGGGGCCGTCCTCGAAGGAAGACAGCACCCGGAGCGGCACCCGGTACTTGCTCGCGAACTCCATCGCCCGGATCTGGAGCACCTTCGCCCCGAGGCTCGAGAGCTCGAGCATTTCCTCGAACGTCAACCGATCGAGGCGCCGTGCGTTGGGCTCGATCCGCGGATCGGCGGTGTAGACCCCGTCGACGTCGGTGTAGATCTGGCACTCGTCCGCCTGAAGGGCGACGGCGAGCGCGACCCCCGTGGTGTCCGAGCCACCGCGGCCGAGGGTGGTGATGCTGCCCTCCTCGTCCGCCCCCTGAAAGCCCGCGACCACCACCACCCTTCCCGCCTCCAGGTCGGAACGGATGCGGCGCCCGTCGATTTCGAGAATCCGGGCGCGATTGAAGGATGAATCGGTCCGGATCGGAACCTGCGCTCCGGTATAGGAGCAGGCCGGGCACCCGCGGGCTTCGAGGGCCATGGCGAGGAGTCCGATGGACGCCTGCTCACCACTCGCGAGGACGACGTCGAGCTCCCGCCCCCGGGGCGGATGGCGCAGGGAGGCGGCGAGACCGAGCAGACGGTCCGTTTCCCCCGCCATGGCGGATACCACGACCGCGACCTGGTGCCCGGCGGCCCGCGACCGCGCGACGCGGTCCGCCACCGCGCCGATTCGCTCCGCCGACGCGACCGAAGTTCCGCCGTACTTTTGTACGATCAATGCCATGAGTCGACGTGGTCGCGCCTGGAGATCGCCGGCCGCCGCCCGGTCTGCCCGGTTCCGCTCCGCCCGGCCGCTCAGCCGGACGCGGCGAGCCGCTCCCGGACCCAGTCCGCGACCGACTCGAGCGCGGGCTCGAGCTTCGACGGATCGTTGCCGCCGGCCTGCGCCATTTCCGGTCGGCCGCCTCCCTTGCCGCCGACCTGCCGGGCCACGAAGTTGACGAGCGGACCGGCCTGTACACGGTCGGTCAGGTCCCGGGAGACCCCGGCCACCAGGCTCACCTTCTCGCCGTCGACCGATCCGAGCACCACGAGCCCCAGGTCGATTCGCGACCGGATCCGGTCCAGCATCTCGCGCAGGGCCTTGGGTCCCGACGTCTCGCAGCGCGCGGCCAGCACCTGGAGCCCGTCGATGTCCACCGCCTGCCGGAGCAGGATCTCACCTTCGTACGCGGCCAGGCGTCCGCGGAGCCTCTCGAGCTCGCGTTCGAACTCGCGGGCGCGCGTCACCGCCTGCTCCACCCGGTCCTCCAGGTTCTCCGAATCCGACTTCGTGAGCGCCATCACCCGGGCTTCGCGTTCCTCGAGGGTGTTCACCCAGTCCAGGGCACCGGCGCCGGTGACCGCCTCGATGCGCCGCACCCCGGCCGCGATTCCGGACTCGGAGACGATCTTGAACAGCCCCACTTCGCCGGACCGGGCGACGTGCGTGCCCCCGCAGAGCTCGAGCGAGACATCGCCGATTCCGAGCACCCGCACCTTCGTGTCGTACTTCTCGCCGAAGAAGGCGATCGCTCCGCGCTCGAGCGCTTCGTCGAGCGACAGCGTCTGGGTCAGAACCTCGACGTTGTCCAGGATCCACGCGTTGACGAGCCGCTCGATCTCGAGCCGCGCCTCCCGCCCCACGGGCTCGAAGTGGGAGAAGTCGAAACGCAGCCGATCGGGGGCGACCAGCGAGCCCCGCTGCTGCACGTGGGTGCCGAGCACCGCGCGAAGGGCCGCGTGCAGCAGATGGGTCGCGGAGTGATTGCGTGCGGTGGCGCGGCGCGCGTCCGCGTCGACGGCCGCGTCGATCACGTCGCCGATCTTGACCTCGCCTTCCGTCGCGATGCCGAAGTGGGCGATCGCGTTCGCGCTGGAACGGGTGTCGGAGACCTCGAAGCACCACCCCGGACCGCGGAGCAGTCCGCGGTCTCCGACCTGGCCGCCGCCCTCCGGATAGAAGGGGGTCCGCTCTAGGACCACCACCCCGGAGTCCTCGGTGCCGAGCGCGTCGACCGACTCGTCGTCAACGTAGAGCCCGATCACCTGCGCGTTGTCGCTCAGCCGGCCGTACCCCGTGAACTCGCTCTCCCCCTCGACTTCGTGCTCCCGGTCATGGGCGGCGCCGAAGCGGCTGCCGGAACGCGCCCGTTCGCGCTGGGCGGTCATCGCCCGTTCGAAGCCGGCGTGGTCCACGGTCAGCTCCCGCTCGCGGGCCACATCCGCGACGAGGTCCTCGGGGAAGCCGAACGTGTCGTAGAGGCGGAACGCGACCTCGCCGGGAATCACGCTGCCCCGAAGCACGGCGAGCTCGTCCTCGAGCATGCGCATCCCCTGGTCGAGGGTCACCGCGAACCGGTCTTCCTCCTGGCTGAGGATGCGCTCGACCACCGCCCGCTGCTCGGTCAGCTCCGGGTAGGCGGCACCCATCTCGGCCTCGAGCGCTCCGACGAGGCGATGGAAGAACGGCTCGCGCTTGCCCAGCCGATGGCCGTGACGAATGGCGCGCCGGATGATGCGGCGAAGGACGTACCCCCGCCCCTCGTTCGACGGATGCACGCCGTCCACGACGAGAAAGGCGCAGCTTCGAATGTGGTCCGCGATGACCCGGAGCGACTTGTCGGTCAGGTCTTCGGTCCCGGCCAGCGCCGCGGCGCGCGCGATGAGGTTTCGAAAGAGGTCGATCTCGTAGTTGCCGTGTACTCCCTGAAGCACCGCCGCCGCGCGCTCGAGCCCCATGCCGGTATCCACCGAGGGCTTCGGGAGCCGGGTCAGATTCCCGTCGGCGTCGCGGTTGTACTGCATGAAGACGAGGTTCCAGATCTCGACGTAGCGGTCCCCGTCCTCGTCGGGCGATCCCGGCGGGCCGCCCGCAACTGCCGGACCGTGGTCGTAGAACACCTCGGAACACGGCCCGCACGGACCGATGTCCCCCATTGACCAGAAGTTGTCCTTCTCTCCGCAGCGCACGATGCGCGAAGATTCGATGCCGATGTCCCGGCGCCAGATGTCCGCCGCCTCGTCGTCGTCCCGAAAGACGGTAATCCACATCCGGTCGGGAGGCAGACGCATCTCGCGGGTGAGGAACTCCCAGGCGAACGCGATCGCCTCGCGCTTGAAGTAGTCGCCGAAGCTGAAGTTCCCCAGCATCTCGAAGAACGTGTGATGTCGGGCGGTGTACCCGACGTTCTCGAGGTCGTTGTGCTTCCCGCCGGCCCGCACGCAGCGCTGGGAGGTGACCGCCCGGGAGTACGAGCGGGGGTCCGCACCGAGGAACACGTCCTTGAACTGGACCATCCCCGAGTTGGTGAACAGCAGGGTCGGGTCGTTTCCCGGCACGAGGGAGCTCGAGGCCACGACCTCGTGGCCGCGGTCCCGGAAGTAGTCGAAAAAGGCCTGGCGAAGTTCGTTGCTCGATCTCATACCCACCCACTCTCCTCAATCGCCCGGCGAACCTGTCGCCGCGTGAAGCCCCTTCCCAGAAGGAACCGGGACTGGCGCGCGGCCTCGCCCCGATTCCCGGGCGGCGCCGCGCCGAAACGCTTCGTGCGGGCGCTGCGGGCTCGCCCCTCCCACTCCTCGTCCTGCGCATCGAGAAAGCGGTCGACCACCTCGGGCTCCACTCCCCGCGCCTCGAGGTCGCGCCGGATCCGAAGCGGTCCGCTCCCGCGTTCGATCCTCGAGCGGATGAACGCCTCGGCAAAGCGCGCATCGCAGACGAGTCCCTGCCGCGCGAGGTTCTCGACGGCGCCTTGCGCCACTGCGCGCTCGTGCCCCGAACGCGCGAGCTTGGCGAGCAGCTCCGCCCGCGAATGCTCGCGACGCGCGAGGAGGCCGAGCGCCCGCCGGAGCGCCTGGTCCGGCCCGCCATCCCCGCGCCGCGGCGTGCGCATCACCCGGATCCGAAGTGGGGCAAGCCCTTGCGCGCCGCCGCCTTGCCAACCGGATTGCGAAACGGAGGTCCCGAGAACCCGGAATACGGCGGGTAGCGGATGCCCGTGCCGGCGGGTGGCCGGCGCCGGCTCCGCCGCCCGTCAGGCGCCGACGCCTTCCGCCGCCTCGGGTTCTCGCGCGGCGGCCGGCCCGCGCTCGGGAATCATCCGCTCGCGGAGCGTCTCCTCGATCGCGTCGGCCATCTCGGGATGCTCGACGAGGAACCGCCGTGCATTGTCCCGACCCTGTCCGATGCGATCGCTCCCATAGCCGTACCACGCCCCCGACTTCTCGACGATCGCGTGGGCTACGCCGTAGTCGAGCAACTCGCCGTGACGCGATATCCCCTGACCGTAGAGGATGTCGAACTGGACGTTCTTGAACGGCGGCGCGATCTTGTTCTTGACCACCTTGACCCGCGTCTCGTTGCCGATGACCTCGTCGCCCTTCTTGATCGCGCCCGTGCGCCGGATGTCGAGGCGCACCGAGGAGTAGAACTTGAGCGCGTTGCCGCCCGTGGTGGTCTCCGGACTGCCGAACATCACCCCGATCTTCATGCGGATCTGGTTGATGAAGATGACCAGGGTGTTGGAACGCTTGATGTTTCCGGTCAGTTTGCGAAGCGCCTGCGACATGAGACGGGCATGGAGCCCGACGTGCGAGTCGCCCATCTCGCCCTCGATCTCCGCCTTCGGAGTGAGCGCGGCGACAGAGTCGATGACGACCACGTCGACGGCGCCGGAACGAACCAGGGTATCCGTGATCTCGAGCGCCTGCTCGCCGGTGTCCGGCTGCGAGACGAGGAGGTCGTCGATGTCGAGGCCGATCTTCTCCGCGTAGCTGGGATCGAGCGCGTGCTCCGCGTCGACGAACGCGGCGGTTCCGCCGCGCCGCTGGGCCTGCGCAATCACTTCGAGGGAGAGGGTCGTCTTTCCCGACGACTCCGGCCCGTAGATCTCGACGACCCGCCCGCGCGGCAGTCCGCCGATGCCGAGAGCGGCGTCGAGGCCGAGCGATCCGGTCGGGATGGCCTCGATGTCTCGGGGCACCGTCGAATCGCCGAGACGCATGATCGTCCCGCGCCCGAACTGCCGGTCGAGCTGACCGAGAGCGGCGTCGAGCGCGGCCTTCCGGCCCGACTCCTTAGGTCGTTTTTCCGCTGGCATTGCGCTTCCTTCCGTCGTGCGATGAGGGGTGGTGCACCGCGAACCTGCCCGGGAATCCCACCGACTCTCGTCAACCGGACGCCGGTGCGACATCCGGACCGGGAATTATCCCACAGCGGGCCGGTTTCCCGCGAGACGCCGACGAGCGCGAAAGAACGCGATCAGGCGTCCCGACGCCTCGCTCGCACGAACCCCGGCGGTCAGGCTCGGGCGGTGATTGAGGCCGGGCACGTCGCGAATGTCCATCGCGCTCCCGAACGCGCCCGCCCGGGGATCGGCCGCGCCGAAGACCACACGTTCGACCCGAGCCTGCACGATGGCGCCTGCGCACATGGGGCAAGGCTCGAGAGTGACGAAGAGCTCCGTCCCGGGAAGGCGGTAGTTGCCGGCGGTCCGGGCCGCCGCGCGGAGCGCCTCGATCTCCGCGTGCGCGCTGGGGTCGCACGCTCCGACCGGACGGTTCCATCCTTCCCCGAGCGCGACCCCGTCGCGCACCACCACCGCCCCGACCGGGACCTCGCCGGCGTGCGCCGCCCGTTCGGCGAGCTCGAGCGCGCGGTCCATCCAGTCCCCGTCGTTCATTCCCGGCCGCTCATTCCCATTCGATGGTCGCGGGGGGCTTGCTGGTCACATCGACGCCGACCCGCGAGATCCCCGGCACCTCGTTGACGATGCGGGTGGACACGATCTCGAGAAGCTCCCAGGGCAGGCGGGCGGCTCGCGCGGTCATGAAGTCGCCGGTCTGCACCGCGCGCAGGACGATGACCGGCTCGTGGCGGCGCTGGTCGCCCATCACCCCCACCGAGCGGACGGGGAGAAACACCGCGAACGCCTGGGCGACGCGTTCGTACCAGCCGGCACGGCGGAGCTCCTCGAGAAAGATCGCATCGGCGGCGCGCAGGCGTTCCAGGCGGTCCTCGCGCACCTCGCCGAGCACCCGCACCGCGAGGCCCGGGCCCGGGAACGGGTGCCGGAACACGAGATCGCGAGGGAGTCCGAGCTCGAGCCCGACCGCCCGCACCTCGTCCTTGAACAGCTCGCGCAACGGCTCGACGAGGGCCAGCCGCATCCGCTCGGGCAGTCCGCCGACGTTGTGGTGCGACTTGATGACGTCCGCCTTGCCGGTGTCGGCGCCGGCCGATTCGATGACGTCGGGGTAGATCGTTCCCTGGGCCAGGAACGCGGCGCCACCGGCGCGTTCCGCCTCTTCCTCGAAGATCTCGACGAAGAGGTTGCCGATGACGTTCCGCTTGCGTTCCGGATCCTCGACTCCCTCGAGGGCGGCGAGGAAACGCGGCCCGGCGTCGACCCGCCGCACGCGAACGCCCTGCCCCGCGGCGAGCGTTTCCATCACCTGCTCCCCCTCGTCCCGGCGAAGCAGGCCGTTGTCGACGAATATCCCGGTGACCCGGTCCCCGACGGCCCGGTGGAGGAGGGCCGCCGCCACCGAGGAGTCGACCCCTCCCGACAGGGCGAGCAGCACCTGTCCGCGCGGCCCGACCCGCTCGCGGATCGCGGCCACGCTCTCCTCGATGATGTTGGCCGGGGTCCAGACCGCGGGGCAGCCGCAGATTCCGTTCACGAAGCGCCGGAGTATCGCGCCGCCGCGGGTGGTGTGCGCCACCTCGGGGTGGAACTGGAGGCCATAGAGCTGCCGCGCCGGATCCGCGATCCCGGCAATGGGCGCGTTCGGGGTGGAAGCGATGGTGCGGAACCCCTCGGGGAGAGCGGTCACCCGGTCGCCGTGGCTCATCCAGACGTCGAGCAGCCCTTCGCCCCCCGGCCCGCTTCGGTCCTCGATGCCGCGCAGCAGCTCCGAGTGGCCGCGCGCGCGCACTTCGGCCATCCCGAACTCCCGCACCTCGGAGGACTGGACCGTTCCCCCGAACCGGGCGGCCATGGCCTGCATGCCGTAGCAGATCCCGAGGACGGGAACCCCGGTTCGGAACACCGACTCCGGGATGGACAGACCGTTGCTCCCGGTGACCGAGTCGGGTCCGCCGGAGAGCACGATTCCCCGCGGCCCGAACGCCTCCAGCGCGTCGGCGGCAATGTCGTGCGAACGGATCTCGCTGTAGACCCCCGCCTCCCGGACCCGGCGGGCGATGAGCCGGGTGTACTGCGAACCGAAGTCGAGCACGAGAATTCGCCCGGCATGGATATCGGGGGGCAACTCGGTGGATGGGACGGGGGCCACGGGTACGCTAGCACCGGGGAGGGGGCGTACCGGCGAGCGGCGCGAAGCGGGAGTCCATCTTCGCTTCGGTCCGAAGATCGCGGACGGCGCGCGGCGGGTTGTTCGGACTCGAGGAGTCGATGCCGGGACGGCCCCGCGGGTTCGCCGGATTTGATTGCCGGTCAGGCACGAAGGTGCCGATCCGTTCTCATATGCCCCGTCTCGTACGGTCGCGACCCGCGTGCGAAGGAATCAGGCGGTGGGATAGTTCGGCGCCTCGCGGGTGATGTTCACATCGTGCGCGTGCCCTTCCCGAAGCCCGGCCGTCGAGACGCGGTGGAACACGGCGCTTCGCCGCAGCTCGTCGAGTCCGGCACACCCGGTATATCCGAGGCTCGCCCGCAATCCGCCCACGAGCTGCGCGACCACCGCCGAGAGACTGCCCTTGTACGGCCCCCTCCCCTCGATCCCCTCCGGCACCAGCTTCTCGATCTCGGCCGCCTCGTCCTGGAAATAGCGATCGCGGGACCCGGTCGCCATGGCCCCAAGGGAGCCCATTCCGCGGTACGACTTGTAGGCCCGGCCCTGGTAGAGCTCGACCTCCCCGGGAGACTCCTCGGTGCCGGCGAAGAGGCTCCCGATCATCACCGAGTGCGCCCCCGCCGCAATCGCCTTCGCGATGTCGCCGGAATACCGGATCCCGCCGTCCGCGACGAGCGGAACCCCGGTTCCCCGCAGTCCCTCCGCCACCCGGTCGATGGCGGTGATCTGCGGCACGCCCACCCCGGCGACGATGCGCGTGGTGCAGATGGAGCCGGGACCGATCCCGACCTTGACCGCGCTCGCCCCGGCGTCGACGAGGTCCGTGGCCGCCTTCCCGGTCGCGATGTTGCCCGCGACGATCGGCAGGTGCGGATGGGCGGCCCGGATTCGCCGGACCCGGGAGATGACCCCCTGCGAGTGACCGTGCGCGGTGTCCACCACGAGCACGTCTACCCCCGCCTCGACGAGGACATCGACCCGCTCGTCGGTATCCGGACCGGTGCCGACCGCCGCGCCCACCCGCAGTCGGCCGAGCTCGTCCTTGCACGCATCCGGATAGTCTTCGGCGCGCTGGATGTCCTTGACGGTGACGAGGCCGCGAAGCTCGCCGTGTCCGTTCACGACGAGCAGCTTTTCGATGCGGTGCGCGTGCAGGAGCCCGATGATCTCTTCGCGGCTCGCTTCCTCGCGGACGGTGACGAGCTTCTCCCTGGGGGTCATGGCGAGCCGAATCGGTTCGTTCCACCGGGTCTCGAAGCGAAGATCGCGGGCGGTGACGATGCCGACGAGCGTCTCTCCGTCCACCACCGGCACGCCGGAGATCTTGCGCCGGCGGGTCAGATCAACGACGTGCCCGATGGTCGTCTCGGGGCTCACGGTGATCGGATCGCGCACCACCCCGCTCTCGAACTTCTTCACCCGACGCACCTTGTCGGCCTGGACGGCGGGCGGAAAATTGCGGTGAACGATGCCGATCCCGCCCTCCTCGGCGAGCGCGATCGCGAGCCGCGCCTCGGTCACCATGTCCATGGCGGCCGAGACGATCGGGATGCTGAGCGGAATGCCGGGGGCCAGGAACGTCGTCAGATCGGCTTCGCGGGGCAGGACTTCCGAGTACCCGGGCGCGAGCATCACATCGTCGAAAGTCAGGGCCTCTTCGATGTGTCGCATCGCCACCTGGATTCCTTGAGGGGTACTGATCCTTGCAGACAAGTCAAGTTCGCAAAGCGATTTCGGGAGCGAAACGTACGAAGCTGCCACCGGCACGGTGCGACAGCGCTTCGAACGAACACGGGTGGCTTCGAGCGCGTCTCGTCGGTCCGAAGCGCATCCTCGCTAGACTCCTCGAGGAGCCCCGATCCGTACGGATGAGTCAGGCGTGCAAATGGGTCTCTTTACCTCAAGGTACGACGCCGCTCCCAAGAGAAATGCTTGCATTTCTCCCTGTAGGGCGCGCCATTGGTTCGCGAGAAATCGGAGGGTCTCGAACATGTCTCGTTCGTCTCGGGCGCAGCCCCGCCAGTACTGCTGGAGAGCCGGCCGGAAGATGAATCCATAGTTTATCCTAAGCCCGCTGTCCCTGCCCGCTGCGATACCCGGTTCCCGGGTCGGTTCCGCGATCGGCTTCCGGGTCGATCCGATGGCGGTCGGGCCGGACGGAGGGACGGCGCGCCCAAACTTGCGAGCCCCCGCCATGCACGCTCCCTTCGACCGCGACTTCGCGCTGCCCGGCTCCGCACCGTCGACGGGGGCCGGACCCGAGGCCCGGGGCGGCGCGGATACCGCCGGCCGGATCCGACCCGGTGCCGGCACCGCGCCGAACCGCGAGATCTTTACCGTTGCGCGCCTGAACGACGAGGTCGCGCGCCTGCTCGAGGACTCCTTCCCGCTCATCTGGGTGGAGGGTGAGCTCAGCAACCTCGCGCGGCCTCGATCCGGGCACATGTACTTCACCCTGAAGGATGCACGCGCGCAGGTGCGGTGCGCGCTCTTTCGCTCCAGCCGCGGCCGGCTACGGTTCGAGCCGCGCGACGGCATGCAGGTGATCGCCCGAGCCAGGGTCGGCCTGTACGGACCGCGGGGCGAATTCCAGCTCGTGGTGCAGGAGCTCGAGCCGGCGGGCGAAGGGGCCCTGCGGATCGCTTACGAACGGCTCCGACTCCGCCTGCAGGGGGAAGGGCTGTTCGACGCGGCGCACAAGCGGCCCCTTCCCGCGTTCCCGCGCCAGCTCGGCGTGGTCACCTCGCCGACGGGAGCGGCGGTCCGCGACGTGCTCAAGGTCCTCGCGCGCCGATTCCCCGCGTTGCCGATCGTCATCTACCCGACCCGGGTCCAGGGAGAAGGGGCGGGAGACGAGATCGCGGACGCGATCGAGAACGCGGCGCGGCGGGCGGAGTGCGACCTCCTCCTCGTGGTGCGGGGCGGTGGCTCCCTCGAGGACCTGTGGGCGTTCAACGAGGAGCGCGTGGCCCGGGCCATCCGCGCGTGCCCGGTTCCGGTGGTCACCGGAGTCGGGCACGAGTCGGACGTGACGATCGCGGACTTCGCGGCGGACGAACGGGCGCCGACGCCGTCGGCGGCCGCGGAGCGCGCGTCGCCGAACCGCACCGAGCTCGTCGAGCGGCTGGCCGCGGTGTACGGCCGGGCACGCCGCGCCGCCGCGGCCGGGGCGGAACGCCGGCGAAGCGCGCTCGAGCTCCAGGGAAGGCGCCTGCGCCACCCCCGGCTCCGGATCGAGAACCTGACCCAGCGGGCCGACGAGCTCGGCCGGCGGGCGGGCGCCGCATTCGAGCGCCGTCTCGAGGAAGCCCGCCGCCGGAAGACCCTCCTCGTCCACCGACTGGAACGGAACCGCCTCGCAACGCGCGAGCACCGGACGACCCTCGAGGCTCTTGCGGCGCGCGGTCGCGCAGCGATCGGCGGACGGTGGGAGCGCGAGTCCGCCCGCGTCCGCGAGCTTGCCCGCGCGCTCCACGCGGTGAGCCCCGACCGCACCCTCGAACGGGGTTACGCCATCATCTACCGCGACGGAGACATCGTGCGTGACGCGGGAGCGGTGGAGGCCGGCGAGACGATCACGGCCCGCCTCGCCCGCGGCCGGCTCGCCGCGACCGTCACGTCATCCGAACCCGACTGACCCGGGACTTCCCCCCCGCACCGGACGCACGGGCGCGGACCGAGTCCCGCGTCAGGCGGAGACGCCGCCCATGCACAGGTACTTGGTCTCGAGGAACTCGTCGAGGCCCTGGTAGGAGCCTTCGCGGCCGATTCCGGACTCCTTGACCCCGCCGAACGGGGCCTCCGCCGCCGAAAGGATGCCCGAGTTTACGCCGACCATCCCGTACTCGAGCCCTTCCGACACGCGCCAGATGCGTCCGATGTCGCGGCTGTAAAAGTAGCTCGCCAGCCCGAACTCGGTGTCGTTTGCAATCGTGACCGCCTCGTCCTCGCCCTCGAAGCGAAAGAGCGGCGCCACCGGCCCGAACGTCTCTTCGCGCGCAATCTTCATTTCGGGGGTCACGTCGGCGAGCACGGTCGGCTGGAACCAGGTTCCGCCGAGGGGGTGCCGATCGCCGCCGACCACCACCCGCGCCCCCTTGTCGAGGGCGTCGGCGATGTGCTCCTCCACCTTCTCGACCGCGGCCATGTCGATGAGCGGCCCCTGTGCCACCCCTGCATCGAGTCCGTCTCCGACCTTCATCGCGCTCACCGCCTGGCCGAGCCGCGCGGTGAACTCGTCGTAGACTTCGTCCTGGACGAGCACCCGGTTTGCGCAGACGCAGGTCTGCCCCATGTTGCGGAACTTCGATGCCACCGCGCCCTCGACCGCCGCATCGAGGTCGGCGTCGTCGAAGACGATGAAGGGGGCGTTCCCGCCGAGCTCGAGGCTGACCTTCTTGACCGTCCCCGCGCACTGCTCCATGAGCTGCTTGCCGATCTCGGTGGATCCGGTGAAGCTGAACTTGCGAACGACTGGATTGGAGGTCATCTCGCGCCCGATCTCGGCCGACTTCCCGGTGATGACGCTGAAGACGCCGGCCGGCACCCCGGCCCGCTCCGCGAGGTCCGCGAGCGCGAGGGCCGAAAGGGGCGTCGCGGTCGCGGGCTTGACCACCATCGGACACCCCGCCGCAAGGGCCGGGCCCGCCTTGCGGGTGATCATCGCGGCCGGGAAGTTCCACGGAGTCACCGCCGCGGTCACTCCCACCGGCTCGCGGGTGACCACGATCCGCCAGTCCGGGTTGGGGGCGGGAATGGTGTCGCCATACACGCGGCGCGCCTCTTCGGCGAACCACTCGATGAAGGAGGCGGCATACGCCACCTCGCCAGTCGCCTCCGCGAGCGGCTTGCCCTGCTCGAGGGTCATCAGCGCTCCGAGGTCGTCCTGGTTCGCAAGGAGGAGATCGCTCCAGCGCCGGAGGACGGCGGCGCGATCCTTCGCGGTGCGGGCGCGCCACGCGGGCCAGGCGGCGCGGGCCGCCTCGATCGCGCGGGCGGTCTCGGCCGCGCCCATCTTCGGCACTTCGCTCAGCACCTCCCCGTTTGCGGGGCTCGTGACGGGAATGGTCTCGCCCGAATCGGCCGCGACCCACTCGCCGCCCAGATAGCACCGGTCCTTGACGAGGCTCGGATCGGATAGCTGCATCGCCCTACTCCTCATTCGTCGTTGCCGCCGGCACGTCGGAGGACGCGCTCGGCACATCGGTCTGCTGGCCGGCCGGAAGGTCGCTCTCGGCGGGCGCGACGGTACGCTCCACCACGCTGCGGCGCTCCACCTGCTGGCTCGAGATCCACGCGAGGCCGAGGCTCGTGAGAAAGAACACGACCGCGAGCGCCGCGGTGGTGCGGGTCAGGAAGGACGCCGCACCGCGGGAGCCGAACACCGTGCCCGAGCCGCCCGCGCCGAATGCCGCGCCGGCATCCGCCCCCTTCCCCTGCTGCAGCAGCACCAGAGCGATGATGGCCAGCGCGGCCAGGACATGAAACGTCGTGATTATGGTCAGCATCTCGGCCCCCGTACCGATCGGATTTCCAGCCGGGTCGCGGCCGGCCGGCCGGCGCGGCCCGTCTTCACGGCGCCGCCCTGCAAATGGCGGCGAACCGGCCGGAATCAAGTGAAGCGCCCCCGATCAATCCGCCGTCGATGTCGGGCATGGCGAAGAGACCGGCCGCATTGTTGTCGTTGACGCTCCCGCCGTAAAGGATCCGCACCGAATCCGCGGCGGCGGAGCTTCGCTCCGCGATCCGCGCGCGAATGCCCCGATGCATGGCCTGCGCGTCTTCCGGGGCAGCGTTCCGGCCCGTTCCGATCGCCCAAATCGGCTCGTAGGCGACGACGCACCCGGCGACGGCCTCCGACCCCGCTCCGTCGAGCAGCGCGTCGACCTGCCGGCGAACGACTCGATCCGCCTCTCCCGCTTCTCGTTGCTCGAGGGTCTCGCCGACGCACGCGATTGGCGCAAGGCCGCATTCGCGCGCGCGGTCCAGCTTGGCCCGTACCGTCTCGTCCGTCTCTCCGAGACCGGTGCGGCGTTCGGAATGGCCGACGATGACCCAGCGGCAGCCGAGATCGTGCAGCATTTCCGCCGAGACCTCTCCGGTGTGCGATCCCGGGCGGTGCCGCGAGACGTCCTGGGCACCGAGCGCAACCCCGGTGCCGTCGACGACCCGGCCAACCTCGGCAAGGCAGGGGAATGGAGGGCAGACGGCCGCTTCGGCGCCCTCGCCCGCCAGGCCCGCGGCGACCGCGCGCGCAAGCTCCGCGGCTTCGCGTACGGTGCCGTTCATCTTCCAGTTGCCGACGACGAGGGGCCTACGCGCCATGACGCCCGGCCGCCACCGGCTCGCTCCGCCCGTCGATCGCGGCTTCGACGGCCTGTTCGACGGCCAGCGCGATGCGGCCCGCGAGATCGTTCACCTGCTGCTCGGCCGCCCCTTCCACCATTACCCGGACCAGAGCCTCGGTCCCGGAAAGACGCAGAAGCACCCGCCCTCCGGAGCCGAGATCGGCCTCGGCATCCCGTACCGCACGCCGGATCTCCGGTGACTCGAAAATTGCGCTGTTTTTCGAATATATTGCTACATTTTCAATACATTGCGGATATTTTCGAAAATCTTTCCGCAAATCGGAAAGCGCCATCCCCCGATCCACCACGGCGAACAGCACCTGGAGCGCGGCGATGATGCCGTCGCCCGTCGTGTTCCGGTCCAGGCAAATGATGTGCCCCGAGGCCTCGCCTCCCAGGAGCCATCCCCGTTCCCGCAACCGCGCCAGAACCTTGCGGTCCCCGACGTTCGCGCGATCGAACGCGATGTTCCGTGCGCGCAGCGACTCCTCCAGCCCGAGGTTCGTCATCAGGGTGCCGACCACCCCGCCCCCGAGCACCCCGCGCCGCTTGCGGTCCTCCGCGATCACGTACAGGAGGTCGTCGCCGTCCAGGATCTCACCCTGTGCATCGACCATGATGAGGCGGTCGCCGTCTCCGTCGAGCGCGATGCCGGCGTCCGCCCGGTGGTCGAGCACCGCCTGGCGCACCCGGCCGGGATTGACCGCCCCGAATCCGTCGTTGATGTTGAGTCCGTTCGGGCTCACCCCGATGGGCACTACCTGCGCTCCGAGCTCGGCAAACACGCTGGGCGCAATCTGATAGGCCGCCCCATGGGCGCAGTCCACCACCAGTCGAAGACCGTCCAGCAAGGTGCGGCGCGGCAGCGTGCTCTTGCAGAATTCGATGTAGCGCCCCGCCGCATCGTTCATCCGCTGGACCTTGCCGATGCGATCGGAGGCGACGGCCTGGAGCGGGCGCTCGAGCTCACGCTCGATTGCGATCTCCGATTCATCCGAGAGCTTCCCGCCCTCGCGCGTGAAGAACTTGATGCCGTTGTCGAAATAGGGGTTGTGGGAGGCGCTGATCACGATCCCGGCGTCGGCGCGGTGGGTCTGCGTGAGATAGGCCACCGCCGGGGTCGGGGTCGGCCCCAGCAAACGCACGTCCGCCCCTGCCGCGGACAGTCCCGCCTCGAGCGCCGACTCGAACATGTAGCCGGAGATGCGGGTGTCCTTGCCGATGAGGACCAGCCCCTCGCCGTCGTTCGCCAGCACCCGCCCGGCGGCCCAGCCGAGGCGAAGCATGAAGTCGGGAGTGATGGGATGGCGTCCGACCCTGCCCCGAATCCCGTCCGTGCCGAAAAGTCGCGGCTTCATGGATTGCGAGCGCGGATCAGTGCTCGCTCGCCGGGCCCCCGATGGGTCCCTCGCGCGGCGTCCGGAGCCGATCGTCGGTCGAATCGATCGGATCGTTCCCCCCGGCGGAGACGTCGTCGTCCCAGTCCTCGGGCGGGCGCGGCGTGCGGCCGGCCATGATGTCCTTGATCTGCTCGGTATTGATCGTCTCGAACTGGATCAGGGCATCCGCCATGGCGTGGAGACGCTCCATGTTGTCTTCGAGAATCCCCTTCGCACGCACGTAGTTTCGATCGATGATGTTCCGCACCTCCTCGTCGATGACGTGGGCGGTCTCGTCGGACATCAGCTTGTGCTGCGTGACCGTGTGGCCCAGGAACACCTCGCCCTCGTCCTCGCTGTACTTGAGCGGCCCGAGGCGATCGGAGAGCCCCCAGCGCGTGACCATGTTGCGCGCAATTTCGGTCGCGCGCTGGATGTCGTTGCTGGCGCCCGTGGTCACGAAGTCGGCTCCGAAGATGAGCTCCTCGGCGAGACGCCCCCCGAAGAGACTCGAAATCTGGCTGTCGAGCTGCTCCTTGGTGTAGGTGTAGCGGTCTTCCTCGGGGAGAAACATGGTCACCCCGAGCGCCCTTCCCCGGGGGATGATGGTGACCTTGTAGACCGGGTCGTGCGAAGGAACGAGCAGTCCGACGACCGCGTGCCCCGCCTCGTGGTACGCGGTGAGCTTCTTGTCGCGCTCGCTCATCACCATGGACTTTCGTTCCGCGCCCATCATGATCTTGTCCTTGGCGCGTTCGAAATGGTCCATGTCCACGGTGCGGCGATTCTCGCGCGCCGCGAACAGCGCGGCCTCGTTCACCAGGTTCGCCAGGTCCGCTCCGGAGAAGCCCGGAGTGCCGCGGGCGATGATGCTGGCCTTGACGTTCTGATCGAGCGGGATCTTGCGCATGTGCACGCGCAGGATCTGCTCGCGCCCGCGGATGTCGGGCAGCGGGACCACGACCTGGCGGTCGAAACGGCCGGGGCGCAGCAGCGCTGGATCGAGCACGTCCGGGCGGTTGGTCGCGGCGATGACGATGACCCCCTCGTTGCCGTCGAAGCCGTCCATCTCGACGAGAAGCTGGTTGAGGGTCTGCTCGCGCTCGTCGTGACCGCCCCCGAGCCCCGCGCCGCGGTGACGCCCGACCGCGTCGATCTCGTCGATGAAGATGATGCACGGTGCGTGCTTCTTCGCCTGGTCGAACATGTCGCGCACGCGCGACGCACCGACACCGACGAACATCTCGACGAAATCGGAGCCGGAAATCGTGAAGAAGGGGACCTTCGCCTCGCCGGCGATGGCCTTGGCGAGCAGCGTCTTGCCGGTGCCGGGCGACCCCACCATGAGCACCCCGCGCGGGATCTTGCCGCCGAGCTTCTGGAACTTCGCGGGGTCGCGCAGGAAGTCGACCAGCTCGCGGACCTCTTCCTTGGCTTCCTCCACGCCGGCCACGTCGGAGAAGGTGACCTTCACCTGGTCCTCGCCGATGAGCCGCGCGCGGCTCTTGCCGAAGGAGAGCGCCCCCCGGCCGCCGCCGCCGCCCTGCATCTGGCGCATGAAGAAGATCCACACCCCGACGAGGAGCAGCATCGGGAACCAGGAGATGAATATCTGCATGAGCAGGCCCTGCTGCTCGGGCGGGCGGGCATCGATCACCACCCCGGCATCCAGGAGCTCGCCGACGAGCGAGCGGTTGTCGGTCTCCGGGGAGTAGGTCGAGAACGATTCGCCGGTATGCGTCCGGCCCTCGATGTCCCGTCCCTCGATGATGACCTTCTGGACGAGGCCCTTGCGGACGTCGGAGATGAACTCGGAGTAGTCCATCTTCTGGGCCGCGGACCGACGCGGACCGAAGCTGTTGAACACCGACATCAGCACGAGTGCGATGATCACCCAGAGAACAAGATTCTTCGCCATTCCATTCATTGCGCCGATCCTCCCGGGATCGTGTGGATTATACGCGATGCCCGCTCGCGACCACGTATACCTCGGGCGAGCGCGGACGGGACGCCCGAGGCTTGCGAATCCGCACGGAATCAAAGCGCTCGCGCACGTCGCGTATGAACGAGTCGAAGCCTTCTCCCTGGAAGACCTTCACGACGAAAGTGCCGGCGGGAACGAGCACCCGGCCGGAAAGATCGAACGCAAGCTCCGCGAGGTGCATCGCCCGCGGCTGATCGACGGCCTTCATGCCTGCAATATTGGGTGCGAGGTCGGAGAGAACAAGGTCCGCCCCGGCGGATCCCACGCTCTCGAGCAGGGTCGCGAGCGTCGTGTCCTCACGGAAGTCGCCGCACACGAAGTCAACGCCCGCGACCGGCTCCATCGGGAGGCGGTCGACCGCCACCACCCGCGATGCCCCGCGGCGCCTGAGGTACTGGGACCACGCGCCGGGGGCGGCGCCGAGGTCGACCGCCGTGCAGCCCGCCCGAACGAGACGGTATCGCTCGTCGAGCTCGGCGAGCTTGTAGGCGGACCGGGCCCGGTAACCCTCCGTACGGGCCCGCCGGACGAAGGGATCGTCACGCCAGGACTCGACCCAGCGGCGGGCCATCGGGGGATCCGGCGAAGCGGGGCCGCACCGGCGCCGCGCGGGCGCAAAGGCGCCTGCGTCCGCTCGGGACCGGGGTGGCGAAATGGGAAGACGGCGCGGGCGCGCGGTCCGCAAGGCGGACCGGACGGGCGCGCCGGGAGGCCCGGACGGGGCCGGTCACCGGTACTCGACGCGCAAGATCTCGTACTCGCGATCGCCCCCCGGCGCGTGGACGGTAACCGTGTCGCCCGCATGCTGGCCGATGAGGGCGCGCGCGAAGGGCGAGGAGACGGACAGCCGTCCCTGCGCGATGTCGGCCTCGAGATCCCCGACTATCTGGTAGTCGCTCTCCTCGCCGGAATCGAGGTGGACCAACCCGACGGTGGCGCCGAACACGACGCGTCCGCCGGCCGCCAGGGTGGCGGGATCGACGATCTGCGCCCGCGCGAGCTGGCTCTCGATCTCCGCGATGCGCCCCTCGAGAAAGCTCTGCTCCTCGCGCGCCGCGTGGTATTCCGCGTTCTCGCGGAGATCCCCGTGCTCGCGGGCCTCGCCGATTGCGCGTATGACCCGTGGGCGCTCCGCGTTGCGCAGGCGATCGAGCTCCGCGCGCAGCCGCTCCGCCCCGGCCGAAGTGATTGGCGGACGATCGTTCATCTTCGGAGTTTCCGGATCGATTTCCTGCGAACGTTGAAGGAGCGTGCCCGCGAACGCGAACCCCGGCTCGCTCAGCGAAGCCCGAGCACGTCCTGCATATCGTAGAGGCCGGGTTCGCGCCCCTGCAACCAGAGTGAAGCGCGAAGCGCTCCGTGCGCGAAGTTGAAACGGCTCGCCGAGCGATGGGTGATCTCGATTCGCTCGCCGGTCCCCGCGAACATCACGGTGTGCTCGCCCACCGCGTCGCCCCCGCGGATCGTCTCGAACCCGATGGTCTCGCGATCGCGCACCCCGGTGAACCCTTCCCGGCCGTAGACGGCGCACTTCGACAGATCGCGTCCGAGCGTTTCCGCCACGATTTCGCCCATGCGCACCGCGGTGCCGGACGGCGCATCGATCTTGTTGCGGTGATGCATCTCGATGACCTCGATGTCGCTGTCCTCGCCGAGCGCCCGGCTCGCGATCTCGATGAGCCGGAAGCACACGTTCACCCCGACGCTCATGTTGGGCGCGTGCAGCACCGCAATGTCCTGCGCGCAGCGTGCGACAAGGGCGCGCTCTGCGGCCGAGAACCCGGTGGTCCCGATGACGATCTGCCGGCCGGCCGCCCGGCAGCGCTCGACCAGCGCGAGGGTCGACGCGGGGACGCTGAAGTCGATGACTCCGTCCACCGCACCGAGGAACCGCTCCGGGTCGTCGGTCACTTCGACCCCGATGGCGCCGGAGCCCGCGAGCACGCCGGCGTCCACCCCGATCGCGTCGTGCCCGGGATGCTCGAGCGCGCCCGCGCACTCGACCCCCTCACGCTCCGCGCAGGCCGCCACGAGGGTGCGTCCCATCCGGCCTGCGGCACCGGAAATCGCGACCCGCATCGATTCACCGCTCATGGACGCATTTCCTCGAAGAACCGCCTGACGCCATTGAACCACGAAGCGGCCCGCGGCGCGTGCGAGGACTCGTCGCCACCCTTCAGGGCGGCTTCGAACTCGCCGAGGAGATCCTTCTGCCGGGAAGTCAGCTTGACGGGGGTCTCCACCACCACCCGGCACATGAGATCGCCGACCGTGCTGCTGCGCACCGACTTCACTCCCTTCCCACGAAGGCGGAAATGCCCCCCCGTCTGCGTCCCCTCCGGAACCTTGAGCTTGACCGCTCCGTCGAGGGTGGGAACGTGGACCTCGCCACCGAGGGCGGCGGTCGCGAAGCTGATCGGCACCTCGCAGCCGAGGTCGTTTCCGTGCCGCTCGAAGATCGGGTGGTCGCGCACCGTGACTTCGACGTAGAGGTCGCCGGAAGCGCCGGGACGCGAGCCGTTCTGCCCTTCGCCGGAGAGCCGGATGCGGTCGCCGCTGTCGACGCCGGGGGGGATCTTGACCGAAAGGGTCTTGCTCTCGCGCACCTTCCCCGCCCCGCGACAGGTTCCGCAGGGATCGGCGATTACCCGGCCCGCCCCCTGGCAACGTGGACACGTCTGCTGAAGCGAGAAGAACCCCTGCTGCATGCGCACCTGGCCGTTGCCGCCACAGGTCTCGCAGGACACCGGCTGGGTGCCGGGGCGCGCCCCGCTCCCGCCGCAGGTCGCGCACTCGACCGCGGTCGGAATCTGAATCGTGACGGTGTCGCCGGAAACCGCCCGTTCGAGATCGAGTTCCAGCGGATAGCGCAGGTCGGCCCCCCGGTAGGCGCGCGCGTTCCCTCCCCGCGATCCGAAGATGTCCCCGAAGACGTCGTCGAAGATGTCCCGGAAGCCGCCGGAGAAGCCGCCAGGGTTGAAGCCGTCCGCGCGCAGGCCGTCGTGGCCGAACTGATCGTAGGCACCGCGTTTTTCCGGATCGGAGAGGACCTCGTACGCCTCCTTGGCCTCCTTGAAGCGCTCCTCGGCCTGCGCGTCCTCGGTATTGCGATCGGGGTGGTACTTCATCGCGAGGCGGCGATACGACTGCTTCAGCGCATCGTCGCTCGCGCCGCGCTCGACCCCGAGCACCTCGTAGTAGTCGCGCTTGGCCATCGGTCCCGCCCGCCTGCCTCAGCCCCCGCCCGCGCCGCCCGCCGGAACGGGCCGGAGCCGCCGGCCGCGAGCCCGCAAGGACGAGCGGGACAACGCGGATTCCGGTCGCGGAATCGAAAGGTTACTTCTTTTCGTCGCCGACTTCCTCGAACTCCGCGTCGACCACGTCGTCGTCCGCAGCCCTGCCGTCGCCGTCGGGGCCGCCCGTACCGTCGGGGCCGCCGGCCGCTTGCGTCTTCTGGTACGCGCGTTCGGCGAGCTTTCCGGCCCGCTCGGTGAGGGTTTCCGCGGCGAGGTCGATCGCCTCCTTGACATCGCCCTGGGTCGCCTGTCGGAGCGACTCGATCGCCTCTTCGACGGACTTGCGCTCGTCTTCGTCCACGTCGTCGCCGAGGTCCGCCAGCGTCTTCTCGGTAGCGTGGATGAGCGCATCCGCCCGGTTTCGGGCTTCGACCAGCTCGCGGAAGTTGCGATCCTCCTCCGCGTGCGCTTCCGCATCCTTGATCATGCGCTCGATCTCGTCGTCGGAGAGGCCGCTCGAGGCGCGGATGACGATCGACTGCTCGCGCTGCGTCGCCTTGTCCTTGGCGGACACGTTGAGGATTCCGTTCGCATCGATGTCGAACGTCACCTCGATCTGCGGCATGCCGCGCGGAGCGGGCGGGATGTCGGCCAGGTCGAAGCGGCCGAGGAGCTTGTTGTCCTGGGCGCGCTCGCGCTCGCCCTGAAGCACGTTCACGGTGACCGCGGTCTGGCCGTTCTCGGCCGTCGAGAACACCTGCTGCGCCTTGGTCGGAATGGTCGTGTTCTTCTCGATGAGCTTCGTCATCACCCCGCCGAGGGTCTCGATTCCGAGCGAGAGCGGAGTCACGTCGAGGAGCAGCACGTCCTTCACGTCCCCCGCGAGCACCCCTCCCTGGATTGCCGCTCCCACCGCGACCGCCTCGTCGGGATTCACGTCGCGGCGCGGCTCGCGCCCGAAGATGCCCTGGACCACCTCCTGGACCTTCGGCATCCGCGTCTGGCCCCCGACCAGAATCACGTCGGAAACGTCCGCGGGAGTCAGCTTGGCATCCTTGAGCGCGGTCTCGCACGGCTTCATCGTGCGCGCGATGAGCTCCTCCACCAGCGCCTCGAGCTTGGCCCGGGTGAGGCGGATGTTCAGGTGCTTCGGCCCGCTGGCGTCGGCGGTGATATAGGGCAGGTTGACTTCGGTCTGCTGGCTGGACGAGAGCTCGATCTTGGTCTTCTCCGCCGCCTCCTTCAGCCGCTGCAGGGCGAGCGGATCGCTGTGCAGGTCGATGCCCGACGACTTGCGGAACTCGTCCGCGAGGTAGTCCATGATCCGCAGGTCGAAGTCTTCGCCGCCGAGGAACGTGTCCCCGTTCGTGGACAGGACCTCGAACTGGTGCTCGCCTTCCACCTCCGCGATCTCGATGATGGAGATGTCGAACGTTCCGCCGCCGAGGTCGTAGACCGCGATACGCACGTCGCCGCGCTTCTTGTCCATCCCGTAGGCAAGGGCGGCGGCCGTCGGCTCGTTGATGATGCGCCGTACCTCGAGACCGGCAATCCGGCCGGCGTCCTTCGTCGCCTGGCGCTGCGAGTCGTTGAAGTACGCGGGCACGGTGATGACCGCCTCGGCGACCTCCTCACCGAGATAGTCCTCCGCCGTCTTCTTCATCTTCATGAGCACGCGGGCGGAGATCTCGGGCGGCGACATCTTTCTTCCGTCCGCCTCCACCCAGGCGTCGTCGTTGCCGTCCGCCTTGACGATCCGGTAAGGGACCATCTTGATGTCGCGCTGCACCACGTCGTCGGTGATCCGGCGCCCGATCAGCCGCTTCACCGCAAACAGGGTGTTGTCGGGATTGGTCACCGCCTGCCGCTTCGCGGACTGTCCGACCAGAACGTCGGAATCGGAGCCGAACGCGACGATCGACGGGGTGGTCCGATCTCCCTCGCTGTTCTCGATGACACGGGGGCTGGTGCCCTCCATGACCGCCACGCAGGAATTCGTGGTGCCGAGGTCGATTCCGATGGTCCTGGCCATTTCGGGTGCTCCGAGAATTCGACGAATGCATGTAGACGCCAATATGCGGCGCCAGGCGGCAATTTCAACCGGAGGGGCGCGAGGCCGCGAGGGGCCGGCCGGAGTCGAGCCTCCCGGACGCGAGCCCCGAATGGTCCGGACCGGCCGGACGGCCGGTGGCTATCGCGAGACGATCACCATTGCCGGTCGAATGACACGACCGTGCAGCAGACAGCCCTTCTGAAACACCTGCAGCACTTTCCCGGGCTCCACGCCTTCGGACTCCTGTATGGACATCGCCTGGTGGTACTGGGGGTCGAAGTCCTCACCCGCAGGGTCGACCTCCACTGCGCCGAACTTCTCGAGGGCGGCGGCGAGCATGCGAAGCGTCATCGAGGTGCCCTCCGCAAGGCTCTCCACGGTGCTCCCTTCCTCGTTCGCGGCGCGGATGCCGAGCTCCAGACCGTCACGCACCGGCAGAAGCTCGCCGACCAGCCCCTCGATTCCGAATCGGTGGGCCTGCTCGACATCGCGCGCGGCGCGGCGGCGCACGTTCTCGACTTCGGCCCGGGCACGGAGCGTCGCCTCGCGCTCGTCGGAGAGCGCGCGATTCGCCTCTTCGAGTTGCGCCAGGACCGACTCACCGGTCTCGACGACGACTTCGTCGATTCCCTCGTCCAATCTCTCGTCCATTCCTTCGCCTGCTCCTTCCCCCGCTCCGCCTTGCGGATCAATCCCGGCGCGCGCCGACCCGCCCGAGCCGTCGCCTGCAGCCGGGGCAGCGCCGGGGCGCGTCGCGGACCCTTCTCCGTTCCCTCCGCTTTCCGTCCCCGCCCCGGGGCCCTCGCGGTCCGGTTCGCCGGCCATTCGCGGGTCACCCACCTCCTCGGCGTCGGACGCGCGACGACCCTCGTTCGACTCGCCGGAAGAGCGCGGGGAATCGGCGGACTTGTCCTTCGCCGCACGGCGTTCGGCTTTCACGGGCTGACCCTCCAGGATGAACTCGACCGCGTTCGCCCGCCGCGGGGCGCGACGGGGCCGTGGTGGAGAAATGGGCGCTATTGGCGCTGGTTCAAGGCCGCCCCGAGCAGACGGGCGGTGATATCGACGACCGGAATGACCCGCTCGTACGCCATGCGGGTCGGGCCGATGACCCCGAGCACCCCCACCACCTCGCTGTCGACCTCATAGCGCGAGGTGACGACGCTGTAGCGGTCGAGGACGTCGAATCCCGATTCCTCGCCGATGAAGAGCTGGACCCCCTCCGCATCCTGGGAGCGATCCAGAAGGTGCAGAAGCATCCGCTTCTCGGCGAACGCGTCGAAGAGCTGGCGCAGGCGCTCGATGTCTTCCGGCTCGCCGTGGTCCATCAGATTGGTATAACCCCGAACGACGTAGTCGCCACCGGGATCGTCGACCCGCAGCCCCTTTTCCGCCATCTCGACGACGCTCGTCGTCATCTCGCTCAGTCGATCGCGCGTCGCCCGCAGGTCGCGGAGGATCTCGCTTCGCACCTCATCGAGGTTGCGCCCGGCGTAGTGGGCGTTGAGGTAGTTCGCGGCCTGCACGAGCTCGTTCGCCGAATAGGGCCGGTCGGTCGAGATGATCCGGTTCTGCACCTCCTGCTGATTGAGCACGAGGACGACGAGCACGCGGCTCCCGGAAAGGGGAAGGAACTCCACGTGCCGCAGGTGCTCGTGGCTCTTTCGGGGGACGGTGACCACGCCGACGAAACGGGTGAACTCGCTCAGCATCCGCGACGCGGCCTCCACGACCTCCTGCGGACCGGGCGCGGAGCGGACCTCGACCTCCAGATCGCCGGCGAGGCGGCTCACCTCGGTGGATTTCAGCGGCTGCACGGCGAGCAGATCGTCGACGAACACGCGGTATCCCTGGACCGTGGGGACGCGGCCGGCCGAGGTGTGCGGCGACCGGATGAACCCCATTTCCTCGAGATCCGACATGACGTTGCGAATGGTCGCGGGACTGAGATCGAGATTCGTGCCGCGCGACAGCGTCCGCGAACCGACCGGCTGGCCGTCCCGGATGTACTGCTCCACCAGGAGCTTCAACAGGTTCTGGGCGCGCTCGCCAAGATTGCACACCCGTCGATTTTGAGCCATTCGTGCCCCGAGCGGGATTTCCGACGCCGAATTTAGCACTGGCCATTCCCGCCGGAAAACCCCTCCAGACCACACGCGAACATCGCGTTCCCCTCGGCCGGGAGCCCAAGCGCTCGAAGCACGTGGGTGATCGAGGTCGGACCGGGATTCCTGGTTCGGGCGAACGCATCGGGCGAACGCATCAAGCGAACGCGTCGGGCGAAGACCGTGCACGAGGGGCCGCCCCGCGTCCGGTGGTCCCGGCTACCGCAATTCGATTTCGACTCCGGCCCCGAAGTCGCGACGCGATCCGGCCCCGCCGCCGCAGCACGCAGCGGTTGGCGGACGCCCGATCGCATGCTAGCCTCGCCCGCCCGCATTCCGCCGTTCGGCCCGGTGCTGACTCATCTCGCTGTCCGCGACTTCACCATCATTCACCGGCTCGACGTGGACCTCGGGGCGGGTCTCACCGCGCTTACCGGGGAGACTGGCGCCGGGAAGTCGATCCTCGTCGATGCCCTCGGGTTCGCGCTCGGCGGACGCGCGAGCGCGGACATGGTCCGCCCGGGCGCGGAACGCGCGCAGGTCGCGGCGACGTTCGACGGGAGCGGGCTGCCGGACCTCGCCGATCTCCGCGAGACCCTTGGCCTCGACGATGAAGGGGAATGGGTCCTTCGCCGTCGCATCTCCCCGGACGGGCGATCGCGCGCGTGGATCAACGACACTCCCGTTTCAAACCGGTCGCTGCGCGAGCTCGGATCCCGGCTCGTGGATCTCCAGGGCCAGCACTCCCACCATGCCCTGCTCCGGCCGGCCCATCAGCTCCGGATCCTGGACGTCGCGGCCGGACACGCCAATCTCGTGTTGCGAACGGCGGAGCGCTACCGGCTCCTTGTATCGATCACCGCCGAGCTCGACGACGCCCGATCTCTCGACGGCACGGATCGGGAACGGCGCATCGACTACCTGCGCTTCCAGCTCGACGAGCTGGAAGCGCTCGGCGCGCAGTCGGGGGAGGCGTCGGAGCTCTCGGCGGAACTGCGGCGCCTCTCCCACGCAATCGAGATCCGCAGCCGTGCCGAGGAGATCGAGGACGCCCTGGCGAGCGGCGAGCACGCGGCAGGCTCCGCCGTGCACCACGCGCTCGACCGCCTTGCCGACATCGAGCGCCGGGTGCCCGGCCTCACGGAGAATGCCCGCGAGCTCCTCGAATCGGCGCTCGTGCACGTCACGGAGGCGGGCGCGGCGGTCCGGGCCTTCGCCCGCGAAATCGACACCGATCCGGCGCGCCTCGCCGCAATCGAGAACCGGATGGCTGCGCTGCACGATGCCGGCCGCAAGCACCGGATATCGGCGGACGAGCTCCCCGATCGCCGCGACGCCCTGCGCGCGGAGCTCGACGGACTCGAGTCCGGAGAAGCGCGGGTGCGCGAGCTCGAGGCGGCGCGCGACGCCACCCGGGCCGCCTACCGGGAGACGGCGGAGCGTCTCAGCGCGAGCCGGACCGACGCCGGCGCCCGACTGGCCCGGGAAGTCACCCGGCGCATGCGCGAGCTCGGGTTCGAGAACGGCGCATTCTCGGTCGAGCTGAAGCCCGCACGAGAGGAGAGAGCCACCGGAATCGACGACGTGGAGTTCCGGATCCGTGTCAACCCCGGGCACCCGCCGGTGCCGTTCGCGCGCGCCGCGTCGGGAGGGGAGCAGTCGCGGATAAGCCTTGGTATTCTTGTGGCGTCGCGTGGGGGCCTGCCGGTGATGGTGTTCGACGAAATCGACAGCGGGGTCGGGGGCCGGGTAGCGGAGCTCGTCGGCCGGCATCTGCGCCGCCTGGCGGAGAGCTGCCAGGTGCTTTGCGTGACCCACCTTCCCCAGGTCGCATCGCAGGCCCATGGCCATCTCACCGTCTCGAAGGGAGCGAACGGAGCGATGACGAGCGTGCGAGTACGAACCGTGGCGGGCGAGGCGCGCACCGAGGAAATCGCGCGAATGCTCGCGGGGTCGAGCGTTACCGCGCGCTCGCTCGACCATGCGAGGGAGATGCTCGACTCGGCCCGGCAGCCGGAGATGCGCAAATGAAGGGGGGCACGCGCCGTGCGGCGAGGACCTCGGCGGGGATGGTCGTCGCCGGACTGCTGGTCACCGGATGCGACCGGGTTCCCGACGTGATCCCCGATCTCGATCTGAGGGTCCCCGGCCTCTACCGGCTCGATGTCCGTCAGGGAAACGCCCTCAACGACGCGGCCCTTGCCCGGCTCGAGATCGGCATGCCGCGCGGCAAGGTGCTCCATCTGCTCGGCAGCCCAGCGGTCGACGATGTCTTTCACCCGGACCGATGGGACTACCTCTACTCGTTCGCGCCCGGCGGAGAGGACGGCGAGTGGCGGCGTATCGTCCTGCACTTCGAGGACGACCTTCTCGCCCGGATCGAAGGAGACCTGCCGCCGGCCGGCGCCCCTTCGTCCGAGCCCGAATCGGCAAGGGTGGTCACCGTGCCTCCGCGGCCTCCCGAGAAGGGGTTCTTCCGTCGCATGCTCCGGCGAACGAAGAACGACGGGTAGCGAGCCCCGCTCGGGCGGCGATGGCCGGACTGCTGCCGCCCTCGCTCAGCCCGCGCGCGGTGAACGCGTCGCGCGGCCGGCTCTCCGGACGAACGCGGTGACCATGGAATCGGCGAGCTCGTTCAGAAACGGCGCCGCGAACCGGCCGAGGAACCGGCTCGCACCGTCGAACTCCAGATTCAGCGACACACGCGTCCCCCCGCCGGACGCATCCTCGAACGACCAGTGGCCGTTCAGCAGTCCGAAGGGCCCCTTGACGAGTCGCATCTCGATGCGGTCCGGCGCGTGCTCGCGGTTGCGCGTGGTGAGCCAGAACCGGATGGGACCCCGCGCCATCCGCAAGCTCGCATCGATCACGCCGTTTCCGACGGGCGTGACCTTGGCGCCGATGCAATACGGTACGAACTCGGGATACGAGGACACGTCCGCGACGAGCGCGAACGTCTCCTCCCGGCCGGCCGGCACGACCGCGGAACGCTCGATCCGTTCCATGGCCGGAAGTATAACGGGGCGGGGCGCGCCGGCCGCGCGCAGACATCGATAGGCGGGGGCGTGGCTCGCAAGAAGAAGTCCGGAGGCGCCAACGTGATCGCGGCCAACCGCCGCGCACGTTTCGAGTACCGGCTCGAGGATCGGCTCGAGGCGGGAATCGCGCTCGAGGGTTGGGAGGTGAAGAGCCTTCGAAGCGGGCGCGCGCAGTTGACCGAGGGATACGTCGCCTTCCGCAACGGAGAAGCGTATCTGGAGGGCACCCACATCTCCCCGCTGCCTTCGGCGTCGACCCACGTCGAGACCAATCCGGTGCGCTCGCGGCGCCTCCTGCTCCACCGCCGGGAGATCGATCGCCTGGCCGGGGCGGTCCAGCGCGAGGGCTACACCGTGGTTCCGCTCGACCTGCACTGGAGCCGGGGCCGGGCCAAGCTCGCCATCGCGACCGCGAAGGGCAAGCGCCGCGCCGACAAGCGGGCGGCGGACCGCGACCGCGACTGGCAGCGCGAACGCCAACGGTTGATGAAATCCCGCTGAACGCGGTTCGGCCGGGCAATGCGGCCTCCCCCGGGCGGACGGCTGAATCTGGTGTACAATCGTTCCTCCCCTGGGGGCGACCAGGTTTCGACGAGGGTGGCAAAGCTCAAGGTGCATGCCGAGGCGCAACATACCTCGTAAATCCAGTTGCAAACCTCAATAGTTGCCAACGACGACAACTACGCTCTGGCGGCTTAGCGGCCCCAGCTCCTTCCCGGCACGTGCTTGTGCGTTCGGATAGAGGAGTCACCCAACACAAGATCGCGAGGACGGGCGGCCCGCGCCTGAAGTCGCTAAAGCTCAAGCGGGCTCGCCGGTTGCAACCCTGCCCGTCGGGGGGCGACCGGTCAAACTGAAAGACGCGGCTAAGCATGTAGAGCCGAAAGTGGAGCGCCAGCGGACGCGGGTTCGATTCCCGCCGCCTCCACCATCTACCGTTCTCATACTGTCCGAGAACGGACCTAAGGCGAACATAACTCGTTGATTATCCGAACACCGCCCAGACCAACGTCTGGGTGGGTCTTCTCCTGCCGTCCGGGGAGTTCTCCCGGTGTTCGGACTGTCAAGGGCGGCGAGAAACCGGACCAAAGGGCGGAGCAAAATACTGCCACCGCGGCCGTGGGGGTGAGGTGGTCCGAGGAGGTCGGGGTTCGGCTTGGGGCGGCGGGTGGCGGAATCGCAGGGAGGGTGTAGCCCGACCGGAGTTTCCGGCTCAGGACGGCGCGACGGTCAGCCCGCGGGGGCCGTTTTGCGCGCGCGGCTGTGGTTGAGGCGGAAGCTCTCGGCGTTCATTTCCAGGATATGGACATGATGGGTGAGACGGTCGAGCAGCGCCCCGGTCAGGCGCTCCGAGCCGAACGTCTCGGTCCATTCGTCGAAGGGAAGATTCGAGGTGATGAGGACTGCGGCACGCTCGTAGCGCTGCGAGACCAGTTCGAACAGCAGCTCCGCCCCGGTTTTCGATAACGGGACGAACTCCAGATCGTCGATGATGAGCAGCTTGTGGTTGGCGAGCTGCTTTTGCAGCCGCATCAGGCGTCGTTCATCGCGCGCCTCCATGAGTTCGTGCACGAGCGCCGCGGCGGTGACGAAGCGTACGGACATTCCTCGCTGGCATGCGGCCAATCCGAGCCCCTGAGCCACATGACTCTTCCCCGTTCCGCTCGGCCCCAGAGCGATCACGTTCTCGCGACGCTCGATCCACTCGCACCGGGCGAGCTCCAGGACCCGGACCTTGTTGAGCGACGGGATGGCCTTGAACTCGAAGCTGTCCAGGTTTTTCACGGTGGGGAACTTCGCCGCCTTGATGCGCCGCTCGACCAAGCGCCGTTCGCGGTCGATGAGCTCGAGCTCGACCAGGCGCGACAGGAACTGGGTGTGGTCCAGGCCCTCGTGCGCCGACTGGCGCGCCACCTTCTCGTAGTCGCGAAGGAAGGTCGGGAGCTTGAGCGTCTTGAGCCGATGTTCGAGCAGGATCCGGGGCGCCTCGCTCATCACGTATCTCCGGACATCAGGCACAGGTAGCTCGCCGCACGGGTCTTGGCGACGTTGGCCTTGGAAAGGTACGGATAGACGTCGAGGTCGAGCCGCGACGGACGTTTCTCGACCCGGCACAGCACCAGGTGCTTGACCGCGTCGAAACCAATGGCGCCCAAGCGAAGGGCGTGCTTGACCGCCGCGTGCACGTCGTCCAGGCCGAACGTCTCCAGCAGCCGGAGGACCTGCACGTACTCCCGGCGTCCGGCACGCCCCGAGCGCGCCTCCATCAACCGGCGAAGGGTCGCGAACGCATCGGGCAGCTCCCACCCGGCGAGCGGCGCCGCCTGGTCCAGCGCACCGATCTTGCCCTCGATAAGCGGCAGGTAGTGCAGCGGGTCAAAGACGGTGTCTTCGCCCTCGTAGGACCGGCGGTGGCGGGCGATGATCTCCGCCCCGCACCCGATCACGACCTGCTCGACGTAGCCGCGCACCCAGACCTGGCGATGTCCGTAGGCGACCGGGACGGAGTAGTCGTTGGTCTGGAAGCGCACCAGCGACTGCGAGCTCACCTGACCGGGAGCTTGATGACAGGCATCGAACGGCGCCGCGGGCAGCGCGGCCATCGCCTCCAGATCGCGTTTGAGGCGCTCGCCTATGCTCTGGCGATGCCCACGAAGAACGTCGCCCTGGCGCTCGCGGCAGCGCCGCTCAAGATACTCGTTGAACGCTTCGAAGCTCGCAAAGTCCGGCAGCGGGACCATGAAGTTGCGCCGCGACCAGCCCACCAGGCCCTCCACCGCTCCCTTGTCGTTGCCCTTGCCCGCACGCCCGTACCGGTCCCGGATGAGGTAGTGCGAGAGAAATCCGCTGAACAGCTGCGTCCGCCGGGGCGACCCATCGCGCTCGATCCGCGACACAAGACACCGGTCGTTGTCGTAGAGCATCGACAACGGGACCGAACCGAAGAACGAGAATGCGTGCACGTGCCCGTCGACCCACGCCTCGGCCGTCGCCGCGGGGTACGCCCGAACGCACGACGCGTCGCTTTGCGGCAGGTCGAAGGCGAAGAAATGGACCTTGCTCTTGCCCGAAACTAGCCTGCCCATGCCCCGGCGGATGAACCAGCGGCACGTACATCTCCCGGCGCCGGCGATGATGCTCGCGCACGTAGTCCTTCACGATCGTGTACCCGCCGGCGAAGCCGTGCTCGTCGCGAAGACGCTCGAAATTGCGCTTCGCCGTGTGCTTCTGCTTGCGATGGTCGTCGTCGCGGTCCCTGCGAAGCCACTCGTCGATAAGTCCGGTGAATCCATCGAGCTTGGGACGGCGCACCGGGGCCGTGCGCCGGTACCCCGGCGGAACGGAGAACTCCAGCATCTTCCGCACGCTCTGGCGCGAGATCCCGAAATGGCGCGCCGCCGCGCGCTCGCTCATCCCGTCCCGGCACGCCAGACGAACCTTGCGATACAGCTCCATCCGCTGCGCGGCTCGCAGGCTCGCGTGTGAATCCTCCCGCCCTCCCCGTGTCCGGAAAGGGTCGCAACACTGGCAGAATTTCGCTCCGCCGCAACGGGGACATCCCGCCGCTACCGTGGTCTACTTTTGCACCGCCGTTTGCAACTCCCGGCGTCGGTCCGTCGACGCACCATCGGTCCCAAAACCGGGTAGACTCCGCGCCCCAGTCGCCCACCCCGGGCGCACGAGAGGACGAGGAAGCATGCGCAACTGATCCAGGAACCTCCCCTTCGGTTTCTCTGGAGTGCCGCGCATGTCCACAATCGTCTGCCGCGGGCTGTCGTTCGGTTACGACGGCTCGGAGAAGAACGTCTTCACGGATCTTGATCTGGTCATCGACACCGGTCGGCGGTCGGCCCTCGTCGGCAGGAACGGTCGTGGCAAGACGACGCTGCTTCGGCTCATTCACGGCGAGCTCACGCCGGACCGAGGCGGCATCGAGCGCGCCGTTGTCACCCGGCGCTTCCCCTGCATGCCGTCGAGCTCTGCCGTTTCGGCCTTCGAGGCCGCAAGGGACGCGGCTGGCGCGTTCCGCCAGTGGGAAGCGGAGATGGACCGTCTCCTCGACATCGGTGACGAGGACTCCCTTGAGCGCTACGGCGCCCTGCAAACCCGATTCCAGGATGCCGGCGGCTACGGAATCGACGCGGACATCGCCCGCGAGCTCGCCGCGCTCGACGTCGGTGCCGCGGTGTGGCAGCGCCCGTTTCGGGACCTGAGCGGTGGGGAGCGCACGCGGTGCCTGCTCGCGGGCCTGTTCGCCCGGGATGAGGGATTCGTCCTCATTGATGAACCGACGAATCACCTCGACCGCGCGGGACGCGCCCACCTCGCGGCGTATCTCCGCTCAAGGCCAGGGTTCCTGCTGGTGTCGCACGACCGCGCCTTCCTCGATGCATGCATCGATCAGGTGATCGCGCTCAATCGCGACACGGTGGAGACGGAGCGCACGAGGTTCACTGTCTGGCGCGAGCACTTTCGCCAACGCCTGGCCGCGCAGGAGTTCCGGAATGCGGAGCTCAGGAAGGAGGTCGCCCGCCTCGGGGCCTCGGCCCGGGACCGAAGGGCGTGGGCGATGAAGCGCGAATCGGACAAGACTGCCCACGCCAACAAGGGCGCGATCGGTGCACGGGCGGCCCGCCAGATGAAACGGGCCCTCGTCACCGAGCGGCGCGCGGAGAGGTCGGTGGAAGCGCGACGGGCGACGCTCGTGGACACCGAGAAGGCTTACCCACTCAAGATCGGGTGCCCGGATGCCAGGCATTCCCGTGCGCTCGTCACGGCCACCGACCTCGTTGTGCACCGCGGCGGCCCGCTCTTCGAGCCAGTGAGCTTCCGAGTCTACCCTGGCGATCGGCTTGCGATCGTGGGACCCAACGGGTGCGGCAAGACGAGCCTCGCGGACCTCATCGCCGGTGAGGCGCTCGCCTTCGAAGGCAGCCTTTTCCGACCGGCCTTCGTCACCGTCGCCCACGCGCGCCAACAGCCGCGGTGGACCCGCGGGTCCCTTCGCGAGCGGCTCGCCGGTGACGGCATCGACGAAACGCGCTTGCGTTCCGACATGGCGTCGCTCGGGGTATCGGAATCCGTCCTGGAGCAGCCAATCGAGTCGATGTCGTTCGGGCAGCAGAACAAGCTCGAGATCGCTCGGTCGATTGCGACACCCGCGGATCTCCTGATCTGGGACGAGCCTCTAAACTTCATCGACGTCGACGCGCGCGAACTCATCGAAGACGCCGTGCTGCGCAATACGCCGACGCTCGTGTTCGTAGAGCATGATGCGGCGTTCATCGACCGAGTGTCGACGAGCCGTGTCGAACTGATCCCGCGCCCGGGTCGCTCCTGATCAGTAGGGAATTCGGGCTCGGTCGTTCTGCCAACAGAGGTCCTCGTCGATCGTTCCCCGTTCCTGATGAGGTTGGTGGCGGTCTCGTTCCCGATGACGAGGAGCAGGCGGAGGATGTTCAGCATCTCGCGCTCGTTGAGGACGTCGCCCTCTTCCTCCACCTGCACGAGCGCGCTCAAGATGTCGTCGGGCGGCGCCGCGCGGCGGTGCGCGATGACCTCGCGGAAACAGGCATCGAACCCGCTCGAGGCGGCGAGCGTGATCTCGCGTGAACCGCCCACGACAACCAGTCCTCCCTGCGAGCAATCTGTGAATTGACTGGAACTGCCAGTCGAGAGACCCGATGTGCTGGGTACGTACCGGTCCAGGCGGCAGGATCGCGAAATGAAGCAGGAAACACGGCTACAGCACACCCAGCCGGGGCACCGAAGGGGGTGAAGTGGTCGCACTTCGCATACGCGGTCCCGGTCGAGCCGCTGCAGCCGGCAAGGGAAGCAGCGAGGCGGAAGGACAGGCGCACCATGGGGCGTGCAGGAGCTGGCTCACGGCGTCGCGAAGTCCCTTCCCCGCTTTGAACGAAGGAACGCTCGACGCAGCAATCTCGATGGGCTCTCCGGTGCGGGGATTGCGTCCCTGCCGTGCCGGGCGGTGCTTAACTGTGAACGTCCCGAAGCCTGCGATGCTGACCGACTCCCCCCTCGCAAGTCCGTCCGTGATGACCCCGAGAAAGGCGTTGACTGCAGCCTCCGCGTCCCACTTCGAGACCTTGGTCTTGTCCGCCACATGGGCAGCGATGTCCGACTTCTTCGTCTTGCGTTCTCCCTGTGCATGTCTGGCACGGGACGGATCACAAAGAACGAACCGGGGTCTTCGCGAAGCCTCGCCTGGCGAGTACCGGACGAAGCCCGATCTCCAGCCTGCACGGTCGCTCTGCCCGGTCAGCCGCGCCTGTTCAGTTGCCAGGACGCCTGGTCGATGGCCGTCTGCCACTCTTCGCGCGTGACCTCGGCGAACGACACGTCGCCGACAAAGCCGCTCCACAAGACGACATCGGGCTCGAGGTCTCGCAGACGGAGCAGGCTCTCGCCGAGCGCTTCGTTGCTTCCGCCCGCGTTGCGAAGGACCAAGGTCGCCCACCGCCCGTTCCACTGAAAGACGGTGTCGCCGGTGAAGAGGTACGACTTGCCCGTCGGCGAGCGGTAGAAGAAGCAGACGCTGCCGTCGGTATGGCCGGGGGTATGAAGGATCTCGATGTCTTCGAGCGACCAGTGGCCTTCCTCGAAGATGACGTCGATCGGCACATCGCTGCCGACGAGCTTCGGCGGCAGCATGGACCCTTGCCCTCAGTCCTTGTCGACTTCACCCCAGAACGCCCCGTCGTCGGCGATGTCCCCCGGGTGAAACTAGGCGGCAACGATGCGCCCTTCTGTTCGAGTGCGAGGAGTGCGGCGCCGAGATCCCGGCAGGGCGCCGCGAGGCGCTGCCCGGGGTGCGCCTTTGCGTCGCGTGTCAGAGCGGGCGCGATGGGGAGGAGACGCTGTACGCGGGGTACAACTGTCGGGGGAACAAGGACAGCCAGCTGAGGTAGTTGGTAGCGGTCGTTGTCTGCGGAGAGGGATTGCGGCGAACGATTCCAAGCCTTGCCGAACAGAACGGATTCCGGCTGGGCAGCGGGTCAACGCGCGGTAGTCTCGCCAGCAAGGACTGCGGCAACGTCGCTCGCCCGTGCTCCACCGGCCTCGCTCAAGCCGCTTGAACCGGTCAAAATTACCGTGGAGCGGTACCCGACAAGGACCTGAACGTGGCAAGAACAATCAACCCTTTCAGCTCGCGCATCACGCAGCCCAAATCACAAGGGGCTTCGCAGGCGCAGCTCTTCGCGACCGGATTCAACGAGGCCGATTTCGAAAAGGCGCAGATCGGCATCGCCAGCATCTGGTACGAGGGCAACCCGTGCAACATGCACCTGCTCGAGCTTGCGGAAACGGTGAAGGAGGGGATCGAGTCGGTCGGGGTCAAGGGGATGCGCTTCAACACCGTCGGGATATCCGACGCCATGTCGATGGGAACCGAAGGGATGTCGTTCTCGCTCCAATCGCGCGACCTCATTGCGGACTCGATCGAGACAGTGACCCGCGGCCAGTGGTACGACGGCCTCGTCACACTTCCAGGGTGCGACAAGAACATGCCTGGATGCGTGATGGCGATGGGCCGCATCAACCGGCCCTCGATCATGGTCTACGGCGGGACCATCCGCGGAGGGCGCACGTCGAGCGGTCAGGTCGTGGACATTGTCAACGCGTTCCAGAGCTACGGCGAGTATCTAGCCGGCAGCATCGATGAAGGCGAACGGTCCGAGATCGTGCGCAACGCTTGCCCGGGTCCGGGGGCGTGCGGCGGCATGTACACCGCGAACACCATGGCCACCGCGATCGAGGCGATGGGCATGTCGCTTCCCTACAGTTCGTCTACCCCGGCGACGGATCCCGCCAAGGTCGAGGAATGCCGGCGCGCCGGGGCCGCCGTGCGTGCGCTCATGGAGAAGGACATCAAGCCGCGTGACATCATGACCCGGGCCGCGTTCGAGAACGCGATGGTGATGGTCATGGCGCTCGGCGGCTCCACCAACGCGATGCTCCACCTCATTGCGATGGCACGGGCGGTGGATGTCGACCTCACGGTCGACGACTTCCAGTCGGTGAGTGACCGGATCCCGTACATCGCCGACCTGAAGCCGAGCGGCAAGCACGTCATGGAGGATCTGCATCGCGTCGGAGGAGTGCCGGCGGTCATGAAGTACCTCCTCTCCGAGGGCCTTGTCGACGGAGACTGCTTGACCTGCACGGGCCGGACCATTGCCGAGAACCTGGACGATGCGGCGCCGCTCGTCGATGGACAGCGCATCATCCATCCGGTCGATGCCCCCATCAAGGAGAGCGGGCATATCCGCATCCTTCGGGGCAATCTCGCTCCGGGCGGCGCAGTGGCGAAGATCACCGGCAAGGAGGGGCTGCGCTTTCAGGGTCCGGCCAACGTCTTCGATTCGGAGGAGGACATGCTGCGGGCCCTTGAGGACGGGAAGATCGTCAAGGGCGATGCGATCGTCATCCGCTACGAAGGGCCGAAGGGCGGGCCGGGAATGCCGGAGATGCTGACTCCGACATCGGCGGTCATGGGAGCCGGGCTGGGTTCCGACGTCGCGCTGATAACCGATGGCCGGTTCTCCGGGGGCTCGCATGGTTTCCTCGTCGGGCACGTGGTGCCCGAGGCGCAGGAAGGCGGGCCAATCGGGCTGATCGAGTCTGGTGACGTGATTGCGATCGACGCCGAGGAGAACTCCATCGCAGTCGACGTCCCTCCGGGCGAGATGGAGCGAAGGCGCGAGAATTGGACCATGCCCGCCTTCAAGGAGACACGGGGTACGTTGTACAAGTACATCAAGAACGTGTCCGACGCCTCGCGCGGATGCGTGACCGACGAGTAAACGCTTGACGATCGGGAACACGAGCACTGACATTCGCTTTCCTCCCGACCGGCACGGCACGCGAGCTGCGCTCAGTCTCCGTCCTCCTCGAACGAGCTTCCATTGATGACCCGGAGATACGCGTCCATGTCCACGTTGTTGCCGCTGATGATGCAGGCGACGTTTCCGTGCAGCCCGGAGAGGCGTCCTGCGAGCATCGCCGCCACGCCCACCGACGCACCGCCCTCGGCGATGAGGCGTTCGTGTCGGAAGAGGTGCGCCATGCCCACGGCGGTCTCCCGCTCGCTCACGAGCACGTAGTCGTTCACGACCCGCCGCATCAGCTCGAAGGTGTGGCGGTTGTCCATCCCGATGCCGCTGCCGAGGCTGTTGGCGAGGCTCGGCTCCTCGGTCATCGGCACCGGGCGTCCGGCCCGAATGCTCTCGATCATGGCCGGGCCCCGCTCCATCGACACTCCGATGACCCGGAGCTCGGGATTGGCCGCCTTGAGCGCGATTGCGGTGCCCCAGAGAAGGCGACCTCCCGAGAGGCCCGCGATGAGCGTATCGACGCTGCCGAGGTCTTCGAGAAGCTCGAGCCCGATGGTGCCCTGCCCGCGCTTGAACCAAGACCGGCGCGGCGCGAGGAACTCGTTGCCATCGCCGGGCTGCCCACCGCAGCCGGGCTGCCGGTGGAAGACCTGGACGCCGCCATGCTCGACGCGTTCGTCGTCGCCACCAAGGGCCGAGACCTCGTCGGTGTCGCAGGCCTGGAGGTGTACGGTTCGAACGCGCCGCTCCGTTCGCTCGCAGTCGCCGCGCAGCATCGTTCCCGGGGACTTGGGGCGAGGCTCGTGGATGCCATCGAAGCCGATGCGCGGGCTTTCGAATCGACGGCGAGCGAATGGTGGCAGCGGTCCTGGAGGTCGTGCCCGACAATGCGAACGCCCGAAACATGAAGACGCACATCTTCGCCCCGCCCGGCACGAACCTCTCCCCCCGACTCGAGCGCAACCGCCGGGGCCGGGACCTCGTCGTCGGTGACGTACACGGGCATTTCGGGACGCTTCGCCGGGCACTTGCCGAGCTCGAGGTGGGCGAGCACGACCGCGTGTTCAGCCTGGGGGACCTCGTCGACCGGGGACCGGACTCATGGGCAGCGAAGGACTGGATTGGGGGCACCGACCCATCCGCACGATTCGACCTCGTCCTTCGTGGGAACCACGAGCAGATGATGCTCACTGCACTGGTCGAAGGCCCGCGCCGGAGGCTCCAGAGGTGGACCAACGACGCCTGGTCACTCTGGATGATGAACGGCGGCGACTGGTGGCGGGCAACGAGCCGGGAACAGAGCGCGCACGCCTGGATTGAGGCCTTGGGCGCCTTGCCGTTCTGCGCGCGGGTGGAGACGGGGCACGGGCCGGTCGGGCTGGTGCATGCCGCCCCCGTGCACGGACGCTGGCATGACCTCGAGGAGTGGGTGAACGGGGACGAAGACCTGAGCCACCTCACCCGCACCCGGGCCTTGTGGAGCCGGGTCCGGCACGGTCTCGTGCAGCGGGAGATCGGAGAGACCGGAAACGAACACCTGGGCCCGGTCGAAGGCGTACGGTGCGTCGTCACCGGACACACGCCGGTGCGCGAACCCACGTGGCACGAGAACGTCCTCGGGATCGATACCGGGGTCCACATCACCGAACGGGGGTACGGGCGGCTTACGATCGCGCGGATTGAGGGGAAGGAGATCGAGACCTTGAGCTTCAATCGGTGAAGATCCAGATCCTCTCCGACCTCCACCTCGAGCGCGGGGGCCAGGTCCCGGAGCACCACCCCGACGCGCGGATCACCGGAGGGCGATAAAGTGACGGGGCGCTGATCGGCGTCGAACTTTGATGCCGGCTGCGGAACAGCAAGCAGCGCGCGAATCGTGCGCATCGAAGTCGGGGAGGTCACCGTGCTGAAGACATACAATCCGAGCGCCATCGCCGCGCCGTTCGGCCACTACGACCACGGCGTCGAGGCCGTGAACGTCTCGCGTTTGCTGCACATATCGGGGCAGGTGGGCGTCGATCCCGACGGCGGTGTTCCAGAGACCGTGAAGGCGCAAATCGAGCGTGTGTGGCTCAACATCGAGGCCGTACTCGCCGACGCGCAGATGTCTGCCGGCAATATCGTGAGAACCATCACCTACATGCTCGACGCCGCCCATGTGCCGGCTCTCGCGGCCGCCCGCCGACGGCACCTGGGTGCCGATCACAAGGCCGCCTCGACCACCATCGTGGTCGCCGGTCTCGTACGGCCCGAGTGGAAGGTAGAGATCGACGCCGTCGCCGTGGCCTGAGCCTCGTCTGCACGTCGCGGCGCGGCGAGCGAGCAAGGCGACGACGACTCTCTCCGGCATTCCCCGCTGGCCGCCCAGGCGCGTCCTCCAGGAGGGCTCATGAGACAGAGCCTCGACCTTGACCGCTGGCCACTCGATGACTTGGGCGGGGCGGCGGGTCAGGCGCTGGTCGCGCGCTGTCGCGAGGAGCTTCGCGACGCCGGGATGTTCAGTGTCGACGCGTTCATCCGACCCGAGGCTCTCAGGAGGGTTGTTGCCGAGGTGGCACCGGTCCTCGACGCCGCCGCCTTTACCCACTCCCGGGATCACAACATCTACTTCGACGACGAGATTGACGGCCTCGCTCCGGACCATCCGGCCTTGGGGCGCTTCACCACCGTCAACCACACGATCTGCGCGGACCAGATCCCGGAGAGCGTCATCACCCGGATCTACGAGTGGCAGCCGCTCATCGACTTCCTCGCCGCGGCAATGGGGAAGTCCAGGCTCTACCCGATGGCTGACCCGCTTGGCCGCATCAACGTCATGGCCTACCACGAGGGGGAGCGGCTCAACTGGCACTTCGACCGGGCGGAGTTCACCACCACCGTCTTGCTTGAGGCGCCTCGCTCGGGAGGCGAGTTCCAGTATCGAAGCGCCCTCCGCAGCGACTCGGATCCGAACCACGACGGGGTCGCGCGTCTGCTTGCCGGCCAGGACGAACGCGTGCAGACACTTCCGCTCCAACCCGGCACGCTCAACGTCTTCAAGGGCAAGAACACTGCGCACCGGGTGACGCCGGTCGAGGGCGATCGGCCCCGGATCGTCGCCGTATTTTCCTACTACGAGACCCCCGGTTTCACGATGAGCGATGCCGAGCGCGTCGGATTCTACGGGCGGACGGCGCGCGCGGCTGAAGTGGAATAACCGGACGAACGCCGGACCCGACCACACACTTCCGACCGCAGGCCACCCCAAAGGAGAGGGGAACGATGCGGACCGGAACCGTCAAGTGGTTCCACGCCACCAAGGTCGACGGGTTCATCGCGCCGGAGGACGGGTCGATGAACGCGTTCGCTCACATCTCGGCTGTCGAGCGGACGGCTCGGGACGCTGCACGAAGGACAGCGGGTGAATCACGAGCTGAGGGAGGACCGCAACGGGCGGTTTGCCGCGGAGGAACTCTCCCCCGCCGACCAGGTGCCGATGACCATCCATGACGCGAGGCGATAGGTCTCGGCAAGGGCCCGCGCCGCCTTTGCCACGCCCGTTCGTTCGAGCCGCTCAGGGCGGGCGCGGCTCCTGGTAGAGCGTCTCAGCCTGCGCGCTCAGGATGCGCCGGTGCCAGGAGAGCGCATCGGGCGTCAGATCGTCTTCCGGCGGCGGCACCAGCTCGAAGTGACCGTAGCGGTCCTCGCCCCGCACGAGGAGCGCGGAGTCGCGCGCGGCCACGACCGGACGCATGCCGGGGGAGATGTAGTCGATGACGTAGCCGATCCGGCACTCGTCGGAAACATTGGGCGACGAAGCGTGGAGGAGCCTCCCGTCGTGGAGCGAAGCCTCGCCCGCCCTGAGCTCTACCTTCACGGTCCGGCTCTCGTCCATTTCGTACACCGCCTCCTGACCGCGGGTGAGGAAGTTCTCCCCATCGTAGGTGTCACGATGCTCGAGCAGCTTGAGCCGGTGGCTGCCGGGCACGAAGCGCATGCAGCCGTGCGCCTCGGTGACGCGTCCGAGCGCCACCCACACCGACACCAGTGAGTCGCCCGAAAGGCCCCAGTACCTGAGGTCCTGATGCCAGCTCACGTAGGAGGGCGTGCGCGGCTCTTTGGTGAAAAAGGTCGAGTTCCAGCACAGGATGTCGGGTCCGAGAATTCCCTCGACGGCATCGAGGATCCGCGCGTGCCGGATGAGCCGGCTGGCGACCCGGAACACGACATGGGCGTGGTTGAGCTGATGCTTGCGCCCCAGCCTCTCGCGGCGGGTACAGCGTCGGCAACGGCGGCGTGGTGGCGCATGGGCCCCTTCCTCGGGCGAGGACGAACGCCCGGGAGGCCGTGGACGCACACGCCCCGTCCGCCGTCCCGGGCTCGCCCTTCGCCTGCGCTGCCCTCCCCCTTCGGCGTGCGCCCCCCCCCGCCGAGCCGAACGGCCCCCCGGACCCGCCGGTTCCGGCCGGCGCCTGACACGCCGCGTCGACCGCCTCGTCGACCGCCGACGGGCCGGCGGCGGAGTCGGGCGCGGTCGGCGCCGCATCAAGGGCGATGTCGGCCGCGGCGATGCACGGCACTCGCGCATCTCGGGGGGCGTTTCCGGGGCCGAACCCGGATTGACGTTTCCGGAAGGGAGCGGTAGCTCTACACCGGGGGCTGATGCGTGGGCGGCGGTCGAGATCCCAACGCGGGCGCCTTGCGACGGGCGCCCGCGCGGGGAGAATGCCGTCGTCGAGCAGCGAGGAAGTCGCGATGAAGCGCTATTACGCCTACGAGAACTGGACGGCGCGCGCGTACAGCGCGCACGACGTCACGGTGCACCTGCACGAGTGCGCGCACTGCCCGTTCGACGCCGACGGCAGGAGACGCGGTCCCGAACCGTCCGGCGCGTACGACTGCTGGCATCGGCTGGGGATATACGAATCGCTACGAGACGCGATGCGCCAGGCGCGCTCGCTCGTGCCGAAGGGGCCGGAATTCCGCAAGGTGGAGGAGGACGCAAGGAAGGCCCGCAGGGCGGTCTCCCGGCGAGGACTTCGAGCAAACGGGGCCATCGGCAGTCGGAATCCGGCTTGACCGGGGTCGGACTCGGACAACAAAAAAACCCCGGGCGCATACCATGCGGCAGAGGCGGGTCCGGGGTGTACGAGGCCCATATGGTGGATCGGGACCTACGCGTCAAGACCTTCTCCTACACCGACGAGGCCCTCGACGAGCTGGAGGCGGCGCTCTCGCACGAGCGTTTGAGCACGTATCTCGACGCCGCCGGGAGATATCGGGCAAGTGCCATTCGGCTCCACGCCTGGAACACCGCGGTCAGTTCGGCATTCTACGGGCCGTTGCAGGGACTGGAACTGGCATTGCGCAACGCCATGCACCGCCGGCTCGCCGAACGATATGGCCCGGCATGTTACGACCACCCGGGCGCGGGCCTCGATCGGGGCGCCGTGGTGCGGATCGCGGGCGCGAGATCGGAGCTTGCACGTGACGGCCGCGGAGACGATACGCCCCGGGTCGTGACGGCGCTGTCGTTCGGGTTCCGGGTCTCGCTGCTCGGTCCCGGTGGTCGGGGCGAAGCCGGGCGCAAGGCGAACTACGAGATGACGCTGTGGCGAGCGGCGTTGCGCGGGGCGTTCGCGCACCGCGCGACGCTGACCCGAAGGCAGGCGCACGGCCCCCTCGACGCTTTGCGGATCTTGCACAACCGGATCGCCCATCACTAGCCGATTTTCGTGCGTGATCCGACCGCGGACCACGAGCGCGTTCTCGAAGTCGCCGGATGGATTTCTCGCGCGGTCCGGACATGGATCGAGCACCATAGCCGGGCGCCCGACGTGATCGAGGCGGCGAAGGACGCCGGCGACGTTCGATTCTGAAGCTGCGTCGTCGCGCGAAACGTGCGCGACGCCGTTGGGTATGGACCCCCGGCGACCGGCGGCTCCTCGCGGCTTCCTCGACGCGGCTTCGTCGAAACCGGGCCGTTACGGGTTCGATCCGTGCAGGGCGCTCCCCGCGAGAACGATGAAGAGAACAACGTGCAGACCGAGGAAGGCCAGCGTAATCCACCGCTCGATGTCGGTCACGGAGCGATAGACCCTTCCGCGTCCCTGCTCGGCAAGCCGCCACTCGTGCACATAGAGCGACGCCGGAAGCGATTGCTCGAGTTCGTGGATGATCTCGAACTTCACGGCGTTCAGATCTCTGTCGGATTTGATGATGCGATGCCACAGGACCGATACCAGAACACCCAGGACTGGCACGTGCCGAAGAATGCGTATTCCGGAGCGAAGTGGACACTGATTCCGGTGGAAACTGGACACCGATTCCGGACCAAGTGGACAGTGATTGCGGTGGCAGACCGACCTCGGTCGGGATGTTCACCGGATCGGTTTGGGGGGTCTGACCCCCGGAGCTGAGCGACGCAAGACAACCCGCCGACGGTGGGATCCTTCCTGGTTTTCGGGGAGGGACCACGGTGGCGAACCGGAGGTTGTCCATGCGCAAGGTACGAGAGGCTCTGCGGCTGTACCACGCCGCGGGAATGAGCGTCCGGGCGATTGCCCGTAGCGTTGGGGTGTCGCCTACGACGGCGGGCGATTACGTACGCCGCGCCGAGCTTCAGGGGCTGACCTGGCCGTTGCCCGAGTCGCTTGACGACGCGGCGCTTCAGCGGCGGTTGTTGATGTCGCCGGCGCCGCCGAAGGGCACTTCGAGCCCGTTGCCGCAGTGGGATGAGATTCACCGCGAGCTTCGTCGCAAGGGGGTGACGCTCACGCTGCTATGGCACCAGTACAAGGCGACCCACCCCGAGGGGCTGCAGTACAGCCAGTTCTGCGAGCGGTACCGGGCGTTCGCGGGGACGCTCGACGTGGTGATGCGCCAGGAGCACCGTGCGGGCGAGAAGATGTTCGTCGACTACGCCGGGCAGACCGTCGCGGTGGTGGACCGCGAGACCGGCGAGGAGCGCCAGGCACAGGTTTTCGTCGCGGTGCTCGCGGCGTCGAGCTACACCTTCGCCGAGGCAACCTGGACGCAGACCCTTCCCGACTGGACGGCATCGCATGTTCGCGCGCTCGAGTTCTTCGGGGGGTGTCCGGAGTTGGTGGTACCGGACAATCTGCGCTCGGCCGTGAGCCGCGCTCACCGCTACGAGCCGGACATCAACCCGACCTATCATGACCTGGCCCACCACTACGGCGTGGCGGTGCTGCCGGCGCGGGCCCGGCGGCCTCGGGACAAGGCGAAGGTGGAGGTGGCCGTGCAGGTCAACGCCGCCGCGCCGAACCGCCCGCCGCCGCCCCCGCGACGCGGCCGCGCAGCGCGACCGCCGGCACCCATCGCCGCGCGCTCGGTGACGTACGGGGCGGAGAATCACTCCCGGGGACTCTTTTCGCGAGCCCGCCAAATTGTCCATGTCGCCGTGCATTGGTTACGATCCGACCCGATCGCCGGCTCGGGCGGGATGACGCTCTGCGCAACCGCGCCCCCGGGTCCTCGGGGGCGGTCCGTTCGAGGGCGGAATCGGGCCGCATCCGGGGGGGAACACCCATATGAGCGAAACCGGCGACCAGGGCCGGGACATCGAGATCCTGCGCGAGCGGATTGCCGCGCTCACCGCCGCCATCCTGCGCATCAGCGCGAAACTCGACGTCGCCACGGTGATGCGCGAGAGCGCCGAGGGCGCCCGCGCGCTGACCGGTGCACGCTACGCCATCGTCACCACCATCGGCGATACGGGTCAGCCCGAGGATGTCGTGTTCTCCGGCTTCACGCCCGAGGAGGAACGCCAGGTGCGGGCGTGGGCGGACAGCTTGCAGGTGTTCGAGGTGCTGCGCGACCTGCCCTCGCCGTTGCGGGTGGCGGACATGCCCGCCTATGTGCGCGGACTCGGCTTTTCCACCGACGGGGTGTGCATCAGGGCCTTTCAGGGCACGCCGATGCGCCACCGCGGCGCGCAGGTCGGTACCTTCTTCCTCGGCGAGAAGGAGACGGGGCCCGCGTTCACCGACGAGGACCAGGAGGTGATGGCGCTGTTCGCCTCGCAGGCCGCGGCCGCAATCGCCAACGCCCGCACCCACCGCGACGAGCAGCGCGCGCGCGCGGACCTCGAGGCCCTGGTCGAGACCTCCCCGGTCGGCGTCGCGGTGTTCGATGCACGGACCGGGCGCGCGGTGTCGTTCAACCGCGAGGCGCGGCGCATCGTCGAGCCCCTGCGCTCGGCGGGCCACCCGAGCGAGGAGTTGCTGCACACTGCCGCCTGGCACCTGTCGGACGGGCGCGAGTTCCGGCTCGACCAACTGGCGCAGACGCTCGGCACCGCGAACGCGATCCGCGCCGAGGAGGCCGTGCTGACGGTTCCCGACGGGCGAAGCGTCACGGTGCTCCTCAACGCGACCCCGATCCACACCGACGAGGGCGAGGTCGCCTCGACGGTGGTCACCGTGCAGGACCTCGCGCCGCTCCAGGAGCTCGAGCGCTCGCGCGCGGAGTTCCTCGGGCTGGTGAGCCACGAGCTGCGCACGCCGCTCACGTCGATCAAGGGCTCGGCCTCCACGCTCCTCGAGGAGTCGGCCGAGCTCGACCCGGCAGAGCGTCACGAGTTCTACCGCATCATCCACGAGCAGGCCGCGCACATGCGCGGGCTCATCGGCGATCTGCTCGATGCGGGGCGCATCGAGGCGGGCACGCTCTCGGTCGCGCTCGAGCGCTCCGAGGTGGCCGCGCTGGTCGACCGGGCGCGCAACACCTTCCTCTCCGGGGGCGCTCCGCACAACGTGCGCATCGACCTGCCGGGCGATCTGCCCCCGGTGATGGCCGACCGCCGGCGCATCGTGCAGGTGCTGAACAACCTCCTCGCCAACGCCGCGCGGCACTCGCCGGAGTCCGCCCCGATCCGGGTCGAGGCGGTGCGCGACGGCGTCCACGTCGCGGTCTCGGTCTGCGACGAGGGCAAGGGCGTCGCGCCCGAGGTGCTGCCGCAGCTGTTTCGCAAGTACACCGGCGCGAGCGGCGCGCGGACGGTCGCGGGCACGGGCCTCGGGCTCGTCATCTGCAAGGGGCTCGTCGAGGCGCACGGGGGGCGCATCCGCGCCGAGAGCGCCGGCTCCGGCCGGGGCGCGCGCTTCACCTTCACCGTGCCGGTGGTCGAGGATGCCCGCGCCGCTCAGGCCGCCGGCCCCCGGGTGCCCGGCCCGACCTCCAAGACGGGCGAGTCCCCGCGCATCCTGGTCGTCGACGACGACCCGCAGACGCTGCGCTTCGTGCGCGACGCGCTCACCCGCGCGGGATACACCGCGCTGGTGACGCGCGGGCACGCGGAGCTCTCGCACATCTTGCGCACCGAGCGGCCCCATCTCGTTCTGCTCGACCTCGTGCTGCCGGGCACCGACGGCATCGAGCTGATGGCGAGCGTCCCCGAGCTCGCCGATCTGCCGGTGGTCTTCATCTCCGGCTACGGCCGCGACGAGACCATCGCCGAAGCCCTCAAGGCGGGCGCCGCAGACTACATCGTCAAGCCCTTCTCGCCGACCGAGCTGACCGCCCGGGTGGGCGCGGCGCTGCGCCGCGTCGCCCGCCCCGAGCCCTTCGCGCTCGGCGCGCTCGCCATCCACTACGAGAAGCGCCGGGTGACGGTGGACGGGCGCGAGGTCGAGCTGACCGCGACGGAGTTCGATCTCCTGCGCGTGCTCGCGCTCGAGGCGGGACGGGTGGTGACCTACGATACCCTGGTGCGCAAGCTCTGGAGCGCGAGCGAGGCGGGCGACGTCAATCTCGTGCGCAACTTCGTGAAGAAGCTCCGCGCGAAGCTCGCCGAGAACGCCCAGAGCCCGACCTGGATCTTCAACGTGCGCGGCGTTGGCTACCGCATGGCAAGGCCTGACGTCACCTGACGTCACTGCCGTGCGGCCGTCGCGGCGCGGGCCGCGGCCCCCGGCGCCCGAGGCACCGCCCCGGGCGCAGCTCTTGCGGTATCGCCACGTCCGTTCCCGGCGGCCCCGGCGCGCGCTACGCTGACCGGGACGCGCCGGGCAGCCGTGCTCGCCCGTGGACGTCGGCGCCCGGCGCGGCGTCGTGCCGACACTTATCGGCGACCTGCTCGATACGGGGCGCATCGAGGCGGGCACGCTCTCGGTCGCGCCCGAGCGCTCGGAGGTTGCCGCACTGGTGGACCGGGCGCGGAGCACATTTCTGTCCGGCGGCGCGCGGCACAGCGTGCTCATCGACCTGCCGGGCGACCTGCCGCCCGTGATGGCCAACCGCCGGCGCATCGTGCAGGGTCTGAACAACCTGCTCGCCAACGCCGCGCGGCACCCGCAGGAGCCCGCCCCGATTCGGGCCTCACGCGCGGCGATTGCGTCGGCGATTCAGTTCAGCGTTGCAAATTCATTGCAATATGCACGAAAACGACACTATTTCGATCATAAAGAATACGCACAATTTACTCGCAATCCCCGAGAATAGAAGAAGGCAGCGATCGGAAATGCCGTGCACGGACAGCTCGGACCGGGGGAAAAGGCGCAAGGATACTACTACCCCGATCGGCGCGTGACGGGGACCACCGGAGCGCCGTTCTACACGATCGGCGCGATGGCGAGCGTCAACGCCCGCTGGCGAGATGCCCTCGTCGAGTGCTACGGCGCGCCCGGGACCGCCAGCGCTGACCGCGCAATTTTCTACTTCCATGCCGCGGACGGTCCGGCGCTTGGCCGGGCGTTCCGGACGATCGCCCAACGCGTGATCACGTCGCGTCGGGTGAGCTAGCCCTCCCGTCGGACATGACCGCCTCGGCGACTTTCTTGGAGGGAGCAATGGACCGACGGAACAGGGTATTTGATTCCGTCAATGCATTCGCCGGGGGACCGCCGATGCTCGGAATCCTCGGCGGGACGGGGGTGCTCCTGACGCTGGGGCTGGTCGTCACGCCGTGGCACAAGGTGGGCTACGGATTCCGATTGCTGTTCGACAAGAGCCGGGCACAGGGCGAGGGCGGGTCCGGGAGGAGGCCATCACGAGCTGCTGAGGGCGCTAGACGGGCGTCTGGCGGGGAAGTCGGCGCGCGAGATTGCGGGGGAGCTGTTCGGCGCGGCGCGGACGGCGGCGGAGTGGCATCCCTGCGGGGACCTTCAGGCGAGGACGCGTCGGCGCATCGACGAGGCGCTCGCGCTGATGGAGCGCGGCCACCGGGACCTGGCGCGGGATGCACGCTCAGGGGCGACGGACAGCTCGGGCATCGCCCGCAGGGCGCGGACCGGGTGCATTCGGCGCAAAGAGGACTGGGAGGCGAACCAGGCGAATGGCGCTCACGGCCGGCGTTGGGGGCGCGGTGAAGAAGCCGTGCGCGCGGCATGGCCGCGGGACCGTCGCGCACGGGCTGAGCGACCGGATCGCGCAGCTTCGCGCGTTCTGCCAAGTGGCGCGTCTGGGCAACTTGACGCGCGCGGCCGAATACATGCGGTCGAGCCCGCCCGCAGTGTCACACAAAATGCGCAAACTCTAGCCCGCATGTTGCATGAAGGTCGCGATTTTGTTTTCTGGCGCGTTGTTTCGCTTTCTTCGGAGCGTTTTCGAGAGGTCGGTCGGCGGTTGATGGCCCGGAGGGTCGGTGTGGAGCGGGGGAGAGGGGCATTTCAGTG